>NZ_LGAK01000064.1 GCF_001292705.1 Marinagarivorans algicola
GGCCCAAATAACGTATTACTCAAAAAATATTTTACCTATTCAGAGGTCCGGAAATCGGGCGCTAATGAATCATTGACTGGGCCGTTCAAGCCATCCATGGTCGCTATATAAGCGCTCCCGGCGCTTAAATGCCTAGACAATAATCCATCAGCACCTTATCAGGTGAGGTTTGTCAGCTGAACTGAATAGTGACAAAATACTTTAATTTTTAATATACGGTAAATACGAGCTGGCGGTCGATGGCCGTCACCACAACAACAGGCTGTGCACCACCGCTGGGGCTGGCAATATCACTGTGTACAATATCAACACAGCTACCCTCAATGACTTGTGATTTTAGTGCGTTAAAATCAGTATCGTAATGGTGTAGCTCGCAACTATTGGCGGCCGTCACAATAGTGACTAGCTCATTATTGGGTAACCAAACAGCATTGTGAAATGGCGCGACTTTATGTTGAGACACTAGCGTTGTCAACTCAGCCCCTAGTGATGGCCTCGGCGGTATAACAATAAAGTCATCACTGGGCTCGATTGTAGGCGCTGCTGCGGGCTCTATGTCGAGATCACCTAAACGATAAATATCACCTGTACGTGTTGCAATAAGCTCCGACGATGGCGTTAAAAATAATGGCCAAGGTTCTTGGTTTTTATTATCGGCTTTAAAAGCTAAATTTTTAGCGATATGTAATTCCGCTGTTTTTGCGTCTTGCTTAAACACAGTGATAGGGCCATTGGCATGGCGATAAAATAAATGCTCTTGTGATGAATCTATAACGGCAGGAGTATTATCAAATAGGTATGAACCGGTAGCATATGCGAACAAACCAGGAGGGAAGGCCAACTTGGAATACAACTGCCCCTCGTAATCATAAAGCTGAGTATTCATTAATAAATAGTCGGCAACAGGGAGTATTTGAAAACGCTGATTATCATGCGATAAATCACCTGCCGATAAGTATTCTTGCTGTAACGTATTTGCCGCACTATCAATCGCTACGCGAGTATATTCATAACCTTCTATATAGTAATCATTAAGAATCGGCTTTTGGTCTGCTCTAAAATAAAAAGTATTTTGATGTGCCGCGTAAGTGACCTCGCTCCACGCTTTACGAAAGGTGCCCAGCCAATTGGGTTCGAATACGATGGGCTCTATATAAGCTTTTTCTGTCGCTGACCAGCGATGAATCACTTGCTGGTCTGTCCCTATCACGTACACCAATCCGTTTTTGTCTATCTCAATTGCGGCTGTTACATGACTGAGCGGCGGCGCTAGTGCTATTGGCGACTTATTAACAGCTGGTGTCGTTTGCGAACCCGTAAAGGCATGGCTGGTAAGCCCAGTGAGTTCGGTGTTGGTGAGTACAGTATATTGCTCATCAGCGCCCAACAATTTTAAATAGCGGCCGTCAAATTCGCGCGTACCCAAATAAACAAAGTCAGTACTCCAGCGCTCAATGATTGTTTTTTGGTCGCTCGCTTTAACCACTAGCATTTGATCGCTTGGTGTCCACACAACATCGACTACGGGCTTATCAAGCATTGGGACAATGGCGGCTTGTGTATTGGCTTGCCTATAAAAAGACTGGGCAGCAAGCATAAGCCCATCTTGGCTACTTTTACCCCACTGCAACTTAGGCCAAGTTAAAACATAACGCTTAGCCGTATGGGTATCATCAGGAGAAGATAGAGGAGCGCTCACATCGGGTGGCGGTGCGGTGGCGGTGCTAACAGGCTTTGTGATACGCGGGTAAAGCGTATGCTGGGTATATTTTACCTGTTCAGAAGACGCACTACCCTCAAGCTCTAATGTGATGGCGTATAAGTTGCTCCCCTCTATCGCACGGCCTAATAACTGGCCATTAAGCGCTTGTCCATATGGCATAACCGCTTCGGTTGTACTGCTGGTTGAGGTAGGAATAGACAGCACCGTGCTGCCATCACTTAAGTCAAAATAATACGGGTGAAGCAAGGTCTGGTTTGCTGACTGGATGGGCGTCACAACCAACAAGCCGTTATGAATAAATAGCTGATCAGCATTGATCGGTGTATTGGCAAAAGGTTGCTCGCCTTGCGCGGCAGTAATACGGCTAATACTGCCGTCACTATAAGCGGCATACACGACTTGTGAACTTTCATCCGCGGCGACTGCTACGGGTTTTTTACTGGAGTCAATAGGAATAGGTGATAAAAACTGGTTGGCGCTCCCTTTAAAAGGCAGTATTTGATGGCTCAGTGGCAGATAGATAAACGCGGTATCTTGCCCTTGTACAGCGAGCACTGACGCTTTTTGCTGCTCAATTAATGTCCAATAACACGTATCACCATTGCCATCGCTGGCCTTATGGCAAAGCGGGTCATTCGGGTAAGCATCGGCGTTATCAGCAATGATATCGGTAGTGGCATCGGTATTTTGCACAGGCAAGGGGGCACCGTCACAACCCACTAATGCCATACCTGCTATGCACAGGCTACCCCAGTAACTTAATTTAAACATCCTAGTATCCTTTTTAATAGCTATTTGTCATCGCGCAACACTCACTAGAGCTAGTCTATATAAGTGGTGTAATTTTGCTCAAAATACCATACCCAATAATAGAAGACCATGCTTTATCCAAGTGATTAGCGCTGGTATTTTATTTAGAACCGGCCCGCCAATTTAAGCCCCAGCGATAAGCCTTATCCATTTCTTGATGCCCCTTAAAGTAACGTATCTCGCGGTTAACTTGTAAAGCGCCATTGAGGTTTTCTAATAATACAACCGCGCACATACGCATGGCATTAGCGCCCTGTGTCATAGGAATCTCCAACGGTGGTTCATTAGGGACATGAATCGTAATGACACCATCGGTTGCCGCCCAGTTAGGTGTACCCTCATAAATAAAAGCAAAAATTAAAATTCGCTTAAAGCTTGCCCACTGCTCGCCATTAATATGCAACCACTCACCATCACCCACTGCACCGGTGCGATCATCGCCTTTAAGCTCAATAAAGGGGTCGCTGTGTAAAGCACCAAAACGATTACCCAGTGCCTGAATAACATTGGTTGTGCCGTCATGTTGCTCATATAAGCAACCCACATCCAAATCAACCCCTTTATTGGCGCTACTCGCACCGCCGAATAAACCGCCCAAAAAACCACCACCCTGAGGCGCTGGTGCGGGCCGACGATTCCAATTTAAATTAATACGAATCTCACCAAAACCTTCTGTCTTTTTTTCTAGGCTTACACGCGGCCGGGCTTTATCTAATGTCACCTTACTTAAAGAGACAGGCTTATTAACCGGTACTGGGCTAGATACTGGCGCAGCAGCAGGGCTTGGCGCATCATCAATATCCACACCAAAATGCTCCGCCAACGGTTTTAAGCCGCCGGCAAACCCTTGCCCTACCGCCCGAAACTTCCACTGATCGTGCCGTCGATATAACTCGCCCAAAATCAATGCCGACTCCACCCTGCCGCGCGCCGGTAAGGTCGCCTGCAAAAACGTATCACCGGCGGTATTTTTAACCATAATTTGCAGGTGATTAAATGCGCTAAAATTGGTGCGATTTTCATGAATAGTCGCGGTAAAGGCAATCTTTTCGGTACCGTCTAATAGTGCGGGCAAATGGATATTAAATTGGGCACGCTCTGCTTGCTTAGCCAAAAATTTAACACTGCCATTACCCGGGCAAGGCTGGCCATAAAAAACCATGTCCTCATCACCACGTACTTTGCCAGCGGCAGTCAATACAAAGGCCGATACATCAACGTCCACGCCACTTATTTGAGCAGGAGACAGTGCAACTTCAATATGCAGCGTTTCAAAGGGCACCGGGCAATTTGCCCCCGGCACTAATTGTGCTATAGCCATGCGCTTTTCCGTTAGGTGATTACTAAAAGGTTGATTATATACCGCTGCGGTATACATCACATATTGCGCTTCGGGTTATACCATCGAACAAATACTTACGGTAATTACACCGTCACGCATAATAGCCTGCGCTAGGCATCGCATATTTTCAGAGTGGATATAGAGAATATGGATAATAACAGGGGCTTGGTATCCTTACGTACCTACTACCAAGCCAATTAGCCAAGCGCTTGGCTAAATTCCACGCTAATACCATCGATAGCCCAGCCATAACAGGCAAATCCCTCTAACACCTCCATAGCACCACAAAACCCGCTATAATCACTGCCTTTTGTTTTTACCTCATAAGCTAGGTGATATTGTGACTTCTACTTCGGCAAACCCCGCCGCCAACCCCGCGGCAACTTTTCAAGGCTTGATTTTAGCTCTGCAAACCTATTGGGCAGAGCAAGGCTGTACGTTAATGCAACCGCTTGATATGGAAGTCGGCGCGGGTACTTTTCACCCCGCCACTTTTTTGCGTGCTATAGGGCCAGAAACCTGGAATGCCGCTTACGTGCAGCCATGCCGTCGCCCCACCGATGGCCGCTACGGCGAGAACCCCAACCGCTTACAGCATTACTACCAATTTCAAGTGATCCTCAAGCCTTCGCCTAGCAACATTCAAGAGTTGTACTTAGGTAGCCTACAAAAGCTCGGTATTGATACCACCGTGCACGATATACGCTTTGTAGAAGATAACTGGGAGTCTCCTACCTTAGGTGCTTGGGGCTTAGGCTGGGAAGTATGGCTTAACGGTATGGAAGTGACCCAATTTACCTACTTCCAGCAAGTCGGTGGCCTAGAGTGCTACCCGGTGAGCGGCGAGATTACCTATGGCCTAGAGCGCTTAGCCATGTACTTACAAAATGTTGACTCTATTTATGACTTGGTATGGACCATTGGCCCTGATGGCACGCCTGTGACTTATGGTGATGTATTCCATCAAAACGAAGTGGAGATGAGCGATTACAACTTTAACCACGCCAATGTTGATGCATTGTTTGCCACCTTTGATGAGTGCGAAGCGCAATCGAGCCAGCTCATTAAAGCCGGCTTACCGCTGCCCGCTTATGAAATGGTAATGAAAGCCTCACACGCTTTTAATTTATTAGATGCTCGCTCAGCGATATCGGTCACCGAGCGCCAGCGTTATATTTTACGCGTACGTACGCTAGCACGCGACGTAGCCAGTGCTTACTTACAAGCACGCGCTAAACTTGGTTTCCCTTTGGCACCTGCCGATCTTCGTGAAGAAACCTTAAACAAATTAGCCGCCGAGGACAAAGCCTAATGAGCCACGCATTTTTAGTAGAATTAGGTACCGAAGAGCTACCCCCCATTGCTTTAAAAAGCCTAAGCAAAGCATTCACACAAAGCATATTGGCCGGCCTAAAAACCGCCAAAATCAGCTTTACCAGCCACACTCCTTTTGCTGCACCGCGCCGTTTAGCGCTGTTAATTGAAGGATTACCGGTAAGTACTCCGCTCGAAACCATCACCGCGTGGGGCCCGCCGACCCGTGTTGCTTTTAAAGACGGTGCGCCCACTAAAGCGGCCGAAGCCTTTGCCAAAAAGAACGGTCTAGACGTCAATCATTTACCCACCGGCATCGATGGCAAAGAAGAAAAACTCATGCACACCAGCCAAAATGGTGGCGAACCGACTGCCGAGTTAATGCCGGCATTAGTCGAAAAAGCCCTCGCTAGCTTGCCAATTAGCAAGCGCATGCGTTGGGGTGCTAGCCGCACCGAATTTGTACGCCCAGTACAGTGGCTTGCGATGTTGTGGGATGACGCTGTGATTCCAGCCAGCATTTTAGGGTTATCGTCGGGTAATACCAGCCGCGGCCATCGCTTTCATGCTAACCGCGAGTTAACACTCACTCATGCCGCGCACTATGCCAATATACTGCGTGAAGGCTACGTGATGGCTAGCTTTGATGAACGCAAAGCCCTTATTGCAGAGCAAGCCAAAGCCGAAGGTGAAAAGCTAGGCGGTGTGGCGGTAATTGATGCCGACCTATTAGACGAAGTCACAGCGCTTAACGAATGGCCTGTGGCCTTAGCGGGCAGCTTTGATACCGACTTTTTGCAAATCCCTGCTGAGGCGCTGATCTCTTCGATGGCTGAGCATCAAAAGTATTTTCATGTTGTTGATAGCACCGGCCAATTGATGCCCAACTTTATTACGGTCGCCAACATCGAAAGTAAAGACCCCGCACAGGTGATTGCCGGTAACGAAAAAGTGATTCGCCCACGCTTAGCCGATGCCGTCTTCTTTTTTGAAACCGACAAAAAAGCTAGCCAAACCAGCCGCCGCGAAAAGCTCCGCACCGTCACTTTCCAGGGTAAGCTTGGCAGTGTGTTTGATAAAACCGAACGCATTGCAGGCCTAGCCACTTTTATAGCCGAGCAACTTGGTTTTGACGCTACCTTAGCGCAGCGCGCAGGTGAGCTCAGTAAAGCCGACCTGGTCAGTAATATGGTGTACGAATTTACCGATTTACAGGGCATTGCTGGCGAATACTACGCCGTCAACGATGGCGAGCCCACCGAAATCGCTAAAGCCATGAGCGAGCAATACTTGCCCAAGTTTGCAGGCGACGCTTTACCCAGCACTAATACCGGCGCACTCATCGCCCTAGCTGACCGCATTGATACCATTGCTGGTATTTTTGGCTTAGGCCAAATACCCACCGGAAGTAAAGACCCTTTTGGCTTGCGCCGTGCCAGTATTGCAGTGCTGCGTATTTTGGTCGAAAAGGGCTATGCGCTCGACCTTAAAGCGTTACTCGAAAAAGCCGTTAGTCAATACAATGCTGCTATTGATGGCGGATTACCCAAAGGCGATGCCGCCGTAGGCTTGGCATTAGAGTATATGCTTGAGCGCTTTAAAGCGTGGTATGGCGAAGCGGGCATTCCGGCCGAAGTCTTCCAAGCGGTTAATGCCAAAGGCTTAAGTGTGCCGTTAGATATTGATAACCGTGTAAAAGCGGTTGATGCCTTCCGTCAATTGGCCGAGGCACCCGCGCTCGCCGAAGCCAACAAGCGCGTTGCGAATATCCTCGCCAAAAACGGCGCTCAAGCTGGCGACGTCAAGGCAGCATTACTCGAGCAAGCACAAGAGCAAACCCTCGCAGCAGAAGTTGCTAGCTTAACAGCCGAAGTCGCTCCCCTCTTTGCCAAAGCCGATTACACCACGGCTTTGCAAACATTAGCGCGCCTACAAAAGCCTGTTGATGCGTTTTTTACCGATGTCATGGTAATGACCGAAGACGAAGCTGTACGCAACAACCGCTTAGCATTACTTCAACAATTAAGTAGTCTGTTTGGCAAAGTGGCTGATATTTCTTGCTTAGTTGTTAAGTAGCAACATGGTTAAATTAAGTAGCGACGTGGTGAAATAAAGCCGCTATTAAGTCGCCATATTATTAAGTGATGAAGCGCTAAGTCCACTTAACGTGGTATTTATTCAATACGGTACCCATAACGACTAAGACGATAGCGCTTTAAGATAACGCTTTTGACAGACTCCACCGGCAAGAGGCCGGTGCAGAGCCTACATGGATGTAAACGGCGCGCCAGCCAAAAGGGTTATTCGCCGTAAAATCCGCACCCGCTAAACAAAGGACCCATCATGCTCGCGTTAATTCGCTCATTTATTTTCACTCTTATCGGTACTGTACTCACGGTTGTGTACGGCACCATATCCCTCTTGCTGGGTGGCTTACCACAAGTCACACGTCATCGTATTATTATTAGCTGGTGCAACTTGATCATTGGCCTTGCACGCTGGGTATGCGGTGTAAAATACGAGGTGGTAGGCCGTGAGCATCTTAAAAACCTAGACGGCCCTGTGGTGGTAATGTCCAAACATCAAAGTACCTGGGAAACCCTATACTTACAAATACTCTTCTTTCCTGCCTCAACAATCTTAAAAAAATCATTATTAGACATCCCGTTTTTTGGTTGGGGTTTACGTGGTTTGCGCCCCATTGGTATTGATCGCGACAACCCGCGCGATGCATTGCGGCAGGTAAAATCGGGGGGCGTACAAGGTATATACGACGGCTTAAATGTCATTATCTTCCCAGAGGGTACACGCATGAAACAAGGCGAACGCGGTAAGTACGCCCGTAGCGGCGCCGAAATTGCTGTGACCAGTGGTGCCAAGGTAATACCCATTGCTATGAACGCTGGCGTGTACTGGCCCAATAAAGAGTTTACAAAATACCCCGGCACCATTCGCTTGGTTATTGGTGAGCCGATCATCACCACAGATAAAACCAGCCGTGAAGTAACCATCGAAGTTGAGCAGTGGATTGAACATCAAATGGCCTCCATGCCCACTCAACGCTAAGAAGCGACAGTTTTGCGTTTATTGGGCATGTGTTCATATAATAAAGTGCAGACTTGAGCCTTTTTTAATAGGTCACTATTGAGAAGTACCGACATTCGACACTAATAAATACTTATCTTTAATTTTACCTATTGTCACTGCGCGCTTTTTAGTGGCACTTTTTTGACTTTACCTTAGGGGTTTATATGCAAGAGCTCACTTGGCTACGCTTTTCAATTCGGTTATTTTTTGCCTTTACTTTAGTCTTTGCCACATTTAACCCTAGCGGTTACTCGTACTTTCATTGGGTCAAAGCCACTTTACCCACTTTTACACCTTATATTGCTTTAGCCGGCATTGCATTAGTGATTGGTTGGGCCATGTTTATTCGCGCTACTATTCGCTCGCTAGGCCCTATTGGCGTTATCCTCGCGGCATTACTACAAGGCTGTTTGGTGTGGTTGTTTATCGACTTGGGCTGGTTTGATTGGCAAAACATTAGCTTAATGGCATGGGTGGGTTTATCAATTACCGCCATCATTTTGGCCTTAGGCATGAGCTGGTCATACATTCGCCGTCGCCTAAGTGGCCAAATTGATACTGACGATGTAGCAGACGATAATTAAATCGTCTTCGTAGGCGGCTGCGATAACCCGTATTCTTGCTTTGATGTGATTTTCTTTTTTTGATGAGTTTTTTATGAAAGTATCTGTTATTTTTTCTACTTACAATTCGGTTGAATGGCTGCAAAAAGTATTATGGGGCTTTGCATATCAAACACATAAAGATTTTGAAATTATTATTGCTGACGATGGCTCAACCCCCGAAACCGCCGAACTGATTAAAACCCAAAGCAAGGCTTTGGGTTTAGAGATTAAACATGTGTGGCAAGAAGATGAGGGCTTTCAAAAATGCCGCATTTTAAATAAAGCCATACTCCATGCGCAGGCGCCTTATATAGTCTTTACCGATGGCGATTGTATACCGCGCAATGACTTTTTAGCCGTACATGTTCAAGAGGCAAAACCCGGCCGTTACCTTTCGGGCAGTTATTATAAATTGCCTATGGACACCAGCCACAGCATTACCCAAGAAGATATCAAAACTCAACGCTGTTTTGATGTGAAGTGGTTATATCAAAACGGTCTACCCAAAACCCGTAAAACATTAAAGCTGCGCGCCTCTCAAAAATGGGCTCCATTACTTAACGCCCTGACACCCACGGCCTGCAATTTAAAAGGCTCCAATGCCTCTGCATGGCGACAAGATATTCTGGACGTTAATGGTTTTGATGAGCGCATGCAATGGGGCGGCCTAGACCGTGAGTTTGGCGTACGCCTTGCCAACAATGGCATCAAACCTAAGCATGTACGCTACAACGCCATTTGCGTACACTTAGACCACTCGCGTGGCTACAAAGACCCTAAAATGGTTGCCGCTAACAAAGCCCTACGCGTCGCTAATGCCAAAAACAAAGTCACATGGACAGACCATGGTATTCAACAATTACACGATATCGGCTACACGGTCGAACCCAGCCTTTAGCTGATGGCGTGACACATCATTACCCCCGCCCCAAGTCCAAAATAATATCGTGCACCAATCTGAGTTTTTCTTTGACGGTGTGCGAAATCACAAAAGGGTAGGTGTCAGGCATGCCCATACTGCGACTTAAACCGTTAAGTACAAACGTTAATGAATACCACATTTCAAACAGCTTATCGAAGTTTTCGCGGTGGCTCATCGATGACTTGGTACGACGGGTTTTACCTTTAGTTGATGGGGATTTTACCGCTAAATCATAGGCAGCGGCCGTCTCTAAAGTATCTAACATGTGTAAATAATGCGCCCATGTTTCGGCCCAATCTTCCCACGGGTGCATAGTGGCATAAGCGCTAATATAATGATCGCTCCAGTTAGCTGGAGCGCCCTCTTCATAGTGACGAGTAATCGCCTCTTGGTAGCTCACTTGTTCATCACCAAAAACAGCGCGCGCTTTTGGTAACCACTTAGCCGAAGGCAATACCAGTAACTCCCAATAATAATGCCCGCATTCGTGGCGTAAATGCCCCAGTACTGTTCGGTACACCTCGCCTAGCTTTTCGCGGGCATTTTCGCGAAAGGCATGATTCGCCTCCGCCATATTTAGCGTAATAACACCTGATGCATGCCCGGTATACACCGGGTTTTCCGCTGTCGATTCCTCAAACCGAAACGCCAGCCCAAGGTTAGCGTTTTGCTCGCGCGATTGCACCGGCAGGCCCAAGCCAATCAATGTATATAACAACCGTCTTTTAGCCGACTCTACCCGCACCCATTGCTTGCGGCGACTCTCATCAGGCATAGGCGGTAACACTTCAGTTAAACGGCAAGACACACAAAAATCATGGGGCTGCTCAGCAGGAATCACCCAATTACAGGCATTTAACTGGGTAGCATTACTGCAAAGCCGGTACTGCGGCCCTGTTGGATCACTCACATCAACATAATGTACGGCGGCAGTCTTGGCCGGAGCCTCACCAGCAGGCCTGTGCTCGCGAACCGCTGGCTTTTGATGGCTCGTATTTTGATCAATAACGCTTAGATTAACAGCGCTTGAGGTCATAGGGTTCTGCATAACGGCTGGCTGGCCAATGGACTTATGCGCCGCTGGTACATTTGCAGCCGGCACTTGGCTTACCTGCCGGAGTGTGAGCATGTCGCCTTCTTCAATCGAAAAACCTAATAAATGACCACAGCGAATACAGCTATTGTTTTCAAAAAAAAGAAGGTGTGCACATTCGTCGCATTTAAATGTTTGCATGGTTGTACTCTAATGACTCAGTAAAGTACTGAGCGGTGCAATGGTTGATGCTATAAAAATATTAAGAACCTACACTAGGCCGCAAAAAAGAAACCTAAAAGGTAGCGCAGCCTAACACAGCCGCAACATCAATGAACAAGGTAATTTTATTAAACTGCGTCGCCTAGATAAGCCTGTTTTGGGGCGTTAGCAAGATTGACCATTTTTGAGTGTCTTGTATTTCAGCAGCTAACGAATCACTAAAAATTACTCGCGTTATAGGGTACTGGTGAATTATTTTTGGGCATTTAAGCGCGAGCTATAATAGGTGTGTACCTAACAGAATTTCTGATCAGCTACAGCTACCGGCGCGGATTCTCCTATCATACGGCTGTCAGCTGCATAAGCAAAACACCTACAGGCCTTCTTGTGCACTGTAAGCTCGACAGACCAAGGCGGGCCAAACCACACCTGCCTTGTCGCCTTGCGCTGCAACACCCTACCTCATATTGCGCAACAGCCTGCTTCTGAGCTTCTGCATAGCTACCACCTATCGGATATTTATGGTTCAATAGCGTGACGTAAATTAGCCGCTGCAGTTGCTACTTTTTGAATGACCTTCAAAGCAAAACTGCCCATCTTGCGGCCAACTTAGCCCCACAAGCAGCTAAGATAATGTAAAGCGATAAGGCAAGCAAAGCCCACAAAGACTTTTGCCCCCGCATACAATAATTTTACCCCTAGCCAAGCCTTCTCGGCCACAGGCCCTAGCGCTTGACTAAACTAGCGGGTAACCTAATTTTATTTTTCAGTTGACTGTGAGTGTATGACTATGAATTTTGCTGACCGCGATGGCGTAATTTGGTTTGATGGGAAAATGGTACCTTGGCGCGATGCTAAGATCCACGTGCTCACACACACCTTGCACTACGGCATGGGCGTATTTGAAGGCGTGCGTGCCTACCATGCAGGCGATAAAGGCAGCTGCATTTTTAAGCTACAAGAGCATACCGACCGTTTATTCCGCTCGGCCCACATTATGCGTATTGATATACCCTTTAGCAAAGAAGCGCTTAACGAAGCGCAACGTGCTGTAGTGCGTGAAAATAATTTGGATGAAGCCTACTTACGCCCTATGGTGTTTTTAGGCAGCGAGGGTATGGGTTTGCGCGCTGATGCACTCAAAGTCCATGCTATTGTGGCGGCATGGGAATGGCCTTCGTATATGTCACCTGAAGCAAAAGAAAACGGCATTAAGATTCGCACCTCTAGCTACACCCGCCACCATGTGAATATTACGATGTGTAAAGCCAAAGCCAACGGCAATTACATTAATAGTATGCTGGCACTACGTGAAGCACTTGATAGTGGCTGCGAAGAGGCACTATTACTTGATAATGAAGGTTATGTCGCCGAAGGCAGTGGTGAAAACTTTTTTATGGTGCGCGATGGTATTATTTACACGCCCGAGCTTACCAGCTGCCTCGACGGTATTACGCGTAAAACAATCTTCCAATTAGCGGCAGATTGCAATTACGAAATCCGCGAAAAACGCATCACCCGCGACGAAGTGTATGTTGCCGATGAAGCCTTTTTTACCGGGACCGCCGCTGAAGTTTTACCCATCCGTGAATACGATGGTCGAGTCATTGGCGAAGGTAAACGCGGCCCCATCACCACACGATTACAAGATTTATACTTTAAAGCCGTAAAGGGTCAATTGCCCGAGCATACCGATTGGCTTGCGCCTATTCAGTGAGCATCGACTCGATAAGTGTCTATTATGAAGTCGGTCAGCCGTTTCATCAGTCAAAAAACCACTCATCGAGTGGTTTTTCTCCGTTATAAACCCACTTAACAACGCCAGTGATTACCCGCTAAATGTTATCAATTTGTGATCACTTCACCGCTTAGGCTCGCTAGTATCTGCATCTACTCATCTCTTTTGTAGGTATCACTATGCTGCGTACACTCTGGACTCAAGCACTTATCACTACCGTTGTAATCACAAGTTTTACATTGTCTGGCTGTAGTGCGAGCTCAACACCTAGCACCACATCATCCTCTTCAAGCCAACCTGTAGAACCTAGCTTGAGCGACACAGGTCGAGCCATCTATGAAAAACCTTTAGGCGGCAGCCGTTTTGCTTGTGCCGATTGCCACGCACTGGATGAAAATGCAGATCAACTCGATGATAAAGGCTTTCGCCGAGCCGGCCATCCCATTGGTGATGCACTACGTCGCCCGCACTTTAAAAATACACAGCTCACCGCATTTGTTGACGCCGCAAATAGCTGCTTAGACGAATGGATGGGGACCACCATTACCTGGAACAACAATACAGAAGAGTACTTAGCCCTTGCTGCGTACTTAACCGCTAATGATACTGGCACAGGCGATGCACCTGCGCTATCGTTCACGCTCAAACCCACCGGTGTACCCAGCGAGCAAGGCAGCGTAGCCGCTGGCGCCGCAGCCTTCAACAAAACCTGCGCTGTTTGCCACGGCAAAGACGGAGTATGGGATAACAACCCACTCGGCATCGATATACGCTACATTACCGATAGCGCAGCCGATGCCGCCGCCGTAGCTCGTAAAGTACGACGCAGTGGCAGCAGCGATAGCCCTGTATACCAAGATTTGGTTGGCGGCATTATGCCTTTTTGGTCTGCCGAGCGCTTAACCGATCAAGAGCTTGCCGACATTACTGCATTCCTTGCCAGCACGCGTATTGACGCAGAACCAACAACACCCACTACACCCCCGACTACCGGCAGCACTTGCGACGCTACAAGTGCCCGTATTGGGCAAACTGCCGAGCTACGCACTCTCCAACATGGGGTATCGGGTACCGCCACCATCGTCGATGACTGTACAATTAAAATCAGTAACTTTAACTATGATGGCCAAGGGGTTGATGTTGAATTTTACGCATCTGCTAACATTGCTGAGTTTGCCAACAACAACGGCAGCTACTACTCCATCACACCCAACCGTAACTTTTTACGTCAGTCACAGCCTTATGTTAACGAAGAAGTCATCATTACATTACCCGCAGGTAGAACACTCGATACCATCGGTGCAATTAGCTTATGGTGCGTTGATTTTGATATTGATTTTGGAAGTGGTAGCTTTCAATAGCTATACATACAAAGCATCAAAAAGCCCCGAATACTTAGCGTAAGTATTCGGGGCTTTTTGATGACTATTTACAGCCGGCACATAGCATTCAGAGCTGGTGCTTTAATTAAGCCGCTTTTTTAAGGGCTTTTTTCAATGACTTAAGCTTACCTTCTTGCTTGGCAACTTTAGCCTTACGCGCTTTGATTTCTTTTTTGATGGCTTTAACTTTTTTAGATACGGTTTTAGATGCTGCTTTAGACATAATAATCTCCAGTAATAAAATTGAATACACCCTGCACCCAGTCAAAAGGATCATTGCGATTTATTCGTGCTCTTTGTGAAATGCGCGTATAAAACGCCTTATTTCGCGTGCAGCACTGGTATCGAGTGACTCGCACAAAGCCACAAAATCATCGCGCTCTTGCGCATTGATACGAATAATCAGCTGGCTATCTTTTTTACCCTGCTTTTTAACAGGCGGTTTTTTGGGTGCTGAGTGAGTCATAACACTACCTAATTCTATCGTTATTGAATCGTACGTATTAACAGGAACAGGCAGTTTAACATTACACACTATCTTATCTTGCACTGGCGAGGTCAGCGTCGCCGTGTCTATGCAATGTATATACAAAATATATACATTAGGTAAAGACCTGTCAAATGACAGTTTTATGACAAAGGCAAAGCTTTTTAACAAAAAAGGCACACACCGCATGCGCCGTGTGTGCCTTTTTTGTAGGCTGCGTGAATGTAATTATTCACAAATGCACATCCTTAAACGGGCGTACGCATAGTCACAAACTCTTCAGCGGCGGTAGGATGAATACCAATAGTGGCATCAAATACCGCTTTAGTAGCACCCGCTTTAATCGCAATCGCTAAGCCTTGCATAATTTCACCCGCATCTGGGCCAACCATATGAGCGCCCAAAATTTTATCGGTATCGCCATCGACTAATAACTTCATTAAAGTGCGCTCATCGGAGCCACTAATGGTGTGCTTAAGCGCGCGGAACTCGCTACGGTACTTTTGTACATTGGTGTATTTTGCACGGGCTTGCTCTTCGCTCATGCCGACAGTGCCAATATTGGGCTGGCAGAATACCGCCGTTGCAATATTGCTGTAATCTAATTCACAAGGTTGACCATTGTATAAATGACGGGCTAATGTCATACCCTCTTCTAAGGCCACCGGGGTAAGTTCCATACCGCCAATCACATCACCTACAGCATAAATACTAGGAATATTGGTTTGGAAGGTGTCATTGACTTTAAGATGGCCACTTTTGGCTTGCTCAAGCGTTATGCCATCGGCTAGTAAATTCGTAAGGTGTGGTTTACGACCCGTGGCATACAACACGGCATCGGCATTCATTGTGGTGCCATTATTCAGGCTCAACTCTAGAGTACCGTCGTCTAGCTTTTTAATGGCTGTCACATCGGTATTAAACTGAATATTCACGCCTTGCTTAGCTATCTCTTGTGCCGCAAATTGACGGACCTCCTCATCAAAGCCGCGCAAAAATAAATCGCCACGGTAAAGCTGAGTAACATTTGCGCCTAGGCCATTAAAAATGCCTGCAAATTCAACCGCAATATAACCGCCACCCACAACAACAATATTGTTAGGGAAGCTGTCCAAGTCAAAAATTTCATTCGAGCTGACAGCATGCTCACGACCCGGAATCTCTGGTACAAAAGGCCAACCGCCTACAGCGACTAAAATGCGCTCGGCAGTATACTCGGTGCCGTTCACTTCAACGGTATTAACACCGACAATTTTACCGCGACCATTGAGCACCTCGACATTAGCATTGCCCAGTAGCGAATCATAAATACCATTAAGGCGGCTTATTTCGGTGGTTTTGTTATCGCGTAGTGTTGCCCAATTAAAACTCGGGGCTTCGGTATTCCAACCAAAGCCTTTCGCATTTTTAACTTGCTTAGAATATTCCGCCGCATACACATACAGCTTTTTAGGTACGCAACCCACATTTACACAGGTGCCACCCATATAACGGTCTTCGCAAATGGCGACTTTTGCACCAAAGCCAGCCGACATACGCGCCGCGCGCACACCGCCAGAGCCAGCACCTATTACAAATAAGTCGTAGTCGTATTTCATGGATATCCTATTATTTAAGTTGTTTATTCTTGGGCTGCTACAGTACACACACCAGTCACAAAAAAGGCGCACTGGGCGCCTTTTAGATAACCTTTTTACACAAAAGTTTAATGTATTAAGCCGCTTCGCTTAACCTTTTAAGTAAGCCAACATCGTGCCAGCATCACTCACTTCAAAGGGGTCTTCTGGGCAATTATCCATTAAACCTGGCTCTACGAATTGCGCCTTAATTTCACCATCAACAACATGCATGCTGTAGCGCCATGAGCGACTACCAAAGCCAAGGTTATCTTTTTTAACGAGCATACCCATTAAACGAGTAAAGTCACCATTGCCATCAGGCAGCATTTTAATGTTGCTCACTTCTAAGCGCTGACTCCATTGGTACATGGTAAAAGCATCGTTTACGCTCAAGCAATAAATGTCATCAATGCCCTGCGCTTTAAACTCTTCAAATTTAGCTTCGTAGCCGGGCAAGTGAGTGCTTGAGCACGTTGGTGTAAACGCACCTGGCAACGCAACGATAACGACACTCTTGCCTTTAAAAATGTCGTCGCTAGTCACATCTTGCCAGCGAAAAGGGTTATCGCCTGCAATACTTGCATCGCGAACGCGGGTTTTAAAAGTAACATTGGGTATAGTTTGAATGCTCATCATTGCCTCCAAGGCGTTTAATATGACAGGTGGGTCGATCTAAGATATGACAATAGATTAGCAGCAATCTCAAAAACATCAAAATCAATTGAATTAATTGTTTTGATAGTATTAAGCTATAAGTCAATAAATACCTCATCACTGCGGCTATCCATACCTACGGTAGATAGCGCCTTGAAGATTCAGGTACAGTTAAGTCGTGCACCGTAAACTACAAACCCTTTGGCGGTGATAACGAGCATAGTTATGGCCGCCATAATCGATAGCTACGAGATATTGTTGTAGCAAGCTAGAGATGTTGTAAAAGCCGCTGTTATAACGCGACCTACTCAGCATTATTGGCAGCTATACCACCCAAGTTACCGATGTATCGTGATTAAATAAAGTGGCACCTACAAGCCACATCCACCCAATAGGATCAACATGAAAAAAAACATCACTCAGTTAGCACTCGCTATCACAGCTGCCATGTCTATTACCGCCTGCGGCAGTAGCAGCAACGATAACAACTCAAAACCATCAGGGCCCATTACGAGTAACAATGCGCGCACTTATATCAACTTGGCGTTAACCGCATTGCCATCTCTATCTACAGCTCCCGCTGACTTTACCATGCCTGCCGATGTAGTCGCAGGTATGCCGATTGGTCACGGCAATATAACAACATCAGATGGCCAGTCCACTACCGGTAGTGATAACTCCACTATCTTAAAAAAATTATGTGAAGATGGTAGCGGTAAGCTTACTCAGACCACCTTGAAGACCACTGCCTTTGAAGTGACTGAAGGCGATTACGATCGTGAAGACTATGAAGCCTGCACTTTCGACAGCTTTGAGCATGACGGTTCGCTACAAATGATGGTCGATGTGCGAGAAGACTACGTGCGCATGGACGACTCTGAAGACCCTTTTACCGAATCTAAAACGGTGCGTATTTACAGCTATGATGGCTACACCGTGAACAATATTAGCTCAGACGATAATATTGCCGTTGATGGTGAACTCACTGTAGAGCAAGAAGTTGAATCGACTCCAGACTTTTTAGATCCCACTAAACGCAAGACTGTAACACTCACAAATATTACAGCAGATCTTTACAGTATTAATATCGATGTTGTAGATCAACCTAACGTTCATTACACCTTTAAAGATTTCACCTTTGCTGCCGATGAAGACAGCTTAAAGCTCGATGGGAATGTTGTGGTTAAAAATGGTAATCAAGAATATACCTACACCGTTAAAACACCTGCGGCATTAAACGTCACCTATGCCGAGGAAGATGCCGACACCAACACTGTACGCGCCATTAACTCGTACAAAGGTAATATGGTCATTACAGAAGGCATTAGCACATTAAAAATAGTCTTTAACGGTGATAGTGCAGATATCTCACTCGATGTTGATAACGATGGAGCGATTGATCACACAGATACTGTGGCACTCACTGTCCAATAGTGTTTATTACAGGCCAATAGTGTTTATTACAGACACTAGCCCTTTTGAATTTGGTTTTACCAAATTCAAAAGATAAGGCACGCTAATCATCTTTTTTGGCGTGCCTTATCTTTTTTAAAATTGCCTTCGCTAATCTTTTAACACTGTATCAGCACATCCAAACACTGCATCAACACATCCATAAAAATATCCCCGACCTCTCGTCAATCATGCCTTAGTCTGCACTTTTCTCAGTCTGTGTGCTGTAGTTCGCAACCGCCTCAAAACTAGCGCACACCCCTACCATACTAAGTTGCACTCATGTGTAAAGCTGATAACTTGCAATAAAACACGCATTAATAATAAGCACAGATCACGCTCCCGCACGCCCTTTGCCTCGCCATTCACACGCGAGCCCTCTTGGAGATCAAAATGGTAAAACGACTCACTTTGGTACTGTCATCTCTTGCGCTTGCTGCATGCTCTGGAGGCGCTACGGATCACTCAGCCAATAGCGAGCGCTCTAGTACGCGTGATATATCATCCGCCGTTATTAGCTCAGCGGCACCCGCAAGTTCTTCAAGTGTCACCTTGAGTGCGTCGAGTGACTCGGTTAGTTCAGTGTTGGCCAGTACCAGCAGCTCACTCGCGTCGGCCAGCTCTTCTCGCCCAAGTACACCACCGAGTGGTAATTTTGATTTGGTCACAGGTAAAGGGCTTTACGAAACACACTGTTTGGAGTGTCACGGCGTTGTAGGCGCGGGCTCGATTAAAGTTCCTGTCCCCATTAAAGCCATTGGTTATGCCGGTTTAATGGCGCGTGCCGATGGCGGCAACATGCCCACAGGCACCGGGCCTTTAACTGGCGCCGAGTATTCACCCGAGCAATGCGTAGGCGATTGTGCGCATCAAGTGGCAGGTTATATTACCAATAACTTCCCAGGTGCCCTTGATACCGGCGAAAATAGCGAGCTAGGTTTTAACGGATGTAGCACAGCCGAAGGCGCACCCGCCGCACGCGCCATGCGCTTGCTCACACGCCGCGAATACGAAAACAGTATTAATGATATTTTTGGTTTTGATATGGACTTAACAGTCAGCTTCTCGCCCGAGGGCCGAGACCACGGCTTCACCAACAATGCCGATATCGCACAAGTAACCGCACGCCATCTCGACAATTATTACAGTGCAGCATCACGTGTGACAGGCGCGGTGCAAGAGGGCCTTACTTCGGGTAAGTTAGGCCGCGTACTCGGCTGTTCTGGCGACTTAAAGTGTGTCGTTAAATTTATTGATGAATTTGGCCCGCGTATTTTCCGCCGCCCCCTCACCGCAGAAGAAAAAGCCGAATACTTCAAATTTTTTAGAGCCCTCGTACCCGCCAATGAGGCAGATGGCTATCTCAATCATTCACAACACGCCAAAGATGCCATTGGCGCAGGTTTACCTGCACTCCTCATGTCACCACACTTCCTCTATCGCACAGAGCTAGGTAAAAAAGAAGGCGATAACTATCGCCTCACCGATCACGAAATGGCCTCGCTGATTTCGTACACTTTTATTGGTTCAACCCCAGATGATGCCTTATTAGCCGCTGCCAACGCTGGCCAACTACGTACTAAAGCCCAATACAAGGCACACGCTGAACGCCTGTTGGGCACACAGCGCGGCCAAGATCAAATGGCTCACTTTGCCGTTGAATGGTGGGATTCAGGCCTAGAACTTATTGGCTCCAAAAACCCTGACTTTTATGCCAGCTACGACGCTAAAGTCATCCAATCAATGGTGGGGGAAATGAAAGCACTGTTCAAGCATGTGACCTTTGAGTCAACCGGTAAATTTGGCGAGCTCTATCAACCGGGTTACGCTATGCTCGATAAAACATTATCCGACTTTTACGGTGTAGGCTCAGTCACAAGCGATACCTTTACTAAAGTCATCAACAACCAACGCGGTGGTATTTTAAGCTTTGGCGCCATTGCCGCATCAAAAGCCAGCACCGAAGAATCATCACCGGTAAAGCGTGGCGTATTTGTACGCGAGCAGCTCATGTGCGATCCATTGCCACCCCTACCACGTGATGTCAATATTCCCAACCCCGATCTTGACCCCACCAAACCTATGCGTGCACGCTTTACCGAGCATTCAAGCAACGAAAACTGCTGGGCCTGTCATAAGTTTTTTGATGACATTGGCTTTGCTATGGAAGTCTTTGATGCCTCGGGCAAACATCGCGACCAAGAAATCATGTACAACTGGGACACCAAAGAAGAACTCAATCGCTTAGATATTTTAACTGCCGGTAAAGTCATTAATATTGATGGCGACGACGAGCACACCTTTGATGACCTCGATGGTTTAGCCGATATTATGACAAACGCCGACTCCTCTAAATCGTGTATGACCACACAGTACTACCGCTATGTAATGGGTTACACCCTAAGCGATGGCGATCAGTGCGCCATCGAAAACTTGAATAAAACCTTTGCAGACAGCCAGTTTGATATTCAAACACTACTCATCGGTATTACTCAGCTTGACTCTTTCTCATTGCGTAAATAAGGCGAACTATTATGAAAACACCTTTTAGAAACACCCGCCGTCGCTTTATTAAAAATGCACTCGTTGCAGGCACCATGTCACCTTTGGCTATGCGTATTGCGCAGCCCGTTTTAGCCGCTACCGGCGAAGACACTGCTAAAGTGGTCTTTATGTATATACCCGACGGTGTCTATGCTCCCAAAACGGCAAATGGCAGCACCGATGACAGCCAAGGCGCTTGGCACCCCACCGGTATAGGCGTTGATAGTGGTAACGGTTATGCCGTTACCACTAACCCCACCATGAACCAAATGACCAAAGCCTTTACACCCATTCAAGAGCACATAACCTTTTTACAAGGTTTAGATATGAAGCTCGGTGGCGGCTCGCATCAAGGCGGTTCACGCAAAGTATTAACTGGTAATGGTGGTGATTCGCTGGATGTCGTACTCAGTCGACAAGACAGCATTGGCGGTACAACACCAATCCGCAGTATTAACTTAGGCGCGATGGCCAACTTCCAAGCAGGCACAACCGACCATGTTCATTACTTAAATGGCCAATCCATCAAACCCGAAGATGACCCCATCTCGGCCTTTAACCGTGCTTATGGTTTAGGCGGTAGCGGTGTTTCTTACCCCGATGGCTTTGATCCACGCAAAAGTATTTTAGCGCGCAGCTTTAAAGAAGTTGAAGCGCTGATGAAAAATGATTTAGGCATGGATGAGCGCGTTAAACTTGCCACTCATATTGATGCCCTCAACGACATGCAGAAAAAACTCGATGGCGTAGCCGAACCCAATACTGGCAGCGGCAACTTATGCGAGGTTAGCACCTTCAACCCCAATCATATTGAAACCGCCAGCGGCGACGGCATATACCCACCCAAAATTCATTTAGATAATAACTTTGAAGACATCGCTAATTTACAAACCGATATTATTACGCGCTTATTAAGTTGTAATATGACTCGCGTTGCAGGCTTGCAAATGTCACACACCACCTCTAACTTCCGTGGGCATCACAGTATTTCGCACAACTTTAGCCAAGGCTGGATTGATTCACTCGATTTCTTTTACAGCTTTTTAATTAAAATGGTTAACCAAATGAAGGCCACCCCCGATGGCAGCGGCACGCTATTAGACAACACTTTAATTTATGTCTATAGCTGCTTAAGCGACGGCAAACTACACGACCACCGCGATATGCCCTTCTTCTTAATTGGTGGCCATAACTTTGGCATGAAAGGTAATCGTAAACTGCGTTACGACCTCAACGCAGAAGGCGACGGCCGCGGTGTCGACCATACTAAATTGTTAGTCAGTATTGCCAAGTACATGGGTCACGACATCGAAAGCTTTGGTACCAACGGCGTCACTGGCGAGCTACCCGGTATATTTGTGTAAGTAATACCCAGCACATAAAAGGCCTACTCTTGTAAAGGGATAGGCCTTTTTTATAGGTTGTAAAAAGGTTTTAAGTCATACTCCTTTTTACCTTTAGAATAGTGTCCTGCCTCTGCGCATACTGTACACAGAGGCATGCTAAAACATCACTCCAATAACCTTTGCCAAATCCCCTCCACGTCTTGCCTTAGCGCTTCAAGCCCAGCGCCCTCTATGGTATTACCTTGTTGCTGAAGAGCTAATTTATGGGTTTGGGCGCGCAGTGTTTTATAGGCTTCGGTTAATATTGTAATTTGCGCTGCATTAAGTAGTGCGCACTGGCCTACGGCTTCTAAAATACGAATATTATCTGAATACGCAACTAATGAAGGGTGTTGGTGGGCGTGGGCGAGGACGAGGTATTGCACAATAAATTCAATATCCACAATGCCACCGGCATCTTGTTTAATATTAAATAACCCGGCTTGCGCCTCTTTAGTTTTACTGCCAAGTTGGTTGCGCATTTTTTGGCGCATATCGATGACATCTTGCTTGAGCTTAGCCTGGTCGCGCACTTGGCAGAGCGTGGCTTGGCGTACCGCATTAAAGTGCTGGGCCAACTCGGTATCACCGGCCACCACGCGGGTGCGCACCAACGCTTGATGCTCCCATGTCCAAGCTTCGTTATTTTGATATTTGCTAAATGCACTGAGCGTGCTCACTAATAAGCCCGAATTACCCGATGGCCTTAAGCGCATATCCACTTCATACAATGTGCCCGATGGCATTTTAGTATCGAGTAATAAAATCATCTTTTGTGCCATACGCGTATAAAACGTGTGGTTGTCGAGCGAGCGCTGGCCCTCACTTATTTGGGTGTATTGCTGGGAGTCGGCATTGTGAATAAACACTAAATCTAAGTCGCTGCCGTGGCCTAGCTCTATACCACCAAGCTTACCGTAGCCCACCACTATAAAGTTAGGCTCTGTTTGGCCACCGGGTAAGCCGTGTTTACGGCTCATTTCCTCCCAAGCTAAATTCAGTGCATACGTCAAAATAACCTCGGCCAGCTCGGTAAGGTAGTCGCTGACTTTCATTAACGGCAATTTACCGGTGACCTCACACGCCGCGACTTTCAACCCATGGGCATGCCTAAAATAACGCAAAGCCTCCATTTGTTGCTCTAGGTCATCTTCGGGTATGCGCAAAATAGTTTGGGTAAGCTCTGCGCTCAGCTCATTTTTACTGGGTATTTGATAAAGATTGCTAGGGCTCAGTAGCTCATCTAATAGCGCTGGATATTCGGTCAAGCGCTCGGGAATCCAAGGGCTGGCTTCGCTTAAAATGACTAACTGCTCAAGCGCGGCGGGGTTTTCAATTAATAACAACACATAAGCACTGCGCCGCACAATCGCAATAATAAACGGCTGTAGGCGTTGCAATGTGGTGGCCGGTTGTGAGCGCTCACTGATTTTGCATAATAACAAAGGAATAAATTTATTAAGCCGCTGGCTGCCAGTTTTATCGACCGCCAATACCTGAGGGGCATGATGCAACGCGTGGAGAGTTTGCGCACTTTGCGCAGGCTCGTCAAAACGAATTCGCTCAAGCTGCTGCTGCAAAACGGCAAGATCACCCTCGGCCCATAAGCTTTGCCAATGCTGCTGTACGGCATTATTTTGGGGCTCTTCGGGTAATGCAATCACATTGGCAAACGACGTACTCACTTGCTGCATATGCTGCTCAAGTTGAGCGGTAAAACTCCCCCAGTCATCAAACCCCATCGCTTGAGCGAGCGCCCATTGTGCAGTTGGATCTTGGGGAATATCTTGTGTTTGTTGATCTTGCCAGGCTTGTATGGCGTGCTCGGTATTGCGTAAAAAGACGTAGTTTTGGCGCAACTGCTCGGCATTGTGTGCTGGCATAGCGCCAAGCGCCACCAGCCCTTGCAATGCTTGCATTAACGATGGCGTTTGCAATTGACTATCGCGACCACCACGAATTAACTGCTGGGCCTGCACAATAAATTCCACCTCACGTATGCCCCCCTCCCCTAGCTTTACATTGCCTTTTAAGCGGCGGCGCTTAACCTCTTGGCGAATACGAACTTTAAGATCGCGCAGCGCCTCAATCGCCGAAAAATCGACATATTTTCGATAAGTAAAACTGCGTAACAATTGCATAAGCTCTTGCTTTTCTGGTGTATACGCACTGCGGTTATCGCCAGCAGAGCAGGCCATTACACGCGCTTTAACCATGGCGTAACGCTCCCAGTCACGGCCTTGGGTGAGGTAATAATTTTCGAGGCTATCGAAGTTGCTCGCCAGCGCACCACTTTGGCCATAGGGGCGCAAACGCATATCCACACGAAACACAAAGCCTTCGATAGTTTGCGCATCGAGGCTTTTAATAAGCTTTTGCCCAAGCTGCGTAAAAAACTCCTGATGACTAATACTGCGCCCTGTAGGCTCGCTAGGCACGGTTTCACCCGAATGTGGGTAGGCAAAAATCAGGTCGATATCTGAACTTAAATTAAGCTCAAAAGCGCCCAATTTACCCATGCCTAATACCAACATAGGCATGGCTTGGCCCTGGGCATTTTGTGGGATACCACGTACTGCACATAAGGCATTATAGTGATAATTAAGCGTGTAATTAACAGCAACGTCGGCTAAATGGGTGAGTTCTTTCGTGATATCTAGCGTTGTGGCTAGGCGGTTTAAATCGCGCCAAATACTACGTACCATCATGGTATTGCGCCATAACCTGAGGCCTTTATCTAGCGCCAACGTATCACAGCCTTCAGGAATATAACGCTTAAGCGCGTGCTGATAATCATCGGCTTGCCATTGCTGGCTCAGCGACTCACTCAGTGTATTCAATAGCCCTATTTGCTGCTCGCTCAGTATTTGCGCTAGCGCAAATTGGCTACAACTTACCACCTTTTGCCACTGCTTAAGCCAAGCCGGTTGTGCAGCTAACGCGGTAAGCGCACTGGCATATTCGGCGGATAGACCTGCTAACCATTGCGCTACTTGTTGGTTGATCGCCTCTGCATGAGGCGTGCTTGGTGCTACACGTAAAATAGCGGTTAAAGCATTGTGAGTGTTTTCCATGTTTCTGCTCTTTTGTTCTTGCGCAAATATGCGAAAATTACTGTACACTTAAACAGCTTTTAACCGATAGCTGAGCGTAATATGAAACTCTACATCGCCGAAAAACCCAGTCTAGCACGTGCGCTAGCCAGTGCTTTACCTCAATCAAAAGGCGCCAAAGAAGATGGCTGTATTACGCTGGCCAATGGCGATGTGGTGAGCTGGTGCATTGGCCACCTACTGGAACTCGCTGAGCCCGAGCACTACAACCCTGACTATAAAAAGTGGCGGTTAGAGCACCTACCTATCGTACCGCAAGATTGGCACTACCAAGGTAAAACACAAACCCGCAAACAACTGAATATACTGGTTAAGCTTATCAAAAAAGCTAGCAGCCTTGTACATGTAGGCGACCCA
>NZ_LGAK01000065.1 GCF_001292705.1 Marinagarivorans algicola
CTGTCTGCAGTGTTGTTTAATAAGGTAATTGTACGACCCAGCTCATCTTGATGACGATAGCTCAAAGGTGGAGTTAAATTACCACGCTCAAACTCAGTCATGGTACTGCGAATACTCACAAAACCACTGAGGAGTTTTCTCATTAGATACAATGCGTAACCTAAAACCACGACCAAACTTAACAGTGTAACCGCAATTAAAAATTGTATTAATTGAATGTTTTTTTGCTTGTTTTCGGCTATTACCCGATTGAGCACCATTAGTTCATCGGCAATACTCAGCTCGGCTAAGCGCAGCAATTGCGAATTGACGTCGGCCATACTTAAAATGGCACTTAGTGCTTGGGCATCTTTATTTTTTTTGGCTAAGCCAATCACTTTAAGCTGTAAAACTTTGGTTTTTTTATATTCTTTTTCAAGTTGCTTTGCCGAGCGATTATCAGGACTTACAAGGACTAAATCGTGAATTTTCTCTTCAATCACCGACGCAAACCGAATGGCCGATACCGCAAGTTGCCTAATGCGCTGGGGCTCATTGGCGGCAATAGTTTCTTGTAAGGCTTTGTTAAAATTAAGCAGAGCACTTAATACATTGACCGCTTCACTTTGGCGCTCAGAAAACACCGACAAAGAACCCGCAACTTGCTGGCTTTGCAGATTCAAGCTATAAGCCATAATACTGCCCACAATCACGCTATTGAGTAAAGCAAATAAGCATAAAAGTAATAATTTGGCTTTCCACGAGCGTAAAAAATGGCGCAATGAGCTAAACATTCTCCAGCCTTATTGATAAAGAGACTTTAGAAGCTTAGCTCATGCGCCAAAGTGTTCAATATTTGGCTTATTTTTTACGCTGCTGGCAATTCCAACACAAACCAAAAGAGGGGTAGTTTGTTTCGCGGCAATAGGTGCATTGCCAATCAGTGCGCACCTGCGGCTCGTCTAGACACTGTAAAACAGCCATGGCGCGCGCTTCGTCTGCTGCCTCTAATAGCCATAATTCCAACCAGCCATCAATAGCCGACAGCTCTCCCATACCGCCCGCTAAATGCTCGTTTTTTAGCACCACAGGCACGCCTTCATTGACCAACATATTTTTGGCATTTTGAACCAAGATCGCATTTTGATGCGTATAGACTAACTTCACAGGTTCACCTTAGGTGCCAAGAGCACAACGCACAGTGCCGTAATACCTTCTTTGCGCCCATTAAACCCTAGTTTTTCGGTAGTAGTTGCCTTAGTATTGACCTGCTCAACACTGCACTCCAAGTCATGTGCTAAGTTGTGATTAATCGCTGAGATATGAGGTGACATTTTCGGTGCCTCGGCCACCACGGTGCAATCTAGGTTGCCAATCACATAGCCCTTGCCTTTGACTAACGTATAGACCCTACGTAGCAATTCGCGACTATCGGCCCCTTGATATTGCGCATCGGTATCCGGAAAGTGCTTACCAATATCCCCTAACGCCAAAGCCCCTAGCAGTGCATCACATACTGCATGCAGTAAAACATCGCCATCGGAGTGTGCAATTAAGCCGCGATTATGGGTAATCGTCACGCCACCTAGCACAACACAATCTCCGTCGCCAAAAGCATGTACATCAACACCTTGACCAATTTTCATCATTTTTTGCACAATAACCTCGTCACTTTAAAAACACCATATTTTAACTCATTACTTACTTTTCATCGGCCTTATAGCACTAAATTACCACGTGCAATTCCACCAGCAGGCCCCTACAATGCGTACCACTTTACATCACCACACGCTTTCAACACGCAAGTGATAAAGCTGTACTACACTTTGACTCAAAAAGCACAGAGCATTGATTAAAAACATCGACTGTGCCTATTACTAAGGTTCATCTTGCTATTACAAGAGCTATAGGCCTATTAAAAGGCGCAATATCTGATTAATCTGCAGCATTAAACACTCCGATAAACCTAAAGCAGGCTCGCTGGTCGCGCTAAGGCTTATTGGCATTACACAAAACCAATACGGATCACCTGTTACATGCAAATACTGAGATACAAACAAGACCGCTGGGCTATCGTTCTTGTGCTAACCCTAGTTGCCATTCAACTAGCTACCTTTTTTTATATTGATAACCTCTATATTGTCGCCGTCATTGCTTTACTCCTTATTGCACCGCAAGGCTCCGCTTCGGCAGTTAATCACAACCACCAGCATCTTCCCATTTTTAAAGCTCACCTCCCTAATCGCGCACTAGAGCTTGGGCTCTTTCTTAACACAGGTGTTGGCCCTTGGGGTTGGGTATTACACCACACGATTGGGCATCATATGCATTATCTCGATGCCAAAAAAGATACTTGCTCATGGAAGCGCAAAGACGGCTCGGTGATGGGGCCTGTTGAATACACCGTGATTAACACATTAAAAATATATCCCGAGATATTTAAAGTCGGTAAAGGCCACCCTAAAATTTTTAAAAAATTTTTATTAGGCTTTGCCATTTGCCTTGCCATGCTAGTCACACTAATAATACTAGCCCCGCTTAAGGCCCTTATTTTGTTTATTATTCCAATTGTTATTCAACTATTTTTATTAGTGTATGCCACTGTAGACCATCACCGCGGCCTCGATACCCAAAATGAATTTGCCGCGACACGTAATGACGAGAGCACATTTAACAACTGGTACGCTTGGAATTTGGGTTACCATACAGCACATCATGTTAAGTGCGGCTTACATTGGTCAAAGCTACCCGCGTTTCATGAAGAAATAAAAAATAAAATTCCTGCTGAACTGATTCAAACACGTAAGATCCTCGAAACACAGCCACTAGACTTTAATGCCGACGGCAAAAAAGCCTAATACGCTAAATGCTGGAGCTTATAGCTCCAGCATGTTTTACACGATATTTCGATAGCCAAAACCTTGCCCAACCCACCTTCTAGCATTAGAGTAGCCAGCCTACTATTTTTTGACTCCTAGAAGCCAACCTCATGAAAGCCATCTCTTTTAATGTCAATAGCGTGCGCATGCGCCTGCACCAACTTCAAGCACTTATCGACACCCATCAGCCCGATATTATTGGTCTGCAAGAAACCAAGGTCACCGATGCCGACTTCCCCTTAGCCGATATTCAAGCGATGGGCTACAACGCAATATTCACCGGCCAAAAAACGCATTACGGCGTTGCCCTGCTCATTAAAGCGTCACTCACATTTGATAAAATCGTTAAGGGGTTTGACGGCGATGATGCCGAGGCCCAAAAACGCTTTATTGGGGCCCGTATCACAATGCCCAGCGGCATACAGGTAACCGTGCTCAATGGTTATTTTCCGCAAGGCGAAGCACAAACACACCCCACCAAATACCCCGCCAAAGCCAAATTTTATCGCGACTTGCAAACACATCTAACACAGCACCACACCCCCAATGAGCCACTGATTGTGATGGGCGATATGAACATTTCACATCAAGATATCGACATCGGTATTGGCGAAGATAACCGCAAGCGCTGGTTGCGCACCCAAAAGTGCAGCTTTTTACCCGAAGAACGTGAATGGCTCAATACCCTATTAAGCTGGGGCCTAGTAGACACCTACCGCAAGCAAAACCCGCAAAGCCAAGCGTTTTACAGCTGGTTTGACTACCGCAGTAAGGGGTTTGACCGCGAACCTAAGCGCGGCCTACGCATTGACCTTATTTTGGCAACAGCGCCGCTCATTGAAACGCTCGAGACAACAGGTATTGACTACGATGTGCGCAGTATGGATAAACCCTCGGACCACTGCCCTATTTGGGCCACTTTTAAGACCTAAATATGCCCGCTAAAAGTAATATAAGCAAACCAAATAACGACACACATCGCTCAAACAGCAAGAGCTAGCCCCTAAACCGCGACAGCAACAGGTATATGCATGACTCAGCCTAAAACAGTCAAGCCCTACGGCACTTGGCCCTCCACACTCACCGCCAACACGCTCGCCACAGGTGCCTTACGCTTTAGTGAGCCTAAATGGGCCAACAGCCAAACGGTGTTATGGCCACAAAGTGTACCCGCCGACGGTGGCCGTACCACACTTATGTGCGTCACTGTTGCGCCTGCGCAGCAAAGCCAAACCCAAATCCAAATTCAAACCCTATCACAGCGAGCAAGCAGCTCTATTAGCGCGCCAACCAGCCTATTGCCGTCACCCTGGGATGTGCGCTCAAAGGCACATGAATATGGCGGCGGCGCCTTTGCGGTCAAAGATAATCACGTGTTTTTTGTTAACGCAGCCGACCAGCAAATTTATCGCTTTGATAGGCAAAGCGCATCAGCACCCACTGCCATCACCCAAGCACCCCAATGCCGCTACGCTAACCTTACGCTACACCCTAGTGGCCAATGGTTGTTTGCAGTATGTGAAGACCTCACTCAGTCGCAGGCCGCCCCTGCCGCCAGTATTGTAGCGATCAACCTCACCCACCCCAAACAATACACCCTAGCGCAAGGGCAAGACTTTTATGCCGGGCTATGCATTGCACCCAACGGCTTAAAGCTGGCCTATATCACCTGGCAACACCCCGACATGCCGTGGGACAATACCACCCTATGGGAGCTCGATTGGCAAAACAACAGCCTAGAGACTATCACGCGTGAATACGATGCCAGCAGCGCCAGCGACCAACATTCTCATACCCTACAGAGCCTTATAAAAACCACCTGCATAGCAGGCCACAAAAACAATGAGGCCATTTGCCAGCCCGCCTACAGCCCCAGTAACGTATTACATTATGTGAGCGACTTGCACGAATGGTGGAATATTTACAGCAGCCAAAACCCTCAGCAACCTCTGGTTAAGCTCCAAGCCGACTGCGCAACCCCACAATGGACCTTTGGCATGCAAAATTGGGGCTTTATGAGTGATAGCACGCTACTCATTAGCGCCAGCCAAAATGGCGCATGGCAGCTTATTAGCGCCGACCTTCTCAATAAAACACACACAACAATCACAACCGAGCAGAGTGTTTTTAGCCATATTCATTGCCACAATGGCCAAGCCGTGATGCTTAGCGCAGGCTTGCAGCAAAGCACTGCACCAACGCTTGTCAATTTAAATAGCCACCTTAATGCAGCAACTCACGCAAGCACCGCTCGTATAACGCCCTTAATAGAGGCCAAGCCAGAACTCCCCATCAACGATATTAGCCAACCACAAAGCCACTGGTTTGATACCACCGATCAGCAGCAAGCCCACCTGTGGTACTACCCGCCCACTCACAGCCAATACCAAGCACCTGCAGGTACTCAGCCGCCGCTTATTGTGCTGGGCCACGGCGGCCCAACAGGTGCCACAGAGGCAAGCTTTAACAGTAAAATACAATACTGGACACAGCGCGGCTTTGCTGTAGCCGATGTTAATTACCGTGGCAGCACAGGCTTTGGCCGTACTTATCGTCATGCATTAATAGGCCAGTGGGGTGTGAAAGATGTTGATGATTTGTGCCATGCAGCAACCTACTTAGCCAATAAAGGCCTGGCACACCCCCAGCAAAAAATTATCAAAGGCTCCAGCGCCGGCGGATACTCAGTACTAGCAGCACTCACTATGCGCAACACCTTTAATGCCGGCGTTAGCCTATACGGTATTGCCGACCTAGAAACACTCACACAAGACACCCATAAATTTGAGGCCCACTACCTCGACAAACTCATAGGCCCCTACCCTGCACAAAAAGCACTGTACAAAGCTCGCTCGCCCATCAACCACATTGACGGGCTCAACTGCCCTATTTTGGTCGCTCAAGGGTTAGACGATAAGATCGTACCGCCATCACAAGCGCAGCTTATTGTAGAGGCCGCACAAAAGAAGGGAGTCGCAGTTAAGTACTTAGCCTTTGCCGGTGAGGCGCACGGCTTTAGGCAACCGGCCACACTTATTGCGCTGTTTGAAGCAGAGCAACAGTTTTATACCGAGACATTCAATTTATAGCGCTAGCTCACCGACACAATACGCAAGCTTAAGCGCGCACTATTGAGCCACAACATCAATAGTGCGCGCACGTATTACATCAATGACCGCCAAGCACTCAACCGTGCCGTCTTAGCCGCGCTGGTGGTAGCTTACAAAAGGCTCTTCAAGACTAATGCGCCCAAGCTTACCGGCACGCATCTCACGCACTAGCAGCTCGCCAGCACGGGTAAAATCAACTCGCCTACCTTGCTTACAGCCTCGGCGCATCGCCACTTGCTCTAACGCCTCATAAGCAATATCCGACAAATTCTTAAGCTTAAAGTAGTCAGCGACCAAATGGGGGTAACGCTGCAATAAGTAATCCATGGCAAAAATACCCACATCATCGTACTCCAACGCGGTATCCCTTATTGCGCCGCCTGCCGCTAAACGATAGTTAATCATTTCATCTTTAGAGCCGGGCCATGTCATGCCTGGAGTATCGATCAACACAAAGTCATCGGTGACTTTAATTTTTTGTTGCGCCTTAGTAATCGCCGGCTCATTACCCACACTCGCCACTTTACGCCCCACCAAGGTATTAATTAGCGTTGACTTACCCACGTTAGGAATACCCAATATCAGCGCGCTAATGGGCAGTGAGCGACGCGAGCGCTCGGGCACCATTTTAGTCACCCGATCAGGAATCGTTCTGGCAATGCTCACATTTTGCGTGGTGATAGCCAACGCATCGGTATTACGCTGCTCGCGCCAAAAAGCCAGCCATTGCTCGGTGATCTCGGGGTCAGCCAAGTCGGCCTTACTCAATACCTTTAAGTAAGGCTTATCGCCACGCAGCTGTTCTATCATAGGGTTAGTGCTTGAGTTGGGTAAACGCGCATCCAACACCTCAATCACAACGTCAACAGAGGGCATAATCTTTTTTACTTCTTTTCGGGCTTTTTCCATATGGCCCGGGTACCAATTAATCAACATACTTAACCTAACTCACCGCAAAATAATGTGCCAAAGCCGTAAAACTCAAACACTTAAAAAGGGCTGGCAGTGTAACCTGTCGCACACCGTTGAGCTAGGCGCACACAAACACCACCGTCCGACCTAGCCCCTAGCCCCTAGCCCCTAGCCCCTAGCCCCTAGCCCCTAGCCCGCACAATGCCGGCCAATATAATAATTCACACTATTTTTATCTTTTTTTAAAAAAATTATTGACAGTATGCCGCCACCCCCTTAATATGCGCGCACTTGCTGAGGCAACCCAGCAAAACATCCCAAGTTGTTGATTTAAAAGACTTTTAACAACCACCCAATTACGGGGCCTTAGCTCAGCTGGGAGAGCGCAACACTGGCAGTGTTGAGGTCAGCGGTTCGATCCCGCTAGGCTCCACCAAATAAAGTTTTTAATAAATTACCATTAAAGACTTTGAAAACCACCTTAACGGTGGTTTTTTTATGCCTAAAATAAACTATCGCACTTTAACGCCACCCTCAAAACACCTCCTCAGAACGACACTCAAAGCACCTCCAACCCTCACATAGCTCAGTTTGTAGTCATGGATTGTATCGAGGCCTTCTAGGTAAAGACCAAAGAGCAACCCAAAAGGCGTTAGGCCAAAATAAGTTAGCAACCCGCTCATCGATAACGCCACCAAAATATTTTTAGCTAGGCTTCACCATTGGTGGTAGCGGCCAGCCAGAGAAGCCCGACTCCAATAAGGCTTTTTAATGGCGCACTCAGTAAGGATAGAAGCACAAAATTTATTCCCTTTTCTATGGCGCATCAAATATGCAGCTCAAGCCATCCGTAAGCGCCATTCAAACACCCCCAGATCAAGGCTACCTAAATATAGATTGAAGACCCTGACCATCTGATAAGCAAAAGCTCTAGCATTTAAGCGGCATTACCCCCAGAGCCCCGCGCCGACCATCAAAAAGATGAATCAAAATATACAATTAGGCGCTAATGAGTAAATATTATTTTGAAAGTCTGGGGGGCTTAAGCACTCTAAAGATAACGCAGACTTAAATCCACCCTCACTAAAATAACGCAATGTGACCGCTGTGGGTACGATATCAGCGCTAATAGCCTTTAAACGCAACCGAGGAATATAAAATAATAGCTCATCGTCTTTACTATAAGCGGATACAAAAAAATCTTGCTTAATGTAACGCTCTAGCTGGCGTACTAGACTCGCAGGCTCTTCCTGATTAAAAGGCGATTTCAGCAACTCATTTTTTATTAACCCATCAACTAAAAGTGTTATATCCTCTGTAGACCAAGTGGTTTTTCCATCACTAACCGCTTGAATAATTTCTTTATGGATACCCGCTTCATCAATAAATATGTTGGCCGAAGAGACAGTATCTGTCATTAAAGGCCATAAGAATGACATGCCAAATAGCGCATTAACACTTCCATTATTCTCTAAGCTAGCGTTAAAGCGTTTTGTACCAGGCAAAGTCAATGCAATATTAAACACCCCTCTTATTGCCGCTAGATTTGTAAGCGCCTCCGAATTAAAATTAGGCCGCTCAATAAAAGCATAATTGATATTATTCACTGAAAGTTTAGATGCCGAGCGCTCCAAATAGCAATCGAGTAACGTGGCGGGGTTTTGATCGATTAACTGTGTGATTTTATTGCAGTGAATATTTTCTTGTTGAGCACCTTCTAGTGTCACCTTATTTTCCAGCCAAATAATAGGGGCTTGAACGGGCAATGCCTTTATTATTGAAAACCCTGCAGCACCACTTGAATTTACAAGGCTTTGCATATTGCTATTGATAGCATAGCGACTTGAAAATATGGCCTGGGGTTCCGAGCCCCAATCCGTACTACTCAACTGCAAAAAGGTAGCTTCTAACGACGAAATAACGTTTCGCCGCTGAACCGATGCTACTCCCGGATTAGAGTCCAGCACAAGCTGTTTAGGCAGATAATACAAAGTATTGGGTTGAGAATTTTGACTCAGCAAATAATACTCATCAGCAAGCTCTTGATTGAAAAACGAGCTAGCATCTAAGTACGTTTCTGCCGCTGGTTGATTATATAAGTAAGCGACTTCTTCTTCAGCAATAGTGCTGCCATTATAGCTGACTGAAAGTCGCCCTATTATATTCATCTTCGGCTCCACCATAAATACGGCAGAAACTTCTTGATTAAATAGACAATTAACGGGTATGGATATGCCTAGGTTTTCTTTATCTGGAGTCCACTCACAAGCAAGACTTTCCAATGAAAGGCTTTGAGTACTCATTAGTATAAAGTTGAGCTGAAGTTTACCACCATTAAATTCGCTAACTTTAATAGCGTTGATAGTGACATCCATCATAGGTATCGAGCTGGAGCTCATAGAGCTTATAGAGCTTATTGAGCCAGATGACGCTGAATGGGAGGGACTCTCTCCTGAGCTTGAACACGCAGTAACAAGCGCCCCCAATAAAATTATTAATAAGTTATATAGACTCATAAAAATACTCAATCCTTTGTTTGTTATCTGTCATATTATGGCAAGACAGGGACACTCACTCTCAAAAAAACACCCGCTCGAACAACCCAACGGATACCAGAAAACTCTAAAACATGAACAATTATGGCCTTATTGCCCCCAGCTATCAACACCGTCCTGATTGTAAACGATCCCCCTCTTTTTATAAGCTCAGCGCATTTTCGTTACACTAACTGCAAATCATCGATAAAAGGTATTGTACTTTAGGGTTGGATCCAAGGTTGGATCCAAGAACTAAAAAAGCCGCTACACCTAGGCGTAGCGGCTAAAAAATAGCGTCATATTAAAAACCTATTGCAATACCTCAGGGTCATTCAATAACACATCATGCATCTCGGGTATTAGCTGCCCTTTTTGCCCTGCGCACTCACTGGTACTGGGAAAGCCTTTTTGCCACGTGAGCTTGCTGGTTTTTAACCAGTTTTTTATTGTTGCGCTGTCGGTTTTTTGCGGGAGGTATTCGCCGGTTACGCCAGTTTTAAGTGTAGCTTGGGCTGTAAGGTCTTGCTCATAATGCACAAATGTATCTTTTAGTTTAGTGAAGCCTTGAACGGGGTTATTGATTAAATGAGATTCATATAACTTGCGCCACACTAAAATATCAGGGTGCACATCACCATCAACATTGCCAATAAAAATTTTGGCGTAACCACGGTAACCCGGCAGGCGATAAGGGTGTAAAGAGCTGGCTACCATGGCAGATTGATACTGCGCGGTAGCGTCTGCATTTTTTAATGGTCGCAGGTTAAACGTTGCTGTTTCCGTAGTACTTAACCAGTCAGCAATGCTGTAACGTATCATGAATACCGTTTTTTCATAGCTAGGCGAAAACATCACTAAGTCATTGCCTAAAAAAAGAATCAGCTCAGCAGCCCCATCACCCCCTATATCACCATAACGTAGAGGACTGTCATCTAAACATCCCAGTGATGAATGATAGGCATTAACCCCAAAACCCATTTCGCCTAGCTGGTGATCTGTTAACCGAAAAGGTATTTCTGGTTCGATTGATTCATAAGGCCAGCGGGTAAGTGGCCAAACGCCTATATAATTTGATTTGGCAGTATCTATCGCATGGATTTTTAACTCCCTAGAAAAATCATACCAAATATCCCCACTCCCCAAATTTGTCCAACCATAGCATCGGCCGGGATCAATACCTGCAGCTTCATAAACCTTAGATATTTTATTAGCTGCTACCTGTTGCACCGGCGTTTTGCTAGCCCAATTACTATCGCACTGAGCGGGTAATTTCAGTTCAAAAGCAGCTACGCTATTGAAACAAAACACCAAGCTAATCGCTGTTACTATTTTCTTCATATTGACGCCCCCGATACGCAGTCTACTCGACCTTTTGCCACTTTTGGCCTTCCTCTATCATCTACATCTTTGGCTCCGCGTGCGACCGCATCCCAACTCAACCCATCAATCCACTCTTTCTCCCCATACACAAAACACCAAGCCGCTCGGGTTTCATCTTCGGGCGTATTTAAGTCATCCTCAACAGCCTCTTCACCTAACCAAATATAATCACGATAGGGTAAACCATAATTACCATTTTTAACCTCAATGGCATACTGACAAGAGAAACATTGCGTGTCAAAAGTATTTTTAGTTGAATTGGGTACTGAGCTATTGGGCTCTTTGGTCTCTGGCTTCGGAGAGGTTTTTAACCAGCTAGCCCAACTTCGGTTACCAAAAAAAAGCCCGCCGTTATAGCCTGCAACAGCTTTGGAAAAAACCTCATAATCATCATCACCACTCCCTATCGCATGGACAGTATCACTATTTTGTCGATATCCGACAAGGTCATCCATGTTATGATTGTGTGACTGATTATTTTGAGCGTAAGCAGAATAAAAGGATCCGTTGTCACAACCACCGCCCGCTTTACCGGCAAGATGGACAACAAAGCCTTGAATATTTTCGTTGGGTTTAAAATAATTCAAATCAGCTGTCGAATGAGCAAGGCAAGGCGAATGCCCAAAACGGAACATATAAAGTACCTGATTAAAACTATAACTACCGTATTCATCGGCAGAGCCTTCAGTAATACGATGATTGGTTTGCGGGCTGCCCTCCCCCCAATGAGAGCCAGACTCACGCAACTTCCAAGCCCGTAGCAGTTCAACTTCAGTTTTAGTACTATTAATGAGGCCCGCTGACGTTAGCATATTTTGATGAATGACCTCAGTATAAGTTGCCGGAATAGTGCTCGTATGTCCAACCAGACCATTGCGCCACAATTCTACTGCCTCACCCAACCAAGTATCTAAGCGACCATCATGTTTACTAATAACCCCAGCGGTGTACTCTTGCGTTGCATTAAAATATAAATCATAGACCTTTTTCAACATATCTAAAGTATTACCCCCAACGATACCATCAGCACCGCTACCCAAGCCTCGATGCATATTGGCATTAATCAAATTCGCCCAAGTTCGCCCTTGAAATCGCCGCACCATACCTTCTAATGAAACACGACCCGCTTTACAACCCAACCACCCCGTGTAAAAAATTGAGGTATCAGCAGTGTCCTCACCGTCTTTACAACTTTGCGTCCAACCTAATTGCTTGCCCTTAAATACACCTCGATCAGAATTAATGCGCGCGCCGCCCTTACCTGCATTCCCAGACCCCATTTGCGGGCTAATCCCCAATTGCCACAACATCTGCTCCAGCATTGCCACATCGCTGCCTTTCATGGGTGTCGCTTCGGGTTTGAGCACGCGGCTCATCACTTTAAATTGCTCGATCTTTTCTTGCTTTTGACCGTTACGCTCATAACTTACCGTTAAAATGGCTGATACGTCCACTGAGCTGCTCCACGCTTTAGGCTCCCAATACACCTCGCTTAGCGTGGCGCCCTCTGCCGTTTTACCTTTGGTGCAATTTTTATCACCCACACCCCAGCCCTTACAAAAGCGACCACCATCATCATTAAAGTGCCATTTAAACTGTGGGTTAGTCGCACCATTGGGTAATAGATAACTGTACTTTAAACGCAAGCCACCCAACACGCGGTATAAATTATTCTCGGCAATCACTTCTGCTTTTATTAAGGTTTCTTCGGCCGGTATTTTATAGTGTACTTGCAACCCTGTCGCACCAAAAGCCCACTCCCACAAAATATTACTCGCATCGTTATTCGAATAAAGGCGTAAGCTTAAAAAGTCTTCTACATCGAGCAAGGCCAGTGCATTAAGATCATCAAATACAATTTGCTGGTTATCGCCGATGGTGGCTTTGATCTCGTTGGCGCCAATGGCAAAAATGAGTTCGTCTTTTTTATCGCCGGTAAAACTAAAACCGCCGGGCATTTTTTTATTGCTACCTTGCAGGTCGTATAATACGCGCAGTAAATCATCGGTGGAGCCAATAACGGGCGTTGTCTCGTTTTGAATATCGGTTGTGATGCCGTTTTGTTCACGCTCGATGGCGTTAATATCCAATTGATACAGTGAATATTGCAGCTCGGGGCGGTATAGCCATTGGTACACAGGCTTGGGCTTGATGAGGCTTGCCGGTGATGCCAAGCCTTGCACTTTGGCTTGGTTGTAGGCTAATTGCGCTGCCACGGTGGCGCTTTCGTCCCACACTTGTACTTTAAATGGCACGTAGCGGTCTGGCCGGTATTGTAATAAGCCGTCGCGGTTGTGGGCGTTATTGTAGGTGAATTTCTCGTCATCGTTGGTGAGTGGCGTGAGTGCGTCACGCTGAAACGAGGGCTCGCGGTTAAAGGGCTCGCCGCTGACCTGGACGTAAATGTGGTCGTTGGTGTGAGTCATATTACTCACGTTAACCACCTCTAAATGGCGACCTGGGGTAATATCGAAGGTGGCTTGTTGGCCGGCGAGTACGTCGGGGTAATAGTCGCGGGTTAGGCGGGCAAGCCGGCCGGTATAACCAAAGCCGGCTAAACCTGCCGGTAACGGTTTATCATCAACATCGAGCCACTCGGTATGCACCACCACTTGCTGGTCTGATTGCAGTGCGGCGCCTTCGTTACCAATGGTGTAGTCTTGGCTGTCGCCTGCTTTGTTGGCGACATCAACCCCTAAACGCTCGGCCCATATTTTTAAGTTGGGCGGGCGCATTGCAATCGTATTGGCCATTTGTGAGAGCGATTTGTACGGGGCCTCCTCGGTCATTTGGCCGGGGTTTCTGAGGTACACACGGGTACTGCCGATATAACCGGTGGCGCGGTTAATGGCGTAAATTTTGATGTGCTCGCCTGGGCGAATAAAGTCGCTGTCTCTTTTGCGAAACTCGGGGCTAATACCACTGTCGTGCTGCCAGCCTTCAAAAGCATTATGCGAGCCTACAAATTTACCATTTACATCTTTACTACCGGAATAACTCGCCCAAGAGCGGTGCCTATTGGCATCGGGGCCACGCACGTGAAGGGTGTACACAAATTCCCCGTCATTCACGCCGACGCCATGGTGGTTTTTGTCGCTGTTGGCCAGTGTTGCGCCGGTGCGCTCTGCCATTAACTGGCCTGTGCTTTCTCTAAAAAAGTATACGTCGGTATTTTTGAGGTCTTCTTCGCTGATGGTATCGACTAGCCCTTGATCGGTCAGGCTGACTTGAGTGTCAATTTCGCGGTAAATATCGGGTAAGTCTTGCCCGGGTATACTGCCTGAGCCACTCAAATACACACCCACCACGTGTTCGGCGGGGGGAATATCGGCAGCAGTATTAAATACGGCCTGCCCTGTATTATCGATTCCTCGGCGGCCAAAAACAGGGGTGTCTATTTTACCGTCACTGTCGTAATCGTAAAGGTAGGTTTGGGTGGTGAATTTTTGCGCAGCGGCATCGTCGCTCACGCTGTAGTGGGTGTCGCCCCCAACACCAACGCGCCCAATACCGGGCGAAAACAAGCGCGCGCGGCCGTTAATGGCTGCAAAATCCACACGAATATCGTAATGGTGGGGCGGGTAAATCGTCGGCGGTGCTAATATCCAAACGCCTAAACCCAAAAAAGCGGCTGGCCCCACGGTTAAAAAGTCGAGTGTTTGGCAGCGCCAAGGAACCAACTTCATCAAAAAATAGGGATAAATACCCGACCCGTTATTGGGGTTAAAAGCCTGATAAGACAGCATCGCCGACACCCAAGCGCCCGAGCTGGACAAAGAAACACCGCATAGCATAAAGGGCTGGTAAACCTCGTAGCGCCCACCACTATCGGACTGATCAATAGAGCCGGCCATCTCAACACTCACCCCGCGCACAGGGTTAATTAAGATATCGGAGTGGTTAATTCTGTTGCGTGGCTCAATGGTGCCATCGGCATATTGCTGGGTGGGCTGGGTCACGCCGCCTTCTTCAACAAAATAGGCCGTGGCAAACCCTAGCGTGTTTTTGCTCGATAAAACGGTTTCGCCTTGGGTGTTTAACAGTAATGTGCCGCGCTCAAACGGTGGCTCATCATTAGGGTTTATAGGAAATGCCGCCAAAATAATAGAGCGCTGTGGCTGTGCGTAGGTATATTGATTACCCTCCACGCTGTCGGGCGGAATAATGGCAAAATAGTGGTCAGCCGCATAGCGAGGGCTATTAAAATCGGCTGGGCCTGTACCTGTACCGCTACCTGTACCTGCGATCAATAAGTTTAGTGCTGTATTTTTATCGACCAACAATAAATGCTTATTGGGGTGATCTTGGTAATCACTTTTAAGTCTTTGATATTGCGCTTGATAGTCTTTATATCCCTGCACCGATAACACACGTACTTGGCTAGGGGCTAAATCACCGACAGCCTCTTGCGCGGTGTTTTCTAGGGCTTGGCCCAGGGCATTGTATTCTATCCAGTAAGGGTTGCCGGCCGCTGATGGCACTACGCCCTTGGCGTACACACTCCCGGTCACCCGGTACTTAGCGTATGCCAGCTCCACCCACAAAAGACTGCTCAATACCGTACCCAGCAGTAACAAAAAGGTGCGCGTTTGACTTTGGGTGTTCCAAAAAAATAATGTACCGATGTGCATTGTGTGTTTCATCCCTTGATACCTATTGAGGGCCAGTCATTGAAAGCGGCTTATCACCCTGACGAACACTGCGAATTTCGCGGCGCAGCGTAGAAACAAAACCGGTTAAGGGTAAGTCTCCATCGAGGTATTCCTTGACTAACGTGTTGTACGCTTGCGGGATATACACAACCCCAACATGGTTGAGCGAATTAATGTGGTGCTTTAAAGCGATCACTTTGGTGCCGACTAATTGGCCAACACCTTTAGGCACAACCACCCCATTGCTCATATCGGTTGCCAATAACAGCATGTAGTAGGTTTTGGCTGCGGCGCCTTGGGTGTCTTGCGGGAGGTAGGCGTGAGAGCCCTCATAGGTGGGCAAGGTCATTTCAAGCCCCAGCTCACCGCTCAATTTAACCCCTTGAGGGAAGGCAGCAAAATACCAAGGCGCGTAAAAATCAGGGTCGAGCAACTCCGAAACCGCCGATATTTCGGTAAACTGCGACAGCAATAGCCCGGTACTTTTACCCCCTTCAAATGTGAGCTGTGCCTGTGATACATCCAGTATTAATGCACTGCTGGCCAACGCTACTTTAGCGCTTTGGCCACTGGCTACCGGGGTGTAGGTTTCTTTTGCGCTAATTAAGGGTAATAAAATTGAGCCTAAGGCATTGCGCTCGCCCGCTGTTACGGCGCGCTCAAAAACACGGTTACCAAAGTTTTCATCGGTTTGATGGCGTGTTATTGCAAAAGCTAATGCACCTGTGGGTAGCTTATTAGCTGGGGTATCACCAAAGTTAAAGGTAAAAGCCCCGTCACTATTGGTGTGTGTTGTACGCCCTAGTGATGGCAAGGTAATTTGGGCACCGGCAACAGGCTGCCCAAACTGGTCTACCACACCACCGGTTACAAACGTAGGTAGGGGCCGCGTTTTAAATTGGCTGCGTATTAGCGCTTGGTACACGCCATCATTATTGTGGTCATATTCCACCTCAACAAAAATATCGGCGTTATACGCTAACCAAGCTTGCGGAAAAAAGCTCATTAAACGGTTGCCGGGTAATGGCGCTAAGCCGCCGGCAACCGGGGCATAGTCTCTATCGACCCGCTGTAATTCAAAGCCTTTGTGCACGATGGTTTCGGGGGGTTCGTTTAGTGCGCGGATATAGGTTTTACCATGCGCGGTTTCAAAAACCTTTACCTTTAAGCGCGTAGGGTCTACCGGTAAATTAAAGGCAAGGGTAATGGGTTTATTCGGGGCAATAAAGGTAGCGCCACTGGCGGGCGTTATTTGCTGTACAGCCAGCTCAACATCGGCCTGCGCCACAATAGTCAGTGTGCGTAATACTTGCGTGGCTGTAGCACCTTGTGCATTTTGTAACGTGACCTGAAGACTGTATTCACCGGCTTGTGGTGGCACGGCAACAAAACCTGAATACACACCGGCACTGGCCTCTAAGGCTTGGCTAACCACCGCCTCCCCTAGGCTATTACTGACTGTGACTAAGGCTTTTAAGCCATCGCTATTGCCTGTTGCCTTGGCGGCCACTTGTACATCAATGGGCTCACCGGTGTGCGTGAGAGTAATATTATTGGGCGGCAGTAGCATCTCTAAGTTAACGTTACCACCTAGGGTAATACTGTATTCGGTGGAGGCACTGGCGTTACCGGCAACATCTACAGCCGTAAAAGAAACCGGCAATTCAATACCCGCCGTAGGGTTTAGCCATACACTAAAGGCTAACTCGTCGGCGATGCTAGTGGGTTGTAAGTCAACAGGCTCATCATTCACTGCAAAATAAGCCAAGTTGGCCTCTTTCACGGTACCGGTAATCAGGTAAGGTCGTTGCGTTACCTCGTTAACAACAGGCACTGGGTGCAATGGTGTATTTAAGGTAATCACCGGTGCTAGTGCGTCGCGGTATACCGTAATCACCTGCCGCTGCGTATGAATACCATCAGACAGCTCGAGTGTGATTTGCTGGCTGTTTTTGCCAGCTGCCAATACCACTTTTTGGCTTAAGGTGCCGGCGGTGCCCGTAGTGGTCATCAAATTGCCATTAAGATGTAACTCGGCCTGCTCGCTGTATACCCAGTAATCGGCGGTGACAACAACGCTATCGCCTTTTACCATCGCCCCATCAACAGGGGTTAACACTCTCAGCTCTGGCAGCGCAATATCGGCATCACGAATGCGCTCTAGGGTAATGCGCTGGGCCACTTGCTGTAACGTAGGTGCGGCCGGGTCGGAGGTGCGAAAACTTACATTAGCCACAAGCTCTATCGAATTTAAGCCTATCTCAAGGCCTGCCAGCTCATAGGTAAACACAAACCGTGTGTTTTGTGGTGTTGAGGTTAATACCGCTGGCTGGCCATTAATGCTTATTTGCATCGTTAGTGGTGGCGTTTGGACCGTTAATTCACCGGTGATAGTTGTTGTTGGCGCGGTTATTTTACTGCCTTGCGAGGGGGTAAAAAGTGTGAGTAATACATCGGTATTCAGTGGAGTACTGCCGGCATCATCGGGGTCGGAGCCCGCCTGCACCTCTGTGAGATCATCAATACCATCACCATCACGGTCGGTATCTGCATTGTCGCCTAAGCCATCGTTATCTTGATCGTAGGCTTCGCGCGGGTCATTAGGGAAGGCATCTTGGTCATCGGCGACACCATCATTATCGCTATCGCGCTCTTGTGTACTACAACCATCGCTCGCCACGGTGCTGTTAGCGGCAGAGTTAGGACATGCATCTGCAGCGTTTTCAATACCGTCTTTATCGTCATCGCCTATTGCACAGCCTTGGGCATTGACATTCGCACCGGCTTGCGAGAGCGGGCATGTGTCATTAAAGTCGGCAACGGTATCGCTATCGGTATCTTTGATTAATGGGTTTAATCCCCGGCGTACTTCTAGGGCATCACTTAAACCATCAGCATCGGTATCGGCTAATAGTGGGTTGGTTTTATGTGTATTCACCTCAGCGGCATCGCTTAGCCCATCACCGTCGGTATCTTTTTTGAGCGAGCTTGTGCCTAGGGCAAGTTCTTGTGCATCGGTTAAGCCGTCGTTGTCACTATCGCGTTGCGATGGACCACAGCCCAATAAATCAACATGCTTGGCTTCGGCAGCTGGGGTATCGCTACACAGCACATCCACCGCATCGCTAAAGCCATCCTTATCACTGTCGCGCTGGCTAGCACCACAACCTACGTTATCAACGGCTTCGCCTGCTGGCGTTGCTTGGCAGGCATCGGCGGCATCCAAAATTTTATCGGCATCGGTGTCATGGTTTAATGGGTTGGTCCCTAGCGCTATCTCAGCACCATCTTGTAAGGTATCACCGTCAGTATCTTTGTTAGTCGGGTCGGTACCTAGGGCCTTTTCTTGTTGTGCCGTTAAACCATCGCCATCCACATCTGGTGACTGCTCTAGCGTACAACCTTGCGCATCGGGCTGGCGGTTTGGTGGAGTATGAGGGCATAGGTCATTTTTATTCAGTACGCCGTCTAGATCGTCATCGCCGTTAAGTTGACTCACGGAGCAACCTAGGTCATTCACGGCTTCGCCACTCGGTGTTGAAGGGCACACATCAATAATATCATTCACCTTATCGCCATCAGTATCAGCGCTAGCACTGTGTGAACCTAAATAGACATTATCAATATCAACAGGTGATACCCCTGAATAACCAAGATTAAACTCTAACCGCGCATTACTGTCTTTTGGCACATTGTCTATTTCAAAGGTAAATGATACCCACTGATTTGTTAAAGAAATTTCTTCTTCAAAGTAGTTAACGCCATCAGAACCTAAGCTTACGGTTAAATTGCGCGTATTACTCGTTTTCGCCCAAAAGCTTAATGTGTAAGCGCCCTCTAAAAGCGAAACATTTTGTACCGCCTGTAATGACTTAACTGTTGTCCCTTGAGCAAACATCGCCAGCCGCATCTCTCGGTGAATCAATGACATCCTACCTGAGCCATCGCCTTGTATTAGAGACCACGCAACAGGAATAACTTGGTTAAACGTACAGTTTTGAATAAGGTTGTTAGCACGAACACTGCAATCATTAAAGGTAATGGGGCAGCCATTGCTATAAGTGCTCGACGCCCAAGATGTCGCGGGGCATTCATCAAGGCTATTAATCACTCCATCAGCATCTGTATCATTAGCATTAGGTAAAACCTGGATGGTCGCATTGTGTAGCTCAGTACTGCCATCACGATATAATACAACGCTCGTTATAATATGTGTGCCAGGAGAAAATGATGTGGTGTCATAAGATAACGCCCTGTCAGTATTTGAACCTGGCTGAAGGTCATATGAAGGGTAGTTTTCTACTTTGTATTCACCATGACTCGTTTTAAATATCACACGTTCAATACTTTTTTCGACGCTATAATCTACAAACACAAAAAAGGGATCACCAATGCGAAGAGTATGGCCATGCAAAGCTACGAACGATAATTTATCTGGCTTAAAGCTATGAACAAGCTTTGAGTTTGCAGGTTGTATATTAATATCAGCGGTAATCGTTTGAGTGCGTCCGTCGATCCAATTAAGTTGGGCTTTAATTTGGTGGGCGCCAACAGCGAGATTCGTAAAATCATAACTGCGTGCAAAAGCATTGACATCACTATTAACGGGGCCAGCAAAATCAAAAGGCGCTACTCTATCGGTATTGACAGGGTTTTTAGCGTCATCAATAAAAAAGGCAATATTTTTAAGGTTTGTAGCATCAGGTAATTCAGCAACAATAAAAATCTGGGTGGCTACAGTAAAAGAGGCGCCGTGCAATTTTTTTATAGCCGAACGATCCGAGTTGAAACTAAATTGTAATGAAGCGCTAACCTCATTGTTTGTGTTAGGTTGCGAAGAAATTGACGAGGCAGCCAAATTTGAGCGTGGCAATGCATGAGAAGTATCATCGGGCCTATTTCGAACCCCACAAAATGAAATAGTAGGCTCAACAACAGCCGCCCCATCACTATTAACTGTCACTTCAAAAGAATAGGCCTCAGTCACACCTAGGTGCAAAGGTGCCTCTTTATTACGGGTAAATACAACAGGGTTGGTACCTACAGCATGAATGGGCTCATTAACAGATAACATGTAGTGCCCAGCAAAAGCCACCTCAACTTCCCAATCAGTTACCGGTTGCGCAGTATTATTGGTAATAGTCAGTGATAATTGTGCATTATAAGCATTGCTATTAATTATTGTATATTGACAAGTAAAGTCCGCAGCGTATGCCTTAGAGTTCATTGCCGCCATAAAAAATAGCGGCAGGCTCATCATAAAATACCGGCACAACTTATTGATTAAATGACTTGCCCAGTTCCTTTGCCACCTGGTTCCCACGGTAGATACCCCTGTTGCTCTATTGCGAGCTTTACACTTATATTAATCAGCCAATCCATTCGTTAAAAAGGCTTGCAAATTGTAACAATTTTGTATTTATTCGATGATGACTTTTTGACGTGCCTGATCGCTAACGGCTTTAATCGCAGCTTTAATTTGCAGTGGCGCTAACGCTTTGCGGATTTGATGGCTCACTTGGGCTAATGGTTTAGCTGCCATTGTTTGATGACGCGTTACTTTTAACACCCAAAGCGTATCGCCAACGTGTACAGCGGTTTTTTGCCCTGCCGGCGTTGCCTCTACAACACTTTTAAACGGGGCCTTCATAAGCTGCTCTCGCATTTTTGCTTGCTTAAAAGTAACGGGCAAACCTTGTGCACGCAAAGCTGCAGCCGCTTTTGCCCAGTCACTGGCGTAGGCCAGCGTATTTAAAGCCTCTTTTAGAGTTGCCACGGTATTGTCATCTTGCACCTGAGCACTTTCGATGTATTCAAAGCTTTTTATATTATCGCCACCAAAGTCTTTGAGGTTATTTTGGTAATAGGCTTTAACTTGTGCATTAGTAACAGGGACAGGTGTTGAATGGGCATTAATATAATCTTTAACCAATAACTCTTCGCGGTAAGCGGCCACTTTTAATGCCAGTTGCTTTTGCGCCGCTGGCGTTAACGTTTGCGCTTGCAAAATGGCCATTGCGCGGCTGCTAATTAAGCTCTCTAATACTTTAGATTTTAAAACATCATTAATAGGAACAACGGAGCCTGCCGTTAAGCGTGACAAGGCAAAATCTAAATGTGCATCTGTAATAGTTTGCTTATTAACACGCGCCAAAACAGGTGCGCCAACGCTAACGTCAACTATCGCGTTGGTGGGTGCCGGCTGTGCAGAGTCTTTACTGGTGGGGGTAACCGGCGACTGGCAGGCGGCCAGCACAGCGCATAATATTAATGCGGCGGGTCGTAAAAAAAACTGATCCATTACAGTGCCTTTTGAATAGTAACCGCATCAATTAAGCGCTGTTGCTCGGCTTGCTTTGCCGCTTGGCGTAGCGTGTAACGAATATTACCGGCCACCGCTTCAAAGGGTTTTTGAATGGTTTTAGGGGTCTCTAAGACAGTAACAATATGATAACCCAAAGGCGAGAGCACCGGCTGGCTGTAACTGCCTTGGGGGGTTTTAAAGGCGGCCTCGGTAAAGGCGGGGCTTACAGCACCTTGTGTAATCCAACCCAAATCGCCACCTAGTTTTTTAGTGCGCTCGTCATCCGAATACTGCGCGGCGACTACGGCAAAACTTTGCCCACGGCCAAGCATGGTATAGGCCTCGCGGGCGCGCGTTAAGGCGGCCGCTTTTTCATTATCGCCAGCGCCTGCCCGTACACGCATTAATATATGCGCCACTTTTGCCTGCTGCGAGGCAAAATCTGCTTTGTGGGTATTGTAGTAATTCAGCATAGCCTGCTCAGAGGCTTGTTCAGCAAGGTATTGTTCGTAGTAACGGTTAATTAACAGCTGTTTTTTAAATTCATGGACTTCGGCATTAATTAACGCATCATCTAATAGCTGGGCATTTTGTACCGCCAGTGCTTGGGCCTCTTGCTTTAAGTAGGTGTCCAATGCCTTAGCAACCGCTTGCTCGTTTTGCAACGCAATGCGCTTATGTTTTAAAAAAGCCTCAAAATCTGCCTCATAAATAGACTGCTCGCCTACTGTTGCAATCACTGGGCCTTTAGAATTATTACACCCTGCCATACCCATGCTCATTGCTAAAAGGGCCACTACAGCAACCTTGCGCATACATAATCCGTTCTTCATTACCCTAAACCTCCAAAACAACCCTAAAAAATCCGTGCAAGGCGGCAATATCGCCAAATTGGCGTACATGTTATCAAGTTATTATCCAAATGAACATTAGGGGATCACTCGGGATTGTATTTCGACTAAATCCCACACATATCCATTGGCAAAATGAATCTCTTGCACTGGGTTGTGACTATTGGCTGGGTTATCCAAATAGAAATATCGGCGAATCAGTAAAGAATCACCTTCATTCGCAAATGCCAGCTGCAATGAATGGCGATTCCCATCGTAAACGCGCGCAACGGCAACACTTTCGGGCGTGATACCGGTACCCAAAATCAATCGATTGAGTTTGTCGGCAGTCGTATCACTAAAGTCACTGATGATGTCCGATCCATAGCCAATGCCGTAGTGGTAGCTGTTGTTACCGTAACCACCATTAAGCGTGTCATTACCTGCACCGCCATCTAGGGTATCGTTGCCGTTATCGCCATTGAGGCTGTCGTTGCCCTCTTCACCATAGAGTTCATCAGCGCCATCACCACCGTAGAGGGTGTCGTTATCGATGCCGCCTTGCAGCGTGTCATCGCCACCTTGGCCGTAGAGGGTATCATTCCCTACACCGCCATTGATTGTGTCCGCTTCAAAGCTGCCCGTCACATTATCAACACCTTCAGTGCCCGCCAGTAACTTCGTCCAGATATCCACTGGGTACCAGATAGTGCCATTGGCAAAATGAATCTCTTGCACTGGGTTGTGACTATTGGCTGGGTTATCCAAATAGAAATATCGGCGAATCAGTAAAGAATCACCTTCATTCGCAAATGCCAGCTGCAATGAATGGCGATTCCCATCGTAAACGCGCGCAACGGCAACACTTTCGGGCGTGATACCGGTACCCAAAATCAATCGATTGAGTTTACCCGCAGTCGTATCACTAAAGTCACTGATGATGTCCGATCCATAGCCAATGCCGTAGTGGTAGCTGTTGTTACCGTAACCACCATTAAGCGTGTCATTACCTGCACCGCCATCTAGGGTATCGTTGCCGTTATCGCCGTTTAGGGTGTCGTTGCCTGACTGACCATAGAG
>NZ_LGAK01000066.1 GCF_001292705.1 Marinagarivorans algicola
CTGAAGCTGTGTGCTTCGCTGAATCGGCCGCGTAATATGCTGCATTATGTTTTGATTACACTCACTCGTAGGCTGTTGAGTTGCATATAAGTGATTGGTTATATGAAGAGGATACTTTAGTGAATATTTCTGTTTCCATGCTGTATATCGGTACGAAAGTTACGCTCGGTTTGTTGCTGGCGCTGTTGTCGGCATGTGTCGCTGAGCGGCCTTCAGATATAGCATCATCGAGCGAAAGCGGTGCCGCATCTTCTGTAAAATCGACTCCGACAAGCTCAGGGGCACACTCTAGTAATAGTGCAGCAGAAACAACACTGGCGTTAGCTCTTGAGCGTGGTAAAGCGCAGTATATTGCTCAGTGCGAAGGTTGCCATGGTGCAACCGGCGCGGGTGAGGGGGATGCCTTTGGGGGCCCCATTAATGGTGATTGTCAATTTACCAACTGCCAAAATTTAGCTATTTTGACTGCATATATAGAAACGGATATGCCGTGGAAAGGCGCGGCAAAATGCAGTGATACGAACGGGCAAACCTGTGCAACAGATATTGCGCTGTACATGCATGATCAGATCGTGACATTTGTTGATTTTAGCCAAGATAATGACGGCGATGGGCTTATTGATGCTGAAGATGCTTGCCCTAATACATCGGCAGACAAAGTACTAGCGATTGATAGTCGCGGGTGTGCTCAGGATAACCTGATACACAAGGGCGTCTTTGCTATTAATGCTGGAGGGCAGGCGTACACCAGTATTAATGGTACACAATTTATCGCTGATGATGCCCAATACTATACGGGATCGCTGGGGGCATCCGTGGGCAACCCCACACATGAAGTCGCCAATACGCAAGATGATCCGCTTTATCGTAAAGAGCGATGGGGCAAAAATTTACATTACACAATACCGGTAAGCAGTGGTCGCTATCGTGTGATATTGCATTTGGCAGAAGTGCATTTTAATGAGGCCAATCAACGTGTGATGGATGTGGTTATTGAAGGTACGCAAGTCCTCTCGGGTTACGATATTTTTCAGGTTGCAGGAGGCAAGCATGTTGCCAAGCGAGAGGTGCTACCACCGGTCAATGTTACCGATAATGAATTACTTATTGAGCTGAAGGGCATTGTGAATAATGCCAGCCTTGTAGGGCTTGAAGTGGTTGAGTTGCTGGGTAACGATGGCGATGACGACGGTATTGTGGACGAACTAGATCGTTGTCCGGGGTCGCGTAATACGCAAAGTATTAATGATTCAGGTTGTGCACCGGATCAGTTAGATTCTGATAATGACGGCATTTCTGATGATATTGATCAGTTGTGTCCGAACACGGCTGCCGGTGAGCCTGTGGATGCATCGGGCGATTTCCCTGGCTGCTCGGCCGCACAAAAAATAGCCGATACCGATAACGATGGTGTTTATGATATTGCCGATAAGTGTTTGGGCTCTGCTATAGCGGTGCCTGTCGATACAAAAGGGTGCCCTTTATTAGACACCTTGTCTGCGCCTCAAGGTTTTACGGCTAAACGCTTTGTTAATGGTATTCAATTCAGTTGGTCAAGGCCTGCAAGTCCAGTGAGCTACTGGATTGTTCAGCGCTGGGATCCGTCTTTAAGTGAGTGGCAAACGCTTGCGAGAGTGCCGGGAGATACCTTTAATTACCAAGCGCGTCAAACGCCTGCTCGTGGTCGTTTTCAGCTATATGCCGTGACCGATGATATCGCATCATTTCCTGCACAATTTGTCGCCGGTAAGCACGACTTAACGATTGCGTCTAAGAATTATGGTGGCACAGCCGATAGCGGCTTTTTTGAATATACCCAAGTGAATGGTGACTTTGATGCTCGCGTTTTTGTTGATATTCCCGATGCCGGTACGCTGTGGCGCTGGGAACGCGGGGGCTTAATGGCCCGTGAAAGCTTGGACGCTGGGTCTCGTTATATTGGTGTCTGGGCCGCAGCCGGTGTTGCCCCTACAGGTACTAAGCGAGATAAGACTAATGAAAATTCTGAAAATTATGTTGGTGATAAATTTGGCACTTTATCATTCCCAAAAGAAATCCGCTTAACGCGGGTGAATAATACGTTTACATGGTATGAGTTTCGCGACAACGCGTGGCGTAAAATTCACAGTTATGACTTTGTATTACCGGCGCAAGTGTATGTGGGTTTACCCTCAGGAAGCCGACAGCGCATTATGATTAATTACGATGGTTTTCAAATTAATGGTCAATTTCAGCAGTCGTTAGACGCTCAAAAATTTGGTTCTGTGAATAGCGTAAATGTTGTTAATTACTCTGATATTAAGAGTGATCTAAGTACTGCATCACTAAGGCCCGACGTTAAAGTTTCACGTGTTGTCCATATTACACGCGATGAATACATCAATTTTATCAGCGCTATTTTCCCCGGTGAAGAATTTGCATTTGATTTGTCGACCGATGATTCAACAACGGGGTACTCAGTAGGTAGTAATATTTCTTTACTGAGTGTTGAACGCTATCAAAGTGCTGCGGAAAAATTGGCGAAGCAAGTCGCCCCTCAGTTAGTGTCTAATTCAGCATGCGATTTCGATGAAGGTGTTGCGTGCCTACGTGAATTTATTAAAGACTACGGTTTGAAGTTTTATCGCAAACCGTTACGACAAGAACAAATCGACAATTTAATTTTAGTGTATGCCGATATTGCAGGCCGCTTTGGCAAAGAAGAGGGTGTTAAAGCCGTGATTGAAAGCATGGCTCAATCACCACAATTTTTGTATAAATTTGAGCTATCGCCTGCTGATATGGATAAAGGGACTATTGTGCCGGTGACGGGCTATGAAATGGCCACCCGTTTAGCGGCGATACTGTGGTCTTCAGTGCCCGATGAAGAGCTTTTGCGCGTAGCTCGGCAAGGCGAGCTAGTCACACCTCAACAAATTAAAGCTCAAGCGCAGAGGATGGTAAGCGACGTGAAAGCGCGCGGCGGCTTTAAACAGTTTTATCGGCAATGGCTGCATTTAGATCGCATTTCTAAAATAGATAAAGATGTAGGCTTATTTCCTGATTTTACGCCGGCCGTTGCCCTTGCACTAGAAACTGCTGCCAGTGCATTTGTTGATCATATTGTTTTTTCAAATGCTGTGCCTCCCACACTGAATAATTTGCTAACAGCCCCTTTGGTGGCTACTAACCAAACACTGGATTTTATTACGGGTGCCGGCGAGAGCCGCGAGATCAGTGTGGCGGCGAGTGGGTCAACCCGAACCGGTTTATTAGGGCAGCCAGGTATATTATCGATGCTGGCATTAGATACGCAAACCTCGATTGTTGCACGTGGTGTATTTATTAATGAGCAAATTATGTGCGAGCATTTTAAGGCGCCTCCGGCGGGTGTTCCATCGATTAAGGATATCGATAAAGCAGGCAAGACGGCTCGCGAAGTACTCGACGAACTAACTCAGGCGCCGGCTTGTGATGGCTGCCATAAATTTATTAACCCCGTCGGCGGAGCCTTAGAAGGCTTTGATGCACTAGGGCGCGAGCGTGAAATGGATAATGGTTTAATGGTTGATACCTTTGCAACGATTGTTGCACAGGACGATAAGGCAGCCGATCACGACATCGATGGCTTGGTTGAGCTTAATAGCCTGTTGGCGAGTCTCGATCAGGTAAAAGCGTGTGTGGCAACGCAATACCTCAATTATGCCGCAGGGCGTATTCCTGGAGCAGAAGATAGCCAGTCTATTACTCGTTTAGTGGAAGCTATGCAACGCGAAAATTGGGATTTGCGCAAGATGATGGTGGAGATGACACAAACTGACATATTCCTTTATCGGCAGGTGCCTTAACTATGACATGTATTTTATTCTCTAAATCCACGACTACTTATCATTTTATGAATGTCCTGCAAGAGAGGCTGCTGTGATGAAAAAGATCAATCGAAGAGCACTGTTACGAAACATTGTTACTACCACCTCGTCTTTGCCTTTTTTGTATCACTTGCCCAGTTTGGGTGCCCAAGAAGCCCCCAAAAAGCGTTTAATCACGACTTATTCACCTAATGGCACCACGCCGAGTGAATACTTTCCGAGTGGCAGTGAAAATAATTTTCAGTTTAAGCGTATTTTAAAGCCCCTAGAAGCCTTTAAAGCTGAAATGATGGTGTTTAAGGGCGTCAATATTGTACGACGAGGGCGTGGTGGTGAGCACCCTTTAGGCACAGGTCAGTTATGGACAGCTTCCGAACTCTTACCCAAAGTGGCAGGTGAGGAAGGGGAAGGCGATGTGGGCTGGGCTTCTGGGCCATCGATTGACCAAGTCGTGGCTAACCATATTGGGGGCAATACCGCTTACCGATCACTCGAATACGCTATTGCTGCTGGCGCCACCAGTGAAGTAAGAACGCGCGTAATCTACAAGGGTAGCTCGGATTATATCGAGCCTGAACAAAACCCATTTGCCGCCTTCGAGCGCCTTTATGGAGCCAATAGTCCCTTTGCTGGTGATGCAGATGCTCAGCGTACCGTACGCGCATCGAGTGTATTAGATAAGGTAATTGGAGATTTTAATTACGCGAAGCGGTATTTATCGGCACAAGATGCTGTCTTACTCGAGGCACATACTGAATATGTACGTGATATTGAAAAACGTTTGCAAGTGGTTGCCCCGCAAGCGTGTGATATCCCGATGCTTGGGCAGCGTATTGACCCTCAAGTATTTGCCAATATGCCGCAAGTTTTTCAGTTGTTTTCAGATTTGCTGGCTTCGGCTTTTGCCTGTGGGCAAACACAAGTTGGGTCACTTCAGTGGACCCGCTCGGGCGGCCAAGGCTACCCTTTTATTAATGTTAACGCACACCATAACTCGGCGCATGAGCCCTACGGCACACCCGGCAGCGAGCATTGTATTGTTGTCAATACGTGGTTTAATGAGCAGCTGGCTTACTTATTAAAAGCACTGAAAAATATGCCTGACCCCTCTGGCGAAGGAAGTTTACTCGATCATACCTTAGTCGTTTCAGGGAATGAACTGGGTGAGGGTAATAATCACAGTCACAACAATATTCCTTTTGTGATGGCGGGTAATCTTGATGGCCATTTTAAAATGGGCCGTTATCTTGATTATAGTCGGCAAGGTAACAAAGGTTATTCACATTCACGTTTATTGGTGTCTATTCAGCAAGCATTTGGTATTCAAAAAAATTCATTTGGTAATTTTAATGAAGGTCCGTTACCGAATCTGACTTAATAAGGGCTTACCGGTTGCGCTTATTGAAGTACTAGCTGAGGTTTAGTGCGATATAAAAACGATTTAATTTATTGTTTATCATCGCACTATATCATGATGGCATAGGCGCAGATATCGATAGCGAATATGGAGCTTAATAGTTGTATCCGTTCAACGTACATTGATGTACTCATACTAGGCGCGCAGGAGCAAGCGACCGTACAGAGCGGTTGTTAAAATACCGCTCTTATCCATTAAGGTGCTACGAATACTAGGCTACTTTACCCGTTGTACGAACCCGCTTGCTACCTTTTACAATAATCTTTTGAGCAGCGCGTTTACGCTCTATGGTGCTATCAATTGCATTCTTAGCGGCAATGAGTAAGCCCGCCACAATAAAGGCACCAGGGGGTAATACAGCCACTAAAAAGCTTGGATAGTTGTCACCAAAGACATGAAGGGTTAAATCAACACCATCACCAAGCAATAAATGCATATCGGCCAATAGGGTGCCTTGGCCCAGTACTTCACGTACAGCGCCAATAACCACCAGTACAGCACCAAACCCCAAGCCCATCATGAGGCCGTCATAAATAGAGGGGAGTACGCGGTTTTTGCTGGCAAAGGCGTCGGCGCGCCCTAAAATCACACAGTTGGTGACAATTAACGGGATAAATATCCCTAAAATTTGGTAAAGCTCATAGGTAAAAGCCTGCATGAGTAATTCGGTGCAGGTGGTAAACGCGGCAATAATCATCACAAAAGCGGGCAGCTTGATCGCCTCGGTGACAGCATGGCGAATCAATGAGACAGCCATATTTGAGCCGACCAGTACCAGCATAGTGGCCAAGCCTAATCCTAAAGCATTCACCACCGAGCCCGATACCGCCAGCAGTGGGCACAAACCCAGTAATTGAACCAATGCAGGGTTATTACTCCAGAGGCCTGTACGAGTAATTTCTTTATAATCGGCGTTACTCATGCGTCACTCCTGCTTGTCTTTTGGGGGTTGAATGTGTCATTGGTGAATGTGTGAGCGTACTTGACGGTGTCGATTCGATTGCGCGGGCGCGTGTTAACCAAGTACTTTTGTGTGTACGAAATAGCGCGAGTGTTTGTTTGACGCGCTTAACAACTGCACGCGGTGTAATTGTGGCGCCGGTAAATTGATCAAACTCGCCACCGTCTTTTTTAACCGCCCATAAGCTAGCGGCGGGCTGGCTGAGTGACTTAGCTTCAAAGCTATGGATCCACGGTGATTTACGTAAATCAATTTTATCACCTAGGCCAGGTGTTTCTTTGTGCGAAAGCACACGTACGCCAGCTAAAGTGCCATCGATATTAACGGCAATCACCATTTTAATATCACCACTGTAACCATCGTGCGCCAATGCTGGGATGACAAGCGCAACGATGTTGCCGTCTTGTTTAGCGATATGCAGATCAACAGGCGCTGTAAAGCCAAGTGCATGACTGTCTTGCGTATTGAGTGTTAATACGTCACTGAGCATGTCGTTATTGTGCCGATGAGTCGGAATCATCTCGATTAAAGCCGCCGATGCCGCTTTGCGCTCTTGTGTGGTAATACGCTCTTTTGTACTTTGAAACGTAATGGCAATAATGGCGGCGGTTACGGCAGCAAAGGCGCCGAGTATTAAGCTATTTTTACTGATAGATTGACCTAGCATTACTGACCTCCGGTGTGCGTTGCGCGCTGCGCTTTTTTGTGTCCATAAGTGCGTGGCACGGTGTAATAGTCAATAAAAGGGGCGGCAAAGTTCATCAGCAGTACAGCAAAGGCCACGGCATCGGGGTAATTGCCCCACACGCGAATAATATAAACCAAAGCGCCAATCAGCGCGCCATAAATAAGGCGGCCTCTATTACTGGTGGCCGATGACACCGGATCGGTCACAATAAAAAAGGCGCCCAACATCGTTGCCCCCGAAAATAAATGTAGCAAGGGCGAGCCACCACTGTTTGAGCTGCCAGCATCGTAAAACACAGTAGCAAATAATGCTAAAGTGACTAGCATGGCAATAGGGGCATGCCAGGTAAACACTTTACGCATTAATAAATACAAACCACCTAATAAGAAAGCGATATTCACCCATTCATACCCCGCGCCGGCAAATAGGCCTTGGCTAAAAATAGCTTTTTGTGCATAGATGTCTTGTGCGGTTAAACCGGCAGTTTGTTTAAAAACATCGAGGGGGGTTGCCGCTGTTAACCCGTCCATCGTGGTGCTGGCGAGGCCACCAAATACCAGCTCAAATAAGGTGGTTATGTCAAAAATAGCGCCTTGAACACTGAGGTTTTCTGGGGCTAACCATAAAGTCATGTACTGAGGGTATGAAATCAGCAAGACTACGTAGCCCACCATGGCGGGGTTAAAGGGGTTATAGCCTAAGCCGCCGTACAGATGCTTCGCGACGACAATACTAGCAATCATACCCACACCAATTAACCACCAGCTACTGGCCGGCGGCAGGGCAATAGCCAGTAGTACAGCGGTAACGAGTGCACTTAAATCTTTTAAATAAAAGGCAATAGGGCGGCCGCGCATTTTGAGTACAGCCGCTTCTAGCCCTAAGCCAAATAGACAAGCGATAAGAATGTTAGATAACGTGCCTAAACCAAAAAACCAGGTTAAAACGGCAACCCCAGGCAGCGTGGCCAGTAACACCTCGCGCATTACGCGATGGGTTGTATTCGGGTTGTGGGTATGAGGGGATGAAGCGCGCAAAAATGCCATGCTAAAAAGCCAAAAAATAAAAAGGTTATTAAATAAAAAGGGGGCTGTGCCCCCTCGTGCATTACACGGTAAAGCGAAAGGTTATTTGTCTACCGTGTGCATATGAACATCTTGTTGTGGAAAGGGAATACTCACACCGTTGGCATCAAAGGTTTCTTTAATAGCTTCGGTAATCGCCCAGCGTGTTGGCCAGTAATCACCGGTGGCCACCCAGGGGCGCACCACAAAATTCACGCTGCTATCGCCAAGCTCACTGACGGCAACTACCGGTTCAGGATCTTTTAAGACGCGAGTTTCAGCGGCCAATACTGCTAAGATTAAATCGCGTGCTTTTTTCATGTCATCGCCGTAACCAATACCAATGACTAAATCGATACGGCGGGTTGGGCGTGCACTGTAATTGGTGATAGTCCCACCATAAATTTGTGCGTTGGGTACGATAATTTCTTTGTTATCACCGGATTTAAAAATGGTATTAAACACTTCGATGTTTTCGACAACACCGGCAACACCGCCAGCTTCAACAAAGTTACCAATTTTAAATGGTTTAAAAAGTATCAGCATGACACCGGCAGCAAAGTTTGATAAAGAGTCTTTGAGCGCTAAGCCAACCGCTAAGCCTGCCGCACCTAACAAGGCGAGTAATGATGTGGTATTAATACCCAGCTGCTCAACAGCCACCAGCATAATCACAAAGGTAAATACGGTTTTTAAAATGGCCGATAAAAATCCGCGCAAGGCCGGATCCATTTTGCGCAATTCCATGCCTTTATCAATGAGCTTAACAATGTAGCCTGCAATCCATTTACCAATGATGTAGATGCCAAGGGCAATCACAACATTGGTTAAAAAAGGAATGGCGCTGTCCATCCAGTTTCCATCAACAAAAAAGCTTTGTATTTTCTCTAACATGGGTGTCTCCTAGCTTTAGGGATTAATAGCAAGTCATAAATATTCAAATAAGTGTATGAATAGTGCTCCATGGGTTAGCGGTGAATACGCTAAGCTTGCTCGGATCCTTCCTGTTGGGCCTCCATGGCCGCTTTTAATTTAAGCTCCAACTTTTCGACGCCTGTGGCGAAGGCCTCTAGATTTTCATCATGGGTTTCTTGTGCTTTGGCATAGCGCTCTTGTGCTTTGCTTAAACGTTTTTGTAGCGACTCAACCGCCGCTTGCGCTTTTTGTTCGGGCGTCATACTGGCAGCAGCTTGCACTTTTTGCTTGGCTCGCTCAATGGCCGCCGCGGCGGCATCGGGCTGTTGGGGCTCGCTGGAGCTTGAGCTTGGTGCAGCATTTTGGGCTTCACTGAGTGCTTGTTTGGCCTCTTCAATTTTTTGCTCTAACTTAATGACGCCTTGCTTTAAAGCATCGGCTGAGGGCTTATTCTCGTTAACCGCCTCTAAGTGCAGCTCTTGTGCTTTACTTAGGCGCTTTTGCAATGAGCTTAGCGTTTTTGCTGCTGCATCTTGTGGGCTAGCCATCATTTTTTGTGCCGCAGCGTCTACGAGCACGCCTGTGGCGAGCGTTTTATCAAAAGCGTCGAGCTTGGTTTTGGCCTCTTGTGCTTTGAGTTCGGTTTGCTTGAGCTTTGCGGCCATTTTTTCTATCCGTGAGGGATCTAAACCTTCGCTGACAGCTTCTGCCATTTGTGCTTTCATGCGTGTAATACTGCTCGCTAGGCTTTCGACGGTGCGCGATAACCGCGCTTTATCGAGTGTTGGGTCTTGCTGGGCTTTGGCGGCAGTGGCGGCATTGGCCACTAGCTCTTCGGCGGAGGCAATCGCCGGTATAGCAGGGGGCTGTATGTCTTTGTGAGTGCTGGTGCTAGCCAAGTTTTGAGAGTGTGATGTTTCGGTGGCAGCTTGTTGAGCGGCCATTTTGGCTTTGTTGAGCTCGGCAGCCGCTTTGCGGGCTTGGCGTTTAGCTTCTTTGGCAGCCTCTTCTTTGGCAAGGCGCTCTTGGCGATGCTCAAAGCGTTCGCGCGCCTTATCTGACTTAAGCTTGTCGGCAGCGGCTTTACGAATATCGCCTTTAGCGGCGCGATAATACTGCACCAACGGAATACTGCTTGGGCACACATAAGAGCAGGCGCCGCACTCAATACAGTCAAATAAATGATGCGCTTCGAGCTTTTCGTGCTCATCACTGCGAGCATACCAATACAGTTGCTGTGGCAGTAAGCCGGCAGGGCAGGCTTCGGCGCAATGGCCACAGCGAATGCATGCTTGCTGCGGTGGCGCCTCTGGCATTTCACTATGGCTAGGCGCTAGCAAGCAGTTGGTTGTTTTAATGACCGGTACACACGTTTGCTCTAGCGCATAGCCCATCATTGGGCCGCCCACAATAAGACGTGCACTTTGGCTGGCCATAAAACCGTTTTGTTCGAGCACAAAATTCATGGGTGTACCAATACGCACGCGCATATTGCGCTGTACTTGGAGCGATTGCCCCACCACCGTGGTAATGCGCTCAATGAGTGGCTCGCCATAGCGTACGGCACGCCATGCGGCGACGGCGGTGCCTACGTTTTGTACCACAATGCCCAAGCTTGCAGGGATTTTACCGCTCTCGACCTCTTGGCCTGTAAGAATATAAATGAGCTGCTTTTCGCCACCTGAGGGGTATTTGGTGGGAAAACTCACTACCTGAATATCGCAGCCGTGCTTTTGATTGGCCTTGTGGGCAGCCTCTTGCAAAGCGGCAATGGCCTCTGGCTTGTTATCTTCTACACCAATTAATACGTTATCGGGGTTGCCGAGTGTATGGGCGAGTAATCGCACGCCTTCAAGTAGCTCATGTGTGTGTGTTTGCATGAGCATATCATCGGCGGTGATATAGGGTTCGCACTCGGTGCCGTTAATAATCAATGTGTTAATAGAGGTGTTGGCGTGGGGGTTAAGTTTTACGGCAGAGGGGAAACCTGCGCCGCCCATGCCGACAAGACCGGCTTGGCGTATTTTGGCGACAATGGCAGCGTGCTCTAGCGCAAAGGGTTGCTCACAGGGCTCAAGCGGGCAAGCCTCATCTAAGCCATCAGGTGCAATGACAATACACGGTGCACTTAAACCCGATGGGTGGGCAATTAAGCGCTCTTCTATGGCGCTGATAGTCCCGGATGTGGGAGCGTGTAGCGCGGCGCTAAAAATGCCTTCGGCATCGGCAATAAGTTGGTACTTTTTAACACTTTGGCCCACGCTAACAAGCGGTGCCGAGGGGGCGCCTATATGCTGATTGAGCGGCAAAATATACTCGGGGGCAAGAGGGCATTCGGCCAATGCTTGCGCCATTGATTGTGCTTTATTTTCGGGTGGGTGGATACCGCCGGGTACTTCCCATATGGTGTGTGAGGTCATACTGACGCCTCTGCAGAGTTAGGGCTAGGTACGCGGTCGCTGGCAATCAGATCGGCATTGGGCTTTTCCCATGCCCACTCTCTTACGCCCTCTTCGACGGGCAGTAAATCGATGCAATCAACGGGGCAGGGTTCTACACAGAGATCGCAGCCGGTACATTCGCTTTCGATGACGGTGTGCATCTTTTTTTGCGCACCTAAAATGGCATCAACCGGGCAAGCTTGAATACATTTTGTGCAACCGATACAGTCTTCTTCGCGAATATAAGCGACTTGCTTAACCTCGGGGGCTTGTCCGTGCTCGGCATCAAGCGATGGCGCCTCTACGCCCAATAAACTGGCCAAGCTGTTAATTGTGGCTTGCCCACCCGGTGGGCAATGGTTGATGGCTTCACCATCGGCAATGGCTTGCGCATAAGGCTTACAGCCCGGATGACCGCATTGCCCGCATTGTGTTTGCGGCAATAGCGCATCAATTTGTTCAACAAGAAGGTCGCCCTCGACTTTATATTTAACCGCGGCAAAGCCTAATATTGCCCCAAAGCTAAGCGACAATGCCGCTAAAACTAAGAGTGCAGAAGGCACGGGGTTGTTAATCATCCAGTCCAACATGTTTATACCAACCCTGCAAAGCCCATAAAGGCGAGGGACATTAAGCCTGCGGTGATCATGCCAATGGCTGCGCCTCTGAAGTGTGTGGGCACATCGGCAGCAGCGAGACGTTCGCGCATAGCAGAAAATAAAATCAATACCAACGAAAATCCAACCGCCGCGGCAAAGCCATACAAGGCTGACTCGCTAAAGGTATGGACCTTATTCGTATTTTGTAAGGCAACACCTAGCACGGCGCAGTTGGTGGTAATTAAGGGCAAAAACACTCCTAGCACGCGGTACAATAGTGGGCTTGTTTTTTCGATAAACATTTTGGCAAACTGCACAACAGCCGCAATCACCAAAATAAAGCTAATGGTTTTTAAAAACGTCAAACCCAAAGGCGCTAATATCCACGCATGTACCATATAGCTGCAAATACTGGCTAAGGTGAGTACAAACGTGGTGGCCGCTGCCATACCTATCGCTGTTTCCAGTTTATTAGAGACACCCATAAAAGGGCATAAGCCTAAAAATTGTACTAATACAAAATTATTGACCAATACCGCACCAACAAAAATGACAAAGAACTCGGTCATTACATTACTCGCATACCAGGCTGTGCGCCTGTGTGGGGTTCTAAAATAAATAAGTCTTTGCCGCCAGGTCCAGCGGCTAGCACCATGCCTTCGCTCATGCCAAACTTCATTTTACGGGCCTTAAGGTTAGCGACCATAACAGTGTGTTTACCGATCAAATCCTCGGGGTTATATGCGCTTTTGATGCCAGCAAATACATTGCGTGACTCACCAATATCGAGCGTTAAGCGTAAAAGTTTATTGGCTTTTTCGACATGCTCGGCATTCACAATTTTAGCAATGCGTAAATCCACTTTAGCAAAATCATCAAACTCGATTTCTGGCGCGATAGGTTCTTGTGTTAACCATTCATTACTTGACTCGGTGGCTGCTGTGCTTGTTTCGGGTGCGGTTTGCTCCTCTTTACTCGCCTCCACCATGGCGGCTACGGCTTTTACATCGACACGGGTCATGAGCGGTTTAAAGGTGTTGATGGTGTGCTCGCCCAAATAGCTTAATGTGCTATTCCACTGGAGTGTGGTATTTAAAAAGGTTTCTGCATCACGCATGGTGGTGGGTAATACAGGCTTTAAAAAAGTGGCCAATGCGGCAAAGCAGTTAACGCCCAAGCTGCAAATGTCGTGCACTTGCTGAGCGTTGGCGGGGTCTTTGGCTAGGCTCCATGGTGCCATTTCAGCGATATACTCGTTGGCGCTATCGGCCAGTGCCATGATTTCGCGCATAGCTTTGCCAAATTCGCGGGCTTCGTAAAGCTCGGCAATGGTTTCGCTGGCATCACAAAATTGTTGCCAGAGTACAGGATTGGGGTTGTTCGCCGACAGTACACTACCGTTTTTATTGATAAACTTAGCCGTACGGCTGGCAATATTCACCACTTTGCCCACTAAGTCGCTGTTAACGCGGGCAACAAAATCTTCGAGGTTTAAGTCTAAGTCGTCAACGCCGCCGGTTAGCTTAGTGGCATAGTAGTAGCGCAGGTATTCGGGGTCGAGGTGTTTCAGGTAGGTGCTGGCCTTAATAAAGGTGCCGCGCGACTTACTCATTTTTTTACCGTCAACGGTTAAAAAGCCGTGTGCAAAAACTTGCGTTGGTGTACGAAATTGCGCAGAGCTGAGCATAGCGGGCCAAAATAATGCATGGAAATTGATAATATCTTTGCCAATAAAGTGATAGACCTCAGCGGTACTATCAGCGGCCCAGTATTCATTAAAGTCTAGGTTGTTTTTTTCGCAGTAGTGCTGGCAGCTAGCAATATAGCCAATAGGGGCATCTAACCATACGTAAAAGTACTTGCCGCTTTCACCGGGTATTTCAAAACCAAAGTAGGGGGCATCACGTGAAATATCCCACTCCTGCAGGCCACTATCGAGCCATTCGGCCAGTTTATTAGCGACTTCAGGCTGTAGGTGGCCGGCGCGGGTCCACTCCTGCAAGAAAGCTGTGAATTCGGGTAGTTTAAAAAACAAGTGCTTAGAGGCTTTAGCAATAGGCGTTGCCCCAGAAATCGCCGACTTTGCCTCGAGCAAGTCCATTGGGGCATAGGTTGCGCCACAGGCCTCGCAGTTATCGCCGTATTGGTCGGGTGTTTTGCATTTAGGGCAGGTTCCCTTAATGTAACGGTCGGCCAAAAAAAGTTGCTTCTCGGGATCGAAGGCTTGCGTGATCTCACGTTCAGCAATATGCCGATTGGCTTTTAGACGATTGTAAATAAGCTCTGAAAGGGCTTTGTTTTCGTTGGAGTGGGTGGTGTGGTAGTTGTCAAAACCAATGCTAAAACCGGCAAAATCGGTTTCGTGCTCTTTGCGCACGTTATCAATTTGTTGCTGCGCGGTAACCCCGTTTTTCTCAGCCGTTAACATAATGGCTGTGCCATGAGCATCATCAGCACACACATACAAACAATGGTGACCGCGCAGCTTTTGAAAGCGCACCCAAATATCGGTTTGGATAGTCTCTACCATATGGCCTAAATGGATAGAACCATTGGCGTAGGGCAGTGCGCTGGTAACAAGTATTTTGCGTAATGGGCTTGCGGTTGTGCTTGGCGTGTTGCTCATGGGGGGCGAAATCCTAACGGCTTTTTATAGATAGCATATAGCTAGTTAGTGTACTTTTGGGTTGTTGGTTTGTACCACAAAAAAACTGTAAATTCAGTATTAATGCGGCTTACAGCCACTAAAAAGGCGCGCGACTATAGCATTTTTGGTTGAGCCGTGCATGGCTATCCTGTTATTTTTAGGCTGAGACACATACCTCAACACCCCATACACGCGATGAATCACACCCGTCTGTCTGCTCGCCCAAGTTAACGTAAGCCTATCGGCGAACACAGTATACCGCTATATTTATACCATCCCCGAAGATCAATCTTAAATATGAGATCTAGATTTTTTGTTACTCAGTGTGCATAAGCTGATGAATGGGCAGGCAGGGCATAGAGTCCGGAGAAATCGGAAAAAATAATCGAATTACAATAAATTGTGCTTTGTAATAAACACCTTCCACCTTCACGATATGTTATTTCGTATTGCTGGCTATTTCACAATTAACTAGCATGCCATAGTGATGTAATAGTGATGTAATAAATAACGTCCATTGCCTTTTTTCGTATATGTATAGCACAGTGAGAGTCATGATGGCTTTTTATCCTCATGACAAAATGGCATCGAAATGACATATGAATATCATGAAATTGTGTTATCTGTTGGCGGTGATATTTTTTTGGTAAGACTACACGGCTACATAAAGTTTGTAATCAAAAATAACAAAACGTTGAAATAAATTCGTTAAATAGTGACGGCATGAATACAGCATTATTCATGATGCTGCGTGCGTCATCAATAATGTTATTAGCGACACTTTTTCAACAGGTAGGGTCTATGTTTAATATTTTAATATCATAAATAGACTTTTTATATTCTTGCTCGTTTGTTACTCTAAATTATCTATCGAAAGGTAAATATGATCATGTTACTCGAAAAGTTTAAGGTGGTTAGGCAGTACACCGAGCAGTTATGTCAGCCATTACATATCGAAGACTATATTCCTCAGGCCGCTGAATTTACCAGCCCCCCTAAATGGCATTTAGCGCATACGACATGGTTTTTTGAAGAGATGATACTCAATGCTTATATGCCTGATTATGTCGTATTTGATGATGCTTTTAGCTTCTTGTTTAATAGTTATTATCACGGTGTAGGAGCACGCGCTGAGCGCAAGCACAGGGGCCTAATTACAAGGCCTACAGTGGCCAGTGTTTATACTTACCGTGAATACGTTGATCGCCATATTGAACAATTATTTCGCGTGATTTTGTTGGGTGTGAATGCACAGGAAGAAACAGACATCAATGAACTGATTATGTTGGGCATTCAGCATGAGCAGCAGCATCAAGAATTATTACTGACCGATATAAAATACACGTTATCTCACAATCCTACTTTTCCGATATATCAAAAAAATACATGCTTTATCGATGATGCTTTTAATGACGCTGCTAGCCATTATGCTGCCAAGGACTCGATGCCCCCCCAGCCTCAGCATCATCACAATGCACCGCAAGCTCAATGGTTAAGTATTGCTGAAGGAGTCTATACCGTAGGTTATGCTCGAAAAAATGGTTTTTGTTTTGATAATGAGCTAGGGCAACATAAGGTCTATTTACACGAATATGCAATATCAACGAGGTTAGTGACTAACAGAGATTTTATTGCGTTTATTGAAGCGGGTGGTTATAAAAATTTTAGTTATTGGTTAGATGAAGGTTGGTCTTGGGTATGCAGTCACAATATTCAATCTCCTTTATATTGGCACAATATAAAAGGGCAGTGGTTTTACTATACCCTTGCAGGGTTACAGCCAGTGAACCTTGATGCTTCCGTATGTCATATCTCTTATTATGAAGCAAATGCATTAGCTTGCTGGAAAGGCGCACGTTTACCAACGGAGTTTGAATGGGAAATTGCCAGTGATCAATTAGACTGGGGTGAGCGCTGGGAGTGGACTTGCTCAGCTTATTTGCCTTATCCAGGCTTTAAAGTGAGAGAGGGCTCGGTGGGGGAGTATAATGGTAAATTTATGGTCAACCAAATGGTTTTGCGTGGATCTTCACGCGCTACCTCACCGCAGCATTCTCGCAAAACATACCGTAATTTTTTTCATCCGTATTTCCAGTGGCAATATACAGGAATTCGACTGGTTAAAGATAATATGTCATGTAAAGCTATTTAATTATTAAACGATAAGGTTATTTAGTCATGTTTGAACAATTTGCAAAAGATGTTGACGTTGGGTTGAGTGCTCAAGAAAAAAATCTGTCATCCAAATATTTTTATAATAAGATCGGTGATGAGCTGTTTGTTAAAATAATGAATATGCCAGAGTATTACTTGACACGTGCAGAATTGGAAATATTTACTGAAAAGACAGATGATATGATGGCGTATTTAGGGTTGGATAATGAACGTCATTTTGAGCTTATTGAACTAGGTGCCGGTGACGGGACGAAAACAAAAAAACTACTTGCTGCGATGAATCATAATGGTGTGAGTTACGACTATATCCCTATTGACATCTCTGATCATGCTTTAAAAACACTCGTTGATAATGTCTCAAAAGACTTGCCAGAAACATCGATAAAGCCTAAACAGGGTGATTATTTTGAGTGTCTTAATTCGCTTAAAAAGAGTGATTATCCTAAAGTAGTTCTTTTTTTGGGCTCTAATATTGGTAATATGCCCGACGACATGGCGTGTCAATTTTTGCAGCAATTAGCGGCAAACTTAAAGACTCACGACAAGCTGTTATTAGGTGTTGATTTGATTAAGCCTGCCGCTATTGTGCTGCCGGCTTATGATGATGATCAGGGTATTACGCGTGCGTTTAATCTTAATTTACTTCAGCGAATGAATGACGAGTTAGAGGCGGAGTTTAATCTTGCTGAATTTGAGCATGCACCAGAATATGATGAAATAAGTGGCGTTGCTAAAAGTTATATACAAAGTAAATGTGAGCAACGTGTAGCAATTAAAGCGATAGGTAAAGTTTATCATTTTGCGGAAGGAGAAAAAATTCATACAGAAATATCGAGAAAATACAGTGATAAAGTTGTGGATGATATTATTTCTGATACTGAATTTTGTATTGCTAAAAAAATGACGGATGGCAATCAGTATTTTGCTGATTATGTATTGAATAAACGCTAGAGGTTTTACAGCGATGCCATTAAGTGATTTACATGGTGTAAATGGTTCAAGTTATTTAGAACGAGATTATTTAGGATTAGGTTTGCTTGATTTGGGTGAGCGTACGGTCGAATTTTATAAAGCCGAAATTGCTCGTCAATATGCAGAAAAAATCGGGCATCCTCTTGTTGCAGGTGGTTTACATATTGTCCCTGCCGATTTTTCCGAGATAAATACACATTTACCCAATCAGTTTGCAGCACTTAAACCCTTGATGGCTGATAACATTAAACAATCTGTTATGGCGGGCATTAGAGTACTCATTATGCCCAATATTACGTTGCATGAAACCATTGATCAATTAGAGCCTGCGTTAATGCGTGGCCTTAAAATCATACACCCTGTCTTGGCAAGTGTTCGGCGTTTACAGGCTGAAAAAGTCAAGGCGATTACCTTAATAGCCTCTGGCTATAGTTCAACATCTCCTCGGTTAGCACAGTATTTTAACCAGCATGATATTGCCATTATTCGGCCGTCCACCGAGCATATTGCCTGTATTGATGAGATAAGAAAAAATACGTATCTTGGTAAAGAGACGGATGAAAATAAGAAAACCTACCATCGGCTCATCACACACTACCAGCAGAGTTCTCCCGTTGTTGTTGCCTGCACAGAGCTATCGCTTTTGCTCAACACAAAGGCTATTGATACAGTTTTTGATACAGCCAGACTTCAAATAGAGGCGGCACTCGAAGCGTGCATACTTAGCACTAATGCAGAATCCTTATGAAGGGTCTCGGCGATTAGTGCGTCTCGCGTACAAATTATCTCAACGTCAATTATTTGTGCTCTACACGTCTAACACGGTCTTGTGGCTGTAGGCTGACTTTACGATGAGTTGTTTTTTACTTGACCTGCCTCAAAGTATATATCAATATATGGATATTCGAATATGCGTAAGAGTTAGTAATATCCATGATGATCGAGCCGGTTCAATTATTTAAATGTTTATCTGATGAAACCAGATTACATGCCACTTTACTCATTGCGATGGAGGGTGAGCTTTGTGTGTGCGAGTTGATGGAGGCGCTGGGCGATAGTCAGCCCAAAATCTCACGTCATCTAGCGCTGTTGCGCAACTGCGGCATTCTTGATGATGCTCGCCGCGGGCAATGGGTGTTTTATTCCCTTGCCAAACAACTCCCGCCATGGGTGCAAAAAATACTCGATACGACCTGCAAAGCTAACCATGAAGCGTTGCAAGTGTTTAGAGAGCGCTTGAAGGCCATGAGCGTTCGACCCCAATGCTGCTAGTCTTTAATTGATAGGCTTATTGTCTATGAAAATTCTTTATATTTGTACACATAACCGCTGCCGAAGTATTTTGAGCGAAGCGATAACACGGCATTTGGCGCAAGGTAGGCTTCAAGCCTTTAGTGCCGGCAGCGAGCCTTCTGGGGTTGTGCACCCACTGTCGTTAAAATATTTAGCTGAAAAAGGCATACCAACGCATGGTTTAAAAAGCCAATCCTTGGGAGAACTGGCTTCTGTGCAACCTGACATTGTGGTCACAGTATGTGATAGCGCGGCTGAATCGTGCTCTGTCTGGTTTGGTGACGCCGCAAAAGTACATTGGGGGCTGCCAGATCCATCGCAGCAAAAAGGCAGTGAGGACGTTATACGTGAGGCTTTTATGAGCGTGATGCATATCATAGAGCAGAATATTCAAAAGCTTTTAGACTTAAACCTTGGTGATTTACCCAAGGAAAAACACCAACAAGCGTTAAATAATCTCACTAGGAGCAGTCATTATGGGAGTATTTGAACGTTTTCTCAGTGTGTGGGTGGCGCTGAGTATATTGGCTGGCATTATGCTAGGTCATCACATGCCGACAGTCTTTCAAGGCTTTGCAGCACTGGAAATTGCTCATATCAATATACCCATTGCTATTTTCATCTGGGTCATGATTTATCCAATGATGATTCAAGTGGACTTTTCTTCTATCAAAGACATTGGGAAAAAACCAAAAGGTTTACTGCTGACACTGGTTATTAATTGGTTGATTAAGCCTTTTAGTATGGCCTTGTTGGGTTGGCTTTTTTTTCGCATATTATTTGCTGATTGGGTAGACCCTCAAACGGCGACTGAATATATTGCCGGTATGATTCTACTGGGTGTCGCACCTTGTACTGCGATGGTGTTTATTTGGAGCCACCTAGTCAAAGGCGATCCGAACTACACTTTAGTGCAAGTGTCTGTTAATGACATTATTATGTTATTTGCCTTTGCGCCAATCGCAGCATTTTTATTAGGCGTTAGTGATGTCATAGTGCCATGGGACACCTTATTATTATCGGTGGTGTTATACGTACTGATTCCCTTGGTGGCTGGCGTGTTAACCCGCAAGGCGCTGGAATCACGAAACGATGACTCTACACTAAACAATTTTATTCAAACACTTAAACCCATTTCAATGACTGGGCTACTGGCCACAGTGGTTTTACTGTTTGGCTTGCAGGCCACCACTATTTTGGCCAATCCCTTGGCGATTGTGCTTATTGCGATTCCCTTGCTCTTGCAAACCTACGGTATTTTTACCATTGCTTATGGTGCGGCCAAAATCATAAAGCTGCCACATAATATTGCGGCGCCAGCGTGTATGATTGGGACTTCTAACTTTTTCGAATTAGCCGTAGCAGTAGCCATTGCTTTGTTTGGCCTTCAGTCTGGGGCGGCGCTCGCAACGGTTGTTGGGGTATTGGTTGAGGTACCGGTCATGTTAACACTTGTAGCCTTTGCCAACCGAACACGCCATTGGTTTGAGCAGGTATAACACATGATGAAAAAAACAAACTTACCAAATATTGACTTTGAATCCATTCAACCTATTGACGTGCAACGCCTGAATGCGAAAAACCATAAACCTAAAATTTTATTGCTTTACGGTTCGTTGCGCGAGCGTTCATTGAGTCGTCTTGCTACCGAAGAGGCGGTGAGAATACTCGAGTATTTTGGTGCTGAAACACAAACATTCAACCCCTCGGGTTTACCTTTACCCGATGACTCGGACGATCAGCATCCTAAAGTTCAAGAGCTTAGGGCTTTAGTTCAATGGAGTGAGGGGATGGTCTGGTGTAGCCCCGAGCGCCATGGTGCGATGACCGCGGTCATGAAAGCACAAATAGATTGGATTCCGTTAGCTCACCAAGGCGTACGCCCAACACAAGGTAAAACGCTTGCGCTTATGCAGGTGTCTGGGGGCTCACAATCTTTTAATGCCGTCAATCAAATGCGTATTTTGGGACGCTGGATGCGTATGGTGACAATTGCGAATCAGTCCTCTATTCCAAAGGCGTGGATGGAATTTGATGATAATAACCGCATGAAGCCATCGCCACTCTACGATCGCATTGTTGATGTTATGGAAGAGCTTATAAAATTTACATTATTAACGCGCGATTGCAGTGCCTATTTGGTCGATCGCTATTCTGAGCGTAAAGAATCTGCTGAGGCATTTCGTCAGCGGATTGATCAGCGTTCGATATAGGGTGGCATTATGATAAATCACCCGATCTTTCCTTTGCCGTGTGCGAAGCGAGGCCTGCTATTGCTAACGCCTTGTCCTGGCACCCAGGGTGTGACGCTAGAAACCTCGTTGCTTCATCTTAAAGCCGCTGGTGCGACGGTGATTTTGACGTTGATGACTAAGCAGGAACTGCACCGATATAAGCTTGATCGCTTACCCTTGTGTAGCCGGGCTCAAGGACTCCGTTGGTTCCATCTACCGATTGTTGATGATGCTGCCCCCGATGGTGCCTTTCTTGATGCGTGGGAACAGTGTAAAGATGACGTTCATCAACGCCTCGATAATAACGAGGCTATTGTGATTCATTGTAAAGGTGGTTCAGGTCGCACAGGCTTAGTGGCCGCACAGATTTTAATAGAACGTGGGGAATCTAAGGCGGATACAATAAGCCGTATTCAAGCCTTGCGCCCCAATGCTTTTTCTCGTCAAGTGCAGCGCGAGTATATAGCTCACTTACTGTAACCTTGCACTCCAATCCATGAGATACCTTATGTATGATGGGCTAAATAGGTAGTTCTGTTGTGTACTTGACTTGTTTAAGGGCAAATGTTGAGTTAATTGATGCCACGTTGGGTAAGTGTACTAAAGTTTTTTTGAGTAAAGTTTCGTAAGCCTCAACACTCTCGACAACAACACGCAATAAATAATCTTTATCTCCTGTGGTGGAATAGCATTCGACTATTTCAGGAATAGCTTGCACGGCTTTTTCGAAGGTCGTTAAAGCGCGCTCATTATGACTTTTAATAGTGAGGTAGGCGTGTACACTCACGTTTAAATCTAGTGCCTTGGCATTAAGAAGGGTAATACGTTTATTAATAAAGCCCGATTGCTCCAGCTTTTTAACACGACGCCAGCAAGGTGTGTGCGATAACCCAACGCGCGCACCGATATCATTCATTGAATAATCAGCATCTTCTTGTAGTGCTTGTAAAATCAGCTTATCAAATTTATCGAGTATGTGATGGGCCATAATGAGTCACTGCGCTTCATGTTGGATTGTAATGTATTAACCATGTAGATGATCACGCATTGTAACGTACGATCTGCAGGATAGGTATACGCCGCCTAAATGCTCATACGGCATTTTTGGGATTACC
>NZ_LGAK01000067.1 GCF_001292705.1 Marinagarivorans algicola
ATAGTCTCACCGAACTGGAAATGTTCATTCATTTCCTAGCTACAATATTAACTGGCTATTTCGTCTTTAGGCTTGGCTCTAATAGAAGGCTGAAATGGCGAGATACAAATTAATCAACCTGTAGCATATGTGGATATCCGCCTGTTAAGTTCTCCGGTTTTTATTGACCACTACAATTTTTCGTGGGTGTTCGACTAGATGACAGCAGCTCCCAAAAGGCATGAATGACCGGGCTTTTGAGTCTCTTTTGTAAAACGCATACACCCACGTCATAAGCGGCGAGTTCGGGCTGGTAGTCAAGTTGCTGAACTTTATTGAGTAGCGGGCTATTGTCGAGCACAATCGCTGGTACCAAACCTACACCAAAGCCTAAGCTCACCATGCTAACAATGGCCTCATTGCCAGCGGCTTGTGCGTAAATAGTGGGTTGGATTTTGTGCTTGGTAAACCAGCTGTTAATGCGTTTGCGGGCAACACCTTGTTCCGACAAAATAAAAGGCACACCACTAAAAGCTTGCGCCAGTGCGCTTTTTTTGGTGCTGGCTGCAATAGGCCAAGGGTTATGCTGTGGAGTAATAAAAACTAAAGGTGAGCGTGCAATTTGCCTAAAGCATAAGTTACTGGGCAGGGCTGAGTCGTTGGCGGCAATAGCGATATCTTCGTGACCTTGGCGTACTCGCTCGATGGCAGCGGCAGGGTCGCCAGTGTGCACTCGAATCGCAATTTTGGGGTGAGCTTGCCGGAAGTTTGCCAAAATATCGTACAAAAAGCTATAACTGGCGGTCACCGAGCAATAAATGCTTAAACTGCCTTCTAGCTCTTCTTGTTGTTGCACGCTGTGGCTTAGGGTATTCCATTGCTGCAGTATTTGTCTTGCGACAAGTGCTAGCTTATGGCCTTGGCTGGTGAGTGCAACGCTTCGGTTGTCGCGCTCGACCAACTGCGTGCCTAGCTCTTCTTCGAGCTGTGCAATACTGCGGCTAAAGGTGGACGGGCTGACATGACAGCGCTCGGCGGCGCGGGCAAAATGCTGAGTTTGAGCCAAGACAATAAAGTGTTGAAGTTTTTCGCTATTCATTATATCCCATAATATGAAATGATAAGTTGCAAATATATCATTTTACGCGATCTATAAAAGCTCTTAAACTCATCGCACTTGAGAATAATTAAATTCTTTCTTAGACTCATTACACTTTAACGCGTTTATAGTGTTTGCTTGACTGAACTGGCAGCCTATTCAAAGAATAGACTGCACAGCTCTCTTGCACAACATTGCACACACTGACACTATTCACGCGTCCATTTAGCGCGACAATTTAGGAGCACGCCATGCAAGTTTATTATGATAAAGATTGTGATCTTTCGATTATCCAAAGCAAAAAGGTGGCTGTTATTGGCTACGGCTCGCAAGGCCATGCCCATGCGTGTAATCTTCAAGATTCGGGTGTTGATGTGACAGTGGGCTTGCGTGCAGGCTCTAGCAGTATCCCTAAGGCTGAGGCTCATGGCTTGAAAGTCGCTAGCGTAACAGAGGCTGTTAGTGCGGCTGATGTGGTAATGATTTTAACGCCCGATGAGTTTCAAAAAGAGCTCTATATTAATGAGATTGAACCTGTGATTAAATCAGGCGCTACATTGGCGTTTGCTCACGGTTTTGCGATCCATTACAACCAAGTGATACCGCGCAAAGACTTAGATGTGATCATGATTGCCCCTAAGGCGCCTGGCCACACTGTACGTAGTGAATTTGTTAAAGGTGCGGGTATTCCTGATCTTATCGCGGTTTATCAAGATGCTACCGGTAATGCTAAAAATTTAGCATTAGCTTATGCCAGTGGTATTGGCGGCGGTCGTACAGCAATTATCGAAACAACCTTTAAAGATGAAACTGAAACGGACTTATTTGGCGAGCAAGCGGTATTGTGTGGCGGCGCGGTAGAGTTGGTCAAAATGGGCTTTGAAACCTTAACCGAAGCTGGCTATGCCTCTGAGATGGCTTACTTTGAGTGCCTGCACGAACTTAAATTGATTGTTGATTTGATGTACGAAGGCGGTATCGCCAACATGAACTATTCGATCTCTAACAATGCAGAGTACGGTGAGTACGTGACGGGCCCAAAAGTGATTAATGAAGAGTCGCGTAAAGCGATGCGTCAAGCGCTTAAAGATATTCAAGAGGGTGAATATGCTAAGAAGTTTATTTTAGAGGGGCAAGCCAGCTACCCGAGCATGACTGCATGGCGTCGTAAAAATGCTGCTCACCCTATTGAAAAAATTGGCGGCCAATTGCGTGAAATGATGCCTTGGATTCAAGCGAATAAAATTATTGATAAAGATAAAAATTAATGGCTAACTTGCTATTTGATTTTTATTAGAACCTGACTCTGTCATATATTATTGGTATGGCAGAGTCAGGTTTTTTATGGATAATGATTTTAGGGTTTAATTTTTATTTTTCGGTGTTTATATTTCAGTGTTTATGGCGCTGAATTATGATGAAGGTGACGCTTTAAAAAAGTATCTATAGCCTCAAATTTTATCACTTCATCTTTAAGGCTGGAGCGCCAGTGCTCGCCGCTAGGTAAAAGAGTTAAGGTGCTATCTTTTTTGAGCTTTTTGAGCTTTTTGTGCATTTTTATTGAGTGCAGTGGTTTAACTACGCTATCGTTTTTGCTGTAAATAATAAGAAAAGGGTCTTCAATATTTTGAGCTAAGTGATAGGGTGAAATCTTATTCATATTCCATGATGTATTGATAACCTGTCGGTTATATTCATTATTTCTTAACGCATTGGCTGCAAATTTTTTCATATCTAAAACACCGTTAATACTGATGCCACATTGGTAAAGCGCTGGTGTGGTGGTGAGCCCCATGGCGGCAGCATAGCCACCATAGCTACTGCCGACGATACAAATTCTATTAGGATCTACATTTTTATTATTGATTAGCCAGGCAACACCATCACTGATATCGTCTTGCATTTTGAGACCCCATTGTTTAAATCCCGCTTGAAGGTGATCATAACCAAAGCCCGTAGATCCTCTAAATTGAGGTTGCAATACGGCATATCCGTTATAGGCAAAAAATTGTACATAGAGATTAAAGCCCCATCTATCGTTTCCCCAAGGTCCTCCATGGGGGAAAATAATGGCGGGCATTTTTGAGTCTTGAGTTTTACTTTTATGTTGCTTTAAGGGTTGTGTAAAGTAAGCGGGAATACGTAAACCATCGCGTGCGCTATAGTGTGTTTTTTGCATGGCTGCCCAAGCTTTATCTTGTAAATTGGGATATTGAGCAGCCAAAAAATCCAGTCTTTTTTCAGCCATATTGAGTATGAAAAACCGTGGCGGTGAAATATCGCTATATATTTTATAGGCTGCTATATCTAGCGTTGCGTTATTGGCTGCAGATTCTAGTAAAACACTATGATGGGGAAAGGCTTTTTCTACAGTTTTTTGTGCATGCTCGTAGGTTTTGTTCTCATATTTTCCGAGCCATTTTTCTGCTTTGATGTCGTAGGCATAAATGTTTTCGTCATTAATTTTTTCCGGATAGCCAATGGTTTCGCTGCTCATTAATAAAATATTGTCGCGAGCATAATCCAATCTTAGAGGCGTTAGCCTTTGCTGGCTTAAAAAGTTCTTTTTTTGCAGCAGTGTCCAACTAGATGTTGGTGTCTTTTTGATGTAAATACCAATATCGGTACCGCTACCTAAACCAAATTTACCTGCAATTTTAATGTTACCTTTACTATCACTTAAAAAATAGTGATATTCACCTCTGTTGGCTTCGATGAGTGTTTTTTCGCCGGTATAAACATTGACTTTATGCACCTGTGGTCGCATCCATTTACTGTCTATAGGGTCGAGTGTCATTAAAACATGTTGTGGATCGTCGGGTAGTAAATGAATGAGCTTAGGGTTATTCAGCGCATAACCATATTTATTTCTGCCCATTTTAAAGTAAACGGGGTTTAAGCCGTTGCGGTCAATACTAAAAGTTCTGATGTATTTAAAATTTCCTGCGCGGTTATGCTCTGCATGAATGATTAAAGCGACTAATAGTTTTTCATTGTTGACCCAGTGCATCCAGTAAAGTTGAGCGCCGTCTAGCGCTATAACACCGGGTGAGATGTTAGATTTTTTTGCTAGTGCCTTTGTAAATATCATAGGTTGCCCATCATAAAAGGCTTTATAGGCGACGCTTTGACCATCGGGGGATAAGATAATATTAGAAACTTGAGGGAGCTGTGCAAAGTCTTTTGGGTGTAAAGTGTTAGTTGGTGTGGCTTCGGCATATAAATGAAAGCTGACTATAAAAAGCAAGCCAGTAAGAAATATTTTCACTATTCAATCCTTGGTTATTTATTATGGTTAAGCATTGTAATCATGCATATTTTGATGTGGATATCGGATAGTAGTTAAACGGCAGGAGTTTAATACCCACGAATACGGTAAATAGCTGTTTCGCCAAATAAATTGGGCCTGAGTGGATGCAGCCATTTACCGGGGGCTTTTTCGGCGGCCACCTGCCTGTCAATGATGGTGTAATTGAGTTGCTTACACAGCACTTCAAAATCTTTGAATGTACAAAAATGAATATTGGGTGTGTTAAACCATTCAAAAGGGAGTAAATCAGAGACAGGCATTTTACCGCCTATAGCTAAGTGCCAGCGCGCTCGCCAATGACCGAAGTTGGGAAAGGTGACAATAGCTTCACGGCCGACACGCATCATTTCGGCTAAGACTTTGTCAGGGTAATGCATCGTTTGTAGTACTTGCGACATAATGACTGTATCAAAACTTTGGTCGGCAAAATTTTTTAACCCGTCATCTAGATTTTGCTCAATCACGTTAATACCTCGATTAACGCAACCCAGTATACCCGCTTCACTAATTTCCAAGCCGTAACCGGTAATGTGCTTAGTGTTTTTAAGGTGCTCTAATAATCTGCCATCACCGCAGCCTAAATCTAAAATGTGTGCGTTGGGTTTGACCCAGTTCTCGATAATTTTTTGATCTAGGCGCATGAGCTGATTACCTTTCGCATATAGCTTGAAAATAGGGCTTCATAGCGGGGTTGGCCGGGGACTAAAAACGCGTCGTGACCGTAGGGTGATGCTATGCGTGCATAAAAAACATTTTTATTGGCATGGAGTAAGGCGGTGGCAATTTCGTGTGAACGCTCAGGGGCAAAACGCCAGTCGCTGTCAAAGGCCATAACAGCAAAATTGCATTTCGCTTTTTTAAAGGCTTCGACTGGATTGTCGTTGTACTCGCGAGCCAAATCAAAATAATCGAGAGCGCGGGTCATTAAAATATAAGTGTTCGCATCAAAGGCTTTAGCAAATTTGCGCCCTTGATGACGTAAATAGCTTTCTATTTGGAATTCTACAGGTTCGTCGGTGCCTTGCTCGAAGGTGCCGGAGCGCAATTGGCGGCCAAATTTTTCGCCCATGCCATCATCGGATAAGTACGTAATATGGCCAATCATTCGCGCTACGCCCAAGCCCGATTCTGGTAGTGTGTTGTGCTTTAAATATTCACCGTTGGTATATTGGGGGTCGGCCATAATGGCTTGGCGTGCGGTTTGGTTAAAGGCTATGTTTTGCGCAGTGAGCTTCATTGCGCTTGCAATAACAACACAATGGCGCACCCGTGCTGGGTATTCGAGCGCCCAACGCATTGCTTGCATGCCTCCTAAGCTACCGCCTACAACGGCAGCCCACTGCTCAATACCTAAGTGGTCGGCAAGGCGTGCTTGGCTGTGCACCCAGTCGCGCACGCGTACAGGCGGAAAGCGACTGCCCCAAGGTTGATTATCTTCGGGGTTGAGGCTGGTGGGGCCTGTTGAGCCATCGCAGCCACCAAGATTATTCAGTGCCACCACATAAAGATGGTTGGTGTCTATTGCTTTACCTGGGCCGATGTAGGCATCCCACCAGCCAGGTTTATTATCGCCATCATAAAAGCCGGCAGCATGTTGATTCCCAGATAGGGCATGACAGATTAAAACGGCATTACTTTTGTCGCTATTTAAAAGGCCGTAGGTTTCTATCATTAATTCAAAGTTGTCGAGCGTACGGCCGCAGGCTAAGGTAAAGGGCTGATTAAAATGTATCAGCTCAGGTTTCACGATACCGACCGAATTCATAGGAACAGATGTGGGTGTTGTGGATGCTATTTCAGGCATATAGTGATCACTTAGCTCTAAGTAGTAACCTAATCGCGCCATAAGGTCTATCAATATGTGTGGCGTATTACGTATTAGCCTTAGGGGTTGTCAACGGGTGCCTAAGGATACTGATATCGACAAGGATACTGATATCGGCGCGCGCTGGCCAGTATTTCGCGAAGATTAAAGATAAATGATTGCCGCTCGGTAGGCCTAATCCTCGCGAATATGTGATAATAGCCATCTTATGGCAATATTGCCTTAGGATCCTGAGTGTACGGTATTTTAGTGTAACAATTTATAACGCTCTATTGAGTGATGGAATTAAATAGTATGAAGTATATTGGTTTATTAATGTTTGCGATGCTAGCGGCTTGTACTGCATCGGAAGATGAAAAGCAAAACCTCAAGGCATCGGCGCCGATGCTACCATCAAAGGATGCGCAGTTAGAGTGTGACGGCGATAAAGCGCCGTGCCCCAAGCTGAGTTCGCGCAGTCTTGATGAGCTAGAAGCGATTAATGATGAGTACTTTTACACAAAGCCTAAGGCGAGAGTCTTTCAGGCACCCTCTGCTGACGCTGATATGCAAGATAATCAAAACGGTAAGCAAGTTGGCGTTTACCGCCGCATGGCAGGTAAGTTATACGAAATCGCAGTTATAAACTCAATGAGCGAATCGGATGTTCAAGATTGCTGGTTGACAGTCGACGGTATAGGCCAATACAAGGGAAAACCCTTACTTAAAACCATTTGTCATTATAGTGGCACGGGTCATTTCTTTAAAGAGCAAGTCTATTTGATCGAAGGTAATGCATTAACTCCCATCGCCTACGATAGTGCAAAAATTCAATTACCTCATAAACTCTCAGGTGAGACGCGAGAGCAGCTTACAGTAAATAAGGAATCAATCACTTATACGAGTACAGCGATTGCTCGTTATTGTGATAACTGTAAAAAATCTTTCTCAGTACAGCTTGATATTAAAAAGACGGCATCAGGAGATCTGGCTTTCGTATATTTAAAAGATAGCTATAAACCCTTTTTCACAACAGAGTCAAACGTCGAAAACAAAAAAGGATTGGCGCTTTATCGTGCCAAAGATTATGCGGCAGCGGCTAAGCGATTTAGTAGCGCAACACAGTTAGATGTTGCCAATTACGAAGCTTTTGCCAATTTAGGTTTGGCGTATTTGAAAGATAATCAATTCGATGCATCTATTGCGGCCTCTATGCAGGCTTATCAAGGTGCGCCAGCACCGCAAAAGGCCAACGCAGCTTATAATATAGGTTTGGCTTACGAAAAGAAATCTGATGTAGAGTCTGCTCTTAAATACTACACGGATGCTAATCGTATCAAAACGACAGATGCCCGCCAAAAAGCTGTAGAAAGAATGCGCGGTATTGTAAAAGGCAAAGGTTAGTTTTTGAGTGATGGCTACCGCCAGGGTCAGTGATATTTATTTCACATCATTTTGGTGAAACCCTGCTAGCTTTAATGTGAGTCGCCTTGCCGGCTTATGTAAAAAGTACAGGTAATAAAAAAGGCACTTAATGTGCCTTTTTTATTACCTTGGCGTTTAGTCGTAGTTATTTATGACTTTATTTATGTGAATTCACATAATCGTCAAACATCAGCTTTTTGATAATAGGGACCGGTGCGCTGCCAAAACTTAAAAACTGATCATGAAAGTCTTTTAAATTAAATTTGTCACCTGTAGCCTTTTTAAGCTCTTCTCTTAATTGGTAGATCTCGGAGTAACCTGTAAAATAACTGGTTAACTGTACTTGTGATAATGTAGCTCTACGCCATTTGCCTTGTGCTTCAGCGGGTTCTTGAAAGGCTTGATTGACCATCATGTCTAATGCTTTATCTTCGGTTAAACCATTGACTTGAATGCTGTAATCTAAAATAGAATTCATGATTACGCGTAAATTCCATTTGTAGTACATTAACCAAAGTTCTGGCTCGTTATCGCCATAACCTTCTTCAAGCATCATGCGTTCTGTGTAAACCGCCCAGCCTTCAACCATTGCACCATTGCCAAAAATAGATTTGATTAAGCTCTTTGATTTATTGCTATGTACTAATTGCGTGTAATGTCCGGGTACGGCCTCATGAATATTAAGGATTTGTAATAGCCAATGGTTATACTCACGTAAATAGCTTTCTGCTTCGTCATCATTAAAGTTATCCAGTGGGGTGACGTTGTAATAAGTGTTGGCCGCCGCATCATAAGGTCCTGGTGCATTAATTGATGCACCAGCAAAGCCACGTTGATATTCTGGCGTCTCTCTGACCACTAAAGGTTTATCTTTATCCATGGTAATTAAATCATGCTGCAATACAAAGGCTTCTAGTTCCGGAATCTGTCTTCTTATGCTGTTAACAAATTCATCGCGTTTGACATGTTTAACAGAGATGTGATCAATAATTGCTTTAACCATTGTGAGTTTATTGGCAGGTTTTTTTGTGTCTTTAAAATATTTTGGCCATAGCGTGTCGGCTATTTTAATCATCTCTTGATGAACTCGTTCTTTTTCGCTGAGCGCTTTAGTAAATAATTCTTTTGCTGTGTAGCTAGAAAAAATATCATACTTGAATTTTTTTTCGTATAAATCTTTACCAATTCGAAAGTCTTTAGCTGTAGTGCTTTTTTCTAACGCGATAGCTTTTTGGTCTAGCCAATTAATATAGTGTTTAATCGCTGTCGAGCTTGTATTTAGGCGCTGTGTGAATAACTGCTTGTCTTTTTTTGGTAGGGTAGATTTAGCTATTTTTGAGGCAATACTATTTTCAAATAAAGCTAATGTGCCTTTGCTTTGTTGTACGGCTAGCAAGGTGTGTGTGAGTGTTGGATTGGTAAGGTTATTCTGCGCGGCCTGATAATATGCAGGTATATGATTCATGCGTTCAATAATTGTTTTCAGGCGCTCATTCAGGGGTTTGTACGGCGTGTTTAAAATGACGCCAAAAACACCAGCAACATTATACTGCGAAGGGTCCCATTGACCGTTTTTTAATTCTGTGGCAGACCAGATTTCTGATTCTAGTTGATTTTTTAAAATATAAAAATCACTGGCATTTTTTGCATTTAATGTATCGGGGTTAATGGTTGTTAATAATGCTAATTGTTTTTGGTGAAATGCAAGCTCTTTTTTCTGAGTTTTGATGTCGGGTATAGGTAAAAGGTTGTCATATTGATAAAATCCTGCATACACCGCATGGCCTGGATAGAGTTGCCAAAACTGATTAATAAACGATGCAGAAAACTTAGAAAATGCTTTGTCTGCAATGCTATCGGTTTGTGCTTGGGTATTTGCAGTGTGTGCTTTTACGGGTGCTTGTGTCTTGAGGTTAGAGGCTTGGCAGGCAGTCAACGCGCCTACTGTAACACTAAATGCGACGGTTATTGTGAGGGTTTTGAGTTTTATCTTTAAAGGTGTATCGAATGTCATGAGGTGCCTATATCGTAGTGATTTTTCACGACTATAATAATAAAGCTGAGTGATTACTAGTAAAAAACGTGAGTAGCTTTGCTGCTAGGCTTGTAGAATATATGTCTTGCCATATGTTATATTCAAACGCAACCGCAAGGCGACTCCATGCTCTTTGTGAAGGGGTTTTTCAAAAATCAAGAAGTATAAATTTTATCATTAGTGATTTTTTGTCTACCTAAGTGGGGTGGCTAATGATTATTGTGAGTCACGTTCAGTGTAATAATTGCTTTTATTCCCGTTCTGAATAGACTGTATATCGATGCATTGCCTAAAATAGCTATGATTTCGGATCGTGATTATGATTTTGGATTGTGATTATGACTTTGGCTCGTAATATAGGCGTAGGCTCTATACGGCTGCGCCTCATTTCCCCTATCTTATTTGCCGTCATGTATTTTGCTGCACGTCTAAAAATCACCTTGTTCTGCTGACTAGTATTCATTAGAATCATTTTATTTTTATTAACAGGTGTGGATTCAGGTGTGTGCTGATGAGTGTAGTGTCATCGGGTAGGTTTATTATTGGTGAATTGATATTGATGAATTGCATTGGGTCGCTACGAGAGCGCCTTATAGATGCTGTATTTTATGGCTGAGTTAGCTCGTTACCTTTGTTATTAATATACCTGAAGAGCCATCGAGTTAGTCAAGGATCATGGAGTTATTCAGTCCGGCCCCTACTTGATAGGAGTGCAAAGTCATCGATGGCTTGAGCAGCCCAGGCAATGATTTGCTCGTGTTAGTGGCCAACTGCGATATCGCTGAATAGTTGCAAAACAATATCATTAAAAAGTGGATGTTTGGCCCTACTGCTGCCTGCACTGCTACTTTTTGTAAAGGGGAATGACTCATGAAATATACCGGCGTCTGCACAATTTTGTGCTTGCTCTGTATCAGCTCTGGCTGTACATCGGTACGCTTTAACGAGCGAGAGCAGCTTTCGCGCAGCGATATGCAATTTGATGCTCCTGCGCTTTCTAGCGACCTGACCAATCAGATATACCAAGCGCGCGAAGGTGCCTCTGGTGTATTCTCTGGCGGCGGCGGTGGAGGCTGTGGATGTTATTAAGACAGGTATCGTTACCCGCCGGCTCTACTTCTGGGGTTTGCCTACTGATTTCATATTTATTGGTTGTCATGCTGCTTGGGCCGAAAGTCAATGCCGAACCAACGGCCGACGAGTTAGATGACCTCTTTGCTGTGCGCGGTATTATTTATGAGCAAAACGATGGTGCAGATGATAGTGGCGGCAACGTTTATATTGACGAAGATGCCAGTATACAAGAGGGTATCGTGTTATTGCGCAAGCGGGTTAACGACAGCCATGCTGTGCAGGCGAAGTTTACCGGTGTTATTGTCACCGCAGCCTCTTGGGATAATGCGCGCTTAAAGGCCGAGACTATTTCCGGTGCCACTACCGATGATCATGGCAGGTTGAGTTGGGATTTGGGTTGGCTATATAAAAATAGTCAAGGCTTCAGTGGTTCTATCCATGCTACTTATGGTACCGAATATACCTATCGTACCGAAGGGGTCAATATTGCCGTAGGACAAGTATTTGATGAAGGCTCCACGGCGCTAGGTTTTAAATTAACAGCTTACGATGATCGCGTACGCAATATTCGTTTTGATGGTCAAGAATTTGAGCAAGAAACGCGTGAAACTTACACCACCGATTTTTCGCTAATTCAGAGTATTAATGCCTACTCACATGTAAACTTGAGTTGGACGCATACCGAGCAAGAGGGTTTTTTGGCTACCTCCTATAATGCTGTTCGCGCGAATGCTACTTTTGATTACGAGCGTGTCCCTCAATCCCGTAGCCGCGATACATTATCTGTACGCTATAAACGGGCTTTAACACGTGATTCGTATCAGCTGGGTTACGGTCGCTATTGGGATAGCTGGGGTATTGATTCTGATGTACTAGAGGGGCGTTATTATTTTAACTTATACGACAATCGTTTGAGTATGCAAACCTCAGTGCGCTACTACAAGCAAAGCGCCGCTAACTTTTATGGTATAGATTTTGATCAGCCGCAATTATTGCAAACCTCTGATAGCGATTTGGGGCGTTTTACAGGCACGAGTGCGGGCGTGTTATTGGCTTTCTACAATCCTCAGCGTCTATGGGGTTTTCTTCATACATACGAGTTAGGTTTTAATTATTATCAGCGCGGTGATGGTTTGGATCTTTATTGGTTAACGTTTGGGTGGTCTTTCCGATGAAAAAATATTATTCAGTCGCGGTACTCGTACTCAGTGCTTACACTATGGCGACTCATGCAGCTACTGCCTCTGCTGATGAAAAGGCAGTGGTGGCTGCTCCCGATAGAGAAAATGCAGTTATTACTGGCAGTCTACAGGCCATACCCTATAAAAATATTGATGGTACGGTGCAGCAGCTAAATTTTTCACAACCTGGTGTACCCACGTTAGCTATATTTTGGGCTTCTTGGTGCCGCACTTGTTTAGCCGAAATTCCGCATATCAAAAAATTACAGCAGAGGTTTCCTAAGCTCAATATTGTAGGGGTGAATGTCAATAAAAACCCAGAAAAGGGGTTGAGCATTCAACAAAAATACACATTGAGCTACGCGTCAATCTCTGATCCTGATTTAGTGTTAGCGGATCGCTTTAATGTGCGCGGCACCCCGGGTTTTGTATTGCTGGGTGCAAATGGCGAACTAAAAGTTAAAACCCATCGCCTATCTAAAGGTTTACAAGCAACAATTGCGCAAACAATCGCAGCGCATGGCGAAGGTTGAAATGGGTTACTCGAGTTATTTGCGTATGACAGTTCATAAAATAAGACTGTGTCAAGCTTTTATACTGGTGGCCGTATTGTGTTTATGGCTGGCGGATGTGTTGGCGGCGGAGTTGACCCCTGTTAAATCAGTGTTACAGACTCAGCACCATACGACTGATATCGATAGTATGCTTCGTGCGCGCGTTACCCGTACGGTACCGATGATGTCTACCCGCGTAGAGTTTATTGTGGTTACCGAAGAGGCTGCAAAAGCAGAGGCGGCTATTGACTTGGCGATTGCTGAAATGGAGCGCATTATCTTGGTGATGTCGGAATGGCAAGCTGACTCTATGATTAGCGGCGTCAATCAAGCTGCTGGTAAGCGCCCCGTACACATCAGTGCTGAGCTTTTTGAGTTATTAACTGCAGCACAACAACTGAGCCAGCAAACGCAAGGCAAGTTTGATATTACCTTTGCGAGTGTGGGTAAACTGTGGGATTTTCGCAAAGCTCAAATACCGACACCAGCGCAAATTAATCGTGCTATTCGTCGTATTGACTACACTCGGCTAAAATTAGATCGCAAAAACATGACGGCTTTTATTACCCATCCGGGCACTCAGATAGGCTTGGGTGGTATTGCTAAAGGCTATGCTGTTGACCGTGCGAGTGACATTTTACGCCAGCAAGGCTTTGGGGAGTTCTCGGTTAATGCTGGTGGTGATTTATATGCCGAAGGGCAACATAAGAATGGCTTATGGCAAGTGGGTATTCAAAATCCACGTAATACCGATCAACTTATTGCGCTGTTACCTATCGCTAATAGCGCCGTGGCTACGAGCGGGGACTATGAGCGCTTTTTTATACATGATGGCAAGCGCTACAGTCATATCATCGATCCGCATACCGGTTACCCTGCCAATCACTGTCAAGCCGTTACGGTACTTGCCCCGCGCGCTTTTATGGCTGATGCAATAGCGACAGGCGTTTTTGTGCTGGGGGTGGAAAAGGGTTTGGCATTGGTCAATCGATTGGCAGGCGTTGAGGCTGTTGTGATCGATGCGCAAGGCAAGATGCATGTGTCTACAGGCTTACCAATTTTGGACCCTAGTGAATAAAGGCCCAGCTTTTCTCTATCACGTTGACACCTCTTTATTGAGAGTGGACCCGCTCACGACAATATTACAAGCCTTTGTACTTGAGCCGGTGAAATTTATCAATTGAGCTCAATAGTGATAAATAACTTTGATGTTTTATCCGCCGGTCACCGGCGGAAAAAATGCAACCTCATCATGGTTGTTTAACATAAACTCTGGCTGGCCGATTATTTCATGGTTAACCGCGCACAAAATACGGTCATCATTTAATGCTTGCCATTTTGTATCGCGGTGAATCAGGTTGCTTTTGAGGCTGCTTAGCGTGCTACCGGGAGGCAGTTGTATTAGGGCCTCACGGGTATCGAGCGCTTCGCTTAATGAGGCGAAAAGGCAGAGTTTTATGGTGATCATATTTTATGTCCTTCAAATTAGCGCTTTAATCATGGAGACCGGCGATCATTGTCAACCGTTGCTGTTAGGTTATCCCGTCGTCACGGGTCCAGTCGCCACTGCGCCCGCCACTTTTGGCGAGTAGTGTTGTACCCTCGATCACCATGGTTTTATCAACTGCTTTACACATATCGTATAAGGTGAGTGCGGCAATACTCGCAGCGGTGAGCGCTTCCATTTCTACACCGGTTTTGCCTGCGAGTTGGCAAGTCGCTTCTATGCGGACACGGTTGTGCGTGGCTTCGGTGGTTAAGTCGACGGCAATTTTAGTTAGCATGAGTGGGTGGCATAAAGGTATAAGCTGGCTGGTTTGTTTGGCCGCTTGAATGCCGGCAATGCGAGCAACGGCAAAGACGTCGCCTTTTTTATGATGGCCATGGCTAATCATGTGCAAGGTGGCCGGTTGCATAACAACGTGAGCGACAGCCGTGGCGCTGCGCTCGGTAATGGCTTTTTGACCAACATCCACCATGTGGGCTTCGCCGGCGTTATTGAGGTGCGTTAGGGTTTGCTCTTGGCTCATGGGTTTTAAGGCGCTATGAATAAGCGCTCCATCATATTTTGGTAAATTAGGCTGAGCTTGTCGAGATCAGAGGCGCAGACATGCTCGTTGACCTGATGAATTGTGGCGTTCAAGGGGCCTAGTTCAACCACTTGCGCACCTGTGGGCGCAATAAAGCGGCCGTCGGATGTGCCGCCGGAGGTTGATAGCTCGGTCTCATAGCCAGTCACATGCCGAATGGCACCAGCGGCGGCTTCGACCAATTTGCCTTCTGCGGTTAAAAATGGATTACCCGAGAGCTTCCAAGTTAAGTCATAGTCGAGATTGTGTGCGTCCAATATCGCTTCGGTGCGTGCGCGTAATTGCTGCTCAGTCACTTCTGTCGAAAAGCGAAAGTTAAAAATAATGTTGGCTTGACCAGGAATAACATTAGTCGCTCCCGTGCCGCTGTTAAAGTTTGAGACTTGGAAGGTGGTGGCTGGGAAGTGGTCATTGCCGTTATCCCATACTTCACTGGTGAGTTGTGCAATAGCGGGCGCAACTAAATGAATGGGGTTTTGAGCTAAGTGTGGATAGGCTACGTGACCTTGCTTGCCTTTTACGGTGAGCTCTGCGCCCAGCGAGCCGCGACGGCCATTTTTAATGATGTCGCCAACCTTATGTGTACTTGAAGGTTCGCCAACTAGACACCACGTCATTTTTTCGTTGCGGGCTTCTAGCCATTCAATCACTTTGACTGTGCCATTTGCCGCAGGGCCCTCTTCGTCGCTAGTAATTAAAAAGGCAATGCGACCAGAGTGGTCGGGGTATTCATTCACAAAGTTTTCGCAGGCGGTAATCATGGCTGCAAGGCTGCCTTTCATGTCGGCGGCGCCGCGACCATGCAAAATATCATTTTCAACAATAGGGTTGAAAGGCGGGTGCTTCCATTGTGCAACTGGGCCTGTAGGTACTACATCGGTATGCCCTGCATAAGCCAATAACGGGCCTTCGGTACCGCGCACTGCCCAAAAATTATCGACTTCACCAAAGCGTAAGCGCTCAGCTTTAAAGCCGATTTTTTCGAGTCTAGCGATCATTATTTCTTGGCAGTTGGCGTCTTCTGGTGTTACCGAAGGTTGAGCAATAAGGTCGCAGGCAAGTTGAATGGTCGGGCTTAAGTGAGTCATGAAATACGTCTTTTCCGTCAATAAGTAATGTGGTGGGAGTGTGGTTGGGTTCATGCTGCTTTATAGGGGCAATGTACACGATGGCACGGCAAGGTTAGAGTACAAAACCGCTACCTTGGTGCAAGGCATTGATCTTTTGCCTGAGTGCAAGGCCGCTGCCCATAGTGAAAGGTACGGCAAGGCGCTTACTAAGCGCCCGTCCTGTTTTGGCAGGCTAGTTATGTGAGTGGAGCTCTTCGTTAAGAGCGATAGCCGTTTTATTGGTTTTGCACTCAACTGTACCAGTTAATGAATTGCGACGAAAGAGCAAGTCGGGTTTGCCTGCGAGGTCGCGAGCTTTGATGTTTTCGACTAATTGATTACTGTCATCGAGCAAAGCCACTTTGGTACCGGCCGTTATATACAAACCCGACTCTACGGTGCAGCGATCACCTAATGGAATACCAATACCGGCATTGGCGCCAATAAGGCTTTCTTTACCGACAGAAATAATGATATTGCCGCCACCAGAAAGCGTCCCCATCGTTGAGCAGCCCCCACCTAAGTCACTGCCTTCACCCACTATAACACCGGCAGAAATGCGACCTTCAACCATGCTCACGCCTAAAGTACCGGCATTAAAGTTAACAAAACCTTCATGCATAACTGTAGTGCCTTCGCCAATATGAGCGCCTAAGCGCACGCGCGAAGTTGAAGCAATACGCACACCCGTTGGGACTACGTAGTCAGTCATTTTAGGGAATTTATCGACGCTCTCAACACTGAGGACTTCACCGCTGAGACGTGCGGCTAACTGCCTGGCCGGTAGTTCGGTTAAGTCGATAGGGCCTTGATTGGTCCATGCGACATTGGGGAGTGAACCAAAAATACCTTCTAAGGCTGTTTCGTGAGGTTTGACTAAGCGGTGACTTAAAAGGTGTAGCTTAAGATAGGCTTCGGGTACAGTTTTTGGGCCGCTGTCTTGGCTTAACACAACGGCGCAAATAGGTGCTTTAGTCTCGATAAGCTGGCGAGCCAAAGCCGCTTGTTGAGGGTCAATCGCTTCTAGAGTGTTGGCTAATTGGGTCAGCTGTTGCGTATTGGGGACATAGGTACCTTGCTCTGCGGTGACGCCAAGCACACTAACAAAAGCCTCGGCAAGGTCGGTTGTGGGGTTGATCAAGGGTAGAGCAAAAAAAGTATCTAGCCAGTCACCATGATTATTGTGATGGCCAATACCTAAACCGAGGGCGTAAACTTGTATCATTAGTCATTCCTAAAACGTTCAATTTATCAATAAAGGGTGATGCAATAAAGCCTCGAGTGTACGTTATTGGCTGTCGAGATTAAAAATAGCCTGATACTGTGTATCGCTAAATCCAACAGCGATCGTCTCTTTATGCTCTAATAAGGGGCGCTTAATGAGTGTAGGATTGGCTAGGGCGATGGCTAGACCTTGTGGCTGGAGTACACGCGCTTGATCTTCGGGTGAGAGTTGCTTCCAGGTGGTGCTGCGTTTATTAATTAAGGTATCGGCACCTAATGCTTCACGCCATTGTTCTAAATGAGTGAGCGTGAGGCCACATGTTTTCACGTCAAAAAAATCATATTCTATATTGTGATCTTTAAGCCAAGATACGGCCTTTTTTACGGAGTCACAGTTTTTTATGCCATATACACGGGTCATACTAGGTCTCGCCACTTTTTTGTTGAATATCACGTTATTGTAAGGTTATCGCAATTGATCATAGCAATCGGATAAAAATATGAAAATGCTACAATCATACCATATGGCTCGGCTAATTGGCTTGACATTCTGGTTAGGTTGCCCTGTTGTGGCTTATAGTTCAGGCCTTTTGGCCGAGCCTTTGCCTATGATGACACCAACTGACTCTTTGAAGCCTTTCGAAACAGATGGTTGCTCGCTATTTCCTGATGGAGTACTTTGGGATACTACCCTGTGGCGCGAGTGCTGTGTGGCGCATGACATGGCTTATTGGAAAGGTGGCGATTATTGGGAGAGGCTGGCCGCAGATGAAGCGTTGTGGTCTTGTGTTGAGCAGGTGGGTGAGCCGGCGATTGGTGTTGTGATGTTGCTGGGAGTTCGAGTGGGGGGCTCTCCTTTTTGGCCTACACCCTTTAAGTGGGGCTATGGTTGGCTATCGTGGCGCGGTTATAAAGCTTTAACATTAAGTGAGCTAAAGCGTGTTGAAGAGCAGCTGATTGAGCAGCAATTATTAAGGCCTGATCATGATTAAATTTCGGTTATGTAGTCTTAGGTGAAATATTCAAACCCAGCGACGCAATGATACACCGAGCCCAGTAGCATGGCGTACACCAAAGATATACCATGGGTATGTGAGCGATGTTATTGTTGCGTTATCATGTGAAAAATACGGCAATGCGCCTATCTTATCGCATACACTAAAAGTCATACTTACAAGGGGATAAATCATGTGGATGATCTTTAAGGGCTCCGTTACGAGCTTTTTTGCGGGGTGGATGGTCTCGATGATGGTTGGTTGCGCGTCCAGTCCTATCGCGGGTAAATGGCAATACAGTGAGGGTAATACCGTTATTGGATTAGATATTCAAGGAAAAGAGACGTGTGAGTTATCGTTATTGCGATTCGTGAGTAGCGATTTGAAGCGTAAATGTCGGTACGAGCGAAATACATTGCACGTCAAGCAAGATGCTCAGAGCCCTATTGAGCACTACTTGATCTATTTACATGACGAGCAGGGTCGCTGCGATGCGTTTGCAGACTTCGAGTTTACACACGACACCCATGCTAACCTGATTACTTTTCTGGTCGGAGAAGCGCCTTTTTACATGCAAAAGCAACCCTAAGTACTCAGTAACAATTGCAGTGCTAGGCCTTAATCGCGCTGACCTTAATCGTACTGTAATTATTCCAAGATACCGAAACTTGGCGCACATCTTATCTGTATCTCACTCATGTTGACTTTCGTAAATCGATTAAAGGATTGACCTTGACTGTGGAGCAGGAGTTGGGGCTAGACCCTTTCAATACAAGTCTTCACTTATTTTCAAATCGCATGCGGGAAAATGTGGCGATACGTTTGAAATCAGTGATATGTGGGTGTATTGCACCGGAGCCGACTCACCAAACACTCCCAGTCCGCACAAAAACATCGTCATTTACGACTACCACCCCAGTCGGGCTGCATCGTGCCCGAAAGGTTTTTTAGGTCATTACCCCAGTTATCTCCAGGTTGATGGTTATGCGGGTTATGAAGA
>NZ_LGAK01000068.1 GCF_001292705.1 Marinagarivorans algicola
GGATAATATAAACAACGGTTGTATTATTTTTTGTTATAGCCGTGCGAAAAGTGTTAGCTGGCTCACTCGAATAAAAGATTGTTGCGTCGCCTGTAAAATCAGTGTTTGCTGTGATAGGCGTGTAGAAGCTTCAGCATAATCTAAATCGCGAATATTCGATAATACCTCACGGCTCACCAAGTCATTATCAATATGCAGACTACGTGTATTTTCAAGCGTATTAAGGCGCGCGCCAATAGAGGCTGTTACATTCAAAACACTGGTTTGTGCATTGTCTAAATTGGCTAATGTACCCGCCACAGCTTCCGAGAGTTGATCGTGGCTCGTCTGACTACCATCGTAGCGCTTCATCGCTTCGCTAAAACGCGCTAAGGTTGTTAGTACATCTTGTTTTTCAGAAGAATCAATAAAAAAGCGGTCACCACTTTGACCCGGCTCACCGTTATTAGTGACGACACCGGCTACGGGATCTGTAATGCCCAACATGCCAGCTACGGTTAACGATGCATGGCCCACTTCTAATTCAATGCCGTGAACTTGCGTTAACCCCTGGCTTGTCACCTCGACGCCTAAATTACTCAGCTTTGCGGCATTTCCACTCGGTGCATCATTTAATATTGCCGCAATATCAGTTGTCGTATTAAAAGTACCTTGTAGATTAAACGTTTCAACTCTGCCGCCCGCCCTAACGGTAAATGTTTCACCCGGCGCTGCGATAGTTGCGGGCAATACCGGTGTTGCCTGTGCACCAAAATCAAATTGTGCAGGCACTACAGCACTACCCGATGCTGGTGAGCCACTGACACGTACGGCAACACCTTCAATGATTATCTCATCACCACTTGAAAAGATCTGGTTTGCTAATAAGACCCGATCACTGCCGCGCTCGGTTACTGTAAAGTTTTTACGCGCAGGGCTGACGGCATCATCAGCATTAAATGTAATGACCATATCCGCAGGATAAAAGTCATCAAACACTTGCTGATCAATCACTTGACCAATATTAATGGTTGCCGCTGGTGATGAGCGATTAGTCGCACTGGCATAAGTACTGATGGTATTGGTCTCACTGGCGACATCCACAAAAGCGCGCTTGCCCGAATCGGTTGCCGCAACTTGGGTATTATTGGCAATTTTAATATATTGCTGACCCTCATCACCTTGATAGCGAAAACCGCTATTTGCATCGCCCACAAAAGGCATATCGCCTGTTTTGTAGCCGCCAAATATAAAGTCACCATTTGCATTTTTGGTATTCACCATATTGAGCAATTCTTTTAATTGCTCGTCCACTTCAGCGGCTATCACCTTGTAATCATTGACACTTAGGGTAGCTGTGTTTGCCGCTTTTACCGCAAGTTCTTGCGTGCGCTGAATCAAGCTATTGACACTACTCACAGCCGTCTCTTCTAGCGATAGCGCATTTTGGGCAATATCAATATTTTTACCGTATTGTGTTCTTACTTCTAACTCTTGTGTAATTTGCATGATTTTAGTTGCAGCAACAGGATCATCTGAAGGTAATAGTACGCGCTTACCAGTAGACATTTGTTCTTGCGTTCTAATGACTTCACTATTAATTCTTGCCATATTTTTATCGGCAATATTAAATACTTGCAACGATGAAATACGCATAACGCACCCATACCTTACCCTTCGGGTCTATTAATCATATTAAAAACAAAGCAATTAACGGCCCAAGTTATCGTCTTCACTAAAATGATGCTGTAAATTAAGAAGTATTCGATAAAGGGATTACGATTGCTGCATAACCTGTAACATTTAAGTAGATCCTACGGTATGCGCATTATTTCAACATTACTTCGCAATAATAAAACAAAGGCGGCTATTGTGGTGAGCTTAAAAACCACTCAAAAAAATTAAAAAGAGCCTAACAAGGTATCAAAGAGTTCTCTAGCAACTGAGATCACCTGTGCATTGGCCTGAAAAAACTGCTCAAAGCGGATAAGATTTGCCGCTTCTTCGTCTAAATTAACACCCGAGATAGAATTGCGTAATGCTTGAGTTTGCTCAAGCACCGCGCTTGCAGCATCGGCATTCGTTTTGGCCGCACTCGTGCTAATGCCCACAGCTTCAACTAAGGTACCGTATGCATCGGTGAGGCTAGCTGAGCCACTGCTTAAAATACGCTCGCTCTCTATGCCCACAAAAGCTAATGCTGTGCGATTATCCGAAACGGCGTCAGTATTAAAATCGAGTGTAAAACGATCACCACTATCAGGCACACCCGACAAGCTCACCTCAATCCCTAAAAATGTCTCGCTCACAAAATTTTGCGCCGATGTATCACCAAATAATAAGCTATCTGCTGGTCGTGTTGCTAAAGTCAAACCCTCGGTTAAACGCACATCCAACTGACCACCTACCACCACTTGGCTAGCGACATAATTACCCGCACCAGCAAGGCTTAACGGGTTATGCTCGCCGTCACTGACTTGTAGAGTTTCGCCGGCTGCGGCGACTAGGCCAAATGTTAAATCATCGCCTGCCGAGCTATACACGCGGAGTTCTGGCTCACCGGTAATGGGGTCTTGCCCTGCAACGGCGTAGATACCTTCTTTTTTAAAATCACTATTGTCGTTAATACGCGAGGCCAAATATTGGTTAAAGCTCACAGCATCAGAGCTTGGATCGGGAACAGATTGCACCATGGTGCGACTGCCTGTTATTCCATCATCTTTGTATTCCACCAAATCTAAGCCATTAAGCGTCACCTGTAAAGGTTCGGTACGCGTGACATCAAAACGGTTAATCTCGGCATACGTAAAAGCATTCGCTTCTACCCCCTGCACGTTACTTAATTCGTTGGCAATTTCACGGGCGCTGGCATTTAAATCAGTATTGATCGAATACGTGATTGGCACCAAGCCCGCTTGGCTCGGTGCTTTCGTAATCACAAGGGTTTGCGCTGGATAGCCATTACTCAAAACACCTATGCCTTCAACACCATTCGCGCCAGCGGCACTGGTCCATAGACCGCCCGCTTCAATATCAATATTCAATAACCCATTAGCATTGCCTGTCGCCGCACCGGCATAGCTATGCACACTCACATTCCCATAACCACCATCGGCAGCCTTAAACGCCACACTGCGGTTGCCAGCTGCATCTACCGCCATAAAAGCGCGTACGCCAGTTGGTCCCAACTGGCTATTAATATGCTGTAAAAGCTCAGCCTCGGTCGTAATATTGGGACTATTAATGGTTACCGTTGTCAACGAATCTTTAACCCCGAGTACTGTATCGCTTAATTCAACATCAAACGAAAACTGCTCGGCACCTGAAAAATCGGTAACCGTAAAATACGGGGCGCTTAAACCTGTTATAGCATCGGCGGGGTTAACCGTAGGAGGGTTAATAAAAGCTTGCGTAATCGCCGATTTTCCCTCGGGCAACCCTGTCATAATGCCTTCCATGCTCAATTGTGTTTGGCCATCTAAGGTTGGGAATACGGAGTTATTCACACCCGGTATAAAACGTTGGTTACGAATGGGGGGGTCTAGCTGCTTAGGGTTGGCCGGGTCGGTATTATCCAGAACATCGTAGGTTTGCGCTGACGTAAATTGAATCACCATTGGCGGCGACATTGTGCCTGTCTCGGCAAAAAGCGGTAAGGCATCACCGCTTTTATTCGTTAAAGCGAGTACTTTGCCGGCGCTAACACTGGCACTACCAGTATTACCAATTTCCGCATCGCTCAATAGCGGCGAGCCAAAAGCAATATCGCTCGGGTTTTGTACAACACGCTCAAAATCGTGAGCGCCATTAGCCAAAGGCTTTAGTTTAAATTCATCGCCTGCGCTAAAGCTGCCATCAATAAATTCTAATTTAAGGCCATCAAACTCCACCACCACAGGAAATGAGCTAGGTAACAAACCTGTCGTAACTTCTGTGCTATCACTGAGCCTTTCAATACGATACAAACCATTATTGCCAATAGACACTGTATAATCACTTAGGCTTAATTGACTGCTGTCATTAATATAGACAGCCATTTGACGGTCAGCAGGTAATGCATTGCCTTTAGTGGCGATGACGCGTTGGCGCGCAATATTTTCATCATTCATATCATTAAAAAATAACCCGCCAAAATTATTATCGGGTGTAATACCTTGCTGATGAATTTGATTAAACTCATCAGCCAGTACAATAGCAATGCGTCCCAAACTATTAAAAGCCGGGTTTAACTCTTCATCTCGAAAGCGCACCAAAGCACCTAGCTCGCCGCCTGTGACTTGGTCGGTCATAACACGACCTTCGCCGCCATCTAATAAAATTAAATCTAAGTCATTGCCTGCACTACGACCGGTTTGCAAGCTAATACTATACGACTCTGAACCTACGATCAGTGGTAGGCCGCCAGCAATCAAAACATTGGTTTGACTATTTCCCTGATCGAAAGTTTGAATAGGCACTAACTCTGCCAGTTGTCGCAGAGCTTCATCGCGCTGATCGAGTAAATCATTAGGCGTAGCTGTGGCACTTAATCCGTAAGCATCGGCAATACGTAAATTTAATTGCGTGACATTTTCAACCAGCGTATTAATTTTAGAGACAGCCACTTGCATGCCATCTTTAACCCCCTCCTCTATCACTTTAAGACGAGCATCGATACTATTAAAACGATCAGCCAGATTTTGCGCCTCACTGACAACCAACTGACGCGCAGGAATAGACGTTGGGTCATCGGCACCATTTTGCATAGCCGCAAAGAAACTTTGCATACCGCCAGTAAGACCCGTCGAGCCCTCTGACAACAAATTATCAAGCTGTGAAACTTGCTCGTGAAAAGCCGTTAAATTTGAGGATAGGCTCGCATCGGTGCGCAGTTGTTTAGTAATAAAGTCATTCGCTATACGCTCAATCGCATTAACATTTGCCCCACTACCAATAAATTGACCAGCATTTAATCGTGCAGCATTGCTAACCGGTGAAACTGTTTGACGACTAAACCCCTCAGTACCCGCATTAGAAATATTATGACCTGTTGTGCTGAGTGCTTGCTGACTAACTTTAAGGCCTGTAACACCCACACCTAATAAATCACTCCCCATAAGACCCCCTAGTGAGCACGATCAGTATAAGGTTGATCGATCATATTAGGCGCCAAATCTTTTTGTAAACCACGGTAAACTGACTGCACTTTTTGCGCATAAGCCGGGTCAGTGGCGTAGCCGGCTTGCTGTAGCTCATGGATAAAACGTGTAGGGTTATCTTTGGTGTTTAGCGCTTTTGTATAACGAGAATTACTTTGCATAAAATCAACAAAATCACGCAAGCCCTCTTCAATGGAGTTGTAGCGCCTAAAGCGTGCCGTTTCTTTTTGGGGTATGCCGTTTCGGTACTCAAGCGTATTAGTACTAACACTCTCACCCTTCCAACGGCTATCGGCTTTAATATTAAATAAGTTATAGCTGCTTTGCCCTAGTGCATCTTTAATAACATGCTGCCCCCAGCCTGTTTCTAATGCCGCCTGAGCGATAGTCATCAAGGGGTCTAAACCAACCGCACCGGCAATCTTCTTAGCCATAGGTAATAATTGTTGAGCAAATTCTAAAGGCGTTTTTGCGTCCAGCGGGATGCCGCTTATATTACCACTAGAAGCCGTCGATACAGGCGGCGTAATATCGGAGGCCCTATTGCGATTTTTTTCAGTGGTTATTTTACTGCCATTTGCTTCTTGTTCTGGTGTTAATGAGCTAGCAAATTGTTGATCGGCTTTAAGATAAGGTGATAAACCCAAGAGCTTTTGACTATCATCTATTTTAAATTCTTGCACATTCGCCTGCCTAGGCGCATTACCCTTAAGCTGTCGATATACAACATCCGCAATACCTAGACCTCGACTTTGAGAAATATTCAACGATAACTGTTGATCATACATATCACGATACATTTTTTCGGCATTACTATGACCCATATTACCCTTTTCAAAAACGGCATTCGCTTGGCGCATACCTTTAAACAGCATAGAGACAAACATCGACTCAAATTGCTTAGCTATTTGCTGTAGCGCAATATCTTTATCCTCTTCAGATTTTATTTTTTGCAGACTATTTAAGTCGGTATAGGCCGCCACTTGCTGAGCCTGCCGCACTTGACTATTTGATGATATGAAATCGGGCATAGTATCTACCTAGGCATTTATCTTAAGGACCTATAAACGCCAATAAAACATTACACAATTAAATAACAATAAGCTCTGCACGTAACGCGCCAGCTTGCTTTAGCGCCTCTAGTATTGCCATAACATCACCTGGCGCAGCACCCACTTCATTGACAGCACGCACAACGTCATCCAAGGTAGGTCCCGGCGCAAACTTAAACATCGGGACCAACTCCTCTTCTACATCTATCGCGGTTTCTGGAACGACAACTGTTTGACCATCGGCTAAAGGGTTAGGCTGACTCACAGCCAAGCTTTCATCGACAGTCACCGTCATCGAGCCATGAGTAATAGCCACAGGAAAAACACGCACATTTTGCCCAACAACAATAGTCCCTGTCCGTGAATTAATAATCACCTTCGCCGCCGCCTCTGCCGGCATCACCTCGATATTTTCAAGTAGCGATAAATACTCAACTCGGCTTCCCGTATCACTTGGCGCCTGTACCGAAATAGAGACAGCATCTAATGGCTTGGCAGTATTAGGCCCCACCAATTGATTAATGCTATAAGCCAAGCGCTTAGCGGTAGTAAAATCGGCTTTGTGTAAATTAAAAATAATTGTTTCACTCGATGCAAAGGTGTTAGGTGTTGCCCGCTCAACTAAAGCGCCATTGGGTATACGCCCTACACTAGGAATGTTCACTGTTACCTTAGAGCCGTCACGGCCCTCAGCACCAAAGCCCCCTACAATTAAATTACCTTGCGCAATGGCATAGATTTTTCCATCAATACCTTTTAGCGGCGTCAATAACAAGCTGCCGCCACGTAAGCTTTTAGCATCAGCAATAGAAGATACCGTAATATCAATTTTTTGGCCAGGCTTAGCAAAAGCAGGAAGTTCAGCACTGACTGCAACTGCTGCAACATTTTTAAGTTGGAAATTAGATCCTGGTGGTAAAGTGATGCCAAACTGTTTCAACATAGCGTTAAAGGATTGCGTCGTAAAAGGTGCTTGATTAGTTTTATCACCAGAACCATCTAAACCAACAACTAAGCCATAACCAATTAACTGGTTAGCTCTTACACCCTGTACATTCGTTAAATCTTTAATGCGGTCAGCCTGCGCGAGTGGCAACCATAATATTTGCATAACTATTGCCAGCCAGCTCAATAATATAACCACTTTATTGTGTGAACTACGCATAATACAACCTATTATTCAAACTCATTAATGAAACTTACTGCATAACACTTGCATACCATTCTATGACTGATGCACCACACTTTAAACACATGGTTCCTAAAAAGAAAAGAGATACCGTAAAATATCGATGCATTTACACTATTTAAAATGGCCAATAATCGCTATTAAAAAAACGACTAGCAAAACCCATTTTTTGTGAAGAGGCAAGCTCGCCAGTACCAGTGTAAGTAATTTGTGCATTGGCTAACTTGGTAGATATAACTTCATTATTACTCGATACATCATCGGGCCGCACTAAACCACTAATGCGAATCAACTCATCACCTCGGTTCAGAGTCATCCATTTTTCACCACGTACTACTAACGTACCATTGGGCCACACATCAACGACGGCAACCGTAATATTTCCACGTAGACTATTACTTTGCCCAGCACCAGCTTGGCCCGTAAACTCACGCTCAGCATTCGCACTGGCACTAAGTGTATTACCTTTAAAACTCACCACGCCACCGAGTGCAATGGGCGCACCAATTTCAATATCTGAATCTTTACTGACACCCACATTAGCTGATTTATTAGATGTTGTTTGCTCACTTAATACAATCGTAATAAGATCACCTATACGTGTGGCTTTGTTATCGCCAAACAATGAAATAGCCGAGTTTTCGCTATATAGCGAGCCGTATTGAGCAGGCGCTGCTGGCATATGTGGCATAACAACAGGAGCATAATAAGGGTCGCCCGGCCTTAAAGGGGGTTCACTGGCACAACCACTAAATAGTAATATTGCAATCAACAATGCAAACAACATAAATAGCGGCTCTCGTAAATTGACCATATTACCCCCCTAAACATTTTGTGTAATAAATTGCAGCATTTGATCGGCAGTAGAAACCACTTTCGAATTCATCTCATAAGCGCGCTGCGTGGTAATCATGTTGACCATCTCTTGTACAATATCAACGTTTGAATTTTCTAACATGCCTTGCTTAAGCTGCCCCATACCGTTTTGTCCTGGTGCACTGTTAATGGGGTCGCCACTACTGGCAGTCTGATAAAACAAATTACTACCAATTGCCTGTAAACCCGCGGGATTAATAAAATCAACAATATCAATATTGCCAATATTTTGAGGGGTAGGATTACCCAGAATCGATGCCGTCACCACACCATCAACACCAATGGTGACATGGTTAGCGCCTTCTGGCACCGTGATATTAGGCTCGAGCAGTAAACCGTTAGCCGTCACAAATTGGCCGTCACGGTTTAAGTGAAATTGTCCATCGCGCGTGTAAGCGATATCTCCTGAAGGCTGTAATATCTGAAAAAAACCGCGCCCATCAACTGCCACATCTAAGGCTTGATCAGTCACTTGTAAGCTGCCTTCTGTAAATTGTTTTTGGGTGCTAACAATGCGTACACCGGTGCCTAACTGTAAACCAGTTGGCAGCTGAGTATCGGCAGTGGAATCGGCTCCTGGTTGGCGCTGCACCTGATATAACAAGTCTTCAAATACTGCGCGATCACGCTTAAAACCAATCGTCGATACATTAGCTAAGTTATTCGCTACTGTAGTTAATTGTTTATCTTGAGCGGAAAGTCCTGTTTTACTTACATACAATGCTGCGTGCATACATCACCTCAGGCTTAAACAGCCGTTGTCTAAATTTAATTATTAAACTGAATTAAACGTGAAGAGCTTTCAGAATTTTCTTTTGCAGTAGCCATAAGCTTGACATGCATTTCATACTGCCTAGCGAGCATTAACATACTGGTTAGCTCGTGAACAGCGCTCACATTACTTGCCTCTAAAAAACCCGAAATCACAGATACTTCGGCTGCAGGCGGTAGAATATCCGGGTTATCTAATTGCCTAAATAAACCATCTTCCATCTTGCTTAATGTTCCCGCTTCGGGGTTGACGAGCTTTAAGCGATCAATAACTGCTGGTGCATCAACCCCTTGCCCTGAAGGTATTACCGAAACCGTACCACTGGAGCCAATCTCTATCTTTGTATTGGGCGGCACAGCAATAGGCCCTGCATTGCCCATCACCGGTAATCCATTGCCGGTGCGCAAAATACCGGCACTATCAATGACTAAATTACCCGAGCGAGTGTAAGCTTCTTGGCCATCGGGTGCTTGGACAACAAAAAAACCATCGCCCTCTATCGCTAAATCTAAGTCTCGGCCAGTTTGCTCTAGTGCACCATGCGCTAAGTTTGTCGCAGGCCTTTCGGTCATATTAAATGCGCGCGTAGGTAAGCCCTCACCGTAAAATACCGGCATACTGCGTGCAGCGGCAAAGTCTGATTTAAAACCTGTTGTATTGACATTAGCTAAATTATTGGCATGTGATGTTTGCGCCATCATATTATGCTTAGCGCCAGTCATTGCTGTATATAATGCTTTATCCATACTGCACCCAGTTTATTACTTTGAATTATCATTGATTGACTATTGGCTAAACCGTCAACAAATCTATCAATAAAATACCTTAATAATAAATCTGCAATGCCAGTGCCAACACCAAAATGCAAGGCATAAAAAAAGAGACCTTGGCCTCTTTTAAAATGAATAACACAATAAAATTTTTCTATGGTTCATATAATCACATAAGCATATAAACCCTATAAACTAGCGCATATTAATAATTGTTTGAGTCACTGAATCGGCTGTTTCAATAGTTTTTGCACTGGCCTGAAAATTGCGCTGCGCAATAATAAGACGCACCAGCTCTTCAGATAAATCAACATTAGACTCTTCCAAGGCACCCGATTGAATCGCCCCTAAAGCGCCACTTTGTGGCGCGCCAATATTGGGCGTTCCCGACTCGTAGTTCTCGGCCCACATGGTGTCACCTACAGGCTGCAAGCCCTGCATACTGGCAAAATCAGCTAAGGCCAACTGCCCCAATACCTGAGATTCACCGTTAGTAAAGCGCGCAAATATCACACCATCATCACCAATATTTAAACCCGATAAACGCCCGGTAGAATAACCACTTTGATCGACATCATTCACTGAGAAATCACTGCTAAATTGCGTTGTACCTTCTAAGTTGATGACAAAATTAGAGCTAGTCGGCGGATCCCCAATTAAAGTATTACCCCCATTTAGCACATTTTGTGGCGTCATGGCTCCATTGGGATTACCGTCAGCATCTTTAGGTGTCCAATTAGAAATCAGTACATCATCGGTGATTAAATTATTGAGTGAACCGTCATCATTAAAATACACATCAAACACAGCAACTGTTGCTTCTATATTTTGCGGTGGTGGTAAAGAAGTATCTGGATCACCGACATCCTCGCCATCAATACGGGTAAACATTTTCCAGTGATTAGCAGTTGTTGAGGGATCATTCGCATCATATTCTTGCTTGACATAGTAGTTAGTCATAACATGCGAATTACCCAAACTATCAAAAATCGTTAATTGATTCTCCCAGTTATAGGTACCTTGGTCGTTCGGATCAAATTCATTAATAATCACCTCGGTAAAGGCTTGCCCAGTCAATGGCCCAAACAAACCCACAGAGGGAGGGACAGCATTAGATGCGGTATAGCCCTCATCTAATACAATATTAATCGAGCCACCCACAACAATCGAGTTTAAATCTGAATTTAATGCTGAAGGATTGTTGAGTGTGCCATTTGTATCCACCTCTAAAAAAGAAGAGGGGGCATTTGGATTGCCAAACACCTCAATACTATCGCCGTCATCAGGGCTTTCAATACGAATGGGGATATCATCACCCACCGATGAGGTCAATGTTAAATCGCCTGTTGCAGTATCAATACTTGCCGTCACCCCTTGCAAAGTACCATTCGATAAGGCGTTAACGTTATCGGCTAATACCGACAGATTATCGGCGCTAAGCTTAACCCCTTTTACCGTGACCGTCATATCGCCATTGCTATTATTAAAGCTGGCAAAAGGGATAGTCAAGGTTGTGGAGGCTGATGCAGTCACACCGTTTAACGCATTGAGTGATGAAGCCGTTTGTGCCGCACTTTGTCCTTTAGCCGCCACAAATGAAATCACACCACCATTATTATCGGTAATATCAACTGTTTGCTCAGGATAGCCGTTATCAACTTTGGCAATACCCGGCGTCGAGGTCGCAATAGCAGGGTTCGCTGCAATACCAATATCGGCCGCGTTCGCCGAAGCATTTAAGACTCGCACCTGCGAAGCTTCGCCCGATTTAGTTGCGACAAAATCCATACGGTAATTACCGCCACCCATATCAACAGCTTTCGCAAAAACATCAACTGTAGATTGTGGCGGTAAAGGTTGAGATAGTTGCGTATTAATTACACCCTCGAGAGTTAACAACTCATTAAAGTTATTGACCGTCGCTGGAATACCCTCCGCAGTATTTAAATTCACCGATACTGTGCCATTTTCGCCTGTTGATGCCGTTAGCTCAACATCAAAGGTCATGGGCGTAACACGAAAGTCGTTCGCTAAAGGAAAAGTAAATGTTGTGCCAGTGACTGTTGTTGTTGTGTCATCACTTAAACCAGCCCGTGTTACCGCAACCGAATTACCCGTGGTATTAAAAGTTGTGCCATTACTTTGCAAGACTGTCTCAGAAGAGTCTAAATTTAATAGCATATCGACATTGGTTGTGGCGCGTGGCGCCAAATTACTAGTGCGCACCTGTATATCACCTTGCAAACCACTAATATTACCTGCATCATCTGCCGGAAATCCCTGTAAGCGCGCATCCACGTTGTTAACAACAAAACCTTCTTTATCCAAACCAAAGGTACCTGCACGCGTGTAAAACTGCTCACCACCTTGCTGCACAACAAAAAAACCATTACCGTTAACCGCTAAATCTAATGAATTTTCGGTAAAAGCCATACTCCCTTGATTAAAGTTTTGGGAAACAGACTGCAGCCTAACTCCACTACCAATAGTATTAGAGCCAGAGCCCAATACACTAATAGCATAGACATCACCAAATTCAGCGCGCGAACGCTTAAAACCTGATGTTGATGCATTGGCAATATTATTACCGGTAATTTTTAAATCACTCGATGCTGCACGAATTCCACTTAACGCTGTATTAAAAGGCATACCATTCTCCTAGACCGCAGGATTAAAAACTTTATTCAATAGATTAAAATCATTAATTAAATTGTTTAACTTCTGACATTTTTACCGGACCAATACCCGCCAAGTTTAGTGTTAAAACACCATCTTTACCCACAGTAACGCTGTTAACATTAGCGCTTAGTGCGGCATTAAGCTGTGTGGGCTCGCCATCAATAGAAGCTTCAAATTCCATACGGTAAATACCTGGCGGATGACCGCCTTCGGTGCTGCTATTCCACTCTAATACCGTACCGTTGACCTCCAGTTTTTCACCATTCCAACGCGCTACCATTTCACCAGCACCTTGCGCACCTAAATCTGCCTGATCTAATAGCTCGCCACTTTCGGCATAAATTTTTACCGTAACACTGCTTGTGCTGGCAGGCACATCAACACTAGCTGCCACAATGTCACCAGCATCTAACTGTGCGATTTCACTCGATACAGCCACCGATCGCCCAACTAAAGAAGACGCCTGCAAGGCTTGGTTGGCGACAAAATTTTCAGTTAAGTTATCAAATTTATTATTCATGCTATCCAGTGCTTCGACTGAACTAAATTGCGCAAGCTGTGCAATAAATTCGGTATTTTCTTGCGGGCTTAAAGGATCTTGATTTTCCATTTGAGTAATCATGAGTTTCAAAAAAGCCTTCTGGCCCAGCTCACCCGATTTAGGTTCATCTTTGATTTTATCTTTAATGGTTAACTCGTCCAATACCGGCGAATTACTGACCGAAGAAACAGACATAACAACCTCTCAACAATGGATCAAGCTATCAAGATAGCAATACAAAAAACTGCTTTTTAGCGCACATTTACTGGCCAATAGAGAGTACTCGCTGCATCATTTGTTTTGCCGAGTTCATGACATCAACATTCATCTGAAAAGAGCGAGAAGCCGAAATCATATTGGTCATTTCCTCAACAACATTAACATTGGGGTAATACACATAACCATCCTCATTCGCCATCGGGTGATCGGGTTCGTAACGCGGTTGTAGTGGCGCATCCGACTCTACAATACCGCGCACCGCTACACCTGCTGTCTCGTCTTGCGGGTTTAAGCCACTTTTAGAGTGGCTTAGCATATTGTTAAAACTTGCCTCAAAAACAGGGTGTCTAGCACGATATACTTGATCGGTACTTGAAGAGGCTGTTTCGGCATTGGCAATATTACTGGCGGTGGTATTGAGCCGCACACTTTGCGCATTCATACCAGAACCTGCCACATCAAAAATATTATTTAAACTCATCGTTCACCTGCCTATTCAATTAACTGAACACTATTTGTATAGCGGTATATTATTGTCGCGTTTAATGTACTTATGCTTTAATGAGCAGCACCCTATTAACAACTTTTTATTAACAACTTTTTATTAACAATATCCAATCATCTAAATTAAGCCATCTAAATTAAGCCATCAAAAGATATCAACATTACTCACCCTTAATAGCAGCTTTTAAGCCTTTAAAGCGACTATTTAATAGGGTGAATGCCGCTTGATACTCGAGCGTGTTTTCCATAAACTCAGCGTGTTCGACTTGCTCTTCCACTGTATTACCATCAATACTCGGCTGCGTGGGGATGCGATAATTGATTTCAGCACCGCTACTGCCGCCGCCCATCTGGTAATGCTTTTGGTGGGTTAAGCGCATATGGCCGCCTCCGTTAGGGCTGCTCATATTGGCATGTAAGGCGCTGTGAAAATCAAAATCGCGGGATTTATAATTGGGCGTATCCGCATTAGCTAAATTACCGGCAATTACCTCTGAGCGCTGGCTGCGCAAATTTAAAGCCGACTCATACAAACCGGTATACCCTTGAAATGAAATTGCCATAACCACAACCTTTTAAGACGCTTTCGCCAAATCTATGCACACTGAGACTAATGCAAGCAAAAGGCCAAGGCCTTAGCTAGGTCAACAATATTTTATAACCCATTGATATTTAAAGATTTTATTTAAAACTCTTCTTTTGTAACCCGCCAAAAAAATGCCTTAAGTCACTCCCATTGACAGCAGCGGCAAACCTTTGCCGCTCAACCTACAGGGTAAAACGTACGCCCACAGCCAAGGTGACAACTCACAACGATCAGGTAAAATACGCGCACACTTTTTATGCGAGTATTTTTATGAGCCAGCCGCACACCCACAAAGACACTATTTACGCCGCCCCCAGTGACGTCGTTGAAGGGTTCCGTTTTGATGATAAGGTTGTGGCCGTCTTTCCCGATATGATTTCGCGCTCGGTGCCGGGCTATAGCACTATTATCAATATGATTAGCCAATTAACTGAGCGCTATGCTCAGCATGGCACCCACTGCTACGATTTAGGCTGCTCACTAGGTGCTGCAACACTGGCGATGCGTCAAGGCTTAGGCCAAGGGGCCAGCCAAAAAAACTGTACTCTAGTTGGTATTGATAACTCCAACAGTATGATCACGCACTGCCAAAAAATTATCGACGCCGACAGCTCTCAAGGCTCGGCCAAGGTACTCTTAATAGAAGATGACATTGAAAACACACCTTTGCATGCGGCCTCTATTGTGGTGCTGAATTTTACGCTGCAATTTTTAGCCCTCGAAAAACGTACAGCGCTATTAACACGCATAGCCGATGCATTAGTACCCGGCGGCGTATTAATTTTGTCCGAAAAACTCGCCTTTGATGAACCGCGCCACCACGAATTAATGATAGATTTACATCATAATTTTAAACGCAGCCAAGGCTACAGCGACCTAGAAATCGCACAAAAACGCCAATCACTCGAAAACGTGCTAATCCCCGAAACATTTCCCGCCCACCAAGCGCGCTTAAAAGAAGCGGGGTTTAGTGGTGTAGAGCTATGGTTTCAATGTTTTAATTTTGCCTCGATGATTGCTTTTAAATAATCATAGTGCTGATGTAACGCCCGCTTTGATACTATTAAAAGTATTGCTCACCTTATTTTAACTAGCCTTTGCGATACCCCATGATTGATTACACTCATTTAATACACGCCCTACAAGAGACCAAATTATCCCCTCTCGCCGAGGCCATACCAGAGGCGGTTGCCAACAACCTGCACGTAGATCGCCACGGCGATTTAGCTCGCTGGCTAGAAGCGCTTGACGCCATGCCAACGGTAACCCCCTCTCTTATCGACTTACGCGATAGCGTAACCATTGGCCAAGCACATGATCTCACCCCAGCAGCGCAAGCCGCGCTACACCATAGTTTGCGAGCCTTAATCCCATGGCGCAAAGGACCTTTTCAACTCTTTGACACACTGATTGATACCGAGTGGCGATCTGACTGGAAGTGGGACAGAGTCAAAGATGGCATTAGCGCATTAAACAACCGTACGGTCTTAGATGTCGGTTGTGGCAGTGGTTATCATTGCTGGCGTATGTACGGCGCAGGAGCCGCGCGCGTAATTGGCATTGACCCTTCGCCGCGCTTTGTTGTGCAGTTTCATCAAGTCAAAAAATATATCGCTGACGCTCCGGTCGATCTACTACCAATGGGCATAGAAGCCGTACCGGCTAACTTAAACGCCTTTGACACAACGTTTTCAATGGGGGTACTTTATCATCGCCGCTCACCTATTGATCACCTTCGAGAACTCAAAGACACTTTGCGTACTGGCGGCGAGCTCGTATTAGAAACCTTAATTGTAGATGGCCCCGAAGGCTACAGCTTAATGCCTGAAAAACGCTATGCCAAAATGAATAACGTCTGGTTTTTACCCAGCATACCCACACTCGAACTATGGCTAAGACGTGCCGGCTTCAAAGGTATTCGATGCATTGACATTAATACCACCCGCTCAGAAGAACAGCGTTCTACCGAATGGATGGAGTTTCTTTCGCTAAAAGACTTTTTAGACCCAGAAGATTCCAGCAAAACATGTGAAGGGTACCCAGCGCCTAAACGTGCTGTTATGGTAGCGACCAAAGCCCACTAATTAAACACCTAATCTGTGTAAAAGCCGAAACCTCTGGATATTTAGGCAACCAAAGCGTTTCACTCTGTTTTGAGCCGCTTTAGGCTATAATCACGGCACAAAGCATAAAAAACGAACTTTTTTGAGTGATCGTTCTAAATACACACTGCACTCGAGAAAGGCCGTACAGCGGCCTTTCATAAGAAAGTAACATTAAATATAATGCGCTGGCTGATGCCGCTCACAGCGTACTGCTCGGCCCATCTCTACACGAGTACTGACATGATCAACGAATACTAAGCTCTATAAGTAAGTGTCAAACTCTATAGGTGGGACTATTAGAAATACGCTTCAATACTCAGAAGCTATAATCAGCAGCATATACCGCTTAACGTAATGACATGCGCCTACAGCCTTTAGATAACTTGGATTCACAACGTGTATACATAACCAATCACTCAATGGCGACAAGTATAATCTGACTGTGCGACCCTGAAAGCGATAAAACAACAATACAAGCAATGACGGCTTTATCCGGTTTAATAACAGCAAGTGTTACAGCTCAACCTTCACTCTTTTTACCCAACCACTCGAGTTATTCATGGAATTCATACACGGCTTGCTAGTCATTACATTCATTCATATTTTGGCCGTAGCATCGCCAGGCCCTGACTTTTTTTTAGTCTCTCAGCAAACACTCTCAAATGGTAAAAAAGCAGGTTTAATGTGTAGTATTGGCATCACCTTGGGCCTTACCGTGCATCTCACTTACTCGGCTTTTGGCCTAGCAGCCATTATTGCCAACTCATCAAATGCACTTTGGGTGATTAAGATATTAGGTGGTGGCTATCTCATTTATTTAGGTATCAAAGGGCTTCAGTCAAAAGCCTCACCCAGTCAAGCGGCGCAGGTCAAAAAAGCAGTACCCGCTTCGGTTAAAAAAAGCATTGGTATGGGTTTTTTATGTAATGTATTAAACCCTAAAGTTCCTATTTATTTTATGTCATTATTTACCCTGGTCCTTAAGCCCGACATGCCTTTGCATCACATTGCATTTTATGGCTTATGGATGATGCTTATCCAATTATCGTGGTTTTCTTTTATTGTATTATTATTATCGCATCCCAAAATCAATAAGAGATTTAAACAAAGCGGTCACATCATTGACCGTGTGCTTGGTGGCGCCATGATTCTTTTAGGCCTTAAACTCTTATTAACTCGCTCAACACAGTAACTCTCACTTAATAAGATCAGTGTGGTAAATACACCTGTCATCAATACACGTTATGGCTTATTGATACATAACTATTCATACGTAACTATTCTCACATGTAACTATTCTCATATGTAACCATCCAGAGATACCAAAATTGGGCACTAAGAATCATTTTCTGGGCCGCTTAAGCTATCCATAGGTGCTATATAACAAC
>NZ_LGAK01000069.1 GCF_001292705.1 Marinagarivorans algicola
CAAGCCAAGCAGCTTGTTCGGCGGGGAAGCGTCGTTTGCGTACAGAAGCTCTTCCTGTTTGGGTAACAGCTTCCTCAATCCACTCAAGGGGAATGTGCTTAGTGAACGACTCAATATCGCGATCTTGGCAAAACTCAGTCGTAAGGTGTAATTCTTTAATAAATTCAGACATAAAAATAGGCCACAACTTCTGTTGTAGCCTATTATGCGCCCTTTGAAAGATCGTTCAATTAGCTTAAACGATCAGCATTAACCGATACGGTGGCCTTTTTTAGACTTGTTAGCTAGGCATACCGGCTTAAAAGGCGATTTCAGTAGGCTGCTCGCCATCGCCGAGCATAAAGACCTTATCAATACGCTGCCCCTGAAAGTATTCTTTAATATGTTCAATATTCAAGAATTTGAGAGGTTTGCCCTTTGCACAGGTCACATAGCGTGAGGGGCTTGCAACAGGCGAGGAGTGGGTATCGCTGGTCGCAATTCTTGCAAGCCAGTAGCGGCTGGGTAATTTTTCAATAAATAAGTGTGCTTTCATGGGCTCCTGTCCTAGTGCTTATGGGGTTTAAGGCTTAGCTATTGTTGCGGTTATTGTTACGGTTACTGTTGTGACTATTGTTATGAGTATTGACATGGTTATTGAGTAGCCTAGTTCAGTGTTTTGGCTTTTACCGGTGGTTTTGAAAAGTTGGCGTCTCATTGGCGTATAATGCCGCCTTTTTGCTTAATTGACTCAGCGGCCTTTTATGACCACGCAATCCAATACGCCTAAACCGCCCCTTACACCGACTCCTTCTGCGGTATCTGTACCCACGACTCTAGAGCACGCTTCCCCCTCAGAGCAAGAGCCTGCCTCGCTCCCAGCACTACCTGATGCCCCTGCTTTTTATCAGCAATTGGACTTATGCGTGATGGCTGATAAGCGCAAGCTACGCAGTGCGTGGTTTAAGCTGCAAAAGCTCAAAAAACAAAACAAGCCTGTCGACAAGGCTTTAGCCGCGTTGCAGCAAAACTTACAGGTCTCTCAGCGGCGCGTACTTGAGCGCAAGCGCTTGGTGCCTACAGTCACTTTTGATGACAACTTACCGGTTTCGCAGCGGCGTGATGAAATCGCCAAAGCGATTAACGACCATCAAGTGGTTGTGATTGCTGGCGAGACCGGTTCGGGTAAAACCACGCAAATCCCCAAAATTTGCCTAACGTTAGGCCGCGGTGTGAATGGCTTAATTGGGCATACCCAGCCACGGCGTATTGCGGCGCGCACCGTCGCCAGCCGTATCGCGCAAGAGCTACAAACCGAGCTCGGGAGTTCGGTGGGTTATCAAGTGCGCTTTAACGATGCCAGTTCACCGCTGAGCCATATTAAGTTAATGACCGATGGTATTTTGCTGGCCGAAATACAAAATGACCCTCTCCTCGAAAAATACGACACACTGATTATCGATGAAGCCCATGAGCGCAGCTTAAATATCGATTTTTTATTGGGTTATATTCGTCAAATTTTACCCAAACGCAAAGAGTTAAAAGTCATTATTACCTCAGCAACCATTGACGTTGAGCGCTTTTCCAAGCACTTTTTTAATGCCCCTATTATTAGCGTGTCAGGCCGTACTTTTCCTGTCGAAGTGTTGTATCGCCCGTGGCAAGACGAGCAAGAAGATGAAGCGCGCGGTATTGTGAATGCGCTTGAAGAAATTCTCACATTACCGAAAGGCCCTGCCGGCGATATACTTGTCTTTTTGCCTGGCGAGCGAGAAATCCGTGAAACAGCGCTGGCGATCCGGCGCGCTAATTTCCCAATGCTAGAAGTGCTTCCTTTTTATGCACGGCTTAGCCTAGCCGATCAAAACCGCGCTTTTCAGCCCCATAAAGGACGCAGGGTAGTATTGGCCACCAACGTTGCCGAGACGTCAATTACTGTGCCGGGTATTGGCTATGTGATAGACCCAGGCACAGCGCGTATTAGTCGCTACAGCAGTAAAAGTCGAATTCAGCGATTACCGGTCGAGCCGGTATCGCAAGCGTCGGCCAACCAGCGCGCGGGTCGTTGCGGGCGTATTAGTCGTGGTGTGTGTGTGCGCCTATACAGCGAAGAGGACTTTGCTAGCCGAGCAGAATTTACCGACCCCGAAATACTGCGTACCAGCTTAGCGGCCGTTGTACTGCAAATGCAGCAGCTTAATGTTGGTGATATTCGCGACTTCCCTTTTCTTGAGCCGCCCGAAGGGCGTGCGATTAATGATGCCTTTAAAGAGTTAGAGCAACTACAGGCACTTGATGCACGTAAAAAGCTTACACCCGCAGGTCGTAAAATGCTGGCTTTGCCCCTAGAGCCGCGCTTTTCTCGTATTTTAATCTCAGCGCACCAACTCAACTGTTTACACGAAGTGCTCATTATTATTGCTGGTTTAACCATTCAAGACCCGCGTGAACGCCCCCACGACAAGCAGCAAGCTGCCGATGAAAAGCATCGCCGCTTCAAAGATGACGACTCCGACTTTATTGCGTACTTTAATTTATGGCAATACGCCGAAGAGCAGCGCCAAGGCTTATCACAAAATGCATGGCGCAACCTATGCGGCAAAGAGTTTTTATCTTTTTTACGTTTGCGTGAGTGGCGCGAGCTACACCACCAGCTATTAACAGCCTGTAAACAAGTGGGGTTAACGTGCAACAAAGAGCCCGCCAGTTACGATGCGATTCACCAGTCATTGCTTGTGGGTTTATTTGATAATGTCGCTATCAAAAATGAAGAAAGCCGCGAGCGTGAGTACTTAGTTGCGCGTAATCGTAAGGCTGTTATTTTTCCGGGTTCAAGCCAGTTTAAAAAAACACCACGATGGTTGGTGAGTGCGAATTATTTAGAAACCACAAAAGTGTACGCTCATACCAATGCCAAAATAGACCCACTATGGTTGCGTCATCATCTTGAGCATTTGTTAAAGCATCACTATTATCAGCCGCATTACTCAACTAAAAACGGCCAAGTTATGGCCTTTGATAAAGTGACATTATTTGGTTTGGTTGTCGCCGATAAAATACGCATTGATTACACGCACATTGATGCCCTAGAGTCGCGTAAAATATTTATTCGTGAATCACTCGTCGAGGGTAAATACGGGCAACATAAACGGCGTGATTTAGGCGCGTTTTTTACGATTAACCAACAAACGATTAAAAGCATCGGTGAGCTAGAAGACAAGTCGCGTCGGCGCGATATTTTGGTCGATGATGAAATTATTTTTGACTTTTATGATGAGCGTATACCTGCCGATGTGTGTGGCTTAATCAGTTTTGAATCATGGCGTAAAAAGGCTGAGCGTGATAGTGGTACATTGCTGCATATTCCTAAAAGCTTATTAATGCAGCATAGCGCCGAGCATATCTCTGAAAATGCCTTTCCGAATGAAATGACAGTCAATGGTGTGCAATATCCTTTGTTTTATCACTTTGATCCGGGCCATAACGATGATGGCGTGAGCATTGGCGTGCCCGCGAGTGTTTTGCATAGCTTTTCGGAGGGGCCTATTGAATGGCTTGTGCCAGGGCTGATACGCGAAAAGTGCATTGCTTTGGTTAAAGGGTTGCCTAAGCAATGGCGTAAGCAGTTTGTGCCTGTGCCAGACTATGTCGATAAAGCCTTAGCCCGCATTAAAATGGGTCAAGGTGATTTACTTGAAGCCCTAGCCAGAGAGCTAAGGATAGCCAGTAACGTTGATGTGCCTAAAGAGGTATGGGCTCAGGTAAGTATTGATGATTATTACAAAATGAATATTCGTGTGCTCGATGATCGGGGTCAAATTATTGATCGTCATCGTCATTTAAGTGTCTTACGCGAGCGTTATCGTGGTCATGTGCAGCAAAGCTTGCAACAAGCTGGTAGCAGCTTTGAAAAAAGTAAAATCACACAATGGGATTTTGGAGAGTTGCCTACAGAGTGCTCTTTAAAGAAGGGCCCATTAAAAGTGCAGGCTTTCCCTGCGTTGTGTGATACAGGCGATGCGGTTGACCTGAAAGTGTTGGATAACCCAGCTGATGCCCATGCCAAAAGCCGATACGGTGTGGCAAGGTTGCTTTTACTCGGGATGCCTAAAACGGTTAAATACCTAAGAAAAGAGCTACTCAAAAACAAAGATATTGGATTGTCGGTGTTAAACCTTGGTAACCGCGCCCAAGTAGTTGATGATTTACTCATGGCTGTGGCACTAGAGGTATGCTGTACAAAGGGCGAGCTGCCGCGTACTCAAGCCGAGTTTAACAGTGCTATTCAGCGAGGTGAAAACGCCTTAACCGGCAAGGCACAAGCTCTTGAAAAGCAATTACTTAGCTGGTTAAAGCAATTGGTGGGCATTAATAAAGCTATGAAGGCCAATAAAAATGCCTTGGTCTTGGCGTTTACCTTTTCAGATATTAAACAGCAGTTACAAGGCTTGTTTTATAAAGGCTTTTTTATGATGACGCCGCTGGCGTGGCTAGAGCATTACACGCGTTATCTGAATGCGATTGAGGCCCGACTTGAAAAGGCTCCGCAAAACCCGCAAAAAGATAAGCTCGCCATGCAAGAGGTTGCGCAAGCGTGGCACAAGCATCAAGACCTCCTCGAAAAGCAGGGGGCTAATGACTATGCGCGTAGCCTATTGTGGCAAGAATACCGCTACATGATCGAAGAGCTGAGGGTCTCGTTATTTGCACAGACACTTAAAACGGCGATGCCAGTATCGGCTAAACGCTTGAAAGTGCTCTGGCAACAAGTGTTGGCAGAGTTTAGTTAGTCCTTGAGTGCTGATGACTGTGATCGCTAAAAATGCGCTGTTGCTCCCGTTGTTTCTTATTGGCATGTTATCTGTAATTAAACTGTCATAAACGGGTAATATAGTTGCCATAAATTTGAAGTATAACTGTCATTTAAATTACATATCACACTCACAACACGGTTATTATTAGGAGCCCCTGTGAATAAATTACTTACCTCTGCGATCGCGCTTTCTTTGTGTACACCTGCTGCTGCCATGGCAGCACCCACTTTATACGGTAAGGTGAATGTATCTTATGCTAGTGCCAATACAGAGGCTGATGATGCAGAAGAATCATTGATTAAATTAGATAGCAATGCTTCGCGTATTGGTGTTAAAGGGTCTGAAAAAATTAACGATAGCATTGAAGCTATCTATAAAGCAGAGTTTGAAGTTGCTGCTGATGATGGCGATGCTGGCGGTAGCCCTTTCAAGCAACGTAATATTTATGTAGGTCTTAAAGGCGATTTTGGTTCGGTGATTGCGGGTAACTTTGATACACCACTCAAACAAATCCAAAATAAAGTTGACTTGTTTGGTGACCTTTACGGCGATATTAAAAACAACTTCACCACCAATGAAAACCGTGCAAAAAATAGCTTAATGTATTCGACACCCAACATTTCAGGCTTTACTTTGTATGCTGATTTGATTGCTAGCGAGCAAGATAATGACGGTTTAGATGAAGCCGATCAACGCTCTAATGCCACATCTATTGCAGCCACTTACGAGTACAAAGGTTTTTACGGTGCGGTTGCTTATGATTTGGATGTCGAAGCTGAAGGCACAAGTACAGTACGTGGTGTATTACAGTACAACCTAAATACATTCCAAATTGGCTTTTTAGCTGAAGGCTTTGAAAAAGATGATCAAGAGCGTGTGAACGGCGCATTTGGTTCTATCAAGTACGGTATTAATAATTGGGTACTAAAGGGTCAATTTGGCTTTTCAGATATCAAGAAAGAAGAAGCAACTACTTTGAGCTTAGGTGTTGATTACAAATTGAGTAAAAAGGCCAAAATATTTGGTTTTTATACCAACGATACCTACACCATCGATAAAGATCTTGATACAGAATACACCGCTAACTACTTAGGTTTAGGTGTTGAAGTGAAGTTCTAGTGAGCGATTAGCAAGCTATAGGCAAAGCCACTTGGTTGATTGTTGCTTTGTCTTCCCCCTTATATTTTGCCCCAGCTAGCTGGGGCTTTTTTCGTTTTAAACGCGTGTTATAAGTGCTAGTTCAGCTCAGCCAGTACGTACACTAATGCCGCATTCCAATTAATAGCAACCTCGTTAGTGGCATAGCTACACCAGTGGTCAAAATAGGCTTTAGAAGGAATGCTTGGGTCGTAATCGACATTGTACTTAACGTTACACTCTTTTTTATCTTGATAGCCCTTGTGTGGGCCACCTGCGAGCATACCGGGTATAGGGGCTTGAATGCCATCGACCTCAGAGACGCGATGATGAGGGTGCATGGGGGTGTTCTCGCCAAAGCCTGTCAAATAAGAGAGACCATTTGGGTTGCGACCTAAAATATAATCGACTAAAGCCTGGGCGGTTTCCAAGTATTGTGGGTTGGGAACGAGCTTGTTGATGTCGATTAAGGCAAGCGCTTTGTTAGCTGCTACCCCATTGCTGCCCCAGCGAAAGTCACGGCCAAACATGGCAACCCCATAGCCTGAGCTATGCGCTTGCTTAACCCAAGTGTCGGCACTTTTTTTAAGGGTGTCGAGTATTTGCTGCTTAAGTGATGAGGGGGTTTTTGCGTGGTTGGCCAAAGCCAACATACCGAGGGTTTCAACATCGCTCCATTCTGGAGTGCGCGCGGTATTTGCCACTTCGTAGCCTTTTAAAAACTTCCTTTTACCGGTTAATACAAAAAGCTCGGCGCGCGCCCAAGCCCATTCGTCTTTATAATCATCGCCATCTAAACGGTACATGCCGGTGCGAAACCCTTCGGGCTGCTCAAAAAGTACATTGGGGTTTTCTTCTGCCCAGTCCCAAGCTTTCAGTGCTGCTGCACGATATTGCTCGGCGCGCCCAGGGAATTGCTCTTCGTATTGTGCGATAACACGGCTTGCCAGCGCTAAAGTGGCGGCGTAGTCGAGGGTGGCGGCGGTTGTTTTTTGTACCACAAAGCGGGGCTTATATTGTGTGTGTGGCATGGCTACCGGCTCAAAACGCTTGGCGGTGAGCTTATGGTAGAGCCCGCCGTCGGTATCTTGCATAGACACCATCCAATCCAAATTCCATAAAATTTCATCGAGTAGGTCGGGTATATTATTGTTCGACTCTGGAATATTGAGATTGAGCTTTGCAAAAAGCGCCGGATGATTATCGAGTGCGCGCAGTAGGGTATGCACTGTAATGGATGAGTTAACAATGTATTTACTGAAGTCACCAGCATCAAACCAGCCCTTAGGTAGCGATAATACCGTACCGACTGGCCGCTCAGGTGTTGCCGCCGAGGCATCAACATAGACTGTAGTATCCGGGTGTGAGGCTGGACGGTGATAAATACCGGCATGTTCTTTTTGGAGGGCTGCGCTATTACGGTTAAAGTAATAGTACTTAATGGCACCGCTTAAGGCTTCTTGGTAGACGTTTTCGTCAATCGTAACAGCAAAAGGCTGTGCAATACCATCGACACTTAATGTGTATTCGCCGGGATACTGAACACTGGAAAAATCAGCGAGTCTAACGGTTTCTTTAGCTTCGCTCCAGCTTTTAGGAGCCGACAATTTACCGTTATAGACAATGCGACCTGTGGCTTTGTCGGTGAGCGTGAAGTCGTTGCTTGCTACATTAGGCACAACGGCGACTTTTGGGCTTTGGCTATTAAAGCCGACTTGGTTGGCAACAATACCCGCTGCTGTGTTTTTGGCGATGGCGCTAAGACTGGTGGCCGATAAGGTAGCCGCAGTGATCAGTGCGGCTAATGATAATGTGCGCATAGTAAACCCTCAAAAAATACAGTTTTTAGTGTTATAGGTACATTGAGCTTGCGATATTAGCCTTGAGCGCGGCTATTAGCAGTCGAATAAAGCGATCCAAGACTAGCAAAGCTCGCTGTGAGTGTATAGCGCTATTGACCGGGTATAACAGTTAAAAGAGCACGTATGAGAATAGCTTGTACATACAAAAGGTATAACAAAAAGCGTCAATCGACGTCAGTTTAGGTGCTTATTTTCTGGGTTTAAGGTGACGTCATGCCCACGTTTTAGGCTTCTCATTGTGCGCTTGTACCGCTTAACTTGCTTGCCCGCAGGGCTTATGGTTACAGTGTGATTTGGCCTGTGATGAGTAAATACAGGCGATATATTTCATCGAGCCAAAGCACAATGCCAAAGACAATCCAGATGTGGTTGTGAATATTAAACGTCGCGTTAGATTTGCCAAAGGGGTCATCGCACACACGATTGGCCACCAGTTGAAACTTATATAAATACAAGTAATGACCCAAGAGTAATGGGATTTGAATCAAGGCCCAATAAATACTGATATACCCTTTGGAGACGGCAAAGCCGGCGGCGACCGAAATAATTTGTAGCGCGATATAGCCTAAGGCGAGTGCACGGGGGTTCCAGTTATAGCTTTGTGCTTTGGCTTTTTCGGCGTTGGCCAGCTCGGTGCACAAGGCCGGTATAAAAACCACATTCAGTAGGGTGCGTAAAAATGGTTGTGTATTTTTGTGTTGCGCCTCGCCAATTAAACGCCAATGTCGATAAAACCAATACAGACTGTACAGCCCCATTGTCGCAATAAATAAGGCAGAAAACTTACCCATAGAAACAACATAAAAAGGCTTTTGTGGTGTGGAGCTTTGCATAATTAAGGCCGAATATTCACGCGTAGACAGGTGACTAAATCACAAAAAAAGCGCAGTGTTCGCTGCGCTTTATTCGAAGGGTAGCTGATTGAAATAAGCAGCATTATGAGCCGCTCACACAATGCCAGTTACAGGTGTTGAACCTCTTCAATTTCATACTCTATATCACCGCCAGGGGCTTTGACTAGCGCTACATCGCCTACTTCTTTGCCGATTAAAGCGCGAGCAATGGGAGAGCTTACAGAGATTTTATTCTGTTTAATGTCGGCTTCATCTTCGCCCACAATTTGGTAGGTGACTTCTTGATCAGTTTCAACATTAATGATGGAAACAGTTGTACCAAAAATAACCTTACCGGCAGGCGGTATTGCGGTAACGTCGATAATTTGAGCGTGTGACAGCTTGCCTTCAATATCTTGAATGCGCCCCTCACAAAAACCTTGCTGCTCGCGGGCGGCATGGTACTCGGCGTTTTCTTTTAGGTCACCGTGTTCACGTGCTTCTGCAATAGCTGAAACAATACGCGGGCGAACCACTTTTTTGAGGTTGTCGAGTTCATCTTGCAGGGCCTTGGCGCCCTGCACGGTCATGGGGACTTTATTGAGTGACATTTAAAGCAGCTCCTTGTGTAAGTCTTGTAAGCGGCGCACAGTGCGCTCTTCACCAAAGCGTAAGGCCATACATACAGCATTCGCTGCGGCCAGTGTGGTGGTGTAGTAAACGCGGTGGGTTTCTGCGCTGCGGCGAATAGCCGCCGAGTCTTTGATGGCGCGTTCGCCTTCGGTGGTGTTAATGACTAAAGCCACCTCGCGGTTTTTAATCATATCAACAACGTGCGGGCGGCCTTCGGTAACTTTGTTAACAATACTTACAGCAATGCCCGCTTGTTCTAGGGTTTTAGCTGTGCCGCGAGTAGCGACTAGCTCAAAGCCTAAGTCTACAAGCTCTTTGCCTAAAATCACAACATCGGTTTTATCAAAATCACGCACACTAACAAATGCTTTGCCCGAGGTGGGTAAAATGGAACCTTCACCGGCTTGCGCTTTAGCAAAAGCTTCGGCAAAGGTATCGCCAACACCCATGACTTCGCCAGTTGATTTCATTTCGGGGCCTAAAATAGGGTCAACCGCAGGAAACTTATCAAATGGGAAGACTGCTTCTTTCACGCTGTAATATTTAGGAATGATTTCTTGGGTGAAGCCTTGCTCTTTGAGTGAAATACCGCATTGTGCGCGCGCGGCAATTTTGGCCAAAGAAACGCCGATACACTTAGACACAAACGGCACAGTACGTGAGCCGCGTGGGTTAACCTCGATAATAAAAATTTCACCATCTTGGTAAGCCAGCTGCGCGTTCATCAAACCAACAACGCCAAGCTCTAAAGCCATTTTGCGCACCTGGTCGCGCATCGCATCTTGAACATCTTCGGCGAGCGAATACGGGGGGAGTGAGCATGCTGAGTCACCCGAGTGAACGCCACATTGCTCAATGTGCTGCATAATGCCGCCAATGACAACGTCGGTACCATCTGAAACGGCATCGATATCCACTTCAATCGCGGCATTCAAAAAGTGGTCTAGTAATACAGGAGCGTCGTCGCTCACTTGCACAGCTTCGCGCATGTAGCGTTTAAGCTCTTGCTCGTTATGCACGATCTCCATAGCGCGACCACCTAGCACATAAGAAGGACGTACCACTAAGGGGTAGCCCACATCAGCGGCATGGCGAATGGCTTCTTCGGTCGAGCGTACAATGGCATTAGAAGGTTGTTTGAGACCTAAGCGCTCGATCATTTGCTGAAAGCGCTCGCGGTCTTCGGCGCGGTCAATGGCTTCGGGGCTGGTACCAATAATCGGCACGCCTTCGGCCTCTAGGGCGCGGGCAATTTTAAGTGGCGTTTGGCCACCAAATTGCACAATCACCCCTTTGGGCTTTTCTTTGTGAACAATTTCTAATACGTCTTCTAAGGTGACAGGCTCAAAGTACAAGCGATCAGAGGTGTCGTAATCGGTCGATACAGTTTCAGGGTTACAGTTTACCATGATGGTCTCAAAGCCATCATCGCGTGCGGCAAGTGCGGCATGTACGCAGCAGTAATCAAACTCAATACCTTGGCCAATACGGTTGGGGCCGCCGCCTAATACCATGATTTTATCGCGCTTAGACGGTTGTGACTCGCACTCTTCATCGTAGGTTGAGTACATGTAAGCCGTCGAGGTCGAGAACTCGGCCGCGCAGGTATCAACGCGCTTATAAACAGGGTGAATATTCAACTTGTGGCGGTGATCGCGGACCATTTTTTCGCTAACAGCCAGTAATTGGCCTAAGCGCTTATCCGAAAAGCCTTTACGCTTTAGCTGGAACATGGTGGTTGCGGTAATTTCGCTTAACGGCTTCGAGCGCAAATTTTGCTCGAGCTGGATAATTTCTTCAAGTTGTACTAAAAACCAAGGGTCGATTTTAGAGGTTTCAAAGACTTCTTCAACGCTCATTCCCGCGCGGAAGGCATCGCCGACATACCAAATGCGGTGCGCACCGGGTGTGGCTAAGTCTTGACGAATCTCTTGCATAGCACTGGCGTCATTAAGATCAACGCGCGGCTCTAGGCCACACACTCCAACCTCTAAACCGCGAAGGGCTTTTTGTAGTGACTCTTGAAAGTTGCGACCAATGGCCATCACTTCACCCACAGACTTCATCTGTGTGGTTAAGCGTGCATCGGCATCGCCAAACTTTTCAAAGGTAAAGCGTGGAATCTTAGTGACCACATAATCAATGGTTGGCTCAAACGATGCGGGAGTGGCACCACCGGTAATATCGTTTTGCAGCTCATCGAGGGTAAAGCCTACCGCTAATTTAGCGGCGATTTTAGCAATCGGGAAACCTGTGGCTTTAGAGGCCAATGCCGATGAGCGCGAAACTCGCGGGTTCATCTCAATCACCACCATGCGGCCATCAACGGGGTTAACCGAAAACTGCACGTTAGAGCCACCGGTTTCAACGCCAATTTCACGCAGTACCGCCAGCGAGGCATTGCGCATAATTTGGTATTCTTTGTCGGTGAGTGTTTGTGCTGGCGCTACAGTAATTGAGTCGCCGGTGTGTACGCCCATAGGATCGAAGTTTTCGATCGAGCACACAATAATGCAGTTGTCGTTTTTGTCGCGAACAACTTCCATCTCGTATTCTTTCCAGCCTAATAAGCTCTCATCAATTAAGAGCTCGCTGGTGGGCGATAGATCTAGGCCGCGAGTACAAATTTCTTCAAACTCTTCCCAGTTGTATGCAATCCCACCGCCCGAGCCGCCCATGGTGAATGAGGGGCGAATAATCACTGGGAAGCCAAATTCTTTAGGAACTTCTAAGGCCTCTTCCATGGTATGCACAATGCGTGCACGTGCGGTTTCTAGGCCAATTTTTTTCATAGCTTTGTCAAAGCGCTGACGATCTTCGGCTTTGTCAATGGCATCTTGAGTTGCGCCAATCAATTCGACGTTGTACTTATCGAGTACACCATTTGCATGCAGTGCCAAGGCGCAGTTAAGTGCTGTTTGGCCGCCCATTGTGGGCAAAATAGCATCGGGGCGTTCTTTTTCGATAATTTTTTCGACGGTTTGCCACACAATAGGTTCGATGTAGGTCGCATCGGCCATTGAGGGGTCGGTCATGATGGTCGCGGGATTAGAGTTGACCAAAATAACGCGATAGCCTTCTTCGCGGAGGGCTTTACAGGCTTGTGCGCCTGAGTAGTCGAATTCACAGGCCTGACCAATAACAATGGGGCCTGCGCCAATAATTAGTATGCTTTTAAGGTCGGTACGTTTTGGCATAGTGGTATCTTCGTTCCGGCGGTAATTGTTGAGGCTGGCGCCTGCGGTTTTAGTCGGTTCAGTCACACTGACTGGGGCTAATATGGGGTGGCTTCAAATTTTAAACCTGCCACAAGTACGTTTTAGCAGGTTTTTCACCGGTGCTTGCCGGTAAAGGCTTAAAATTTAATGCGCACCTTGCGCGAGCTTTACGGGCATATTAGGCTTTTTTAGCCGCTTTCATCAGTTTAATAAAGTGGTCGAACAAGGGGGCTGCATCGTGTGGGCCTGGGCTTGCTTCAGGGTGCCCCTGAAAGCTAAATGCCGGCTTATCGGTGCGTTCAATGCCTTGTAGCGAACCATCGAATAATGATTTGTGTGTTGCCTTTAAATTAGCAGGCAAGCTGGTTTCATCGGCGGCAAAGCCGTGGTTTTGACTGGTAATCATAACTTCGCCGGTGGCCAGTACTTGTACTGGATGGTTGGCGCCATGATGGCCAAACTTCATTTTTTGGGTTTTTGCGCCGCTGGCTAAAGCAAGTAGCTGATGGCCTAGGCAAATACCAAAGATGGGTAAGTCGGCATCGAGTAATGTTTTGATTGCTTCAATGGCATAAGTACAGGGCTCAGGATCGCCTGGGCCATTTGATAAGAACACGCCATCGGGGTTCATGGCGAGTACTTCACTGGCGGGTGTTTGTGCTGGCACCACGGTCAGTTCGCAACCGCGATCAACGAGCATGCGTAAAATATTGGCTTTTGCGCCAAAATCATAAGCGACTACTTTAAAGCGCTCACCTGTAGGTAAACCGCTAAAACCTTCGCCTAGCTGCCAGCTGCCAGAATCCCAAGTATGCGCTTCTTGGCAGGTGACCTCTTTAGCTAGATCCATACCTTTAAGGCCACCAAACGCTTGTGCCGCTTTTAAGGCGGTGGCTTCATCAACGGTGCCGGTCATAATGCAGCCGTTTTGAGCGCCTTTATCACGCAAAATACGGGTGAGGCGACGCGTGTCAATATCGGCTATCCCTAAAATATTATGTTTTTTAAGGTAGCTATCAAGGTCGCCTTGGCTGCGAAAGTTGCTCGCAATCAAGGGAAGATCGCGAATAACTAAACCTTTAGCCCAAATGTTTTTGCACTCTTCGTCCTCATCGTTGGTACCGACATTACCAATGTGCGGGTAGGTGAGGGTCACGATCTGCTCAGCATAGGAGGGGTCGGTTAAGATTTCTTGATAGCCGGTAATTGCAGTATTAAATACTACTTCACCAACGGAAATGCCTTCGGCACCAAAAGCGGTACCACGGAATACACTGCCGTCTTCTAAGACGAGTATGGCAGGGGTTAAGGCCCGGGTTGTCAACGTGAGATCCTCCAGGTAAGGCTATTGCTAGCCGCTACATATTTAACGAAACTTAAGCATTAAGGCATTGAATACCAGCACTGCGAAGTATGCGGGCACTTAAAGCTTTAACAAAAACAGGTCAGCCTTTACTTTACTGGCATGGCAGCGGTTTTGACGCGCAGAGCTCAGGAAATTTAGGCTGTAAAAAAGCGAGGTGCAACTTGCGCTCCACCTCGCTTTTATAGAATTTGGTTGTTAGTGTTTGGCTTGACTGCTCTGAGTGTATCTAGCCTGGTTGTATTTAGCTTAGTTGTATCTAACTTAGTTGTATCTAATTTAGCTGTGACTAAAAAGGTGCTAAAAATACTCTCATGAATACGGCGTCATAGCTGGCAAACGCTCGGCGTTTATTTGCCTTGATCGGCGCGGGATTTTACGTGACAAGGGCTGCTTTGTCTATGTAAAGATACTGCTAAACCCAATGACTTTTTTGTGAGCGTTGTGAACACTGGCTGTAATCACGGCAATGTACATGGCAATGTACATGGCAATTTAGTGCGGCTCTCTAGTACCATATTAGTACGGCTATCTAGTACGACAAACGCAGGCCTTCTTACTCAATAGCGGCTAAGGGTGTTTATGGGTTGTAGGCTAGCTGCGGCCTCTATCGATATGCAGCACTAAAGTGGCGCCTAATTTTAAAATATCTTTTCTATTAATTGCATTCCAGCGCTCAAGTTCACTAATGCTCACATTGTGTTTGTTAGCAATACGCGCCAGTGAGTCGCCATTGCGTACGGTGTAATTAATTTTGCGGGTTGTTCTCGCATTGGTAGAGCGATCTAAAATGGTGAGCGTTTGGCCAATGCGCAGTGTATCGCGGGGGGTAATGTTGTTCCAGCGGGTGAGATTGCGCGTAGTGGTGTTGTACTGGCGGGCAATGGTCCATAAAGAGTCACCGCTTTTTACGGTGTACTTTAAGCGGATGCTTTTGCGCGTACCTTGCTGAGCCCTAGAGCGTTGCGCACTACTGAGTACATAAAAATGATTGGCTTGATGGGCGCGCGGAATTAATAAGGTTTTGCCTGCGCGAATAGTATTACTTTTAAGGTGATTAATTTCTTTAAGTAGCGCGGTATTGGTGTGATATTTTTGAGCAATGCTTGCTAGAGCGTCGCCGGGTTTAATGGTGTAGCGCTCCCAGGTAACGCGCTCATTGTTGGGGAGTGCTTGCAGTGCCTGAATAAAGTTATCGTATTTTGCGGCAGGTACAACTAATAAATGCGGTCCGTCGGGCGAGGTGGCCCACTGATTAAAGCCTGGATTGAGTTGGTAAATTTCTTCAATATCAACGTTGGCTAATTTGGCTGCTTGGGCTAAATCCAGTTGGCTATCTATTTGAGCCAGTGCAAAATAGGGTGTATTGGCGACCGGTGGTAGCGTCACATTGTGTATATCGGGGCGTAAAATAATTTCTTTGAGGGCCAGTATTTTGGGGATGTATTGCTCGGTTTCTTTGGGGAGCTTTAACGACCAGTAATCGGTAGGCTTACCCTTTTTGCGGTTTCTTTTGATGGAGCGGCGCACGGTGCCTTGCCCACCATTGTAAGCGGCTAAGGTGAGTAACCAATCGCCTTTAAACTGCTTATTTAAGCGTGATAAATAATTTAACGCCGCCTCTGTGCTGGCAGTGACATCGCGCCGGCCGTCGTACCACCAGTTTTGCTTTAAACCTAAATGTTTACCGGTGCGAGGCATAAATTGCCACAGGCCACTGGCGGTTGCATGTGAGTAGGCGAAGGGGTCAAAGCCACTTTCGGCCATAGGGATTAAAGCTAGCTCGTGCGGGAGATTTTTTTCGTCGAGCTTTTCTAAAATAAAGTGTAAATACAAGGCCCCGCGCTGGGTAACTGCGCTAATATGATTGGGGTGTTTTTCGTACCAACTTAAGCGTTTAGCAATACGTTGCGCGCCATTGTTAGCAGCGCTATCAGGAATATTAAAACCAGCACGTATACGCGGCCAAATTTCGGCGGGTTCAGGTAACGTGAATGTGTTGAGTTCGTCATCGTAAATAACGCAAGGGTCTTTTACATCTTGTGACAATGCGGTAATCGATGTAACACCTACTTGCTCTTTTGTTGGTGTAACACTACAACCACTGATCAATAAGCCCAGAGTGCAGCTAGAAAGTAGCGTTGTGGCGCCAGTTAAAAAACGAGAGGTTAACAACATGAGTAAATCGCAATAAGACTAGAAGGTTGGCTATTCTAGCCTAAAGCTTAAAAGTGTGCTTTTAAATGTCATACTTTTTAATTACCTGCCATAATTTATGCTGATATTCCCCACCTTGAAGAGTAGATATGGGGGGGCTTATGTATCGGTGGTCGTATTTACAGATGAGCGACACGTGCGTGCTGTTTGCGGTACCAGTACCATGTAGCCACACCGCCCCTAAAACATTCATCAACCCCCATTGCAAGCCAAATACCCAATAAGCCATAACCCCAGTGCACACCTAATAACCAAGTTAAAGGTAGTGCGATAAACCACATTGCAGTGATACCAAAAGTAGCAATAAATTGGGCGTTACCTGTAACCTTTACTGAAAACCCCACGACCATATTTAATAAGCGCCCCACCTCAGTAAATACGGCTACCGCTAAAATACTCGTGCCGAGCGCAATCACGGCGGTGTTTTGACTAAATAGCCCTAATAACTGTGCGGCAAATAGGTACACGCTACCCGTCATAAATAGCACTACGAGTAAGCCTTGCCATACGCCTTTTTTAAGAGTGTTGTGCATGGTGATAAATTGCCGAGCACCAAATAAATAGGCTACTTTAAGTTGTATGCCAGCACTTAGCGCTGAGGTAAAAATAATCACAATAAAAATAATATTAAAAGCATAAACACGCGTCGCCAGTGCAACATGGCCCATGCTGACAATCATACTCATAATAATGAGCTGGCTAATATGCCAAGCCAGTGGCTCCAGCGCCGAAGGAATGGCAATCGTTAAAATGGGCCGCATATTGACGTTAAGTGTGCGAAGGCTTTCGGGTAAAGTAAATTGAATACGTAAAAAGTAAAGTGTCGTAAAGGTCGCTATTAAATTAATGCCCCAGGCGATGCAGGTCGCCAAAGCGATGCCTAAAACGCCTAATACTGGCAAACCAAATGCACCATAAATAAAGGCGTAATTAAAAAAGATATTCACGGCGGTCATTAATCCGGTGCAGACCATATTCCACTGGGTTTTACCATGCGCTTGTAGCATGGCGCTGCCGCCAAAGCGCAGTGCCAGTATCAGTGTCCCAAAACCTAATGTATGTAAATAGGTGCCAGCGGTGGTGGCCGCCGAGCCAGTTAGCCCCATAAGTGCGGTAAATTGCGCACTAAAAACCAGCAGTAAAAGGCTAATGCACACGCCGGCAAAAGCGCACAGTATAAGCAGTGCACCAAAGGTATGCGCCACCGTATTGCCTCCTGCTTGCCCAGCGCTGTATTGCTTGCCAAGGTGTTGCGCTGCCACAGCGGTGCCAGCAGCATTGAGTGCAATAAAAAAGCTGAAACACATCCCAGCAATAGGCAGCACCGCCCCCACGGCAGCGGCTGCCTCATCCGACTCTTGGCTTAAAAACCAAGCATCAGCGGCATTAATTAAAAACACCATGAGTGTGTCAATAAAAATAGGCCAAGTTAAGCTGAATAAGCTTTTTTGCATAATACTAGGCGGCGGGTTGGTTGTAGTTGTCATAAGGGGCGATGGGCAGTAAAAACAAGGCCGACATTGTAAGGTTTTGGTAGGGTGTAGGCTATGATGACTTTTGGCTAGAGTTTACGTCTTTAGGGTTAGGCTAGACAAAACGAGTATTAGTGATACCTGATTTTTAGGTAATAAGCTGGCATATGGTGCTAAATATGG
>NZ_LGAK01000007.1 GCF_001292705.1 Marinagarivorans algicola
TATCACAAGGCATGGATCAATGGATCGGGATATAGTTGTCATGGAAAGTGAAGAGGATATTGCTCTTTGCTTTGATGTTTTTAAGGAGTTGAGGCCTCATCTCAATTTAAGTGATTTTATTAATCAGGTTTCTCGCCAAGCCGAATTTTCTTATAAAATTATCGGAATTAAAAAAGATGATGTGGTGGTTAGTGCTGCGGGCTTTAGAATTTCTGAATTTCTTGCGTGGGGCAAGGTGCTTTATCTTGATGACTTAACGACATTGCCAGCGCATAGAGGTAATGGGTACGCGGCAGGCCTTATGGATTGGCTTATTAATCATGCAAAAGAAATGGGGTGTGATGCTTTGCATTTAGATACAGGGCATCATCGGCACCAAGCGCATAAACTCTATCTTAAAAAAGGTCTTGCTATTACATCACATCACCTATCAATTGATGGGTTGCAAAATGCCTAACAAGGCCTTAAAGCCTCGCCTAATCTACTTAGACCAGTTTTACTGGGACAGGCGCTCGTTTTAAGTCATTTCTGGTTATTAGCCTGATATTTTTATAACGGAAGTGTTTTTGGTGTACCTGTCCTTGAGAGCACTAATTTTAACTGTGTAAGTATACAGTTTATGGGCGATTCGGAGCGTTTTGCTGGGACAGGCACTCGTTTTAAGTCATTCTGGTTATTAGCCTGATATTTTTATAACGGAAGTGTTTTTGATGTGCCTGTCCTTGAGAGCACTAATTTTAGCTGTGTAAGTATACAGTTTAGGGCGATTCGGTATTTTTCTTGAAATGGCATAGATTTTTTCCGCCTATCTATGCTCTAGATTGGAAAATGGCGCTTTCTTTACTGGGACAGGCACTCGTTTTAAGTCATTCTGGTTATTAGCCTGATATTTTTATAACGGAAGTGTTTTTGATGTGCCTGTCCTTGAGAGCACTAATTTTAACTGTGTAAATATACAGTTTAGGGCGATTCGGTATTTTTCTTGAAATGGCATAGATTTTTTCCGTCTATCTATGCTCTAGATTGGTGCGGCTCTGTATCAGGCTTGCCACGCGGGCTTGAGCCATGCTAGATTAGTGGAAAACTTAGATATACGGATTGAGGCCCAGAGATATATGGATTTTTTCCGTCTAATATAATGTTAGCTTTCACATCACAAAAGGAATCATCGTGAAATATGTTTATCTAGTACCGTTACTTTTGTCGCTTATTTATTCGGGAGACGCATTCGCTCAGCACCCTGGAAAGCCAGGAGAAAATGCCTCAGGCGGAGTTGAAGTTCATATACCTTCCGATGATATAACAATATACGGATTATTGTATCGAGCGAAGAAGGGTAGCGACAAGGCTCCGGGCGTTGTGATTGTTCATGGCTGGGCTCCTTACAATGTCAGCCCTATTGAAGAATATAGTTACGTCGCAAGAGAGTATGCTGAGGCTGGCTACAATGCTTTAGCGATTACTTTACGTGGTTGGAAACCTACAGGCGGTAATGATGATTGTGGTTTAAAACAACCCAAAGATGTAATCAGCGCTGCTAGATGGCTTGCTAAACAGCCAGGAGTTGACCCAGATAAAATAGCTCTAACGGGTCAATCACTTGGAGGTCAGGTGGTATTATCTGCAGCAGCCTTAGATAATATTATCAAAGCAACAGCTGCATATTTCCCGATTACTGAGTTTAGATTGTGGGGAGTAACGACAAGTCTTCCTCAAGCTGCTCTGGATGATTACATCTATGGTATGTGTGCGAAAAACGGAACTCCAGAAGATAGGTCTCCTTACTACTCCTCCAGACAGATTAAGGGGGCTGTGCTTCTGTTACATGGTGAATACGATACCAATGTTGTCTTAGCTCATAGTAAGTTAATGCACAAAAAAATGGTTGAAGATAAGCAAGATGTTACTCTATATGTCGCAAAGAAAGGTGGCCACGGTTCGGGTGGTGAAGGGTGGGAAAATCATAATCAAATAGTGTTCAAATTCTTTAATCATAAGCTATAAATAAAGCTAAAACCTACTTAGACAGGCATGCCAAAAAGAAAATGACACTAAGTTTTATCGACTATTGTATCGCCATGCCAAAACAATCGCTAATAGCCCATTAATTTAATAAAAGGCATAAAGAACCCAAGCTAATAACATGGGGTTATTGGGTTGGGCAGGAGTGATGGTGGGTAATGCGGAAAGGGGTTATTGCGGGTGGTTATTTAGGCAGCGCGCTTGGGCCTTTGCCTGTGTTTCGTTTTGCTGGGACAGGCACTCGTTTTAAGTCATTCTGGTTATTAGCCTGATATTTTTATAGCGGAAGTGTTTTTGGTGTACCTGTCCTTGAGAACATCTTATCTTGAAACGCAGATTTTAAAACTTGCGTTATGATTGGTTTGTGACATACTAAAAAACAAAACGCACATTATAGCAAGGTAAGTTATGGCTAAGGCTAGGGTAGAAAAAGCTCCGAAATTCACTATCCCTGAAGATTTTCAATCAATAATACCTTTCCTTGATAAGTATGATGCTACAGATGATGAAGGGAGATATCTACACTGGAGTCAATTGAAGTGGAGAGTCCCTAAAGCAGATGCTGAAAATATTTGGAAGACTGTGAAGTTCAAAAGAATATCACAGTACAAGAATCTTGATATTAAAGATGAAGCAGGCGACCCTTTTGTATACTGTATTCCTCACTCTATGGAAGCTTTATTATATCAACTAGTGAAAGTCGCAGGAGGTAATGTTGGAGCAGTATCTGATACTGCTGCTAGTGATAACTTACAAAGTAAATTTTTAGTTTCATCTTTAATGATGGAAGAGGCAATAACAAGTGCCCAACTTGAAGGGGCCTCAACTACCCGCGAAGTAGCCAAGAAAATGCTTGAAGATGAAAGGGAGCCCATAGATGAAGATGAGAGGATGATATTAAATAACTATCTTCTTTTGAGGTTTGCGGAACAAAATAAAAAAGAAAAATTAACTTTAGATCTTATTTTAGAATTTCATCGGATAGCAACAGCAGGGACTACTGAAAATAATGTGATTCCTGGGGCGTTTAGACAAGATGATGGTATATATATTGAAGATGGCGATGGGAATATTGCTCATCAACCCCCTCACTTTAATTTGATTGATGAAAGGCTTCAAAAGTTGTGTGATTTTGCTAATGAAGAGCATACTGGCTTGAATGGTTGTGATTTTGTCCATCCAATTATTAAAGCAATTATCCTCCACTTTATGATGGGCTATGAACACCCATTTAGGGATGGAAATGGCAGGACCGCAAGGGCATTATTTTATTGGTTTATGCTTAAAAGCGAATACACACTCTTCAAATTTGTGTCTATTAGTAAGTTGTTAAAAGAAAAGCCCAAAGAGTATGGGGTGTCTTATATGTATACAGAGAAAGACGCTAATGATTTAACTTATTTTATTTATTTTCAGTTAGATATTATTCTCCATGCTTTCGAAGAATTGAAAACATACTTAGGTAAGAAAACAAATGAATTTCAAAAGATTGCGGAGATATTAGAGAAAACCATATGGGGTAATACTCTAAACTTTGTTCAAAAAGATTTAATAAAGAAAGCTGTTAAGGAACCCGGCAGAATATTTAATGCTAAAGAGGTTTCCCATTCATATGCTGTTTCTTCAAACACAGCTAGAGCGTACTTAGCAAAGTTAGCTGAGCTAAAATTATTGCTAGCAACAAAAGATGGTAAAACCCTAATATATATAGCTCCGTCTGATTTACTTTCTAAACTAGATAGCGGAAGGGTATAGCAGTTGCCTAAGCAGTAAAAATCAAAGCTGGCCATCGCTTCGCGATTATAGCAAAATTTCACTTTCCTCTTAGCCGCGTTTTGCTGGGACAGGCACTCGTTTTAATATATCAACCGATTTAGGCACTAACAATGAGTTATCCAATAATGAAAAAAATCACAGAAGCAGATTGGGACAGGCTGATCCAGGAGGTGCGCTCTGATGATGTCTTATATGCAAAAAGGATATTTTGGAACAAATCAGATGAGGAAATAATGGATGCTTTTGAGTCAGGGTTCGCTTTTATTGAGCGCTGTGATGAACTGAGATTCATGCCTCCTGAGCTCTTTAATTATTATTATCATTACTTCCCAGAGTTTGTTGCAAGGGATAACTATGACTCATCAGATACCCCAGGCGTAGCAAGTTGTTTTATACAACTGCTTGAGGAAAAATTGGAAGATCACTCTTTTTATTATGAAGAGCTTTTAGTGTTGGCCAATAACACGCTTGATTTTATATTGGATAATATTGATAGATTCAACACGGACCCAGAGATATATGGTGATTTTTTGCCTAGAATTAAAGCACTTAAACACGGTATTCAGCATTATCCCATCACGCGCCATTAAGTCGTATGTCATTTTTTGGGCTTAGCCAAAGCGCTTTGCTGAGGCAGGCACTCGCTTTTAAGCGCATTAAATGACATTCTGTTATTAGCTTATTTCTGCACGACACCCGCATAAATCAACATTAATCGCCAGGCGGCATAGGGGATTGCCCTTGCGTGGGTATCGCCTTCTTTTGCTTTCCATCGGCGCACAGTGGCGCTGCCTTTTTTAGGGTTATAATTTACGCCGACCATTTTAGCGACATCATTTTGCGACCAGCCCATAAGCGCTATGAGTGCGCGTACCTCATCTTGCGTTGGCGGTTGGTAGTGTTCGTGAGTAAAGGCTAGGGCGCATGGCCGGCTAGCAAGAGCTTCCAGTGTTGTAAGCGCGGTGCCTTCAAGGATTTGAATGGCTTGGTTGATGATGTCTTGTTGAGTTGCCGTGATCATGGATCTCTCCCATTTATTGACTGGGCTTATGCCTTGTCTTCGAGGAAATCGCAACGCGCCAATGGCGCGGAATCAAGTTTTATCTTGTGTTTTGCAAAATAAATTACTTAAAAATTACTACTTTGTTTTATTTATCTGTTTAAGTTATTGATTTTAAATAACTTTATTTAACCCTGCTCCATTCCATCATTGGAGCGGTACAAAAGCGCCACGGGCTGTAATCCCCCGTGTTATGGGCGTTTTCGGTGTTTTCCATAGTTTTTTTGTAGTCCTGAAAATACTCTGTTTAACCCTGTTTTTAGCAATAATTGCTACAATGTAGCAATGGCGGTGATATGGGTTCTATTACAAAAAGAAAAAAGAGACGATAGTGTAAGTTATACGGCCCAAATTCGCATTAAAAAGGGTACTATCAAGCGTGCGTGCGTTTTGCTGGGGCAGGCACTCGTTTTAAGTCATTGTGGTTATTAGTCTGATATCTTTATAGCGCATATTAAAAACAACGAGGGCATCCTAGGCGCTAAATTTATCAAGACGCAAGCGGGTTGTGTTATGAGGGTATTAAGATCAGCTTTGTCAAAAGCGTGTAACAAGATAAGTGAGTGCGGCGCCCTTGTGCTCTAGTGTACCCAGTGGCAAAGGTATTTATCCATACTCGTGCTTTTGTGGTATCAGAAACACCTTCCCTCGGAATATTAACGGCCTTAAAAAGCGCTGCAGAATAAGGGTTCGCGGACGGCTGTGTGAGCCAGTAACGCCCCAGTCTTTCATTTTCGCCTGTATGGTTGAACGCTTCATCAGCGCGCTATTATCGGAATGTAAAATAATAGGTCCGTCGATACGGTCTTCATTGTAAATGTTGCGCTGTAAATGCTGCGGTGTAAAGTTCAGCGGCATCATCACCGCTTTCATCTTTAAAAACTTCAGCGCCAACGGTGTAACGACTAAAGACATTCATCATTCAACACAAATAATAAAATTACCTAACGACAGGGATTGATAAATCACTAATATCCCAACTCCATGCTTCATCAGGATTGCCGGAATATATGTATAGACGGCAGGGATATGCACTCGATTTAATAGCCTTTAGCGGTAAGCCGTTTTTCAGAGTGGCAGTCCTTGTGTTGTGCTCTTTGAGCTGCATTAATTTGTTTGTGGCTCTATGGTCCGAAATAGATGATTTACGTGCTTGTTTTTTTGGCTGGTCCGTCACGTGGGTGCGCGCTTGGAGTATTTAGCTCTATGCTTGTTCTTAGGGTCTTGTCAGGCGCTAGAGGGGTGGTGGTTTGGGTACTTTTGATTCGTTAACTAAATGTGCGAATTTTCTATGGGCAATTTTTGGTCGCTTGCGGGTTTATTGTCTTCAAATTAGTGAGTGAGCAATAAAAAACCCTTGTTTTATTTTGGCAAAAATGCCTTATAAAACAAGGGTTTAGTATTTGGTACCAGAGGCCGGACTCGAACCGGCACACTATCGCTAGCGGGGGATTTTGAATCCCCTGTGTCTACCAATTTCACCACTCTGGCTAAGTAGGCGCGCATTGTAGCAGCGATATATTACGCGTCAAGCCTATTTTTAATATTTATTTCTATTGTTTGTTTTGTAGGCAAAGGAGGGGAAGTGATGAGTGGTGCGCGGTTTAAATATCAAACAATTTTACAACTAATCGGCACTTTGTGTCCTATTTGGACTATGCCACTGTGCGGAACGGAATCCTTTTGATACACTCGCGTGCAGTATTTTTGCCTGTAGTAGCTTTAAAGGTACACATGAATAACTTGAGCTGTAGCAGCTGTAAAACTAAAGGGATTGCGCAGGCTGGGCCTTTGCGCTGACGAGGGGTGTCATTGGGCGTTAATGCGTGCCTTTAGGTGCCAATAAAGCCTTGGATCTTCGATTTTTGCAGTGTCGCTTTGACATTACTGAAGCGGACAACCATAAATATAAACGCTATATGCAGATAATCAGCAAACAGGAATACAGAGTGAATACGGCGGACTCAGTAAATGTACAGTCCTTGTCTATGGTGCGCGAAGAGCTGCTTGCTACAATCGAGCAAGCCGGCCGGGATCTCGAATCCTATGTGACCGACAAAGATGACCCCAAGCCCCTTGAGGCTTGCATTAAGGGTATTAAACAAATTCTAGGCATTTTTAGGCTGCTAGAGCTTAGAGGTGCAAGTTTAATGGCAGAAGAGCTTTACCTTACAACAGTCACTATTAAAGTGGGTGATGCCGCTTCTGCGCCGATGAAAAAACTTGAGCAAATTAGCGCAAGTTTTTTTGTTATGGCAGCCTATGTTGAATATGTGCAGCGTGCACAAAAGCGCTTGCCGGTCTTGCTTATTCCGCAAATTAATGAGTTGCGTAAGCTACGCAAAGAGGCTGTCCTGCCTGAAAGTCACTTTTTTCAAGTAACTTTTCGTAGCGCACCGGTGATTCCACCCGTTGAGCCCATTGTGGTGAGTGAAGCCGAATTTAAACCTTTGCTGACGCGCCTACGTCAAATGTACCAAATGGGGTTGATTGGGGTTCTTAAAAATGGTCAATCTGGACCCGCACTGGGTTTGATGCGTCGGGCATTGATTCGCTTGCAGCGTTTAGGCGGAAGTGATAAACCTTTAACGTTATTGTGGTGGCTAGGGAACTTGGCGATTGTAGCGGTGGTTAAGCAAAACATGGAGCTATTAGAGTCGCGCAAAATGCTCTTTAGTCGCTTGGATCGTGTTATTCGTCAGGTTCAACAAAGCGGCAGTATTGCTTATCAAGCCATGCCACCTAAAGGCCTGGTAAAAGAGCTTTTATACTTGTTAATGTTATCGGGCATTCAAAGTGATATTTTTAAAAAGCTGCGTGCTATTTACGCCATTCCAAACTTGGGCTATACCGATGAAGAGCTAGGTGAAGAGCGGCAAGCTTTGCAAGGCCCAAGCGCCAGTACGGTGTCATCATTAGTTAAAGTCTTGCGTGATGAAATCAACAATACTAAAAAAGTACTCGAAACAGCTTCACAAGGAGCGTACAAGGTTGATGATGTTGATGGCTTGGCTGAAACATTGACAAAAGTCGCTGAGATTTTAGCAATTGTGGGACTAAAAGGGCCTGCTGCAATATTAAAAGATGAAATTGCTCGTGTGCGCACCTGGGCTGATAACGATGGTGAGATGAAAGAAGGCGATTTGGATGAAGCCGCGAAAACTTTACTGTTTATTGAAAGTGCCACAATTAGTTTAGAGTTTGCTAAGTTGCCTGGTGACCGCCTCAATGAGGCTAGCGAAGTCGCGCAGCGTGAAATCGTTGCGATGAGTGAATTAGCACAGGCGACCCGACTTGTACTGAAAGAGTGTGAAGCGGGCCTTAGCTTAACGAAGCGGGCGTTGAATTCTTACTCTGACTCGGATTACGACTCTGGACACATTCGCAATATTGCAAAAATATTGGCGGGTGTACGCGGCGGTATGGTGATTTTAGCGTACGAGCGTGCGGCCGAAGCTTTGGTGTGTTGCGAGCAGTTTGTAGATAATGTTTTAATGCAGCCTGATTTGCCGGCCGCATTAAAGGAGCTACTCGAAACCTTTGCCGATGCCATTATTAGTATTGAGTATTTTATTGATACTGCCGCGCATAACGCAAAGCCCGACACCGCTATTTTAAAACTAGCCGAAGACAGTATGGCTGCGTTAGGTTTTGCAACCGAGTATAATTCTAAAAAATAAGCCACTATCACTATTGAGCAATGCAAAAATTGGGCGCTCATGCATTATTGATTGGGCAGCTCAAGCCATCCATCAGCACCTTATCAGGTGAGATTTATTCGTTTGCTCAATAGTGAAAAATCGTATCAATGCGTCTTTAAACGCTAAATGAGTTGACTCTACATGAGCACCCCTAAAGTATGGCTACACCTGTGCAATGGTCAAATAATCCTTGCCCAAAATGGTAGCTACTTGCACAGCCAACAGCCGCTCAATGCGGCTGTTTTTTTGCCTGTTGGCTTGGCTCGCGGTCAGGATTGGTGGCTGGCCATTGCAGCCGATACATCGAGCAACGAGCGCAATAACGAGTGTACTGGCACGGCAGCGACGGTCAGCTTACGGCAATTGCTAAGTGAAACTGATGAAGCGACTTTTGCTTTATTATCGCGCGCCAGTCAGCTTGCACATTGGTGGCAGCAGCATCAATTTTGTGGGCGCTGTGGCGCTAAACAGCAGCGCCACCATAAAGAGTTGGCCTTAGAGTGCATGCGTTGCCAGCATTTAGTGTATCCGCGAATATCACCTTGTATGATTGTGTTGGTGACGCGCGGGCGCCAAATATTGCTAGCCAAGCATGCTCGCAGTCGCTCTAACTGGTATAGCTGCTTAGCCGGTTTTGTTGAGGTCGGCGAAAGTGTTGAGCACACTGTGATGCGTGAAGTACAAGAGGAAGTGGGCTTGCAGGTGTCCCAATTGGAGTATCAAGCCAGTCAAAACTGGCCGTTTCCCTCACAGTTAATGTTGGGCTTTTGGGCTCAATATGCGGGCGGTGATATTTGCGTTGACGGTGTTGAGATAGAAGATGCCGCATGGTTTGATTGTGATGATCTACCGCAAATCCCGCCATCAGGGTCTATTGCCCATACGCTAATTACACAATATTGCGCAACACAAAAAAATGATTAACGATATCAATAACGATAAACACTTAGGAGTTAACACTTGGAATTTTTGTTTGAATACGGTTTATTTTTGGTAAAAACTATTACCTTGGTTGCAGCGGTAGGGGTTGTAGTTGCGCTGATCACATCACTGGGTATGAAAAATCAAGAAGGTAAAAAAGGCACTATCAGTGTGACGCGTCTGAATGAGCGCTTTGAGGCAATGCGTGGCGTATTGCGCGAAGCGGTGTTGAGCGAAGCGGATTTAAGTGCGTTAGAAAAAGAGCACAAAAAAGAAGCTAAGCAAAAGCAAAAAAACGAGAAGGCTGCCAGTAAAAAAGCGAAAAATAAAAATGATGCCACGGCTGTTGAGGAGCGTAAAAAACGCGTTTTTGTATTAGACTTTGATGGTGATATTAAAGCCTCTGCTGCTGAGGAGCTACGCGAAACAGTGACTGCGGTTCTCACTATTGCCGAGCCTAATGATGAGGTTGTGGTGAAATTAGAAAGTGGCGGAGGCATGGTGCATAGCTATGGGTTGGCGTCTAGCCAGCTTGCCCGCATAACCCAAAAAGAGATTCCGCTCACGGTATGTGTCGATAAAGTAGCAGCCAGTGGCGGTTATATGATGGCCTGTGTGGCCGATAAAATACTCGCTGCGCCATTTGCTATTTTAGGGTCGATTGGTGTGGTGGCGCAAATACCTAACTTTCATAAAGTGCTTAAAAAATATGATGTCGATTACGAGACGCTCACAGCGGGTAAGTACAAGCGCACTTTAACCATGTTAGGTGAAAACACTGAAGAGGGGCGTCAAAAGTTTATGGAAGACTTAGAAGATACCCATGTACTTTTTAAAGAGTTTGTGAGCGCGCATCGTGAGCAAGTGGATATAGATGCTGTTGCCACAGGTGAAATTTGGTTTGGTCGCCGTGCATTAGAGCAGCAATTAATTGACGAAATCAGCACATCGGATGAATACTTATATGCGTTAGCGCAAGAAGCTGATGTGTTTGAAGTCGATTTTGAACAAAAGAAAAGCCTGCCCGAAAAACTCGGCATGTCGGCTGCTGCGGCTGTCGAAGGTAGCCTAACGCGTGTATGGGGTAAATTGCAGCAGCGGTATTTTGGTTAATATGCGTTGACGTGCTCTGGATATTGAGAGCGGGCCTTGTCAGCCCTTAAAAGCACTTTTTCACCGGCATAGAAATATTGACATGCCGATTTGTTAAGGCTTTAAAGCCGCGGCGTCTCATTAGGCGCTGCGGCTTTTTGGTTTTGAGTACTCACTCATTGCCTTCTTGTTTATGCATCTGCGCTCGCTAGCGAAGCACTCGCGAGCTAGGCTTGCCGATGGTGCGACACTTTTTTTGTTGGCGAGTGTATGACGGACTTTTTCTGGCCTACTTTGTGCAAATTCCCCTATAGAGCGTAAACCGCCAAAGCATTGGCAGCGCAAAACGCGTATTTATTGTGCGGGTAGTCGTTGTTGCCAGCGCCGGATGCGCCGAGTTGCGGTGCCGCCCAGGCGCAGGTGCCTAGGCAATATTGGCGGTATTACTCATTATCTGTATTGGCTATTTTAAATAAATCTCAGGGTATCGGCATGACAGACCGCGTTGACATTAACCGTTTATTGACTGAAATGCGCTCGATCAAATCGCAAACGCAAGCTTTTAGCGGCGGCATTGAAGGCATAGAGTCGATACGCTCTGGTGGCGTGCAGCCGGTAGCTGACAAAAATCGCGTTGATTTTAGTGACGTGATGGGGCAGGCCATTAACAAAGTTAACGATGTGCAGCAGGCCTCCTCTAAAATGGCACAAGGCTATATTAAGGGCGACCCTGGGATTGATATTTCTCAGGTCATGGTGGCGTCGCAAAAATCGAGCGTCGCCTTTCAAGCTGCCACTCAAGTCCGCAATAAGTTAGTTGAAGCTTATAAAGACGTTATGAATATGCCAATTTAAGGTGGAGTGTAGTGTATGGCCGCCGCAGATATGCCTGTAGAGTCAAACCCTGATGCGATTAAAGTCAAATCGAATGGGGCCAAAAGCGATTTAATCGAGGGCTTTAATAACCTTAATCTTGTGCGCCAAGCCGGTTTGATGGTGGGTATTGCCGCGAGTGTGGCGATTGGTTTTGCCGTTGTTTTATGGACTCAAGGTGAAGAGTATAAGCCTTTGTATGGCAGTCTGGATCGTTTAGATAGTAGCGAAGTGGGAGAGGTTTTAGACTTCAATGATATTCCCTATAAAGTCGATCCTAAAACGGGTGCCTTATTAGTTGCCAGCGATAAAATACATCAAGCACGCCTTAAATTGGCCGAGCGAGGTATTCCGGGCAATCAGTCGGTTGGCTTTGAATTATTAGATCAAGAGCAGCCGCTAGGCACAAGCCAATTTATGGAAACGGCGCGCTACAAACGCAGTTTGGAAGGTGAGTTGTCGCGGACGATTACCAGTATTAATTCGGTGCGCGGCGCACGCGTACACTTGGCAATTCCTAAGGCCTCGGTATTTGTGCGCGACGGGCGAGAGCCCTCGGCCTCGGTATTTTTAGATTTGTTTCCTGGCCGCAATATTGAATCGCGCCAAGTGAAAGGTATCGCCAATCTCATTGCCTCGAGCATTCCAGAGTTAAAACTTGAAAATGTCACCATTATTGATCAAAAGGGTAATTTGTTATCGATCGGGGTAGAAGATGAAAAACTGGTCGCAGCGGCCCAGCATTTGGAATACACCAAAAAAGTTGAAAACGATATTATTTTACGAGTGCGGCGGTTATTAACGCCTATCATTGGTGAGGAGCGGTTTAAAACCGAAGTATCTGCGGATTTAGATTTCACAGAACTCGAGCAAGCCGAAGAGTCATTTAACCCAGACTTGCCAGCCATTCGCAGTGAGCAAACAGTTGAGGAGCTACGCAAGGGTAACGGTGGGGCTATTGGTATTCCTGGTGCCTTAACAAATCAGCCCCCCAACGGTGGCGACGCCCCCGAAGAGGCTAACCCCCAGGCCGGTGGTGGGGGCCAAGTCGAAGGTCCCTCTAACTCACGCAAGCAAGCCGTTCGCAACTACGAACTCGATCGTACGGTGAGTTATACCAAACACGAAAAGGGTCGTATGCGACGCTTATCGATAGCGGTGGTCATTGACGACAAAATGATTCCAAACCCCGAAACCGGTGAAGTGGTACGTACGCGCTGGACCGAACCTGAGCTTGAGCGCGTAGCTATTTTGGTTCGCGATGCAGTGGGTTTTTCGGCGGCACGCGGCGATAGCGTGAATATCTTAAATGAATCATTCATCAGCACGAGGGATACTTTGGATTACAGCATTCCTTGGTATCAAACAGCATGGTTTAAAGCGTTAGCGAAGCAGCTAGCAGGCGTTATTGTAATCGGTTTATTAATTGTTGGCTTATTGCGACCGGTCTTAAAAAGCTTAGCCACAGCGGGCCTTAAAGCCCGTGCCGACGATGAAGCTAAAGAACTCGCTGCTTTACAGGCTGCCGGTGTGGATTCGTTTGACTCGTTAAGTGATGAAACAGTCACTCTAACAGGGGGCGACGCGATGGCACTGCCTAGCCCAGAAGAAAGTTACGAGCAGCAATTAAACGCCGTCAAAGGTCTAGTGGCCGAAGATCCTGGGCGCGTTGCACAAGTGATAAAGCGCTGGATCAACGAAGAATAAGCACGCAGTAAATACTGTGTGCGTTAACCCTTAGTCGTCCCTTTTGGATGTACGAAATGAGGAACATAGCATGCCCCCCAACCCTCCCGCGCAAGGTGGTGATGAGCCCAAAAAAGTAGATTTACCTAGGCTCGATCAAGCGGCTATTTTGTTAATGTCTTTAGGTGAAGGCTCGGCAGCAGAAGTCTTAAAGCACATGGGCCCTAAAGAAGTGCAGCGCTTGGGTACTGCCATGAGCCAACTCAAAAATGTGCAACAGTATGAAGTGGAAGTGGTTATTGCTAATTTTATGGATGAGGTGCGCACCCAAACAGGCTTAGGCATGGGGGCCGATAATTATATTAAAAATATGCTAGTCACTGCCCTCGGGGCTGATAAAGCAAACGGTTTAATCGATCGCATTTTAATGGGCGGCAATACGACCGGCTTAGACACTCTCAAATGGATGGAGGCACGCTCTATTGCCGATATTATTCGCAATGAACACCCGCAAATTCAAGCCATTGTTTTGGCGTATTTAGATGCCGATCAATCGGCCGAAGTGCTCGCTTATTTTTCAGAAAAAGTGCGCTTAGATGTGATGCTGCGTGTGGCTTCGCTCGATACTGTGCAGCCAAGTGCCTTGCAAGAACTAAACGATATTCTTGAGAAGCAATTTTCAGGTAGCGCCGGCTCGCAAACTAAAGATATTGGCGGGTTTAAGACCGCCGCTGAAATTGTTAACAACCTCGATAGCACCATTGCCAACGAATTGCTCGACTCGATCAAAGAGGTGGACGAAGATTTGGGTACACAAATTTCTGATCTTATGTTTGTCTTTGATAATCTTAAAGAGGTGGATGATCGCGGTATACAAGCTATTTTACGGGAGGTCTCTTCTGAGTTGTTAATTACGGCACTCAAAGGCGCAGATGACGATTTACAAGAGAAAGTTTTTGGCAATATGTCTAAGCGTGCAGCTGAACTTATGCGCGATGACCTAGAGGCAAAAGGCCCTGTGAAAGTGAGCGAAGTGGAAACGGCACAAAAAGAAATTTTGGCGATTTGCCGTCGTATGGCTGACGCGGGCGATATTAATTTAGGTGGTGGTGGTGAGGCAATGCTGTAGTGAATAGGCGACATATTTGTGGGGTAGGTGGTCATGAGTACTAAAATGCCTGGGCGTATCCCGTTTGAACAAGTGGCTAGTGCTCAATCGTGGGCGCTCCCTCAGGTCAATGGTCGCGCTATTAATCAAGATGAGCAGCGCAAGCGCAAAACCTCAGAGAGTAAAAGGCGGCTAGAGCAAAGTCAACGCACCGAAAAAGCTAGCCCAGTTGTCAGTGAAGAAATAGCTACCCCTGTCGAGCCGTTAGCGGCCAGAATTACCGCAGCACAGTTGCAAGATATCACCCAAGCGGCTGAGCAAGATGGCTATGAAAAAGGCTACCAAGAAGGCCTAGCAGAGGGTAAAGCCGATGGTCGTAAAGCGGGCTTTAGCGAGGGTTTAAAAGCCGGCACCGAGCAAGCCCAAAGCGAGCACGGACAATGGCTAAAAGAGCAGGGTGAGCATCTAGGTGCTTTGTGCGAGGCACTGTTGAGCCCGTTAGAATATCAGCAGCAAGCCTTGGCGAATGCGACGCTCGACTTGGCGCTGGGGGTGGCAAAGCATATTTTAGATACCGAGTTGAGCTGTGATCCGACAAAAATCATTGCCGTGGTTGATGCCGCTTTAATAGCGCTACCGGCCGATGAAAAAACGATTCAATTAACCTTACACCCCGACGATGCCGATGCCTACGCCCAGTTTGGCCCGCCAGCGGCGGCGGGGCATACAATACTGACCGATGAATCCCTGAGCCGAGGGAGTTGTCAAGTGCACAGTGAGAACAGCTTTGTTGATTTCTCGGTTACTGCGCGTTTGGCGGAGTTTATGCAAGCGCTGCAAGAGCACCCCTTTGATGATGAAGCCGCTAGCGCCGAGGTAATCGAGCCAGCACGAGCAGTGTCGCCGTCAGCCAATGCCGCAGAAGCTGTAGAGCTTGAATCTGAATCTGAGTCTGAGTCTGAGTCTGAATCTGAGTCTGAATCTGAATCTGAATCTGAATCTGAGTCTGAGTCTGAATCAGAGCTTAAAAATGATTGATGCTGTGCGTTCGGCAACGCAACTAATCGCCGCTAGTCGGCAATATAAAACCCTACAGCAATTGCCGCTCGCCGCAGGGCGCTTAACGCGTATGGTGGGTTTAACGCTCGAAGCGGTGGGGCTCAATGTGCCGGTCGGCACTTACTGTCAAATTATTCGCCCTAAAGCTGATGTTATTGAGGCCGAAGTGGTGGGTTTTAGTGCGAGCACGACCTATTTAATGCCCATTCGCGCGGCTGAGGGCTTAAAGCCTGGCTTGCGTGTGGTGCCGGTGCATAGTGCAAATAAAGTACGTATTGGCAGTCAAAGTTTGGGCCGTGTAATGAATGGTTTAGGGCAGCCACTAGATGATAAAGGACCCTTACAGGGCGAAGACTTTTTAGATTTAACGCCGCAAGTGATCAACCCAATGAAGCGCGAACCCATTAAGCGGCCTTTAGATGTGGGAATTCGTGCTATTAATGCCTTACTGACCGTGGGTGAAGGTCAGCGGCTAGGTCTGTTTGCTGGGAGTGGTGTTGGTAAAAGCGTATTGCTTGGCATGATGACACGTTTTACCGAAGCCGAAATTGTGGTGGTAGGCTTAATTGGTGAGCGCGGGCGTGAAGTGAAAGAATTTATTGAGCATATTTTGGGAGAAGAGGGTTTAACACGTGCAGTCGTGGTCGCTGCGCCAGCCGATGAAGCACCGTTAATGCGCTTACGTGCGAGCTACTTGGCTACTCGTATTGCGGAGTATTATCGCGATAAAGGCAAAAAAGTCTTACTGCTGATGGACTCTTTAACACGCTTTGCTCAGGCGCAGCGCGAAATATCATTGGCCATTGGTGAACCACCTGCTACTAAGGGTTACCCACCCTCGGTGTTTGCACGCTTGCCTGAAATTGTAGAGCGGGCGGGCAATGGTGAAAAAGGTCAGGGTTCGGTAACCGCATTTTATACTGTGCTCACCGAAGGCGATGACTTACAAGACCCCATCGCCGACTCGGCACGGGCTATTTTAGATGGCCATATCGTATTGTCGCGCCAGCTGGCCGAAGAAGGGGTTTACCCGGCAATCAATATTGAGGCATCAATTAGTCGTGTAATGCCTAATATCGTGCCACCCGAGCAGCTCAAGCACATGCAACTGTTTAAACAGTTGCTTGCCACGTATCGTCATAACAAAGACTTAATTGCTGTTGGCGCTTATACCGCTGGTGCCGATACTACCATTGATCGCGCAATAGAGCGCTACCCGCATTTGCTACAGTTTATTGGTCAAGGGCTAACCAGTAAAGCCGCCTTTGCCGAAAGTACCGCGCACCTTGTGAGCGTGTTGACCAGCGCGGGGAGTCATCATAAACCGCCCACCAAGGGCGGTTAAGCAAAGCAAGAAAGCGCAGAGCGAAAGTACAGCAATCGCGGGAGTGCGCTAAAAGCACGATAAGTAGCACGATAGATTATGGGGGCATGCATATTCAGTCGCCGTCATGATCGTGTTGCGAGTATGCCTCTACTTAAATGTTTAGGGTTTTAAAGGAACGGTTATGTCCCACTCAGATAAAGCAAAGCGCATGAGTTTAATTTTAGAGCTCGCTGAAAAAGACGTTGATAAAGCAGCCGAAGATTTTAGTGTGGTTAAGGCACGCCTAGCGGCTGAGCGCAATAAGCTCAATGATATTTTAGAGTATCTCAATGCTTATGCTGCCGAGAACGAGCAGTTAGGTGCTAGGCTTGCGCCCGAGCAAATGATTCGCCAGCGCGCTTTTACCCAGCAATTATCAAAAGCACAAGGCCAGCAGCGCCAGCTTATTGCTACGGTAGAGCGCGAGGCAGAGCATAAAAAAGCCTTGTGGCAAAAAGCACATTTAAAGCAGCGCGCCATGCAAGATCTTGTTAAGCGTATGGCAGATGACGCCCAAGCGATGGAAGATAAACAAGAAGAAAAATTACTCGATGAATGGGCGCAGCAGCGCTTTGCACAAGCGAGTAGCCAAGCCAAGTTGCACTAGTAATCATTGCCTCGCTTCTATTAAGGTACTGCCGTAGCTCGTTGCCTACGGGCAAGCGTCAACGACGCACTAGCGGTTAAATTTAAGCCATAACTGATAAAACGCTTTTATGCATTGCGCGCGATCATCAACTTGGCCGTCACGGTTGCAGTCGGGCCCTTGAATCACCTTAATGACATCTGGCCCATGCGCGGCAATATCGGTCAGCTCGGGCGGTGCTACACGTGTCGCCTTTGGCGATTGTGCAATAAAATCATTGATATCGTTATAAGATAAAAATATCGCTCGAGTTATTTCTGGGTATTGCCTGTACTGGCTGGGTTCCGGTTCCGGTTCCGATTCGGGTTCGGGTTCGGGGGCAGATGTTTGTGCGGCGGCTGGTAGCGCACTGCTGCTGTGCCCGTATGCTTGAAAGGGTAAAATGCTAGTCGCTAGCCCAAAAAGCGCTAGGGTTACGGCAAAGCGGCGAGTATTGAGTAGGCCACGAGTGGACATTGAACGCTGAACATGAAGCATAAGCATAAGCATAAGATAGAGGTTGTGTGAGAGTTAAGTCATTGCGCTGTACTTTAACTCTGCTTTAACTCTGCGTATACTGCGCGCCTTTCATTTACTATGCCGACTGTGTTCAGTAGCAGCGTTGTGTGAATAGCCAAGGGCTATTTACCGCAAGCGACACAGTGATGGCGCGCACTTTCATGTGGCCTTTAGTAAGGGTCACCACTGACAACGAGGAAATTCTATGCCTATTATTACACTTCCCGACGGCTCGAAACGTGAGTTTGACAAGCCTGTTACTGTTTTAGATGTCGCTGCGGATATCGGCCCTGGTTTAGCGAAAGCCACTATTGCTGGCCGTGTGAATGGCGAGCGCGTTGATGCTTGTGAAGTGATTCGTGAAGACTCCGAGCTCACTTTATTTACTGCGCGTGACCCCGATGGCTTAGAAATTATCCGTCACTCTTGTGCGCATTTAATTGGTCATGCGGTGAAACAGTTGTGGCCTGATGCCAAAATGGCCATTGGTCCCACAATTGAAAATGGTTTTTACTACGATATCGACATGGAGCATATGCTGACTGATGACGATATTGAAAAGTTAGAAAAGCACATGTTAGCCCTAGCAAAGACCAATTATACCGTTGTTAAAAAGACGGTGAGCTGGCAAGAGGCGCGCGACACCTTTGAAGCGCGCAACGAGCCGTATAAACTAGAAATTATTGATCAAAATGTACCCAAAGATGCTACCCCAGGCTTATACCACCACGAAGAGTACGTGGATATGTGCCGCGGCCCGCACGTGCCGCATATGGGGTTTTGCCATCACTTTAAATTAACGCGCGTGTCGGGTGCTTATTGGCGCGGTGACTCTGACAATAAAATGTTGCAGCGTATTTACGGTACCGCCTTTGGCGACAAAAAAGGCCTTAAAGCGCATTTAAAACTTATAGAAGAAGCCGCTAAGCGCGATCATCGTAAAATCGGTAAAAAAATGGACTTGTTCCATTTGCAAGAAGAAGCCCCGGGTATGGTTTTTTGGCATCCACGTGGCTGGACTATTTACAGTGAACTTGAAAAGTACATGCGCGAAGTACAGCGCTTAAATGGCTATCAAGAAATCAAAACCCCGCAAATTGTTGATCGCTCTTTATGGGAGAAGTCGGGCCACTGGGATAAATTTCGCGATGGCATGTTTACGGTGGAGTCCGAGGGCCGCGACTTGGCTGTTAAGCCGATGAATTGCCCTTGTCATGTACAGGTATTTAACCAAGGCCTTAAGAGCTACCGCGATTTACCTTTGCGCTTGGCGGAATTTGGTTGCTGCCATCGCAACGAGGCTTCAGGCTCTTTGCAGGGTATTATGCGTGTTCGAGGTTTTGTGCAAGATGATGCACATATTTTTTGTGCTGAAGATGCCATTCAAGAAGAGGTCGCGACCTTCACTGACTTGCTGTATAAAGTCTATGCTGACTTTGGCTTTACCGATGTAATCATTCGCCTCTCAACTCGCCCAGAGCAGCGCGTAGGCAGTGATGAAGTCTGGGACAAAGCCGAAAAATCTTTAGCGGATGCCTTAGAAGCCAAGGGTTTAGCGTTTGAGTATTTACCCGGCGAAGGCGCTTTTTATGGTCCTAAAATTGAATTCTCACTAAAAGATTGCATTGGTCGTGTTTGGCAGTGTGGTACTATTCAGGTTGATTTCTCAATGCCTGGCCGTTTGAATGCGCAATATGTCGCTGAAGATGGTTCTCGTCAAGTGCCGGTGATGTTACACCGTGCTATTCTTGGTTCGTTCGAGCGCTTTATTGGAATTTTGATCGAAAACTATGAAGGGGCATTTCCAGCGTGGTTGGCACCTGAGCAAGCCGTCATCATGAATATTACGGACCGCCAAGCTGAATATGCGACAAAAATTGAAAAAACGTTGCAAAATAAAGGCTTTCGTGCGATTGCTGACTTGAGAAATGAGAAGATCGGCTTTAAAATCCGCGAGCACACAATTGCGCGTACCCCTTACCTTTTGGTTGTTGGTGATCAAGAGGTAACCAATGGCACTGTCGCGGTGCGCTCATGGCAAGGTGATGACCTTGGTACACTGACTTTAGAAGCATTTGAACAAACACTTGCCGAAGCTGTGGCCAAACGAGGCAGAGTAGAACAATCTGCCGCTAGCGAATGACAAGCACAAATAGATAATGCTTTTATCATTCGCTAGCCTAAAAAGGCACGCCTTACTTTTTTAATTAATTTGGAGATAATCACCATTAACAATCGCACAAGCAACGGAAAGGGCCGCAGTAAAAAAGCGGCTATCAATGATCAAATTGAAGCATCAGAAGTACGATTAGTAGGCGCAGACGGAGAGCAAGTCGGCGTTGTAACTTTAGAACAGGCACTTGAAGCTGCGCGTGCAGCAACCCTAGATCTGGTTGCCATTGCGCCTGATGCTGAGCCCGTTGTCTGTAAGATCATGGATTATGGTAAGCACCTTTTCGAAATTAAAAAGCAAAAAGCTGCCGCAAAGAAAAAACAAAAGCAGCAACAAGTTAAAGAGATGAAGTTCCGCCCAGGCACTGAAGATGGGGATTACCAAGTTAAATTGCGTAACCTTACTCGCTTTTTAGAGCAGGGGGATAAAGCTAAGGTATCTTTACGCTACCGCGGCCGAGAGCTCGCCCACCAAGAATTAGGTATGGAAATGATGCTTCGCATCGCTAAAGACTTGGAAGAAATTGGAACCGTAGAGCAGCACGCTAAAATGGAAGGGCGTCAGTTGATTATGGTTATTGCCCCCAAAAAAAATAAGTAACTAGGGCTTTTTAGCTGCCTTATTACTTGAAAAAAGACCGTAAAAAATGGCTTAAACGCCGACCGGAGATTTATTATGTCAAAAGCTAAAGTACATAGTGGTGCTGCAAAGCGCTTCAAAAAAACGGCTGCTGGTTACAAACACAAGCACGCTAACAAAAGCCATATCCTTACCAAAATGACGACTAAGCGTAAGCGTCAGTTGCGTGGTACAAGCGTACTCAATGCTTCTGATTCTCCATTAGTAGATCGTATGTTTAGGTCTTGCTAGATTTCACGCTTTTTTATCATCATTTTTAGAGGAATTTACTATGGCGCGTGTAAAACGTGGTGTACAGGCGAATCGTCGTCACAAGAAAGTATTAAAGTTAGCTAAAGGTTATTACGGTGCACGTTCACGTGTATTCCGCGTAGCAAAGCAAGCTGTTATTAAAGCTGGTCAATATGCATACCGCGACCGCCGTGTTAAAAAGCGCGTTTTCCGCGCACTTTGGATCACACGTATCAATGCGCAGTCTCGTGCTGAAGGCCTGAGCTATAGCCGCTTAATTGCGGGTTTGAAAAAAGCGTCTATCACATTAGATCGTCGCGTCTTAGCTGACCTTGCTGTTCATGATAAGCCAGCATTTGCTGTTATTGTGACTAAAGCAAAAGAAGCTTTAGCAGCTTAAATTGCAGTGGTTGTTGCGCTTTTAGCCTAGCAACTCTTGTAATAAGCTGTTTAAAAAGGGAAAAGACCTTGGTCTTTTCCCTTTTTTTATGCCTGAATTTATGTGCGGGTATCGCATGCAGGTGTTTTGCGGTTAAAATCCCGTCTTCATTTATTTACCTCCTAACGATCTATTGGAACCTCTATGGAAAACCTTGCTGAGCTCACGACACAAGCTCTAAAACTGGTTGCTGAGGCAAACGAGCTTGCCGAACTAGACCATATTCGAGTTGAATACTTGGGTAAAAAAGGGCAAATTACAGCCCAGTTAAAATCTTTAGGTAAGCTTTCTGCTGAAGAGCGGCCAGCCGCTGGTGCTAAAATTAACGACGCTAAAGTGCAAGTGCAAGATGCGATGAATGCGCGAAAAGCAGCCCTTGAAAACGCTGCCATTAACGCTCAGCTTGCGGCTGAGACTATTGATGTCACGCTGCCCGGCCGCGAAGCAGAGCGCGGTAGCTTGCACCCTGTCACGCACACGCTCAATCGTATCGAAGATATTTTTGTGCGTGCCGGTTACAGCGTAGAGCAAGGCCCTGAAGTTGAAGATGACTTCCATAATTTTGAAGCACTTAATATTCCCTCTCACCATCCTGCACGTGCGATGCACGATACTTTTTATGTTGATGAGCGCCATGTGTTACGTACTCATACCTCGCCTGTGCAAATACGCACAATGCTAAAGCGCAGTGGCCCACTGAAAGTGATTTGCCCAGGCCGCGTGTATCGTTGCGACTCTGATTTAACACATACGCCTATGTTCCATCAAGTAGAAGGCTTGGTGGTTGATAAAGACGTTAGTTTTGCAGATTTAAAAGGTGTGGTATCACAGTTCTTACGGACCTTTTTTGAAGCCGATGTACCGGTGCGTTTTCGCCCGTCGTACTTTCCTTTTACCGAGCCTTCGGCCGAAATGGATATTCAGTGTACACACTGTCAAGGTGAGGGCTGCCGTGTGTGTAAGCAAACCGGTTGGCTTGAGGTGGGTGGTTGCGGCATGGTGCACCCGAATGTCTTTAAAGCGTGTGATATCAACCCCGAGGAAGTCTCTGGTTTTGCCTTTGGTATGGGGGTCGAGCGCTTGGCTATGTTGCGCTATGGTATTAAAGATTTACGGATGTTCTTTGAAAATGATTTGGAATTTTTGCAGCAATTTTAACCCGCGCTTTAGCGTGTGTTTTCAGCAATAAAAATAAACCAATCCGTTAAATAAAAGAACATCGATGTGGAAGACATGATATGAAAATAAGTGAGTCTTGGTTGCGAGAGTGGGCCAACCCCAGTATTGGAACAAACGATTTGGTCGCGCAAGTGACTATGGCCGGCCTTGAGGTTGATGCGGTAGAGCCTGTGGCGGGTGAATTTAGTGGTGTTGTTGTGGGTAAAATTGTTGCTGTAACGCAGCACCCAGACGCCGACAAACTGCGTATTTGTCAAGTCGAAGGCCATGCCGAAGGCATGCAGCAGGTTGTGTGTGGTGCGCCTAATGCACGTGAAGGTTTGATTGCGCCTTTTGCCATCATTGGTGCAAAGTTGCCGGGTGACTTTAAAATCAAAAAAGCGAAATTGCGAGGCGTTGAATCATTTGGCATGCTGTGCGGCCAAACAGAATTAGCGTGTGGCGATGACGATAGCGGCTTGTGGGAGTTGCCAAGTGATGCGCCCGTGGGTGTTGATCTGCGTGAGTATCTTGATCTTAACGATAAAATACTCGAGCTTGATCTGACGCCTAATCGCAGTGATTGCTTGAGCGTTCGGGGTATTGCGCGTGAAGTGTCTGTGCTTAACCATTGTGCGTACAATCCTGTCGCTATTGAGGCGCTAGCCCCTGAGCACAATGAAGTGCGCCAAGTGAGTCTTAATGCTGGCGATGCTTGTCCGCGCTACGTTGGGCGTTTAATCAAAGGGATTAACAATAAAGCGCCTAGCCCAAGCTGGCTAGTTGAAAAACTGCGTCGTTCAGGTGTGGCTAGTCTGGGTGCAGTTGTCGATGTGACCAACTATGTATTGTTAGAGCTGGGTCAGCCGATGCATGCATTTGATGCTGCCAAAGTGCAGGGCAATATTACCGTACGTCTGGCTGAAGCTGGCGAGCAGCTTGAGCTACTCAATGACCAAACCGTTACGCTAAAACCCAATGTTTTGGTGATTGCCGACGAGCAAAAAGCCTTGGCCTTTGCCGGTGTTATGGGCGGTAAAGCCTCTGCTGTCAGTGACGATACAACCGATATTTTACTCGAGTCTGCGTTTTTTGCGCCGATTGCCATTGCTGGCCGGGCGCGTGATTTTGGTTTGCATACCGACTCATCGCACCGCTACGAGCGCGGCGTAGATTATCAATTGCAGCACCAAGCGCTAGAGCGCGCAACAGGCTTAATTAAAGATATCTGTGGCGGCCAAGTTGGTGAGGTGTTTAGCGCCGTGAACGAAGCAGACTTACCCAAGCCTGCTGTTATTACACTCAATAAAAACCGCTTAGCTAAAACGCTAGGCTTGCGCTTAGAAGATGCGCAAGTCGAACGCTTATTAACGGGCCTAGGTTTAGAGCTTGTTGAGCAAAACGATGATGCTTGGCAGTTTGTAGGTCCAAGCTATCGCTTTGATATTGCCATTGATGCTGATTTAGTCGAAGAACTTGCGCGTCTTTATGGTTACGATAAGCTGCCAACGCGCACGCCTGTATTTGCCAACGAGTTGCCTTCAACGCCTGAAAATGCAGTATCGCTAAGAGGCTTAAGCGCAGCATTGGTGGCCCGTGGTTATCGCGAAGCCATCACTTACAGCTTTGTTGACCCTAAGGTGCATGCGCATTTTTCGGAAGACAAAAAAGTGGTCACCCTTAAAAACCCCATCAGTGCTGATATGGCCGACATGCGCACCAGCTTGTTACCCGGCTTGGTGCAGGCACTTAAATATAACCTTAACCGTCAGCAAACACGTGCGAGCTTATTCGAAAGTGGTTTAGTGTTTGAAAGTGGCGAGCCTGATAGTGCCGACACTTACCCGCAAAGCCGCCGCATTGCAGGTTTACTGTATGGTAATCGCCAAGCGACAACATGGTGCCACGCAAAAGAAGCGATTGATTTTTTTGATGCCAAAGGTGATGTTGAAGCGTTGCTTGCCGTGACGCGCAATAGTGCGGCCTTTAGCTTTGTGCCTTGTGTGCAGCCTGCCAGCTATATGCATCCTGGGCAGTGCGCCGATGTGAGGCTCGATGGTCGGCGTGTTGGGTTTGTGGGTGCGTTGCATCCCTCAACAGCAAAAGCATTGGATTGCGGTAAAAACATTTTTGTGTTCGAGTTGGCGCTCGAGGCGCTGCTAGAAGGCGCCGTACCGGCGTTTAATCCTTTGTCACGCTTTCCTGAGGTGAGCCGTGATTTGGCCTTAGTCGTTGAGCAAAGCGTGAATGCTACAGTGCTTGAGGCGGCTATCGCTAAGGCGGCTGGTGAGCACTTAAAAGCGGTGTCTTTATTTGATGTGTATGTTGGGCAGGGTGTGCCCGATGGTCATAAAAGCTTGGCGTATAATCTGACTTTTCAGCATGCTGAGCGCACTTTAAAAGACGACGAAATTCAGCAAGCTATTGATAATGTTGTAAAAACCTTGGCCGAAGGTTATGGTGCTAACTTGCGTTAAAGGTTAGCCGTAGGTGTTGATAAGCCTAAGACTGTTAATGGGTTAACCTCTATGAGTTGTGCACTGAGATAACACATGTTGTTGGTAAGTAAAAAACACCTTTTAGCGGATTAACCTATTGGCAGAAGAGGGCAAAATGGGACACTCTTTGACTAAGCTTGAAATGGCTGAAAAACTTCAACAAGACTTGGGCTTTAGCCGTAAAGAGTCAAAAGACCTTGTTGATTGTTTTTTTGAAGAAATTATTGCAGCGCTAGAAAATGGCGAACCCGTAAAAATTTCGGGTTTTGGCAATTTTGAATTGCGTGATAAAAGCTCACGCCCAGGGCGCAACCCTAAAACGGGTGAAGAGTTTGATATTGAAGCGCGCCGTGTTGTCACGTTTAAAGCCGGGCGCAAACTGCGCGATAGAATAGATGCTTACCAGCGCTAGTTTTGCTGATTAAGCTTTAAGTAACGAAAAAGCCCTTACGTTAAACGTAAGGGCTTTTTTTTGGGCGTTATGCCAGTATTACTTTTGTGAAGCAATCCAAGTTTTGACTTTGCGTTCTAGCATACTCATCGGAAGTGCACCGCCGTCTAAGATAGTGTCGTGGAAAGCGCGAATATCAAACTTATCCCCTAACTCTTTCTCGGCTAATTGACGTAATTGCTGAATGCGTATCATGCCAATTTTATAGGTGGTTGCTTGACCTGGAATCACTAAATAACGGCGAATCTCGGCTTCAATGGCTGCAAGGGGTGCCGGTGAGTTAGATGAGAAATAATCAACGGCTTGTTGCTGGCTCCAACCTTTATGATGCATGCCCGTATCGACGACTAAGCGGATGGCGCGCCAAATTTCGCTGCCTAAACGGCCAAAATCTGAATAGACGTTTTCAAAGGTGCCGGGCATTTCGCGTGCAAGTGCCTCTGAATATAACGCCCAGCCTTCGGCATAGGCGGTAAAGCCTGCTTGTGTTCGGAAGGTGGGAATACCGGTGAGCTCTTGTGCAATTGAAATTTGCATGTGATGACCTGGTAAGCCTTCATGGTATGCAATTACTTCTAGCTCATTTTTTGGCATGGCTTTCATGTCAGATAAATGCGCATAATAAATGCCTGGGCGAGAGCCGTCGGGTGTGCCTGAGTAATAATGCTGTGGCGCACCATCTTGTTCACGGAATGACTCGACACGCCTAACTTCTAAATCGGCTTTGGGTAAAATACCAAAGTAGTTGGGTAGTTCTTTTTTGATGTTATCAATGGCGGCGGTTGCCTCGTCGATATAGCCTTGGCGGCCAGCGTCATCGTTGGTAAAGTAAAAGCGCTCATCATCGCGGCTGTCACGAATATAAGCAAAAAATTCTTGTAGCGTACCTTTAAAACCTGATTTGCTTTTCAGTTTTTCCATCTCACCACGCAGGCGCTTGACTTCGCTTAAGCCGAGTTCATGAATTTCATCGGCAGTCATATCGGTGGTGGTTTTTGATTTTAATAAATACGCATAATAAGCATCGCCATTAGGTAATGCTGAAACACCTACGGCTTGCACCGGTGTGTTTTTAATATCCGCTTCTAAGTGCGCAATTAAGCGCTGGTATGCAGGCTGGAAGTCTTTAGTTAAAGCCGCTTTTGCTGATGCGAGGTAGGCTTTTGCTTGCGTTTGGCTAATGGTTTTCGCCTCGACTAACGCAGCAACTTTTTCTTTGGCGTTAGCCCACAGTGATGAGTCTTTATCGCTGCTGTCAAAAGGCTGGCCTGAGATAATATCTTTGGCTTCTTTCGTTACAATCTCAAAAGCAAAGCGCGGGGGACGTACACCAGCTTGAGCATTGAGTTGAGCTTGCTCTATCAGTTGATCCATCGCGCGGCCAATTTGCGATAAACGCGATACGTAGGCATCCATATCACTAGCGCTTTCAACGTTATGAAAGCTCATCATTAAGGTGGGTAAAAAAGAGTGGACACCTTGCATTTGTTCAAAAATATAATGATTGCGGATGAATTTTTCACCTGCTGCATCATCTTCGTATTGTAGCGCCCATAAATCATACGATAATTTGCCGTCGCTGGTTAATTTTTCACGATCAAATTTACGGCGCATTTCTTCAACGGATTTACGCTTCCATTCAAGGCGTTGTTTATGACCGGCTTCGCTCATATCGTCGATTTCACCGTAGCGCTCTTTACGGCCTTGAAAAGTGAGGGCTATGGGGCTTTGCAATAGCTCGGTTTCGTATTGAGCTTCGAACCACGCATTCATTTTTTGTGTTTCAGTGTTCATAGCGGCAACAGCCGATGTGGCTGCGGGTTGAGCGGTTTCAGAGGCAAGCGCGTTAAGCTTGCTGGATTCTTGAGTACTGCATGCAGGCAATGCTAAAGCAATAAACAAGGAAAGAGGGAGGCGATGCATAATACTAACCTTATTACAAAGTAAGAGTGAATTTTGTCGTGGTTTATCAGTGGGCCATAGTATCTCTTTGCGTGACAGCATCGCAAGTTTTGTCACTATTGAACATGACTGGCGTATTGTTGCCTGTGGCTGTCTATTGCGTGCCTTTTTGCCCATCAGCCATTGCTCATCAGCCATATCGACCACGGGTAACAGCTCAACTTTGGTGAGCGGCCGAGCCATTGCGTTAATAGGATCAACAGCCTTCAATTATTGCCAGTGCTTGCGCGGGTTGTATCAATATTGATCATGATAGGTTGTCTTGCACCATGATGGGTCGTATCGAGATAGGTGGCTTAGGATGAGTATTATTGGAGCACGTTTTTTGCGTCATATCCTGACGCTTATGCAGTATTCCATTAGCCCCGCATTCAAACAATCGTTATACTCCGCACTTTTTTTACGGGGTTGCCCGAAGGTTTGTAATGAAAATTCAAAAAGATACAGTAGCAACAATAACCTACAAACTCAGTGAGGCGGGTGGCCCGCTTTTAGAAGCTAGTGATGATGCGATTCCTATGGCCTATCTTCACGGCCATAATAACATTATTGCCGGTTTAGAAGAGGCCTTAGAGGGTCTGGAAACTGGCCATGAAACGAGTGTGACATTGGCTCCTGAAAACGCTTACGGCCCTGTGCACGCCAATGCCGAGCAAAAAGTGCCGGTTAAGCACTTGGTGGGCAAGCATAAACGTTTACTGCCCGGTATGTTTGTTAAGGTCAATACCGATAATGGCACCCGTGATGCGCGCGTTGTTAAAGCGGGTAAGTTCATGGTAACACTCGACACCAATCATCCTTTTGCGGGTAAGACCTTGGTTTTTGATGTGGTTGTGCGAGATGTTCGCGAGGCAACCCCTGATGAAATTGCTCACGGGCATGCGCATGGTTTAGGTGGGCATAATCACTAAGGTTGTTATTGTATGCAAATTGCTGCTTTTTTTAGTGGGTGTGCTGTTCAGGTTTTATTCGGCTAATGCGAATACATCAAGCACTGAGTGACTATATTAAGCCGACTTTTCGGATGGTTGTACGAGTGTGTCATTGCATTATTGATGCGTGGCGTCATAGTGCTTCGCTCTTAAAAAGCAGCGCATGGAGATTAGCGCGCAAAATGATGTGTGGCGTGGCGGTGTTGCCGATGCCCTCATGGCTGGGGGTGCGGCTGCTGGCTGTTGTATTGAGTATTATTACTGTGTGTTGTATTCAGTACTTGCCTAATCAGACTCGCAAGCTGCACTTTAACTCAAATAATCAATATTTATTATTTGCCGACGGTCACCGCGATGGTACAAGTCAGGCTACGTGGCTGGATGATTATAGCTTTTCACGTTTCAAGTGTTCTCTCAGTAAAGCAGAGGATGCATGGTGTGGCTGGTCGGTATTATGGCCCAGTGAACCCGATGGCTTGCTCGATTTTTCGGCTTATCATAGCTTACGCGTTAGGCTTAAGTATGTGGGCGAGGCAAAAAGGCTGCGCATATACGCCCGTAATTATCATGAAGCCTATGGCGATTTGATTGCCAGCGATCCTAATAAATTTCAATCGGTTACTATTTATACGCACGAATTTAATGAGGTGGTTGATATTCCGCTGAGTGAATTTGTGGTGGCCGATTGGTGGGTGACTCGCTTTAATATTCCTAGGCAACATGTGGCCCCTGATTTTTCGGCGGTGCAAATGTTGGCCATTGATTTTCCGCAACCGGGGGTTGCGGGTGATCATGTCATGGAGGTGCTCAGCATTGAGTTAGTGGGGGAGTGGGTATCTAAAGAGAGCGCATATTTAGCGTTATTGGTCTTGTGGCTTTTGGTATTGGCTGCCGAAGGTGGCTATCGCTACTATTTAATGAATATTAAAGTAGAGCGTGCCAGAGCGCGAGCGCTCACGCTAGAAAGCTATGCTCGAGAGTTGAGAACACAAACCTCTATTTATAAAAAACTTTCAGGGGTTGACCCGTTAACAGGCGCTTATAATCGCGCGGGTGTTAAGCCTTTACTCAAAAAAAGCTTTGATAATAATCGTCGGACTGATCATGACCGAGGCGTTGTGATGGTGATTGATATTGATCATTTTAAGCGGGTGAACGATACCTATGGTCACAGTGTTGGTGACGCAGTCATTAAGCATGTGGCCTACGTTATTACCGATGCCATTCGTGCGAGTGACTTATTTGCGCGCTGGGGAGGGGAGGAGTTTTTGCTCATTTGCCCAGGCGTTAACCGAACTACGGCAGCGGTGATTGGTGAAAAACTACGCCAAGCGATCTGCGAGAAGCGCTATGATGCAAACGTACCTGCGGTCACGGTAAGTCTAGGCATTACACTGATTCGCCATGACGACACGTTTAATCAGGCGTTTGACCGCGCCGATCAAGCGTTGTATCAAGCTAAGCGATCCGGGCGCAATCGCGTGGTTTTTTTTGAATTTGATGAGACCGTGGCTTAGTGGGTTGCTTACTTGGTCGTTGTGAAAGCTGCGCAGCTGAGGGCGCAGAAAGCCAGTCTATTGGATAAAGTATTGCTGCCTCGCCCCTAAAGCGAGCGCTAGGCATTAAAGCCATTGCAGTTGGCCCTCACTCACGCCATTATGCGTAGGTTTATTGATTGGGTCGTGCTTGTTATGTCTTTGCCTCAAATTACATCTCCTTTTACGTTTCAAAATACCTATGCAGCCTTGGGTGAGTCGTTTGCTGTTCCGACGTTACCGACCCCGGTAGCAGCGCCTCACTGGCTGGCCTTTAATGCCCCCTTAAGTGCCGAGCTTGGCGTCAATATGACTGTCGCCGTACAAGAGGCACTACTGCCGGCTTTAGCGGGCAATGCGCTGCTTGCTGGTAGTACGCCGGTTGCGCAGGCTTATGCAGGGCATCAATTTGGTCATTTTAATCCACAGCTTGGCGATGGCCGCGCGATTTTGCTTGGTGAAATTATAACCCCACAGGGTTTGCGCAAAGACATTCAATTAAAAGGCGCTGGTATGACGCCTTTTTCTCGCAGTGGCGATGGCCGTGCGGCATTGGGGCCTGTCGTGCGCGAATACCTTTTAAGCGAAGCGATGCATGCGCTAGGCATTAAAACAACACGTGCATTAGCTGCGGTTGTTACCGGCCAACCAGTCTATCGCGAGACGCCTTTACCAGGTGCCATATTGACGCGTGTTGCATCAAGCCATATTCGCATAGGAACGTTTGAGTACTTTGCGCGTCGTGGTGAAATAACGCAGGTCAAGCGATTAAGTGATCACGTCATTGCGCGTCACTATCGTGAATGTGCCAAAGCACAGGCTCCTTACAAGGCACTGTTTGAGGCCGTAATGGCGGCGCAAATCGACTTGGTTGCCCGTTGGATGCAGGTGGGCTTTATTCATGGCGTGATGAATACCGATAACATGAGCATTGCTGGTGAAACTATTGATTACGGTCCCTGTGCCTTTATGGACAGCTACGATCCAGCGACTCAATACAGTGCCATTGATGTGCGTGGGCGCTACGCCTTTGGTCATCAAAAATCGATTTTACAATGGAATTTAGCGCGTTTTGCCGAGTGTTTATTGCGGCTAATCGACGAGGATGTTGATGTTTCTGTGGCTTATGCCGAACAAGCATTGGCTGGCTTTAGTGAGCAATTTGATGCGGTCTATTTTGGTTTGATGGCTAAAAAAATAGGCTTGCAGTCGCGTGCGGTGGCTGAGCCTATAGTGATCGCGTTGCTAGCCTTGTTAGAGACGTTACACATCGATTACACGTTAGCATTTCGCCAGCTAGGGCAAGTTTTGTTAATGGGGACTAATGAGCCATTTTTGCAATTACTTAATGACCACTCACAAACCGGGCAGCCCGAGCAACAACAAGAAGTGATCGCTTGGTTAGAGCGCTGGAAAAGTGCACTTGCTGAGCAAGGCGATAGCGTTGACGCGAGTGCTGATGGAAATACGGCTGCTAATGCGGCGCTCGTGCAGGGTATGCAGCAGGTGAACCCTGCGATTATTCCGCGCAATCATCAAGTTGAGGCTGTGATTACCGAAGCTGTGGCTGTACAGCAAAATATGACAGCCAGCACGCCAGCGTGCTACCCCAAATTTGAGGCATTGCGTCATGCATTGAAAACCCCTTATGATTCGGTTCATGAATCCAGTGATTTAGCGCAACCCCCAACACGCGCCGAGCAGCGCAGCTATAAAACATTTTGTGGTACGTAATGTGGCTGGGTATTAAGGAATAACGTCTAAGGGTGAAGAGGGGTGTCATCACACTTTGCTGTGGATCGATCGAGCATGGCTGGCATTGTTAGAAAGGCCCCAGACGAGGCCTTTCTAACAAGCTTGTTATTGAAACATTAATGGCCTATTTCCAGTATCCCCCAGACTTCTAAATTGTTGACTACAAACGTTGTATCGCCTGCGGCGTTTGTTGAAGTCATGACGTTAGTCTTGCTTCCGTCAGGTAAAAGAAATTTCACCGTTTTAACCGGGGTGGGGAAATACGTTTTAGGAATTGTTATTTCTAGACCATCTAAGGTTGGTGTAACACCGTCTTTAAAGGGCCTATTAACTAAATGAATAACATAAGGTGCTTTGGCATTGGTTTCGTGAATACGAGACACTGCAGAGACGACCTCATTAGCCAGTTGTCCATTATGCTTCACCGTTAAGTGGGTGTCTTGATAATTCCCACGCTGGCCTATGTGCACAACTTTGTCTTTATACTCATCGAGTACGGCTTTTTGTTTTTCTGTTAAGTATTGCAAGTCACCGTCATAAAATATGATATCAAATTGCCCAAAGTCTTCTTTACGAGGTACAACTGGGTAGCCTTTGTCACCAAAAACGAGTAGGTCAAAGTTAATATTATCCTCGGTGAGAAGTTTCACGCTTGACTGAAGCTGATTACCGCCATCGATAAAGCCAGCTTTCATAGATGAATACATAGCATGCACAAGACCCGCCTTTGAGTAAGACGTATAATCATCAAATAAACGTTCGTTGGCGCGAATAAATTGATAAATGTCACGATAGTTTTCAGCACCGGGTGACCAGACACCACTGCCGCCTATCCATACGTTAGCTGGGATAGAGAATATACCGCCATAAGCGTAAGCTTGCGCCACCCAGCCACGACCAAATCGAGGAGCATCTTTTTCTTTAAGCTCTGCAAACTCCCAAGGATAAGGGAAGTAGGCCAGTGTTTTGCCTACTGCCTGAGCCCCTTTTAAATGTACAAGAATATTCGTTGGTAATTGCGCAACAGATGTTCTAGCACCCAAGTTGAGCTCGTTCGCCAAAAAGGTAATATTTTTGTTAAATAAATATCCTCGCGATTCAAATAAATGCGTGCTGGCACCAATTTCGATATTAGGCTGTTTTTGGCGAATGTAATCTAATACTTCTCCAAATTTTTGATTCCATACATCACGATTGAAGTAAATAAAATCTTCTAATAACGGTATATCACCAGAGAGGGTATCGGCGGCATTACTAAACGATTTATGTGTTACACCAGCACTGAGTAAGTGTTGCTTATAATCGAAGGTATTAATATTGCTAATACCTAAATCAGCTAATTGCGCTGCATTGTATTTTTTCGCAAGCCATGCGCGGAAATTTTTGATAGCGTAGGGCGAAAAGTCGCCGCCAAACGTACGCATATCCGTTGTGCGTGTTGAGCTGGTTTGCGAATCAAACATTAATTTATCAGGATTTGCTTTTAAAATTTGATCAACCTGTGACTTCATAAACGGAATAAAGGCAGGGCTGTGATTACTGAGCCAGTTATTGTTGTACCCGTTATGGCTTAAGTAGCCCATGAATGTCATACGAACAGTACGATCATCGAGTGTCTGAACGTAGTGGGGTTGGGGGTTAGTGGTGTATTCGGTAAACCAGCCATAACCCCAGTCAAACTCGCCGCGGGCGGTATATTCGAATCCTTCTTTTTGAAAGTCATCAACGACCTTAACGGCCCAGTCCATGATGACAGTCTCATCATAAAACTCATGTTCGGGTGGGTGGCCCCAAAAGGCACCTGTTGCACCAAAATCGTCAAAGCCTTCTAAGTTGCGATTCTGTGGATAGGTATACCAAACATCTGATTTTAATACTTTTTTATTTTTAGGCGTATTCAGTGGTTTTTGTAAGTACATGACTGATGTATTTGGCCCTTGAATATCAGCCTCTACATACTCGCCTGGTTTGTAATGACGCTCAGGAACGCTAGTAATATCACCAACGCGAGTGATACGGACATTATCACCACTCCACTGCCAGTCAGAGCCGCCAATAGCTTCCACGCGCAGAGTGGCTGGGCCTGCACTATCAACAACAAAATAACCACCCTCGAGAGCTATTTCTTTGGACACTTCCCAGCTGCCGGTTTCTGAAAAATAGCCCCAAGCAACAGGCTCACCATTTAAATCAATACGTGCGCCATAGCTACCTTTACTCTCGGCAGCTATTGTAATGAAAGCTTTGTAAGTGCCAGGACTTTCAAAGGTCACCTTGTATTCACCCCAGTCCCCGTTAGTGACCCAGTTAACGGCTGTCGCTCCGGCATTAAAACCATCAAATTTATCACCACCCACGCGGCCAATGGTGCCTGTTTGTGTAAACTCTTCAAGCTCAATCAGCAAGTCACCTTCTTTGGGTGCATTTGGGTTGCCAACAGGCTCTTCTGAAGAGCTAAAGATGTTGTCTGCCAACTGGCTGGGATGTAAGAATTTTGTACCGCCATCGATATCGATACCAAAACCAATACCTTCAACAGGTCCGCTGCCGCCATCTTTGTTACCAATGCGCAATTCAAAGGTATGCGCGCCCGGGGTTAAGTTAAGGTCTGCAGTCGATGTGCTGTTTTCCCAGCTGTCATCGCTCATAACTAACTTGCCATCTATGTAAACACGGATACTATCATCCATATTTTCATAAAATGAAATATGTCCATCGGCGTCATAGATAATGCCGGTAAAAATCTTGGTCGTATTGCCTTTGATTTTATCTTCGGTTTGTTTGAGGTCAGTGGTGCGCTCCCAATTGGGGTTGGGGGTCGATTCGTTAATTTCACCGTCGACTTCACCGTATAATAGGCCTGGGTACTTACCTATACTGGGGGTGCTTGAACCTCCATTTTGCTCGCTCGAACAGCCCTTTATATCTACGGAGGTATTGGGTTTAGTATTGGGGCATTGATCAGTGGCATCACTGACCCCGTCATTATCACTGTCAGAATCGGGAGGTATTACTACCGCGCAGCCTTTTGCATCAACGGTTGTCCCTACCGGAGTCGCCGGGCATTGGTCGATGCTATCACTCACGCCGTCATTATCACTATCAATAACAGGAGTCGGGTCGGGGTCGGGGGTCGGATCTGGGCTGGCATTACAGCCAATCAGCAGTGAGCTACTGATCAGATAAGCGGGTAGTATAAATTTATTCATTAGACATTTCTCATTTTATCATTCGTTGAGGGGATGTGAGTGAGATTATTAATAAAATATCCTTTTAAGTTTTACATCGACTGCTGTGCTTTATCTTCAAAGCACCTGGAGACAGTGGTTGAATGTTTCACAAAAGTTAATCTCAATAAGCCGAAAACGACGGCTTCAGCCTTGAGTGTATTTCTATTTTAGAGGGGCTAAGGACGATAAAAGAACGCTTAGAGTGTGAAGCCTTAGACAATTTATTGAATGGCTCACTTATGCGTGAATATTCACAAAAGGTGGGTATCTAAAACGTCGTTAATACAAGGGTTTACTCTATTGTTCCCATATCTGTGCTGAGATCCCGATACAGGCGAAATAAATAAAGTTTCTTTACTTAGTCGCTTTTCTTACGGTATTGGTGTGCTTGAGGTCTGTTTTTTTGGTGTTATCGAGTAAAAAAATAAAGTTAAGACGTAGAGAAAATAGCGCTGAGAGGCTTATGCAGCATCGGTTTGGCGCTTATAAGCGCGCTCAAAGCTCGTTGATACTCAGAATCCCTACAGTATCAAGCGCCCTATCAGGCGAGGCTCATCAGTTGGGCTTAATAGTCACAGCGATTTTTATTGAGCCCTCAAAAACTAAAGCCTTCTATTTGTTGAGGGTCAGGGATGATTGTTGATACAAGCTGTCTGTTCAAAGTATTGAAATCATCGAGCACACGACGTTGGAGGGAGATGATTGTTTTACTTATCTACGTATATAAAGAACAAAGAGTACGTAATGTTTTTTCTGCGCGCCCCTCATGCTGTTCATTAGTGCTTAATCGGGTGGCTCTGTTGTTATTGAGTGGATGTTTGATGGTGCAAAAATAGGTTGTATTGTGTGAGCGTTAAGATCAAAGTGCTAAAACACCCTTTTGCAGCTTCAGCCTTGTTGATTATTTTTTGTTGTACTGAGTGACTCGTCTTGGGCTCACTGACGCCGTTAAAATATGGCTAGCCATCTTAATAAAGATAGTTTGTTTTATTGTGCCTGCGTGAGGCCGTATATTGGGACACCCCTCATAATCAGGGAGACCCTTGTCACATAAGGCTTTCGAGTACCCATGTTTTTGGCGCGTATAGTTGCAAGTGGGCTTTCATGCCAACTGGTAACTACGTCACATTTCTTTAGTACTTTTAGTCTGTTCAGATCGCTAGAGTATAAATCCCTTGAATTCAATAACTGGCAATTTATGTCGCTTAGTTACCTGATTTTATGGGTTATTTTGGGTGATCTTATGCGTTTAGGCGGGATCTAATAAAGTTCAAATGAGTGTTTAGAGTGAAAAGATAACTGAGAGTATTATCGCTCTATCAAAGGTGTATGTTTATGTGCGGTCCCATAAAAATAAAGCTATTTGAATGGCTTGTGTATCTCGGCGTAATGATCTTGCTGTCGGCTTGTATAGGTCAACCTAATGGCAATAGCTCCTTACCAGAGACTTCATCGAGTAATACAACTGCTAGCAGTGCAGATTCCAGCGATCAAAATATCAACTCTTCTCGTGAGTCCTCGAGCGCCTCTTCAGTTGTTCAGAGTTCTAGCATCGATCGAGTGAGCTCCAGCAGCGCACGATCAAGTCATCAGTCATCGATAGTCAGTTCATCTTCTCGCTCATCCTCGGTACCAGAGGTGATACATGCGATTAATGCAGGCGGTAAAGCTTTTGTGGCAGTCGATGGAACTGCGTTTAAAGCCGATCAATTTTATTTTGGCGGCACTGTCAGCACCACGCAAGATACGATTGCAAATACATTCGATGACATGCTGTTTCAAAGTGCCCGCTGGGGGAAGTACCGTTATGCATTACCTGTTGCTAAGGGTGTTTATAAGGTGGTCCTTTACCTTAATGAAGATTTTCACACTCAACCTGGCGCACGTATCATGTCTATTATGGCCGAAGGATTACCTGTTATTAGGCAAATGGATTTATATGCGGCGGCAGGGCATGATACGGCGTTGGTTGTTGAGCAAGACGGCGTTGGCGTAAACGATGGTTATTTAGATCTTACGCTAGATGCGAGCGTGAATAATGCGATCATTTCGGGTGTTGTTGTGATAGCGTCTAACGCTGAGGCTATTGAACCGCCTCAAAGCTCTTCTAGTGCTACTAACTCTTCTAGTGCTTCTACGTCATCAGTGTCGCCTGGTATGACGACCGCTCAAAAAAATGGGCTATGGAATACAGCATCTACTTGGAGCAATGGTCTACCCAATGCGACTAAACGAGCCATTATTCCGCAGAACCGCACAGTAACAATCCGGGGCGGCCATTTGAAAGCCAAAGGCGTTGTCGTCCAAGGGGTATTGGATGTGGATGAATCTGCAAAGACTAATACTTCATTGAGTACTGATTGGGTTCATGTTAATTCTAAGGGCACCTTTAAGATTGGCAGTCAGAGTAACCCTTACGATGAAAGTAAGTTTACGCTTACTTTAACAGGCTCTGATCCTTTGGCTAACTGGGAAATAGAGACGGCAAAGGGGTTTGCTCAAGTCAATGAAAACAATGGTTTTATTATGGCGGTAGGTGGTGGGAGTTTACAGTTCTTTGGGCAGAATAAACTGACTTATACACGCTTAGCGGCAACCGCCCCTGCTGGCATTAGTGATATTTATGTTCGAAATATAGTGGAGCGTAATTATGACGGGGAATATTCAGCGGCGTCAGATGGTTTATTAAACTGGGCCGTTGGCGATCAAATTGTGATTGCTAGCTCCTCAACAGACTACTCGCATGAAGAGGTGCGGACTATTGTCGCGGTGATGGATCTGGGAAATACCAATACTCAGCTAACACTCAATAAGCCTCTTGAGCACCGCCACTTTGGTGAGATAGAAACCTATGGAGAAGGTGAAAATACGCGGACCATTGATATGAGAGCAGAGGTGGCTATTTTGAATCGTAATGTGAAGATTCAAGGTTTGGCATCTCAGGATACCGATATTCACTTTGGTGACCGCGCCCGTTTTAATGCGGGTATGAGCCAGGGAGTAGGCGGCCACATAATGGTGATGGGCTCGGCGGGACCGATTACGCTTGATAGTGTGCAGCTACATAGAATGGGCCAATCCGGTCGTTTGGGTCGATACCCTATGCACTGGCATGTTGCGGGCAACCGCAAGGGAGATAAGCTGCGTGGAGTGTCGATTACTAACTCTAATAACCGTGGTGTGACAGTCCATGGAACACATAATTTACTGATTCAAGATGTTGTATTACATGACATTCACGGTCACGGTTTTTTTATGGAGGATGCTGTAGAAACAGGTAATACCTACTTGTCTAATATTGCTTTTGGTATTCATAAAGTGGGACGTAGCGAGGCGGTAGGTGATTCAGAACCCGATTTAGAGGATCCCTTTATTGTCGATACACATGATCATGTGGGTCAGAACCCAACACGCTTCTTGAGTTCGGCGGCGTATTGGATGACAAACCCGGATAACACATGGGTTGGCAATATCTCTGCAGGTTCTGAAGGGACTGGCTTTTGGTTCTTGTTTCCCAGATTCCCTATAGGGTTAGCTGCTGATAATCCACAATACACAAACATTAAGCCTGATAAAGTCGATCTAAAAGTCTTTAACTATAATTCGACGCATTCGTCGCCCATTGGTTTGAATGTTGATAGAGGGAGTGATATTGAGGGTGAGGTCGGGGCTGTGCTGCTACCTAATTTTAATGGTAATGAGTATAACCCTGAGGGTAAGGAGCCTCAATTCTCTAACTTTACAGGCTATAAGCATACCGTTGCTCTTTATCATCGTGGCAAAGTAGGTAATTTTTTTAATAGTCGTTTTGCCGATAATTTTAGTAGTACTTTTATTACTTTCACCCAGCGTATTACTAATGCCTTGTATGTAGGGCATAGTCGCGGTAATAGTGATCCAAATCAAATAGTGACAGGTCATACATTTTACGATGGTGCAAACACCTTAGAGGGTACGCATTTTGCCGGTTTCACTGCTGAGAATGCTCATATGTTTCGCACGGCAGCTATTGCAGGGCGCCATACGCACTTTGTTATGAGTCGATCCAGCTATGAAAATGATGGTTCGGCTGACAATATGAGCTTTATTAATGAGACTGGCGGGTCATTTTATGAGCCTCTGGGTAAGTCTGCGCCTTCTGTTATTTACGATAAAGATGGCTCTTTAACGCGTCACGTTGGTGGTAAAGCCGGCTCTACGGTGATTCCTAATCACCCGTATTATTATAATCGCCGAGATATTAAACCTGAAGGCTGGAATGCTCGTCTTTCGGATGACCGTTATGCGCTAATGCGTATGGCAAATGTGGGTGGATCTAAAACCACTTTCAGCGTTACAACACCCGATGGAGATGTTGCGAAGGATAATCCTGGCAGTGGAGAATTTGCTGGCAGTAACGCACTGGTCAAAATTAATGATGGGCAGTACACCGTTAAGTTTCCTGATGGTTTAGAGAGTATTTCGGGCGGGTTTGATATTCAGTTTTATATTCGCACCGGTCCTACCGGGGGCTCAACAATGGTTAAATTTGAAGGTATTGGTAATCAATTTAAAGTCAATAATCGCCCCAAGATTAAAACGCTCAATAATTTGCGTAATGCTACCCAAACATCTTTTGCCCAAGTGGGGAATGATCTTTACGTCAAATTCTTTTCATCAACGGGGAAGTATGGACAGTATGTGAAAACAGAGTTTAGAAAGAAATAGTGTAGCGCTATAGTCACTTCACTGTAGCGAGTCATTCTACTCTAGCAAATCATTCGTGTTAGGCGACTGGGTTAATGCGAATGATATTTGAGTGGCACAATCTTTGCGCTGTTAGTTGGGTCGCGCCATGTTCATTGTGCCGACTCTTCTGGCCAGCCATAAAAGTTGTGAATATGATCACGGAGCACCCAGCCGTTTGCTCGGTAGATAAGACGGTTTTGCCTGTCCTTGATGGCTATGCAAAACGTTTGGCTTTAGGCTTGATCGCCTAGAGGTATATTACTTGTAACAAATGTCTCAGTGGCCATATATGATACCCCTAGGTGTGCGTAAGCGCTGTACGATACTTCTTATACGATACTTGTGTGTGATATCTGTGATATCTGGCCTTGCTGTTTTTAGCTATCGTGATGTATGAATGGATACGTGTCACTTTAGGCACTGCGCTGAATAGGTATTACACTGCGTGCCGGTGGAAAGTAACATGTAAATTCGCTACCGCGACCAGGGGCGCTTTTAATGCGTAGTTCAGCGTTATGGCGCAGGAGTACATGTTTTACAATGGCTAAGCCTAGGCCTGTGCCACCTGAGGTGACCGCTCGTCCTGGGTCGACGCGATAAAAACGCTCAGTTAAACGAGGAATATGTTTTGGGTCTATTCCTTCGCCGTTATCACTCACGCTGATATGGGTGCCGTCTACGCCTTGGCTAACATGGATCAGAATAACGCCTTCTTTTGAGGTGTAATTGATGGCGTTAAAGACGAGGTTCGACACAGCGCTACGCAGTTCTTGCTCACGCCCATAAATGGTAATGTCGTGATCGCCGCTGACACTAATTAAATGCCGTTTATCACCACTAATATGACGTGCATCTTCAGCGATAATATTACTAAGGGCGAAGAGATTAACGGTCTCTTGGCTGTGCTCTTTTTCATCGGTCTCTAAGCGACTGAGGGTAATAAGATCATTGATCAATGAGGTCATACGAGTGGCTTGGCTTTGCATATGCCCAAGCGCTTTGTGCCATACCGGCGGTACATTATCGGCGTCTTCAAGGGTTTCTAGGTAGCCGCGTAATACTGTGAGAGGAGTGCGCAGTTCATGCGATACATTGGCAACAAAATCTTTACGCATGCGCTCAAGCTTACTCAGCCGTGAAATATCGCGTATAACAATAAGGCGCTCGTTCTGGCCAAAGGGGTGAACTAAAAATTCGACCTCTAACTGGTTTTTATGTGCCAGCGTATGATCCAGAGGCTCATTGAAGTCGCCTTTGTCGTAATAGCGAATAAATTTGGGAAAGCGAATGAGGTTGGTGACTTTTTGCCCGAGGTCGATATTTTGGAAGTTAAATAATTCGCCTGCTGCGCGATTCCACCATTCAATATTGCCGCGCGCATCAACCAACACTACGCCGTCACTGAGCGCGGTAGTCATTTCTTGCACGCGATACACAACGGCCTCTAAGCGTAGCTTCTCCTTTTCGTGACGGTTGAACATGAGTTGGACATCATCGGTAATATCTGCCCATACGCCGTGGAGCTCTTCTTCAGGTGGGTGCTTGCGGCGTGCTTGGTTGACCCAACCTTCTAGCTTATAAAGGCGCGTAAAAATCCAGCCAATATAGCCAAAACTAAAACACAGTAAAGCGGCCGTTAGGCCTCCAAGTAGTAATCCTGTGGTAGCAAATACAGCTAGCCAAATACAAAACCACCGAATCTCGGCTCTTAACCCACGACGTAACATAAATACCTATTTCTTTGTGATTACTCGGCTTGGGCGGTCACCTTAGGGGAAAAGCGGTAACCGGCGCCGCGCACAGTTTGAATAAAACGATCGTGACCTTCAAGTGTTAATGCTTTGCGAAGACGACGGATATGCACATCAACGGTGCGTTCTTCGACATACACATTACCGCCCCATACGTGATCGAGCAGCTGATTGCGAGTATAGACACGCTCTTGATGCGTTAAAAAAAACTCCAGTAGGCGATACTCTGTAGGCCCCATTTGTACAGGTTCTTGACTAATCGTGACGCGATGGCTTGAGGGATCAAGGCATAGGCCATCAACAATAATCGGGTCGCCAGTTGAAAGAGTATCTGTACGGCGTAGTACCGCTTTAAGGCGTGCAACGAGTTCGCGAGGCGAAAAAGGTTTGGTGATGTAATCATCGGCGCCGGCTTCAAGGCCTTGAATTTTGTTATCCTCTTCCCCTTTGGCGGTGAGCATAATAATGGGGATTTCGCTGGTGAGCTGATCACGCTTGAGTCTGCGCGCAAGTTCCATACCGCTAGTGCCGGGCATCATCCAATCTAAAATAATCAAATCGGGCTTTTGATCAATGATGATTGCATGGGCATTTTGAGCGTCTTCGGCTTCAAGGCAATTGTACTCTGCCATTTCGAGTGCTACGCGCAACATGTCGCGTATGGGGGCTTCGTCGTCCACGATTAATATTGTTTTGGTTACCATTTCAACTGCCTGTCAGTGCGTGAGTCATTACGTGAGGTTGAGCTTCTTGGGGCATGATTAAATAAACATTTTGTTGCTGTTTTATGACAGCGTTGCAAATGATGTCAGATTTATGACTTTCATGTGGCGCGTTATTGCGATTAAATCGTCATTTTTGGCGCCGTTATACGGTATTTGGCAGCATATAGCTGGTCGCAATGCCGACAAAAATCAGCATGCCAACCCAGTTGTTGTTTAAAAAAGCACTAAAGCATGCCGCCCGTTGGCGTGTGCGAATCAGGCATTGTTGATACACAAAAAGGAGTGCAACACCGGTTAAGCTGAGGTAATACGGCCACTGTAGCGCAAAACTATTACCCACCATGATTAAGACTAGCAATACAAAAACCTGTAGACAGCCCGTAATTATTCGGTCGTTGTCAGCAAATAAAATGGCCGTTGATTTAACGCCGATTTTCAAATCGTCTTCTCGGTCAACCATGGCATAAAAGGTATCGTAAACAATCGTCCAAATAACAACACCAATGTATAGCGTCCACATGGGTTTGGGGAGTGTTTGAGTTATGGCAGCAAAAGCCATAGGAACGGCCCAAGCGAAGGCCGCGCCTAAGACAACCTGTGGCAAGTAGGTGTGGCGCTTCATATATGGGTAAATAGCCGTTAGTGCAGCAGCTCCGGTAGCAGTGAGAATGGTCATAAGATTAGTGAGCGACACCAAGATTAATGCCACTATTAATAAACTCACAAATAACCCCAAGGCAAAGCGCGGGCTGAGCTCGCCATTGACGAGCGGACGATGCTTGGTGCGGCTAACATGACCGTCTATTTTACGGTCGGCGTAATCATTGATGACGCAGCCAGCCGAGCGCATCACAATTGCGCCCACGACAAATACAAACAGTTCAGGCCAAGGGGGAACACCCTCGGCAGCAATCCATAAAGCCCATAATGCCGGCCATAACACCAAAAAAATACCAATGGGTTTATCCAAGCGCATAAGGCGCATACATGCGCTGAGCATTGAGGGCTTTAAGCGGGGCGTTAATTTGGATGACGGTGAGGTTTTGCGGGTGTGGGTCATGAGGGTATCATTTTTATCGGTTGGCTTCTCGCGCTGGCGCACAAGGGTAAGTGCATAATTGTTGGTGCATAATTATAGCCTGCAAAAGCCTATAAGTGCGAAAGGTGTTGGTGCTATCACGGGAACATCACGACAATGAAAACGCTGATAACTTGATATAGCGCGTCGGTGCGTTTAGCCTGTTGCTCTTTTTGGGTGTCTTAAGCCATTGATCAAGGCGGGATAGATTGTTCGATAGGTATAAAAATTTCGATCAAAAGCGTTTGTTTTGTGAGCAAAACTGACGTCTTGTAGACTAACTGAGTGTGTTTTTTGATGTTATTCAGTGATTGTGTTTATGATGCTAAGTGTGTTTTCGGTCGGAGCTGAGGCTTAGGTTACGCTCTTAACGCATGGCCAAGCTTCAAAATCAATTAAGTTTTAAAAATAATAATGAGTGTCAGCCATAGAGGTCGTTATGTTAAAAACAGAGTTAGTGGCTAAGGTGGCGCAGTGTGCGGATCTGACGATACGCCAAGCCGATGAATGCGTTGCCAGTTTTATTGAGCAAATTACCAATGCGCTAGCGCGAGGCGAAAAAGTCAGTTTGATCGGTTTTGGAGTATTTAGCCTTAAATATACAGCCAAGCGACAAGGGCGTAACCCTCAAACGGGAGCTGCCATCACAATAGCCGCGCACAATAAAGCCAGCTTTAAAGCCGGTGAGAAATTTAAAAATGCGGTTAAACAAGGGGTTAACAATGGGTAATTATTCACCACTAAAGTGGGCATTACACTGGCAAATTCTAGCGGCAATAGCGTTAGCGTTATTGATCGGTTTACCATTAGAAGACGATGTCAGTATTGTGGGTATTTCGCTATATAGCGTATTTGATTTTGTAGGGTCGCTTTTTTTACGTGGCCTTAAAATGGTAGTTGTACCGCTGGTATTAGCGTCAATTATTTGCGGGGTTTATGGGCTAGGCAGTGGTGAGCATGTGGGCCGCTTGGGCAGCCGGACTCTTGGGTTTTATTTGTTGTCGAGTTTTTTAGCCATTTGCATTGGCTTGGCAGCGGTGAATATAACACAGCCGGGTATTATTGATGGTGAGCCGGCTCGTGAGCAATTAAATCTCAGTTCGCCGAGTGAGCTTGATGGCGCACTAGAAAAAGTCAACGGTAAAAGTACCGATGACATAGCCGGTGTGTTTTTACGGATGTTACCGACTAACGTAGTCGACGCTGCCGGTGATAGCAATCAGTTGCTGGCTGTGATTGTTTTTGGGGTGTTGTTCGGTTTGTTTATGAGTAAGGCTGCGCCTGCTGGGCGCGATACGTTGGCCAATTTTTGGCAAGGCGTGTTTGATACCATGATGCATATCACCTTGTTTATTATGAAATTTGCGCCTATTGGTGTTTTTGGTTTGGTCGCTAAAACGGCCATGGTGACAGGCTTGCAAAGTTTTGTGCCTTTGGCTGTTTTCTTTTTGACGGTTGTTTTTGCCTTAGGTTTTCATGTGTTTGTGACGATGGCCATTTTACTGAAAACGTTGGGCGGGGTGAATCCCTTACTGCACTACCGCGCCATGTTCCCTGCAATGCTAACGGCTTTTTCGACGGCGAGCTCGTCGGCTACCTTGCCTGTCACGTTAGAGTGCTTGCGTAAAAATGTAGGCGTATCGAATAAGACATCTTCGTTTGTGATTCCGCTGGGGGCAACGGTGAATATGGACGGTACAGCGCTGTATGAGTGCGTGGCGGCCATGTTTATTGCTCAGGCTTACGGTTTGGAGCTGGGTATTGCACAGCAATTATTAATTGTGATGGTAGCACTGCTGACATCGGTGGGCGTGGCAGGTATTCCTTCTGCGAGTTTGGTGGCTATTGCTATTATTTTAGGCTCCATTGGGCTGCCTTTAGAGGGAATTGGGTTGCTGTTAGTGACCGACCGCGTTCTTGATATGTTGCGCACCGCGGTGAATGTCTTTAGTGATAGCTGTTGTGCAGTCATTATGGCCAATTACGAAAATGAGAAAAATCTGTATACCTCTGAGCATGAATAGCAGAGCTTTAATGCTCCGCTAATTTAAAACCATATTTGACATACTCTAAAGCCCATCAATATGCGTGATGCTATATTGATGGGCTTTTTGTTTTTAATGGCTTTTAGCCGCAATGTTACCTTTAATTGTTAGTGCTGGCGATTTTTGGCAAAGGCTTTATCAATAAGCATTAAGCCTAAGCTGGCAGCGGCTAATACCACTAAAAACCCAATCACTGTGACGACTCCAATTGTTGCCTGCATCATAATCAATACCTCTGCTGGTGATGTTAAGTACACGAAACGTTTAAAGTGAAAGCAGTAAGATGAGCTGCGAGAAGCACCTAGCGGTCTTGTGTACGGTTATTCATAGCATGACAGCGAGTGAAATAGGCTTTTTGATGTATAACAATTTTAGCGATACCATTTTTTGTTATACATCAAAATGTGCTAAAGATCTGGCTTACAAGGGTATTAACCGAAGGCGTTATTGGCAGGCGACGTTACAATGGGATACCTAAACTATGGCCTACGCCGGTGATAAAAATACGCAAAATATAAATAATCATCGCAACAGCCATAAACGAAAAATCGAAGCCGCCCATGGGCGGAATCAGTTTTTGCATTGGGCGACATACTGGGTCAATCAGTTGGCGCATGAGGGCTAGGGCATAATTATGACTCTGAGGGGCGATAAAGCTTGCGATAGCGACAATAAACATACTGATCATGTATACACCCAGTAGCATCATAATAATAGCCAGAAATGCCCACACAAATAGTAATCCACCATACAGACCCACGGCATTGCCTTGAATAAGCTGTAGCAGCCCAATTAAAACAATCTGTAGTACAAGGGCTAAGATGACAGCAGCTAAATCAAACCCACCAAAACCAGGAATTGCTTTGCGAAATGGTTTAAGCAGTGGGTTGGTGATTTTGACAATCATTTGCGACAGCGGATTGTAGAAGTCAGCGCGAACGACTTGTAATAAAAAGCGCACTACTACCGCGCCAATGAGTAGTGTGCCTAAGGTATTGACAATAAAAAGAGCAATTTGAACCAGTGTGCCTTGCATGGCGTGTCCTCGTGATGATGTGGTTAAAGGGGTTGTGAAAGCGCAACCTGTCATGGAGCGTTTAACAGGGCTTTAGTTGAGCTCTTTTTCCATTGTTTTGGAACGCTCGGCACAAGCATTCATGGCCGTTGCGACATGTGCGCGTAGCCCTGTTGCTTCAAAACTCAGGATGGCTTGCTCGGTAGTGCCACCTGCTGAGGTGACTTTTTGACGTAGTGTTTTGACATCGTCATCACTATGCTCGGCCAGTAAAGCGGCACCTTTAGCTGTTTGTATGGCCAAATCGCGCGCTACTGAAGGATCCATGCCTTGTGCAATGGCTGCATCAATCATCGACTCTAAAAATAAAAAGAAATAAGCCGGGCCACTACCCGATACAGCAATAACGGTATGCATTAACGCCTCATCTTCTATCCAGTGTGCTCGACCGGCAGCTTGCGCAATAGTGTGAGCGGCTTGCTTTTGTGTCGGGCTAACATGAGTGTTGGCAAAAAGACCTGACACGCCCTCGCCAATTAATGATGGTGTATTGGGCATGCTACGAACGATGGCAACGTGCTTGCCGAGCCAGCGCGCTAAAGCATCGCAAGTAATGCCTGCAGCAACAGAAATCACGAGCTTGTCGCCAATAGACGGTGCAATATGCTCGCACAGCGATGAAAATATAGCGGGTTTAACGGCAAGTATGACAATATCGCAAGCTGCTATAGCGGCTAAGTTATCGCTGGTGACATTGATTTCCAGCGCCCGTAAAGTGCTGAGTGTGGCCTCGCTGCGAGCGGTGGCCCAAATTTGGGCTTTAGGGGTGCCAGCGTTAATGAGCCCGCCAATAATACTCTGCGCCATATTTCCTGCGCCGATAAAACAAATATTACTCATGATTGCCTCAATGTGTAGGTTGTAGGTATGGATATTGTGAATGTAAGGTGGTGACCCAGAGTCGGGGGTTAGCTACTTTATTGCTCGCCATGGTTTGCACCTGTGTGGTGTTGAGGGGCTCTAGGGCCAAAGATGGCAGTGCCCACTCGCACAATCGTGCTGCCTGCGGCAATAGCCTCTTCGATATCACCGCTCATGCCCATTGATAATGTGTGTAAATGATGCTGCTGAGCTAGCGCTTGTAATGCGTCAAAGGCTTTGGCGGGATTGCTTTTGCTCGGTATGGCCATTAAGCCTCGCAAATTAAGATTCGGCAATGCGCGAATACATGCGATGAGTGCATCAAGCTCGGTAGGGGTAATACCGGATTTGCTGCTTTCATCATCAATATTAACTTGAATGCACACTTGTAGCGGCGGTAGGTGGCTGGGGCGCTGCTTATTTAGGCGCTCGGCAATTTTGCAGCGGTCTATACTGTGTACCCAGTGGCTGTACTCGGCAATAACGCGGGTTTTGTTTGATTGAATCGGGCCAATAAAGTGCCAGATAATATCGAGGTGAGCCAGTGCCCGAGCTTTTTGTTCGAGCTCTTGCGCGTAGTTTTCACCAAAATCACGTTGTTGCGCATTGTAGGCTTCTATGAGTGCGCTGGCGGGTTGTGTTTTAGAGACAGCGAGTAATCGTGTGTTATAAGGGTTTATGTTATGTTTTTTCGCAATACCATGAATGCGTGCGCGTATTTGCGCTAGGTTGTGTGAAATGTTCGGCATATACTGGCTGTTTAGCAATTTAGGGGAGGGTGGAGTTAGCTTTTGCAGTTTAACAACCTTTGCTTTAAAGCGCTTACCTCTTATGCGTTATATCTGCCATACGCTTAAATACAATAAAAGAAAACAAGGTCTTAACTATGGATATTACTGAGCTACTGGCGTTTTCGGCCAAGCAAGGCGCCTCTGATTTGCATTTGTCGGCAGGTTTGCCGCCAATGATCCGTGTTGATGGCGATGTCCGCCGGATTAACTTACCCCCGATGGACCATAAGTCTGTGCATGCGCTAATTTATGAAATTATGAACGATAAACAGCGCAAAGACTTTGAAGAGTTCTTGGAGACCGATTTTTCGTTTGAAGTACCGGGTGTTGCCCGTTTTCGTGTCAATGCTTTTAACCATAACCGCGGTGCTGGTGCTGTATTTCGTACGATCCCCTCTAAGGTGTTGAGCATGGAGGAGTTGGGTATGGGACAGGTGTTTCGCGATATTTGCTCGGTACCTCGTGGTTTGGTTTTAGTGACAGGACCGACAGGTTCAGGTAAATCAACAACGCTAGCGGCGATGATTGATTTTATTAATGATAGTAAATACGAGCATATCTTAACCATTGAGGATCCTATCGAATTTGTACATGAGTCTAAGAAGTGTCTGGTTAATCAGCGAGAAGTGCATCGCGATACTCATGGCTTCTCTGAAGCACTGCGCTCGGCTTTGCGCGAAGACCCCGATATCATCTTAGTGGGTGAGATGCGAGATCTAGAGACCATTCGTCTAGCGTTAACTGCAGCCGAAACGGGCCATTTGGTTTTTGGTACGCTGCATACAACCTCTGCGCCGAAAACGATTGACCGGGTGGTCGATGTATTTCCTGCTAACGAAAAGTCAATGGTGCGCTCGATGCTGTCTGAATCATTGCAGGCCGTTATTTCTCAAACGCTGCTTAAGCGTACCGGTGGTGGGCGGGTGGCAGCTCATGAAATCATGCGCGGTACGCCCGCTATTCGTAACTTGATTCGCGAAGATAAAATTGCGCAAATGTATTCATCGATTCAGACGGGTTCTGCTTTGGGTATGCAGACGATGGATCAGTGTCTGGCTGATTTGGTCTCGCGTCGTATTATTAATCGTGATGTGGCCCGCGAAAAAGCAAAAATGCCAGAGAATTTCTAAACTATAAAGTGATGTGTTTGGCGTGCCGATATGATGATGAGCGCGCCAAGCAATGTATTAATAAGCCTTTAAATCAAGAGAGTGACCATGGAAATCGAACGCCTTCTTCAGGTGATGTCGGAAAAGCAAGCTTCCGATTTATTTATTACTGCCGGAGTACCACCTTCTATTAAGGTGCACGGTAAAATAGTTCCTGTGACGACTACGCCGCTCTCACCCGAAAAATCTCGGGAAACGGTTTTAAGCACTATGAATGAAAAGCAGCGTCAGGAGTTTGTCGCAAAAAAAGAGCTTAATTTTGCCATTAGTGCACGCGGTGTTGGCCGCTTTCGTGTGAGTGCATTTTATCAGCGTAATCTTGTGGGTATGGTATTGCGGCGCATCGAAACGAAGATTCCGACAGTGGATGACTTGGGACTGCCTGAAGTCCTTAAAGATTTAGCGATGACCAAACGTGGCTTAGTGATGTTTGTAGGAGCGACAGGTACCGGTAAGTCGACCTCTTTGGCCTCGATGATTGGGCATCGCAATCGCAATTCTAAAGGGCATATTATTTCGATTGAAGACCCAATTGAATTTGTGCATCAGCATCAAGGGTGCGTGATTACCCAGCGTGAAGTCGGCATTGATACCGAGTCGTTTGAGGTCGCGCTCAAAAATACATTGCGCCAAGCGCCTGATGTTATTTTGATTGGTGAGGTCCGTACACGCGAAACCATGGATAATGCAATTGCTTTTGCCGAAACTGGTCATTTGTGCCTATGTACGTTGCATGCCAATAATGCAAACCAAGCGTTAGATCGTATTATTCACTTTTTTCCAGCGGATCGGCATAACCAGTTATGGATGGATTTATCACTTAACCTTAAGGCCATTATTGCACAGCAATTGATTCCTACTCCTGACGGTAACGGTCGCCGCGCTTGTCTTGAAATTTTAATTAATACACCTTTGGCGCAAGATATTATTCGTAAGGGCGAGGTGCATGAGTTAAAAGAACTCATGAAAAAATCAACGGAATTGGGCATGCAAACCTTTGATCAAGCGCTGTATGATTTGTATGATGCAGGTGAAATCACGTATGAAGATGCCTTGTCGCATGCAGATTCGGCAAATGACTTGCGTTTATTGATCAAGTTAGGTTCTGAGTCTGATGCGGAGTATTTATCGAATGCTGCCGATGAACTGTCAATACAAGAAGATGAAAGCAACCGGATGCGTCGTTTTTAATTGTGTAAGGCGGTTAGCATCTGACAGACCTGCCAGATGCTTTTTGTGATTTTTTGTTTTGGCTGATTGAAAAATGAGTACACTGAATAACGGTGTGCGAAGACTACTTTGTGTGTTGATTGAGCCAGCTCTCTAAAATGAGGCGTGCTGCAATGGCATCAATAGGATTTTGACCGTAGTCGCCTTTATGGCCTCGCTCGGCAGCTTCTTGCTTTGCCTCCTGGGTACTGAGGCGTTCATCCATGAGTTGTGTTGTGATCCCGAAGCGTCCATGTAGGCGGTTGGCAAATTTGCGTGCGCGTACACACAGCTCACTTTCTGTGCCGTCCATGTTCAATGGTAAGCCAACCACGGCGCAGTCGGGTTGCCATTGCTTGATGAGATTTTCGAGCACTTGCCAGTCGGGGATGCCGTCGCGCGCCTTTAATGAGGGGTGTTCTGAGGCAGTGCTTGTAATGGTTTGGCCAATCGAAACCCCAATATTTTTGAGGCCGTAGTCAAAGCCGATAATATAACCCATAAAAGTCTCCTATTTGTTATCAAATACTGCGCTATCCAATAGCGGGCAGTACGACATAAATTTATGCATTACCGCCGGATGTGATGAAGCTTGGATTGAGCCCCATTTTGGCATAAAGCGATAACCATCTTTCTTCGATAGAGCAATGAAATAAGGTGTCTAGGTCAGCATGAATGGTCAGCCAGCAGTTTTCTTTGAGTTCGGCCTCTAGCTGGCCTGGGCTCCAGCCGGCAAAACCCAAAGCAAAAAGATAATGCTCAGGCCCCTGCCCATAGGCAATGGACTCCAGTGCATCTTTAGAGGCCGTGAGCATGAGTTCATCGGTTAAACGCATCGATGTATTCCATGTTTGTTCAGCCGGAGTATGCAATAAAAAACCACGCTGAGGCTTGACCGGCCCGCCTTTTAATACTGCCGGCGCATGGGGTAGCTCAATAGCATTGGGCAGTTGTAGTTGCTTAAAAACATCGGGTAGTGACAAGCCAAGCGGCTGATTAATGATAATCCCCATGGCGCCCTCATCGTTGTGGTCACAAATATAGGTGACGCTTTGACTAAAGCCGCTTCCTGTCATCGAGGGGAGGGCAACAAGAAAGTGGTTGCGTAGTGCTAGGGTCTGCGAGCTCATAGGGCCTCATTGTCTGGTGGGCGTTTGGCAGCATGTTATGCCGCTCGAGTTGCGCATGCGTTAAACCTATACTCTAAAAGGCTTTGCGTATACAAATCAACCGCTAAATGATTGGTGACCACTTATCTGCGGTCACGTTAGTCGCTGAGAGGCTATTTCACTGATAAGCCTGTAATTTCAAAGGTCCAAATGCGTACAATTTCGAGCTTGTCGTGACCGTCGAGCACCTCGGGTGGGATTTTATCGAATGGCGCTGCGGAATACACCATTTGTAAGGCTGACTGGTTGAGTAGTGCATGCTCAGAGGGCATATCCATCTCAACATCATTAATGGTGCCGTCTGGGTTAATGATCACAATCATTTTGAGTGTGCCAAAAAGCTTTTTATTGAGGACTTCTTGTGGGAAGTTGCGATTGGCATACGCTTGTACTTGTGTATTGTAAGCATGTAAATATTGCGCATCAATACTCGCTCTGGTGGCCTCTGCTTGAATGCGTCTAATTTTAGGGCGTAAGGCTTCTGATTGGCGCTTTTTGTCGTATTGCGCCATTAACGCGGCGGCTTCAGGGTTGGATCTTAGGATATCCTCATTTTGTGCTTTAAGGGTTTTTTCCTCTGGATTTTGCTCGGTTTCTAAATCATCTTTAAACGTAAGCCGACTCACTGATTGGGTGCGCAGGGTTTCTGTTTTTTGCTGAGCGGCTTGTGTTGTTTTTTGTTGCGGGGTTGGTGTGATTTCGCGAATAACCGTATCGTTATAATCGGCGTGCTCATCGGTGAGTAACTCGAGCGCTTTGTCACCAGAGCCACTGGCCGCTTGATTGCTTTGAGCCAAAAAATCAGCCTTTTCAGGCGCCTCTTGGGTGGCGTTGGTGGCTAATGTAATGTTCAGTGTGGGAGCCATTTTGCCAGCATCGGGCATTTTGGTACTCAACTGTAGCAATACAAATACGTGCACAGCCAAGGCTGCGAAAAAAGTGAAGCTTAACCTGTCGCCGGTAGAAATGGAGGAGCTGATGGCCATGATAGTATCTTTTTATAATGTTGTTGTGTTGAAGCGCGGTGTCGTTGTTCGCTGTGTCGCCATTATTGTAGTGGCCATAGAGATAACAGCCACTATCAGAAGGTTTATTGTCTATTATGATTTACTTGCCAGTTGCCGCCTGCGCTCTATGGCATGAATAAGCTTACTGCCAATTTGAGTATTATAAGCTTTATCAATCTCTTTGATACAGGTAGGGCTGGTGACGTTAATTTCAGTGAGGTAATCCCCAATAACATCGAGGCCGACAAAAAGTAAGCCTTTCTCTTTCAGGGTGGGTCCCACGCGTTCAGCAATTTCTCGATCTCGCTGGCTTAACGGCTGCGCAACGCCGGTCCCGCCTGCCGCGAGGTTGCCGCGCAGTTCTCCTTTAGCGGGGATTCTTGCGAGAGCGTAATCAATAGCCACGCCATCCACCATTAATATACGTTTATCGCCAGCATCAATAGCAGGAATAAATTTTTGTGCCATGATGTAATCTTGACTATTATTAGTCAGTATTTCGATAATAGAGGCGAAGTTACTGTCCTCTGGCTTGCAGCGAAAAATACCGCTTCCACCCATACCATCGAGTGGCTTAAAGATGACGTCTTTATGCTGGCTGTAAAAATCGCGCAGTAAAATAGGGTTATTTGAGACCATTAATGGTGGGCAGCAATCGGGGAATTCGGTAGCAAAAAGTTTTTCGTTGCAATCACGCAGGCTTTGCGGATTGTTGACGACTAAGCTGCCGGCATTTGCTGCGCGCTGTAATATATGTGTTGCATACAAAAATGGGCTGTCGAAGGGTGGATCTTTACGCATCATTATGGTTAAGGAATCATCAAGTTTCAGGCTGTAGGCTTCGCCAAGCTTAAACCAATGGTGGTCATCTTGCTGAACTGTAAGAGGTGTAATGAGCGCCCAAGCCTCGCCATTTTGCAAATAGAGGTCGCTCAGCTCGGCATAGCTTAACTGCCATCCGGCATCTTGTGCGGCCAGAGCGATGGCTAGAGAGGAGTCTTTTTTAGGATTGATGTTGGCGATTGGATCCATCACAAAAAGCATGTGCTTTTGCATATGTACGTTACCTAGTAAGTGGATATATTTAAAGCGATGGCACTCTTTCAGTGTTATGCCAAAATAAACGTGCTGAAGGTTGGCGCTTTTCGTTCTATTGGGCGATTATAAAGGGTGCCGGATAAAAGCTTTGCTATTGTGCGGTTGAACTTGTGAAAAAGTCAAAATATGCTGGCAGTATTTGTTTGACGCTGGCGATATATTTGTCTTTAGTACATTACTTTGGTGTCGTTAATTTGTGTTGCTGTTGTGCGCTAGCAGCGGTTTGGCGGGTGTAATTGTTGGCTTAGTATTGTTTTCTGTGTTAAAACGTATGCCCGCTGGATGCGACCAAGCAAGGATAGCCTTGCGACGACTATTTTCAATAACTTATTAACTATTTTAGGGTCTGTCTATGGATGTTAACCTTGAGCATCTAAAAGTGATGGTCATTGACGACAGTAAAACCATCCGCCGTACAGCTGAAACTTTATTAAATAAAGTCGGCTGTGAGGTCATCACCGCAACCGACGGTTTTGACGCTTTGGCAAAAATTGCTGATTCCCGGCCCGATATCATTTTTGTTGACATAATGATGCCGCGTCTTGATGGGTATCAAACATGTGCTTTGATTAAAAATAATAGCGAGTTTCGCTCTACGCCAGTTATTATGCTCTCTAGTAAAGACGGTCTTTTTGATAAAGCGAAGGGGCGTATTGTAGGTTCTGATCAATATTTGACCAAGCCTTTTAGTAAAGGTGAGCTTTTAGGGGCAATCGAAGCCCATGTGAAAGTGGCGCAAGCAAGTTAATTTAAAGTTTTAAGGCAGCACCCTTAGGAGGGAAGTCAATAATTTGCATCGCCTACAGATGCAAAATGGCGCTAGCCTAAGTAGATTTGGGGGATACATGGCTAAAGTATTAATCGTTGACGACTCGCCAACCGAGACGTACAAACTGACAAGCATTTTAGAAAAGCACGGCTACATCGTCAGCTCTGCCTCATCGGGCGCTGGTGGTGTTGCCAAGGCGAAGGCTGAAAAGCCTGATTTGGTTCTTATGGATGTTGTGATGCCTGGTTTGAATGGTTTTCAAGCGACGCGACAACTCAGTAAAGCACCTGAAACATCACACATACCTATTGTCATTGTGACAACTAAGGATCAGGAAACTGATCGTGTATGGGGTATGAGGCAAGGGGCGAAAGCCTATTTAACCAAGCCGGTTGACGAGGCGCAGTTAATGAAAATTATTGCACAACTGGAGAGCGCATGAGTTCAGGTGCCGGTTTTCAGGCGCTTGTTGACTTAGCGGCTAAAACAGCTTCGAATGCTTTGCCCATGCCCACCGAAGGTGATGAGTCCGCTCGCCAGAGTGGGCTTGGGTTTTCTTTGTTGGGGCGTCGCTTTGTCGTGCCAATGGGGCAAATTGTAGAAATGTTAGAATTGCCACCTGCCACAAGACTTCCCGGGGTACAGCCTTGGGTGATGGGGTTGGCAAATGTACGCGGAAGACTATTGCCTTTGTTTGATATGGCTATGTTTTTTGGTGGCTCATCACTAGGGCAGCGTAAGCAACAAAGAGCGTTAGTGGTTGATACTGATCAGTTTTATAGTGGATTAGTTGTTGATCAAGCTTATGGTATGCAGCATTTTACGAGTGATTCATACCAAGAGCAGGTCGAGGATGTTCCTGACGCAATAGTACCTTTTGTGAAAGGAGGCTATACGGATGCTGCGGGTGTATCTTGGGCATTGTTTGATATGCAGGCAATTTCCAGCTTTCCTAGATTTCTAAGTGCAGCAGTGACGTAAATCGATAGGTCGCAATACTGGGAATTAGGGTATGTGTTTATCAAGGTCGTAGCGTTGTCAACATAAGATATTTTGAATAATAGCTTTGCAACAATAATAAAGACTTTTTGCTATTACAAAACAGCAAAAATTTTGATCCATTAGGGAGCATCCTATGAAAACTGATTCGGACGGCCTTTGGTCACGAATTAAATCCAATCGATTTATGGCTATTTTGGTCTTAATGCTGTTGGGTTTTGGTATTTTAACGGTCGTTATCGATTACCGACTACGACAAGATTCATCGCAGGACCAAGTTTATAAGCAGATGGTTGCCGATTTACGTGCGGCATCTTACCAGCTAACAGCATTATCACGTGATGCGACGGCCGGTGATAAGCAATCGTTTGCAAAGTTAGAAAGTGTTGTTGCTGGCATGGATGAAACGTGGGGGCAAATTCAATCCACCGATGGTCAAACTCGAGCTGTGCTTGCCGAGCAAATTGGCGCCTATGACTCTGCGTGGCAAAAAATTAAAGATAACGCGCGAGTTATTACAGATAACCAAGATTCTATTATCTTAATGCACGATGTTGCAACAACACTGAATGAGGCACTCCCAGAGCTTCAGCAAGAGCATGACACCATTGTTGAAATCTTGTTGGAAAACGGTGCCCCAGCCGAACAAATTTCAGTCGCACAGCGTCAAAGTTGGTTTGCCGAGCGTATTGGTCGTAACGTGGATAAAATGTTGCGTGGTGGCATAGATGCAACGCGAGCAGCGGATGAATTTAACCGTGATGCGAGTCGTTTTGGTAACGTATTAGAGGCTATGAAAAATGGTGATGTTGCCATGGGTATGGCAAAGGTGACCGATGCTGATGCCGTCGAGAGTTTAGACCAGATCACACGCCTTTTTGCTTTTGTAAGTGGTTCTGTAAGTGATATTTATGAGAAATCTCCCGACTTATTTAGTGCGCGTCAAGCGGCTAACGCCATTATTGATGGCAGTCCATTCTTACTTAAGCGTTTAGGTGATTTATCTGATGGCGTGAACAACTTGCCTGCCGAGCGTAAAGTCAACAGTAACTTCTTAATAGCAGCGATCGCCTGTGCAGTCTTTTGCTCGATTGCTATTGTATGGATGTTAAACATAGCCACTAAGCGCCGTTTAACAGAGCAAGCGGAAACGAACGAACGAAACCAAACAGCGATTTTACGCTTGCTGGATGAGCTAGCCGATTTGGCTGATGGTGATTTAACCACAACGGCAACGGTGACAGAAGACTTTACCGGTGCAATTGCCGACTCGATTAACTATACCATTGACCAATTGCGTGTTCTCGTTTCGCGCATTAACGATACTTCTGCCAATGTATCAGCGGTTTCGGAAGAAACCAAGCAAACAGCCTTGCATCTTGCACGAGCTTCTGAGCATCAGGCTCAAGAAATTGCAGGCGCATCGGCAGCTGTTAACGAAATGGCCGTGACAATTGATCAGGTATCGGCTAACGCCGCCGAATCTGCACGAGTTGCTGAGCGAGCGGTATCTATCGCCTTTAATGGTGCTAAAGTGGTACAAAATACCATTAACGGTATGGATACTATTCGTGAACAGATTCAAGATACAGCAAAGCGAATTAAGCGCCTTGGTGAATCATCACAAGAAATTGGTGATATTGTAAGCTTGATTAATGATATTGCGGATCAGACAAATATCTTGGCACTTAATGCGGCGATTCAGGCTTCGATGGCGGGTGATGCAGGTCGAGGTTTTGCGGTTGTTGCGGACGAGGTTCAACGTCTAGCTGAGCGCTCTGCAACAGCAACGAAGCAAATTGAAGCACTCGTTAAAACCATTCAAAGTGATACAACCGCTGCCGTAAATTCGATGGAGCAAACAACCAGTGAGGTTGTGCGTGGTGCGCGCTTGGCGCAAGATGCGGGTGTTGCACTAGAGGAAATTGAGTCGGTATCGGCCAGTCTGGCTGAGTTGATTCAAAATATTTCGAATGCGGCACGTCAACAATCAACATCGGCGGGCCATATCTCGAATACGATGAACGTGATTCAGGAATTTACCTCGCAAACATCTGCGGGTACTTCGGCTACGGCAGAGGCGATTGGCCGCTTGGCGCAAATGGCCATTGAATTACATGAATCTGTGGCAGGCTTTAAGCTACCGGAAGAAATGATTAATGAAATGCAATCATTGGCGATGGCTGCTCAAGTAGAAGAGACTCACGATCTTAATGATCTTGATGAGGGCACGGATGACTCCGACTTCCTAGAGGAAGACGGTAAAACGGAAGAGCCTGAAATTCGCGTTTAACGAGAAATATCATGGTCTGGTCATTACAGTCTCTCTCTGAGTTGAGCGATACCGAATTCGAGCGTTGGGGTAAGCTGCTTGAAGAGCGTGCAGGCATCTACATGGGTGATCAGCAGCGTGTCTTTTTGCAAACCCAAGTGACTATGCGAATGCGTGAACTTGATTTCGAGCGTTATTCTGATTATCTCGAATATATCTTAGATGGCGTATCGGGCATGCTTGAGTGGACACGCTTAATTGATCGCTTGGTGGTTAAGGAAACCAGTTTTTTTCGCCATAAAGAATCGATTGATTTTATTGCTCGGCACCTGGCTGATCGCTTGATGAATAATAATAGCGATGATGCTTTCGAACTATGGAGTGTAGGCTGCTCGACGGGAGAAGAGCCTTACTCGCTAGCAATGGTTATTAACGACGCTTATCAATGGGTTAATAAAGATCCACTGTACGGAATTACTGCGACAGATATTAGTCGTGCTGCTCTATCGCTGGCAAAAAATGGCGTCTATAACGATCGGAAGTTGGAACGGCTCAATGAAACTTACTGCAAGCGCTATTTCACTCAATTAGATGATGGCAAGTATCAAATCATTTCGTCACTGCGCGATCGCATTTGTTTTCATCAGGGAAATATTTTAAATATTGCTGAGATGCCAGTGGTTAAGGTCGACGTGATTTACTGCCAGAATTTATTAATCTATTTTAAAAAATGGCTGCGCGAAAGCATTATGAATGCTTTTGTTGAACGCTTAAAACCAGGGGGAGTACTCGTCATAGGACTTGGGGAAGTTGTTGACTGGTCTCATCCTAAAATGAAGCGTCTTTCCGCGGAAGAAGTACAAGCCTACGTGCATATATAAGAATGGGACCCCCAATGGGAGATAAACGTAATTACGCAGCCCTTGAGTGGGTAATAGGCGAGATTGGCGAAGCGCTGAATGAAGCGCGACAAGCCTTAGAGGCCTATGCCGACGATACCCGTGATAGCACGCGTATCCGCTTTTGTCTTACACATATCCATCAGGTTTTGGGTTCGCTCAAAATGGTGGAGTTTCACGGTGCCTCTTTGTTTGCTGAAGAAATGGAGCTTCTTGCCCACGCAATCATTAACAAAAATGTTGTGAATGAAGCGGAGGCTTTAGAAGTATTAATGCGTAGCTTGTTGCAGCTACCTATTTATTTAGATCATGTTAAGCGCATTCAGGATGATCACCCAGGTATAGTATTGCCTCTGTTGAATGATTTACGGGCTGCGCGTAAAGAGCGCTATCTGAGCGAAACAAATTTATTTACGCCAGAATTAGGCGCTTTATTAGAGCTTCATGGGGCTAAGCACCCTCTCCTGAACAATACTCAAAAGCTAAAAGAAGTTCTTAAAAAGCTCTTTGAAATGTACCAATACGCTGCAGCTAGTGTGTTGCGCGGTATAAAAATTGATGAAAACCTTGTTTACGTGAGTAAGGTATTTGCCCGCTTGCAAAACTCATCAACAGGTACGGTGCATAATAACCTTTGGCAGATGGCAGGTGCATTGGTTGATAGCTTAATTGAAGATGAGATTGAGCTCAGTGTTGCGGTTAAAGGTTTATTACGTCGCTTAGCAAAAGAAATTAAAAAACTCTATGAAGATGCTCCCGCGGCCTTTGATAGGCCTATTGATGAAGCCCTAGCACGCAATCTTTTATATTATATTGCACGCTCTGGTGAAGTTAGCCGCGGTATTAAAAATGTCAAAGAGCGTTATCGCCTAAATAGTGCATTGTTTGAAGGTGCCGTAGAAGGGCGTGGTTTCCACAAAAATATGATCTCGGCACCTGAGCCAGATACTATTCGATCTGTAGTCACGGCATTGCGCGAAGAGATGAATACCGTTAAACAGATTCTAAGCCATGTTGTCACCGAGGGTGGTGCGACCAGTAGTTTAGAGGCTTCATTGCCAATTGTTAAGCGTGTTGCCGATACCCTAGCGGTATTAGGCGTGGCTAATTTACGCCAAGCTGCCAATGCGCAGCATGATCGTCTTTTAGCGGCAAGCCAACATGTAGACGTCAATATAGATGAGCTCACCGATGTTGCTAATGAGCTCGTGACTATTGAGCATCGCTTAGATGCGATTGCCAAAGGTGCTGGTAAAGCTAATTTATCCGATGTTAATGAGCGCGATATTGAAATTGATGAGGCTAAAGTTGTTGTACTTCAGCAAAGTCGCATTGGCTTGGAAAAACTTAAAGAAGCGATTGTTGAGTTTTATTCGTCGCAGTGGGATAGGTCGGCACTCGCAGCGGTTGAAGGATTGATTAAAGATGTGCGCGGCGGTCTCGGTATGATACCGCTCGTGCGTGCTGCTGCGATCGTTGACAGTTGTGGGCAATTTATACAGCAGCATTTTATTGCATCGGAAGAGAATCCATCCGCTGAAACACTGACCGTTTTAGCGAACGCTGTTGAGGCTGTTGACTATTATTTAGATCGCTTGATTGGTGATTTTAGTGATGATGTTGATAGTTTTTTAGAATTAGCCGAAGATGCGTTGCGTGACCTTGGTTACAGTGTATCGGCTGATCAGGGCGTTGAGTCTTCAGAACAAGATGCCGCAGAGTTTGGTACTGATGACTTAACAGTCATTGGCGCGACCCCGCTCACAGATGAGCCGTCCGAACCCACAGTATCAAGCGATCAAGCTCACCATATGGCACCAGAATCTATTGATACTGAACTGGAGGTAACCACACAACAAGCCCCAGTATCGTTCGAGCTTGATGAGAGCGTGGATGAAGATATTGCGGAAATTTTTGTCGAAGAAGCCAGAGAAGTCCTCGAGACTCTTGAAGAGTCTCTTCCTCAATGGCGTAACGATACGCAGTCGAGTGACGGTGTAACTATTACCCGTCGGGCTTTTCATACTTTGAAAGGCAGTGGTCGAATGGTTAAAGCAGCTGATATTAGTGAGTTAGCCTGGTCAGTTGAAAATCTAATTAACCGTATTATCGATAATAATATTGAACAGCAGCCGATACATCTAGAGTTTGTAGAGCGTGTTTTCACATTACTACCTTCAATGGTTGATGCTTTTGAGCAGCGCCTGATTCCAGCATCACGCCCGCAAGCCAAATTGTACGAAGCCTGGGCAACAGAGCTGGCCAACGGGCAAGTTCCTGCCGATTTCAGTAAACCTGAAAATGATGCTATTGCGGCAAGGCATGTAACCGAAAATATACATACTGATGCAACCTCGCCAGCAGCTATAGAGCAAACACTGGAGGTTTCTGCTGCTGACGCCGCATCAGAAGCTGAGCGAGTCAGTCAAGAAGATGCAGTCGAAGAGCGTATATTATGGGAGTTATTTGCTTCTGAAGCACAAACACATTTGGCGGCAATTGACGAGTTTATAGGGGATATGGATGCTGCAGCACCTATTTATTCGACCCCGACCGATAGCCTGCAGCGGGCACTGCATACTCTCAAGGGCAGCGCGCACATGGCTGGCGTTGCCGATATTGCCCAGCTTGCGGCACCTCTTGAACTGCTGATCAAAGAGCTTAGAACCTATCAAGTAGTCGTTGATCAGGACGTCTTACAGTTGATCAAAGATGCTGCAGAGTATACGCGCGAAGGCCTAGAGTTTGTTGAGCGCAATGAGCAGGCTACACTGCCTAAGCTGGGGCAATTTATAGCGCGTGTAGCAGAGTTAAAAGAAGTACATCTTGGGCATCTTATTCGCGCGACAGGAGCACCTAACAACAAGACGGCGCATCCCGTAGACCCCCGTATGCTAGCTATTTTCATGGCCGAAGATATTCGTTTATTACTTGATGCTGACGAAGTCATCGAACGCTGGGAAGCGGATTTAAGCCATACAGAAGAACTGCCAGCAATGATGGCTGAGCTTAAAACGCTCGAAAGTGGTGCGGCGCAAGCCAATTTTCCATCGATGGAAATGTTAAGTTGCCAGCTGCATGACTTATATGTTGTGGCACTAGATTATTTGACTCCTGATGCCTCTGTATTCGAGGCGTTTAGGCAGGCTCATAATACGTTATTAGATATGATTGATGCTGTTGCTGCCGCCCAAACGTTGCCAACGGTTGATAGTCACCTCCAATATCAGCTCGATAGCTTTTTGGTTGTTCCCGAGCCTATCAGTGACATAGCAGGTCTGAATGAAGTTGATCTTACCAACATAGAATCCTTTGGTGAAGAGATATCCGATGCCGATTCTTTTGAGGGCGGCGCATCTGAGCATCACGATTTTGAGGGTAAGCCAGAAGAGCCTAATGCTGATGAAAAAAGTATTATTGAGCAGCGTTTTGTAGAGAGTCATTTCATACAAGAGCGTCCCGAACAAAGCGCTTTTGAAGGGGGTGCTTCCGAAGGCAGTTTTTCTGAAGATAGGACCTCTAAAGACAGCCCTTCTGATGAGAAAACTCTTGAAAGTAGCACGCTAGACAATTCTACCCTAGAAGATAGTACTCTAGAGCAGGGGGTTACAGAAGGTACTGCTAGCGAAGAGCATCTCCTTGAAGAGTCTACGGCAGATGCTCAGTTACCTGAACGCCTGTCCGCTGAAGACTTAGTAGCACAAGAGCAGTCGAGCTCAGAAGACCCAGAAGAGATTATTGCTGCGAGCACTTTAAGTGACAGTATCTCCAGTGATTTGATCGATACCGATGCGTTAAATATTACTGGTGCAACAGGGTATAGCGAAGCAGACGATACACTGGATCTTTCTTTTACTGGATTATCTGGTGAGGAAGGTTCAGAGCAAGAGCAGGTAGCAGGTGATTCGCTGTCAAACTCAGGCTTTGATTTAACCGATGACGTTAGCTTAACAGAAATCGAGGCTGAGATGCCTACGGCTGATGTTGCCGAAACGCAGTCTGTACCTGAACAAGAGACTACCGACGTTGAAGCTGTCGCTGCAACGCGTGAAAACGTAGAGTATCCTGTTGATACACCGATGCATACGCATATTGAAATGGATGCGTCGGATCTCTTTGACTCGGAAGAGGTGGATAATTTTGTAGTGACACCCGAATTATTAGATGACTCTCAAGAAGAGGATTCGGGTGTTGATGTGAGTCGGGTTGCTGATGACTTGGAGGTTCCTGCTGGTTTACACGAAGAACCACAACATTCTTCAATCGTTGAGGCTGAGGATGAACCCTCTCGGATGGCTGATCCCGACAGCGAGCAACAACCCATAAACCAACAACCCATAAACCAACAACCCATAGAGCAGCAGCCTATTGGCGGATTACTATTTGCTGGTGGCGACCCTTCCACTATTGATGCTGAGGATTTTGATGCCGAAATTATTGAGATATTCCTCGAAGAGGCTGATGAGCTTATTGAGCTCTTAGAGGAGTCAATACACTCATGGGAGTCCGATTGGTCAAGCCTTGAAGCCCCCGAAGAAATGAAGCGAGCCTTGCATACCCTTAAAGGTGGCGCACGGTTGAGTAATTTAGCCGTCTTCGGTGATTTGACGCACGAATACGAAACTTACCTTATTAATGAGGTAGGTCCTGATAAAGCAACAAATTTCTTTAGTATTCTGCATCAATATCAAGATTTAGCGCTAAACGGCATTAAGGGAGTAAAAGCACGCTTAGCAGGCGAAGAAGTCGCGCCTATTGTATCTCCCCATATTGAATCTGCCAATAATAGTGCCTCTTCTAGTGATACCGCTCTTAGTACAGCGCCTTCAAATGCAACCGTTAGTGACATACCAAGCGACAATACGGCAACATTACCAACGCCTAACGTTGATCTTGATGAGAGTACTGCTGAGGTGGTTGAAGCAGAGTCGAAAGCGGTGCGCTCGCTCGCGGATACACAAGAGGCCATGTTGGCTGCTCAACAGGCAGCCATGTTACTGGCAAGTCAAAAAGCGTCTAAAACGGATTTTGTTATGCCTGAGCCTCAGGCTCCGGCAGCACAAGAAACCCAGAAGGCCGTTACTTCAAACAAAAAAACAACTTCGCAAGAAGCCGTTAAGATTTCTTCTGAATTATTAGAAGAGCTTGTGAACTTAGCGGGCGAAACCTCGATTAGCCGTGGCCGAATTGAGCAACAAGTGAGTGATTTCGGTTCTGCTATTAATGAAATCGATACGACATTACGACGATTGCAAGAGCAGTTGCGTCGCTTAGATATGGAAACCGAAGCGCAAATTGTGTTCCGTCAAGAGCAGTTAGGTGAAAGCCAAGACTTCGACCCTCTAGAGATGGATCGCTATTCACAGTTGCAGCAGTTATCTCGCTCGTTAACCGAGTCGGCGTCTGACTTGGTAGATTTGAAGCGCACCCTCAGTGACAAAGTTAAAGATACGGAGACGATTTTATTACAACAGCAACGCATTAACTCTTCATTACAAGAAGGCCTAATGCGCGCACGTATGGTTCCTTTTTCACGTATGGTACCGCGCTTGCGACGTATTGTGCGGCAGGTAGCAGGTGAGCTAAACAAGCAAGTAAGCTTTGAGTTGGATAATGTTGAAGGTGAAATGGATCGCTCGGTGCTTGAGCACATGGTGGCCCCATTAGAGCATATGTTACGTAATGCTGTGGATCATGGTATCGAGCAGCCCGCTGAACGCTTAGCGGCAGGTAAGTCAGAGAGTGGTCGAATACTATTAAGCTTTTCGCGAGAAGGTGGCGATATCCTGCTCCGTTTAGCCGATGACGGCAAGGGTATTGCGCTAGAAAAGGTCCGTAAAAAAGCGATTGAGCGCGGTTTAATGGTGGCAGATGCTGAGTTAAGTGACCACGAAATCATGCAGTTTATTTTGCAGGCGGGCTTTAGTACCGTCGAGCATGTTACTCAAATTTCAGGTCGCGGTGTGGGCATGGATGTAGTAGCCGCTGAAATCAAGCAGCTTGGTGGCTCAATGACTATTGAGTCCAAGCAAGATGTCGGCACGCAATTTACTGTCCGCCTTCCTTTTACTGTGTCAGTAAACCGTGCCTTGATGGTTACTTTAGGCAAAGAGAGCTACGCTATTCCGTTAAATACCATTGAAGGTATTGTGCGTGTTAGTCCATTTGAGCTTGAGCACTATTACAGTCAAAATGATGCGCGTTTTGAATATGCGGGTGAAAGCTATGAAGTGCGTTATTTAGGTGGCATGTTGTATGACGATATGCATCCTCGCCTCGAGGGGCAGGTGATGCCTCTGCCGGTTATCTTAGTTCGCTCTGCCCAGCACACGATGGCTTTGCAGGTTGATAGTTTGATGGGCAGTCGTGAGATTGTGGTAAAAAGTCTAGGTGCGCAATTTTCGTCGGTGCAAGGCATGTCGGGCGCTACAGTGATGGGGGATGGTAGTGTTGTTGTCATTCTCGATCCGCATGCATTGGTTCGCCGCGCGGTAGCAACGATTGGTTTAACTTCGCCTAAAGTTGCCCAGCCCTTAGAAGTCGAACGTGTGACCAAAACGGTTATGGTGGTCGATGACTCTGTAACAGTACGTAAAGTGACAACGCGATTTTTGGAGCGTGAAGGCTTTAATGTTATTACGGCAAAAGATGGGGTTGATGCGTTGCAGGTACTGCAAACACGCATTCCTGATGTCATGCTGCTTGATATTGAAATGCCACGTATGGATGGTTTTGAGGTGGCTAAAAACATGCGTACAACACAAGAGTGGATGAATATTCCGATTGTGATGATCACATCGCGAACCGGTGATAAGCATCGTGAGCATGCATTAAGCATCGGGGTTAACCATTATTTGGGTAAACCCTACCAAGAAAAGCTGCTATTACAGAGTATCAATGAGTTGGTTGAGGCTTAACACTGCATGCCAGAGGCTTGTTTAAATGTAGGGGTTCTGGCGCATACCGCTGAGCAATTAGGGGAATTGGTGCGCCTAGTACAGACGGCTGGCCATCGTGCAAGTGCTTCTCTTGATAGCACTTTTCTTAAAGTGGTTACAGAGCTGCCCAAAGCCGATGCATGGCTAGTGGCTTCTGATTATCCCGAAAATGCACGAAAGTTATTAGAGGATCTGGACTTAACCGCTATTCCGGTTGTGTATAACGATGATGGGCCTTTGTCTGAAGAGGACAACGTATTATCGAGCGTTGAACTCCGTGAAAAGCGCGCTAAAAAATTAGCTGCGAAGCTAGCGCTGTTAACGCGTGGAGAGGTGCAAGATCGTATAGAGGGTAGTCGGGCCAGAGCCAAATATTTATGGGTTCTGGCAGCCTCAACGGGTGGACCTAAAGCGATCAGTGATTTCTTAGATGAAATCCCAGCTGAGTTAGCTGGAGTTGCTTTTTTATATGTTCAGCATATTGATGACGGCACTATGAAAACCTTAAAGCAAGTGGTCGATACACACAGTGCTTTTAATGTGCAAATGCTTGATGTGCCGAGGGTGATTCGCGAAAAAACCATTTATTTAGTACCGCCAAGCATGCAAATAGATTTATTAGATAATGGTGTTATAACGCCTTTACCTGTGCCTTGGAAAGGGGACTACTCTCCGTCGATTGACCAGGTTATTGCAAAAGTGGCACGTGTTTTTGCGGACCGTGGCGGCGCAATTATTTTCACAGGTATGGGCGATGATGGTGCGCGCAGTAGTCAGTTGTTACATTATCGTGGCGGTGAGGTATGGGTACAAAGCGCAGGTTCATGTGCTGTTGACTCTATGCCTGTTAGTGTGCAGGCAATCATGCAAGCGGGTGAAGAAGGTGAACCTGCACAGCTGGCCAGAAAGCTCGTCGCGCGCCATAGGCTCTATGCTTTGTCTCAGTAGAGGCTCAGTTTGGTAGGCGATATGTGCGCATAGCGAATACCATTGGCATGGCGTAATAAAAAATTCAGGTAGACAATAATTCGGGTAGAGCACAATGAATGACAATACTGTAGACAATGATACCGGAGGCATGGCGTGCTTTGTTTTGCCCATTCAAGCGGGAGCACTTTTGGTGCCTAGTATCAGTATTGCCGAAGTCGCTTCGGTAGCACCAATCTTCCCTGATAACAGTGGCCCAGACTGGTTTTTAGGGCATTACAACTGGCGTAACCGTCGAGTGCCATTGATTAGTTTCGAAAAGCTAACCCGTGATCAAGGTGGGGGAATTAACCCAAACGGTCGTATTGTATTATTCAAAAATACAGGCGCAAATACCGACGTAGGCTTTATTGCTATTCCTACGCAAGGTATCCCCCGTGAGGTCATGGTAATGATGGAAGATGTGACAGACAATGCAGTACAAGGTGATTTAAGCCCCTTTGAAGTCATGAGTGTAAATTGTGAAGGAGAAGAGATGACAATCCCTGATTTAACAGCACTAGAGGATGCTTATCTCGCTTATAAAGACAAGTTACTCTAGCAAAGACAGTTACTCTAGCGTATTGCCATATTTAATCTATCTAAATAGATAACGATGCAGTCCTACTGACAACCCTCATCGGACAGGGTACGCGTGGATTATTTTTTGGACCTTTGCGCTAGATTTGTTGTTTTTACATGTGCCGCCAGTGGTTATTACGCCGATAAATGTGACCAATGTTAAGCGCCTCTAACGGTGCGGCTCGAAAATGTGGATCAGCGCATTCAGTAGCCTTTTAATTATAGAAATATGTTGAGTTTTAAGTGAGCTTTTTAGCTGTTTTATAGAGGTCGTGCTAAACTCGTCGGCCTAGTCCATTATTTGTAGGTTATTCTTTGAGCACCGAACCCACCCCTAACAACACACCGGTCGTTAAAACGCACTTCCAAGACCTGAATTTAGCGCCGCCATTATTAAAAGCTATTGAGGATTTAGGTTTTGAGCATTGCTCGCCTATTCAAGCGGAATCTCTGCCTTATAGTTTGGCAGGCCATGATGTGCTGGGTAAAGCTCAAACTGGCACAGGTAAGACGGCCGCGTTTTTAATCCGAGTTATTGATGATTTATTAAAAAACCCTATCACCGAAGAGCGCTATGCCGGTGAAGCTCGGGCGCTTATTGTTGCACCAACACGTGAGTTGGTGATTCAAATTGCTGAAGATGCTAAATTGCTGACTAAATATACAGATTTAAAAATTCATACATTGGTGGGTGGTATGGATTATCAAAAGCAGCAAAATCGGTTGCATAATGAATTTGTTGATATTTTGGTTGCAACGCCTGGCCGCATGTTGGATTTTCGTGAGCGTCAAGATGTGCATTTAGATACGGTAGAGCTACTGGTTATCGATGAAGCTGACCGTATGCTGGATATGGGTTTTATTCCGCAAATGCGTCAAATAGTACGTTACACCCCTAGAAAAACACACCGCCAAACATTGATGTTCTCGGCCACCTTTACCGAAGAGGTTATGCGTTTGTCGGAGCAATGGATGCATGAGGCGAAACATATTGAAATAGCCTCGGAGTCAGTGACAACAGACAACGTCGAGCAGCATGTTTATATGGTTGCCGGCGATGAAAAGTTTACGCTGCTGTACAATTTATTAAATACTCATGGTTTTGATTCGACGATGGTTTTTGCTAATCGCCGTGATGAATGCAGAAAACTACATGACTATTTAAAGGCCTACGGTATTAAGTCGGGCTTACTCAGTGGTGAGATAGACCAAAATAAGCGCGTGAAAACCTTAGATGCGTTTAAATCCGGAAAAATTAGCGTACTCGTTGCTACCGATGTTGCTGGTCGAGGCATCCATATTAATGATGTGTCTCATGTGGTGAATTATACACTACCCGAGGAACCCGAGGATTATGTACACCGAATAGGTCGAACCGGGCGGGCTGGCAGTAAAGGTATTTCAGTGAGTTTTGCGTGCGAGGATGATTCGTTTCGCCTGCCCGCGATTGAAGAGTTAGTGGGGCGTAAAATTCATAGTGAAGTTCCCCCAGAAGAATTATTAACAAGCTTGCCTGAGCCGCTGACTCCTTTACCCGTACAGCAGCGTAGAGGTGGCAGTAGTCGTCATGGCGGTGGTCATCGTCAAGATGGGCATCGCAGTGGCGGGCGTGGACATTCTAGCTACCGTCGTTAAGAGGTGTAATCACTTGGAGCACTCTATACTTATTATATGCTTGAGTGTTTCTTTTCGTGTTTTACATATCACAATCCAGTCGTGTCAGTGCATTCGCTAGTCTACACTCAATAAATCATGTTCATTATTCAAGCAAGCCTACCCCTATTACTTGGTGCCGTGTTGAAGGGCGGTCTTCTGCGTTTATATCGCAAGCAAGCGCTAGGCGCTTAAGCCTTGCTCGGTATACCGCTTTTTCAGTGGCGGCGCTTATGAATAGTGATAAATACTGTTTATTGAGCGGGTACTGTGATTATGAAAAAAGTATTGATTGTTGAAGATAGTACGATGGTGATGCGTATCATCAAGCACGTTGTTAAACAATCCGCTGTTTTTACGCCTTTATATGCTGAGACATTAGCTGAGGCTAAGGCGCTGATCGATACAAATCCTGATATTTTTGCTGCAATGGTTGATTTGTCGTTACCTGATGCGCCCGACGGTGAAATAGTGGATTACACCCTATCACTAAAAATCCCAACCCTTGTGCTCACAGCCTCTTTTGATACTGAGCGTCGCAATATTTTGCTAGCAAAAGGTATCGTGGATTATGTCACCAAGGAAGGGCGCTTCTCTTATGTCTATGCTTGCAACCTTATTCATCGCCTGATCAAAAATGAAAATGTACATGTGCTAGTTGTTGATGACTCCTCAATGAGCCGCAAGATTGTAGTTAACATGATGCGTTTGCATCGATATCCAGTTCTTGAGGCTAAAAATGGCATAGAGGCGATTAAAGTTCTTCTGAATAACCCTAAAATCAAAATGCTGATCACCGATTACAATATGCCAGAGATGGACGGCTTTGAGTTGGTGCAAAAGTTGAGGGTAAAATACGTTAAGTCAGAACTTGTCATTATAGGGATTTCTTCGGAAGGTGACGGGCATTTAACGGCGCGCTTTATCAAGGCAGGTGCCAATGATTTTATTAAAAAGCCTTTTAATCATGAGGAGTTTTTCTGCCGCATAACACACAATGTTGAGCAGGTAGAGATGATCGAGCAGATTCGTGATGCCACTCGGCGCGATTACCATACGGGTATTTACAATCGCTATTATTTTTTTGAAAAAGGCTATGAAGATTGGCTGGCTGCTCAAGGCAATAATACTCCAGTTGCTCTGGCAGTCATTGACCTTGATAACTTTCGCTTGGTCAATGAAAAGTTTGGCAACGATGCCGGTGATGTTGTGATGCAGCATGTTGCCACGCGTCTCGATCAATCATTGGATCGCTTTTTAGTAGCGCGTACAGATGGTCAAGAGTTTTATGTGTTAATGGTCGGCCTGACAAATGATAAAGCGTGTTCATTATTGGAGCATGTTAACAGTGTGATATCGAATGCTAGTGTCGATTGGAACGGCAGTAAAATTGCTGTGAGCTTTAGTGCAGGGGTTGCCAACTATTCAGCGCAAAACGGTAGCGAGCAGTGCGATGAAGGCGGTTTTGATGAGCTTGTCATTAATGCTTACCAATGCCTGCATCGCGCTAAAGATGCAGGGGGTGATATGATTATTGGCGATGGCGGGGTGGCTGATGATGTACAGGAGTAGAGGGGTAGTGAATGAATCAAGCTAACTATTCTCAAGCTTGATCAGTGTCGCTTTATATAGCGTTTGTAGACGGCTTGAGCGCCCCATTTTGGTATTTTTTATATCGTTACATGACAATAAAACCGCTATAGAAAAGTTATGATAAAAAGCGACTGATCGAATAAGTTCGATACACTACACGTTTTCTTGTTAACGAGTATAACCGATGAGCACCAACGCACTTAAACGCGGCGTCAACCCGTCTTATGATATACAAACACCGGTTACTGCCGCTCCAGCGGTTGCCATTATAGGCGGCTCTGGCTTTTATGAGCTTTCGGACTTCGAGTCTGATAAGCAGCTCAGCGTACCAACACCTTATGGTTTAGTTGAGGGAATTGAGCAAGGCTTTTGGGCAGGCCAGCCGGTTGTGTTTATGAAGCGCCACGGTAACGGTCATAAAATACCTCCGCACAACATTAACTATCGTGCAAATATTTGGGCATTAAAAACACTGGGTATTCGACAAGTTATTGCGATCAATGCGGTGGGCGGCATAGGTGAGGGGTGTGCCCCTGGTGCGCTTGTGGTGCCTGATCAGATTATTGATTATAGCTATGGCCGCGAACATACATTTGCCGATGAACTAACCGATAAGCTCAATCATATTGAGTTTGCTGAGCCTTATACCGACAGTGTCAGGCAAGCTCTTTTGATCAGTGCGACAGCGCTGGCTTTACCTGTCATTACGACGGGGTGTTACGCTTGCACTCAAGGCCCTAGGCTTGAAACGGCAGCAGAAGTTACGCGTTTGCAGCGAGATGGCAATACGCTTGTTGGCATGACTGCTATGCCCGAGGCCGCCCTCGCGCGCGAACTCGAGATGCAATATGGGGCTATTTGTATTGTGGCAAACTGGGCGGCAGGTTTAAGTGATCAGCCGATTACACTGGCATTGATTCATCAAACCTTGAAAGAGGCTGTTACCAAAGTACAGCCTTGGCTGCAGCATTATTTGAGCCATTCCCAATCGTTATCTCTCAGTGAATGATTCAGTGTTCGCGAAATAGGGCGCTGATGGATTATTTTCTGGGCATTTAAGCGCCGGGAGCGTTTATATAGTCCTATGGATTAGTCCCATGGATGGCTTGAGCGCCCCGCTCGCGCTTATGAGTAGGCGATCGGCTTATAGATATTGATTCCCCAGCACCTCGCTGCAATAACGCAGCTATGATCGCGCGACTTACATATGCCGCAGTCAGAGCGTTTTTAGGTATTCGATAAGCGCCCACTTTTCGCCCTCTGTTAAGTGAGTGCCAAAAAGATGCCCGCTATTGCTATTGCCGTATAGTGTTGTATCAAAGTAGCTCGCATTTAGGTTTTGATGGTGTTGAAAGCCGACCTTGATTAAATCTAGCTCCTGATTGCCGACATAAAATGTTTGAGCTCTAAGCTCGGGAGGTTGAAGTAAATCCCATAGTGTAGGCACCGAGCCATTATGCAAATAAGGTGCGCTACTCCAAATCCCGTTGAGTGGGCGAGCGCGGTAGGCTTTGCGCGTCCAAGCCAGTGGCGCACTAAAATTGCTGGCATACTCGGTAGCTACTGCCGTAATAGCGCTCAGTGGTTTGTTCAGTATGACGCCAGCGGTTGCATTCATGACTAGCTCTATAGGCGGGACTTGGGCGGCAATTGGCGGGCCAGCCACAATGCCCATCTTTTCGCCTTGCAATTGCCCACTATGCACCTGCCGCTCAACAAAATTTGTTGCCATGACAGGGTCTGTGCCAATGCGTGCTATATCAACGAGTACGCTTTTGATTTTGCGCTTGGGCGCCAGTGGGTCAATGATCGTGTGGCAATCTTGGCAGTGTGTGCGGTAGAGTGTTTTTCCTAAAAACGCTTTGCGTGCATCAATGGCACCGAGCAGCTCACTGGGCCACTTGGGCCGAGTGAGTTTGTAATATTGTTGTTGCAGGTAGCCTAGGTTTTTAACGTTGACGCTGTTGCGATAACCTATGATATTGTCAGGATCTATATCGACACTGCCGTACACCGCAAGCGCTGTTGGTATATTTTGGGCGAGTGGTCCGGGTTCTTGATTAGGGGCTGAGCCATTCCATTGGACAAGGTCGTGATGAGAGGCGTCCCATAAGGTAGGAATACTCACGGGTCCGTCTGGGCTGTGTGCATTGGCCGGCATATTGAGTGCTTCAGCGGCGATGGTGTTGAAGATGATGCCTAGCGCATCTAGGCGGCCGTGCCCATAAGGGGTGCTAGTTGCATTGAGTGTAAGGCGCCGCTCGAGTGACTGCTGATAGTGCTCGAGGGCGACTTTTAACGGTGTTTCATCGCTATGAAGGGCGTCGGCAAAACGTGCTAAGCGCGCAGGCTGATCGAGGGTGTGTGTAATGGCCGCAAGAATATCCTGCTCAAATTGGGCAAAATTGAGTTGCGCACTTCCCCCGTCAATGAGTATCTTTTGCCCCTTGTAGCTCACAAGTGCAGTATGGCAAGCTGCACAGGTTAAGCCTGCCCATTGTTCGTTTTTGTGATCGGTAACGCTAAAGCCAATTGGAAGGGCGTAGGGGTTGTTAATGCTATGCTGCTGAGGAATAAAACCTAAAGTAGAGAGGTAGTCGGGGTCATTGATAAAATTTGGAAGTGTTGGATGCTCTAAGTGTAATAGCCACTGTAATGGCAAAATGTGTGAGCCAAAACTGGTGTGCGCTACTTGTTGGCGTATATCGGGTGTCCAATTTTGCGGTAGAGTGCGTATAGTGCTGGGTAGCCCATAATCTGGAAATAGGTGTTGTGAGGGCTTGTTGAGTGTGGCGGCCCATAAAATAGCAAGAGTCAGGACGATCAATAATGTGATAGCACCTTTTTTTACAGTACGTAGTATGCGAAATAAAGCGCGTAACATCGCCGCCCCTAATAGATTATTTTTATCGAGTATATACAAAGTGTATAACGTGTTTAGTCCGCTGCAAGCAAAATTGAGATTCTTACGCTATATGGCCGCTGTGGGCATGTTGAGTGGCTATATCGGTGTGGCGGTACCAGCTAAGGCTGATGACGCGGTGTTGGTGCCTGTTGATGAGCTGCAGCCAAAGCGCAATCCATTATTCAATAAGGATGACAGCGATGATGGTGCTTGCCAGTCGCTCGATTTGACTCGACAGGCATACCAGCGGCGTATATTTGGTGAGGCGCATGCTGATAATCGCTTTGCCGATTATCAAGGTATGACCATTGCTTCAATTGAATTTACGCGCATCGATGTTTTTGACGTAGCAGACCCAAAAGAAGATAACCCGCTTTTTCGGCTGGTTAACTCTTTAAATATGCGCACGCGCGAATCGGCCTTGCGGCCTCAATTGCTCTTTAGTGAAGGTGATGCGCTCGACCCTGCGGCGGTTGCCGAAACAGAGCGTAATTTACGCGAGCGTAAATACTTGGCTGATGCTTTTATTATGCCGGTTGGGTATTGCCGTGGTGGTATTCGCTTGGTGGTGGTTGTCAAAGATGCATGGACCACCCAACCGATTTTGACCGGTAGTCAAGCGGGTGGACAGAGTAAATCAAAAGTGGGGGTCGTCGAAGGCAATTTTTTAGGCACAGGCAGTGAAGTCTCTGCTGTTTTCACTAAAGATGATCAACGTAATTCATTGGCGTATAAATTCAAAAAAAATTATCTTTGGGGTCAGCCGCTGGCTGTCAGTTTTGGTTTTAGTGATAATTCTGATGGTTATGTGCGCAATGCTCAATTCGGTAAACCTTTTTATACCGATAGTACACTCACAGCTTTCGACGCCTCATTAGAGCAATTAGAGGCGCGTTTGACCGTCGATCAAAATGATAACACTTTGGTGTCATATGATATTCGTAGCGAAAACAAAAGTGCCTATGTGGGTATTCAAAAATCATTATTATCAAAGAGTGTTACGCGCTTGTATGCGGGCATTAGTCAGGTAAAGCAGTCTTACAGCCGATATGTTGGCGAGCTTTCGCTGGCACCGGATCAGCCTACTGATTTGACATATCCTTGGCTGTCGCTAGAGCAAAAGTCTACGGATTATATTGTGGCTAAAAATATTAATTCTATCGGGCTTGTTGAAGATTTACGACTGGGCGCTTACTGGCGCTTGACGCTAGGCTATAGCCCAGCGCGCGATCAAGCGCCATCAGCGTATGTGATGAGCGCGTCTTACGATGAGCTGTTTCAATTTACAAATCAATATGTCGGCGTCGCTTTACAGTTTGATGGTGTACGTTATAGCGAGGAAACCCCAGTCTCTGAAAAGGATTATTACAGTGCGACGGCATATTTTAATTACCGTTATTTAATGGGAGACCAGCAGCGTATTTTTGGTGCCGTACAATATTTTCAAACGCGTGCTGCGGCGCTTCATCAGTCTGCTCGGGTGGGTGGGCTAAGCGCAGTGCGAGGATACCCGGCCAACTATGTGCTAGGTGACAGGCTTTTAAGTGGCTCGCTCGAATACCGTTACCATAGCCATTTACATATTTTCAATATCATTCGCGTGGGGGCGGCTGCTTATGTCGATGTGGCTATGCTACAAAATACACACCATTTAGCTATTGCTAACGAAGGTTATGATGGTGAATTGTTAAGCGGTGTTGGTTTTGGTTTGCGTATTGCTTCTAGCAAAACACATGTGGGTAATGTTATACATATTGACATCGCCAAACCTATTGGCTACAAAGAAAACGCAGGTAGCTATCAGGTTATATTAAGTGCCGAAAATACATTTTAATGAATAGCCGTACTCGTGATGCGGCGGTGAGTTTGTTTTGTGTATTGGTAATGCATTAGGTATTATTCCGCACTTTGAGGCGGCATTCATTGGGCTGTCGTTTTCATTGTTTCATGGAGAATTTATGATTTACGTATTAATCGAACGTCGCATTGCTGACGGCATGGCAACAACATACGATGAGGTTGCACGCAATATGTTACAGCAGACCTATGTGGTACCTGGGTTTATTTCTGGTGAGGCGTACGAGGATATGAATAATCATAACCATCGCTTTTTATTGTGTAAGTGGCGTACCTCACGTGACTGGGAGCGTTGGTTGCACAGTACGCAGCGGGCTGAGCTGATTAATTATTTTGCGCCGGTATTACAAGAGCCCGAAAAAATTACTTTGCTGGCTGTTTAATTTTTAAATGGCTTTGCTGCCCTTTTTTGGGTGCGTTGCGTTTGCAAGCATTGCTCAATAAATGTATTGGTCGCCATCGCGGCATCGTCGATGGCGTTTTGGTGGGTTATTTGCGAGCGAGCGAGAGGCTTGAGGTCGTGGTTGGCGGTGTTTATCCAGTGTAGCTGAATGTCCGATGTCAATGCGTAGCTAATGACTTCTTCTTGATTGCCTAGGGCGTCTCGCGTGCCTTGAATAATGAGCGTCGGTTGCATGGGGTCGCTGAGGTGTTGAGTGCGTAGCTTCAGGGGTTGTTTTTGTGGGTGGAAAGGATAGCCCAAACAAATTACGCCTTCCCATGCCGGTTTGTCTTTTGACGCACTTTTATTCCCAGCATTTAATAATGTTGCCACTCGGCCACCCATAGATTTGCCACCTATAAAAAAAGGTATTGGGTCGCCTCTCTGAGCCTGTTGCCTGTGTATGAGCGCCCGCCATTGATCGACCAGCACCAATATGTTGGGTGGCGGCCTTTTGCTGCCACCGGTTCTACGTTGTGCCATGTAGTCAAACTCAAAGCGCAAAACACAGATATCGTAGCGGCTGAGCGTTAAGCTATAACGTGTCATAAACTCGCTGTCCATAGGTGCCCCAGCGCCATGCGCAAGCATGAGTGTCGCTTTAGGTGTGCGAGGTCGCGAGATAATAACAGGAGTATCACCTATTGTGCTATGTTGCACCTGCTGTGGTGATTGAGTTGTTGACGATTGTTGTTTAAGTGTCACAGTGAAGCGTTCTGTTGATACGGTCTTGGGTGTGCTGTGCTTCTTTATATTGGCGCTTTGTCATTAGTGTAATTGATTGAAGCTGATCATCAAAAACAATTAAGATATCGCCATTGAGCACTTGAGGTTTTAGTTTTTCAACTTTAGCGGCTAAGTTATACTCAATTTCACCGTAATCAGTACCTTCTCGGTTGATAAACTCCTCTAATATGTTGTTCAGTGTATCGGCTTGTATTTTTTCAGGGGGGATAATCATAAGTTATCTTTAAAGGCACAATGTGAGTAAATAACTATAGTAATACCAAAAAGAGGATTTGGATATGCAATTAATTTTAAGTGTATTGAGCGATGATAGACCTGGTGTGGTGAGAGCGCTAGCAAGTGTTGTAGCCGAAGAGCAGGGCAATTGGCTTGATTGTCAGTTAACACGCTTAGCTGGTAAGTTTGCCGGCGTTGTTTGCATTGATATTCCTGCGGCGCGCAAAGCTTCACTGGAAACAGCACTGGAGCGCTTGGGTAAGGTGGGTCTTAGAGTGCTGGTGGATGAAGTCGGTCAAGATATTGGGCATGAGGTTCGCTATGCAATGTTTAATGCTGCAGCCCCTGACCGACAGGGCTTGGTATTAGAAATGTCGCAAGCACTGTCTGAGCGGGGTATTAGCGTGGTCAATTTGCAAACAGAATGCTCGAGTATGCCCTACAGTGGCGATCCATTATTTTCAGCACGAGGTCAACTGGCAATCCCCGAGAGTTTATCTTTGGCCGCCGTTGAGGCATTGCTGGCGACCGTGGCAGACGAATTAGCAATAGATTTTTCACTGAACGATATGGGCAGCGCTGAGGTGTAAGACGTTAGTGGTGTGGATACCGATAAAATATAGTTAGGCTTTTAGCCTCTGACTTTAGGTGTTTAGTCTGTCATTTTTGGTCTAACGTCTAATTTATGTTGCTAATAAATACTTGTGGCTGGGTCGTCTGACACCGTGCCTTCACGGCTTGTGTCGCGTGGCATGGCGCTATCTTTGTTATCGGCGGCATCTGCAGGGGTAGGTTTTACATTGCCTTCGTGTCTTATATACTTGCCGTCTTCAAAGAATACGGTAAATTGCTTCTCGGTGGTTTTGCCTTTCCCGCTGCGGCGGCTATACACGTAATCCCAGCGGTCTGGATTGAAGGTATCAATAAGTATTGGTGAGCCTAACACAAATTGCACTTGGCGCTTTGTCATACCGAGCTCTAATTTGTTGATGTCTTCTTGATCAATAATGTTGCCTTGCTGAACGCTAATGCGATAGACCCATGGAAACTCTAATGAGGAGCAGGCGCTAAGGGTGAGCGTAAGAAGTGCGGTAGATAAGATGCGCAGAAGCATGTCGTGTCTCAATCATAAAAAGTGGGTGGATGATACCCGATATTGAGAGGCATTCAAGCCTACAAGTTCCTGTGAGGATAATAAAAATGTTTTTAAGGGGTGGAGACTTCTGAGTGCTACCGTTAGAATCCCTGCAGTAAATCAGTAGCACCTATGCCTTTTAGCTTTGAGGTTTTTGAGTGCATTTTAAGTGAATGAATTTAAGAGGTGTATATGCCGTCTGAAAATCAAGAATTGCGCAAAGTCGGTTTGAAGGTGACATTGCCTCGTGTAAAAATCTTACAAATGTTAGATCAAGCGCAAGAGCGCCATATGAGTGCCGAAGATGTTTATAAGGCGCTACTTGAGGCTGGGGAGGAAGTAGGCCTTGCGACGGTGTACCGAGTATTAACGCAGTTTGAGCAAGCAGGTCTGGTCGAGCGCCATAATTTTGATGGCGGGCACTCTGTTTTTGAGCTCGATAGTGGTGAGCATCATGATCATATGGTCTGTACTGATACCGGTCAGGTGGTTGAGTTTCACAATGATGAAATTGAGAAACTTCAAAAGAAGGTCGCCGAGGAATTAGGTTTTGAGTTAACCGGTCATAATTTAGTACTTTATGGCAAGCCAAAAACTCAGTAAAAAATAGCAGTTATTTTTATGGCTAATAGCTGAGTGCTGATAAGGGTGTAAGGCCTAAATCCTATAAAACCGATACAGTTTGCTGTATCGGTTTTTTTGTAGGCTAATGAATACCGCTATTGCTGGGTTGTCATACCCCTAGCCGTGAGCGCCCTAGGTAATGGTTCATGATTACCTGATTTCGGTACCCCTGAATAGTTAATCGATGATCATATTAGAGGATATTTAGTTCTTCCCAAATGTCATCGATATGTGTTTTAACGTCTTGGCTCATGGTAATAGGTTCGCCCCATTCACGATTTGTTTCACCTGGCCATTTGTTTGTGGCATCCATTCCCATTTTGGAACCTAAGCCTGCTGTGGGTGATGCAAAATCTAAGTAATCGATAGGGGTGTTTTCGATAAGTGTGGTGTCTCTGGCTGGATCCATACGTGTTGTAATGGCCCAGATGACGTCTTGCCAGTTGCGCGCATCAATATCATCGTCTGTGACGACTACAAATTTGGTGTACATAAACTGCCGTAAAAAAGACCATACGCCCAGCATGACGCGTTTGGCGTGGCCGGGATATTGTTTTTTGATGGTCACAATTGCCATGCGGTAGGAGCAGCCTTCGGGCGGTAGGTAGAAGTCAGTAATTTCAGGGAATTGCTTCTTGAGGATGGGGACAAAAACATCATTTAAAGCAACACCTAAAATAGCGGGCTCATCAGGTGGTCGGCCGGTATAAGTGCTGTGATAAATAGGTGCTTTGCGTTGCGTGAGTGTGGTCACTGTAAAAACAGGGAATTTTTCTACCTCATTATAGTAGCCAGTATGATCGCCAAAAGGACCTTCTTCTGCCAGTTCGTTAGGGGCGATATGACCTTCCAGAATAAACTCTGCACCAGCAGGAATGTGTAAATTGTTGCTAAGGCTTTTGGCAATTTGTGTTTTGGCGCCACGCAGCAAGCCGGCAAAGGCATACTCGCTGAGTGTATCGGGTACTGGAGTAACGGCGCCTAGTATAGTGGCAGGGTCGGCACCGAGTGCTACGCTGACAGGGAAGTTCTCACCGGGATGTTTTTGTTGCCACTCTCTAAAGTCAAGAGCGCCACCGCGATGGCTTAACCAGCGCATGATAAGCTTGTTTTTGCCGATGAGTTGCATTCTGTAGATGCCAAGGTTTTGCCTGTCCTTATCGGGTCCACGAGTAATGACGAGCGGCCAAGTAATTAAAGGTCCTGCATCGCCTGGCCAGCAAGTCTGAATAGGCAGCTGCGTGAGATCCACTGCATCGTCTTTAAATACTTGCGCTTGGCAAGGGGGATTGCTGATGATCTTTGGCCCCATGTTCAGGGCTTGTTTAAAAAGTGGCAGCTTCTGCCAAGCCTCTTTGAGTCCTTTTGGGGGTTCGGGTTCTTTTAAGAAGGCGAGTAATTCACCGATATCTTTGAGGGCGGCGACATCATCTTTGCCCATACCAAGCGCAACTCGCTCGGGGGTGCCAAATAAATTGCCCAGTACGGGTGTTGTGAAGCCAATAGGGTTTTCAAACAGCAGGGCAGGACCGCCTGCGCGTAATGTTCTGTCGCAAATTTCTGTCATTTCTAAATTGGGGTCAATAGGGCGAGTAATGCGCTTGAGCAATTTCTTGTGCTCAAGTAGTGCAATAAATTCACGGAGGTCATGGCAAGTCATAATATTTTTTTCATAGTCAATGGTGTGATGATAAATATAAGACAACAAAAAAGGGAGGCCAATAGGAACCTCCCTTTTTTGTTATTCATAAAGCGATACGAGGCTTTATTTACTCTTCATTGATAAGAAAAATTCATCGTTTGTGTTGTGAGCCTTAATTTTATCGGTAAGGAACTCTGTTGCTGAGATGTCTTCCATGTCATTCAGGATCTTGCGTAAAATCCACATGCGCGATAGCTCTGCCTCTGTCATCAGCAGATCTTCGCGGCGAGTGCCGGAGCGGCGAATATTGATGGCAGGGTAAATGCGTTTTTCAGCCATTTTTCGGTCTAAATGCAGCTCCATGTTACCTGTACCTTTAAACTCTTCATAAATCACTTCATCCATTTTGGAGCCAGTATCGACGAGAGTCGTGGCAACAATGGATAAGCTACCGCCTTCTTCTATGTTTCGCGCCGCACCAAAAAACCGTTTAGGACGCTCAAGCGCGTGAGCGTCTATACCACCGGTTAATACTTTGCCTGAAGAGGGGATCACCGTATTATAGGCACGTGCAAGGCGTGTGATGGAGTCGAGTAGAATGACAACATCTTTTTTGTGTTCTACTAAGCGCTTAGCGCGCTCGATAACCATCTCAGCGACTTGTACATGGCGAGCTGGTGGTTCATCGAATGTAGAGGCGACGACTTCGCCGCGTACAGAGCGCTGCATTTCAGTAACTTCTTCTGGGCGCTCATCGATGAGTAGAACAATGAGGTGGCATTCGGGGTTGTTACGTGTAATGGCTTGCGCAATATTTTGCATCATGATTGTTTTACCCGCCTTAGGCGGGGCAACAATTAACCCACGCTGGCCTTTGCCTATGGGGGATACTAAGTCAATGATACGGCCGGTTAAATCTTCGGTTGAGCCGTTACCGACTTCAAGGACTAAGCGATCTTGTGGAAAGAGTGGTGTAAGGTTTTCGAAGAGGATTTTGTTGCGAGAGCTTTCGGGCTTGTCAAAGTTAATGTCGTTGACTTTGAGTAAGGCAAAGTAGCGTTCGCCATCTTTTGGTGGTCTGATTTTACCTGAAATGGTATCGCCGGTACGCAGGTTAAAGCGGCGGATTTGGCTTGGCGATACATAAATATCGTCGGGGCCTGCAAGGTAGGAGGAATCTGCCGAGCGTAAAAAGCCAAATCCATCTTGTAATATTTCGAGTACACCGTCACCGTAAATGTCTTCGCCGCTTTTAGCGTGCTTTTTTAATAAATTAAAGATGACATCCTGCTTGCGTGAGCGGGCAAGGCTCTCCATACCCAGCTGATTCGCCATCTCAATGAGCTCTTCGATAGGCTTCATCTTGAGGTCAGTCAGACTCATCTGTGCGCCTGGCGTGCTTTTTTTAGCGTGATTATTTTGTTTGTTTCGGTTTTGATGTTGGCGGCGCTGTGGTTTGGCAGGCGGCTCACTCGGCTCGGACTGCTTATTGTCGGCAGTTGCCGCAGCTTTTGGTGAGGTTTCGGTTTTTTCGGAAGAGGGCGTGTTGCAAGATTGCGGCATGATTATTTGATTTTTTCTTGAGGTTTGCTGTTGTCTTAAACATAGAGCGATTAAGCCAGCAGGGCAAACGTAGGGTTAATAAAGGAGTGATTGATAATACTTCAGGCTATCGTGCTGATATAATCTTGTGTTGGATTGACTTCAGAAGGTAACGACAGGCCGTGACACCGGCGGTGTGATGAGATAGGAGTTACTTCATTTATCCCAGTTGTGCCTCAGTATAGCGGTTAATTGACCGAGGTGCAAAAAAAAGCAAGATATGAGGGGTGCGAGAAACGAGGGCTTGCGATTAAGCCCTCGTTGCAGCGTTAAAGCACTGAGTCAATAAAAGCTTTAAGCTGGACTTTTGATAAGGCGCCTACTTTAGTGCTTTCGGCATTCCCGTTTTTAAATATAGTGAGTGTTGGAATGCCACGAATACCTAGTTTAGCCGAGGTTTCTTTATTGGCATCAACATCCATTTTGCAGATTTTAATTTGGTTGCCATATTCGACGGCAAGCTCTTCAAGCACGGGGGCGATCATTTTACATGGACCGCACCAAGGTGCCCAAAAATCGACCAATACGGGGCCTTCGGCTTGTTTGACTTCTTCGTCAAAGCTGGCATCGCTTATTACTACGATTGCATCGCTCATAATCTTCTCTCCAGAGACGTATTAACTTGGTTATGGCCAATCATAAGGAGTGTAAGCAAGGCTTACAAGCTTAAAATGGTCAAGGCTATTATCTAATTAAATCTAATGTAAAAAAATTGCTAAAACAAAGCTCTTTGTTCAGTTGCAGCTTAGAGGTAAAGCCTATTTGAGCTAGTGGGTAAAAATTTTTCTTACGACACACTATCTGGGGGTACTTTTTTATTTTCCAAGGCCTGATAACTGGCTTAGTAGCTGTGTTTGCGCTGATTCAGCACCTGCTTTTTGTTCTAGTAAGTAGGTGCCATTTTGTTGGAGTTGCCAGCGTTGCACACTATCATTCACATAGAGCATCAATTCATTGTAAACACGGTCGGCCATACTATTATCTTCGATAGGGAAGCAAGTCTCGACGCGTCGATTGAGGTTGCGCTCCATTAAGTCGGCACTGGCGCAGTAAACCCGTGTTTCGGCATTGGCAAAATAATAAACACGTGTATGTTCCAAAAAGCGGCCAATGATCGAAAAAACGCGAATGTTATCACTTACGCCGACTATACCGGTGCGTAGCGCGCACATTCCTCGAATGATTAAATCGATGGTTACACCCGCCTGCGAAGCTCTATAGAGAGCTTGAATCACCTTCGGTTCCGTTAGGCCATTACATTTTAGAATAATATGTCCGGCTTTACCTTCTTCTGCGGCTTTGGCCTCGCCTTCAATCATTTTGATCAGTTGACGTTTTAGGGTGAAAGGTGCATAAATAATTTTACTCATGCGCTCGGTTTTACCCATGCCGGTTAGTTGTTGAAATACCTTATGCACATCTTCGCACAAGTTGGGCTCAGCACTGAGGTACGAGTAATCTGTATACAGGCGAGCATTGCCGCTGTGGTAGTTACCGGTGCCTAAGTGGCAGTAGCGTTTCAGTTCGCCATTCTCACGGCGTACGATGAGTATCATTTTAGCGTGAGTTTTGTAGTCAACGACCCCATAAACAACAACGGCACCGGCTTCTTGTAGGCGGCTGGCAAGTTCTAGATTTTCTTCTTCATCAAAACGGGCACGTAGCTCTACAATAACCGTAACTTCTTTGCCGTTACGGGCTGCCTCTAGTAGTGCGTGCACAACCGGTGAGTCATTACCTGTGCGGTAAAGTGTTTGTTTAATGGCGGCGACAGCGGGGTCTTTTGCGGCTTGTCTAAGTAGCTGCACAACGGGTGAAAAAGATTGAAACGGGTGGAGTAGTAAAAAACTACGCTTACTAATCGCATCAAATATATTGTCTTTACGGGTTAGTCCTTTGGGTATCTTGGGAGTGAAAGGGGGGAAGAGCAGGTCGGCGCGACCGATCATGCTTGGCAAGCGCATAAGTCGCTTGAGATTAACCGGCCCATTGACTCGATAAAGACTTTCTTCAGTAAGCCCGACCTCCTTTAATAAAATATGTGTCAAGTGCTCAGGGCAATTATCGGCCACTTCTAGCCTAACAGCCGTGCCAAATCGACGTGAGTGCAGCTCGCCTTTTAGGGTGATCGCTAAATCTGCAACGCCTTCAACGTCGACATCGAGATCGGCGTTGCGAGTGATTCTAAATTGATAGCACCCATTGACTTTCATACCGGGAAAGAGCTTTTCTGTGTGCGCATGGATCATAGAAGATAAAAAAACAAAGCTATGGCCGGGCTCACTAATGTCACTTGGTAGTGACACCATGCGAGGTAATGAACGTGGTGCAGGCACAATCGCTAAACCTAAATCACGACCAAATGCATCTTTACCTTCTAAATCAACAATAAAATTTAGGCTTTTATTGACGAGCCGCGGAAACGGATGAGCAGGGTCTAGGCCGATAGGACTGACGAGTGGTAAAACGTCAGTAGTGACGTAGTTTTCTATCCACCACTCTTGCTGTTCAGTCCAGTGACTTCGACGTAAAAATCGAATGCCTTCGTCTTCGAGTTTGGGTATTAATACATCATTTAATATGCGGTACTGTTCATCGACCATTTGATGTACTGTGTGGCTAATTTGGCTGAGTACATCTTTAGTGTGCATGCCGTCAGGTCCTACAACTTCACGCTCAAATAAAATACGTTGCATTAAACCTGCGACACGTATTTCAAAAAACTCATCCATATTAGAGGCTGAAATCAACAGGTATTTCAGGCGTTCAAGTAGCGGGTGTGACTCATCGAGTGCCTGAGCTAAAACGCGTTGATTAAAACCTAGATTGCTGAGTTCGCGGTTAATAAAAAAAGCGTGCTGATCTAAAGCGATATGAGTATTCGAAGTGGCGCTGGTGTCTTCTTTGTCTTGGGTGTCTAATGCATCGTTTAACATAGGATTATCTTCGTCGGCAAAATATTTATGCGTAATTAATTCATAGGGGGTTACAGTCTATAAGAGGTAATATTACATGACTTTACACGATGTATTGACACTCATTAGCTGTGTTAATGAGTGTCAATACCACCATAGTGTCGAGCCATTCATGAAATGACGGTGTCACTTTCAGCGGGTTAATGACTGTTTAAGGGGTGTTGGAGTAATTATAAGGGGAGGGCTGTGATGCTTTTGTTACATTAGGCGCCAAGGTCAGTTGAGCGAGAGTGGTTTGTAGTTGATGAAGAGTTATGGGTTTGCTCAGGTAAAGGTCCATACCGCTATCAAAGACACGCTGTCGATGCTCAGCTTCTGTATGTGCTGTTAGTGCAATAATGGTGTGTGGGTGGACCTGCTGTATTTGTTCCCACTCTCGAATTAGGCTGGTGGCTTCAAAACCATCCATGACGGGCATTTCGCAGTCCATAAAAATGATATTAAAGGCGGCTGTGCTTTGGGTGAGCGTTTCTACAGCCAGTTGCCCGTTGTTGCAAAGTACGCATTCAATACCTAATTTGCGGAGCATACCCTCAATGACCATTTGGTTAACTGGATTGTCTTCGGCTACAAGCGCATGCAAGTGTGGTAGGCGTTTAATTTGCGCTAAAGGGTGTACTTGTGCGTTTTTTGGCTGAGAATTTTGATGAAATAGAGACTCGATGCTGGCATTGTTGAGTGGGTTGGGGAGGTTTATTATGCGGTGAGGTAAGGTGCTATCTTGGGGGGCTCTTTGGGTCTTGAGGCCTGCTGTATGCGCCTCAGCAGAATCCTCAACGCGACCTAAAATGTAAATGACAACCTCTTTGGGGAGAGTGATTTTTTGACTGAGAAAGGTTTCATATTGGGCCGCATCTATTATTAGATATTGCTGCGTATCCCAGCGCAGACTATGCAAATTATCAAAGCTGTCGATAATTTTTGTATGACAAACCTGCTGACATAATTGAGTGAGGGGTTGAGATTGACTGAGTAACACCACCGTATGCGAGAGGGGTGCGCGGGCAGGTTGCGACTGATTGGCGTCGGATAGTAATTGAGCAGTAAACCAAAAGCACGCCCCTTGGCCTGGAGGACTCTGTACACCAATTTCACCGCCCATTAAAGCCGCCAGCTGTTTTGAAATGGTGAGCCCTAAGCCCGTGCCGCCATAGCGGCGTGTTGTGGTGGAGTCGGCTTGGCTAAATGCTTCAAAAAGACGAGAGGCAACCTCAGGCTTAATACCAATGCCGGTATCCCGAACACTAAAGCGCAATGTGAGCTGGTCGTTGTGCTTGCGTAGGCATTCAATCGTGATATCAACACTGCCTCGTTCAGTAAACTTGCAAGCATTACCAATCAGGTTAACCAGTATTTGGCGTAGGCGTGTAGAGTCACCAATAAGTGATGTTTTTACCTCATTTTTGATACAGCTAAAAAAGTGAATGTTGGGGTATTTGCCTGAAGCGTGAAAGAGCGATAAGCAATCGTTCACCAGTTGCGTCAACTCAAAGGGATGCTCTTCAAGTTGCATTTTGCCAGCTTCAATTTTTGAATAGTCGAGAATGTCATTAATAATCTCTAGCAGTGACTCACCAGAGCGGCCAATAATGTCCAATTGTTCGCGCTGTTCGTGACTCAAAGCGGTTTCCCTGAGGAGCTCAACCATTCCAATAATGCCATTCATGGGGGTGCGTATTTCATGGCTCATAGTGGCAATAAATTGACTCTTAGCACGGTTAGCTGCTTCTGCGGTGTATTGTTGTTTACGCGAGAGGAGTTTTTCTTCTTTTTCCATCATTAATGCAAGCTCAATGGCTTGACGTTGTTCCAGCTCTTTGATGATGGAGCGGCGCATGTATTCGAGGGCTTGACAAACTTCGCTCAGTTCATCGCGAGAGCGCATTTGCTGAGTTCTAAATAAAGGATTTTGGATTTTATCGAGGTTCATATTGCGGGCGTGACGGGCGATTAACTCTAAGGGTTGTACCAATTGTTGGCCCACAAGCCAATACAGCGTAGCGGCAATTGCAATAACGCTAAATAGCTCAAGTAATAGGTTGTGTTTGAAATTGCGCCAAAGCGTTTTAAATAAAGCATTTGCTGAATAGTACACAAATACCTTGAAGCGCTGCGTATGCTGCGCGTGCGTGACATCGATGAAATATGTGCGACTGAGCCTGCGCAGTGGCGCATGGATTGGGGGATTTTGGCTGGTTAAAGGCTCGGGAAGTAAGGTGTGCTGAGCGTTCAGTGGCGTTGCGTTTTTCGCGGAGAGCGGTGTGATTTGGATATGTGTAATAGGAGCTTTGAGTGTTAATTGATTGATGATCTGCTGCGCAGCTGCGACATTAGCGTGCTTGATTGCGTGACTTAAGTGTTTAATGTCTTTGTTAATTAATGTATCGACTTGCTGCTGTAGCTGCTGCTTAAGGTGAGTGTAGTCGGCCATGGTGCGGAAGGCTAAGGTAATTGTAGCCACTGTGAAGCCCGCTAGTATGACTAATATAGCGAGCTTGCGTGCCAAAGGTTGGTGAGTGTATAGCAAAAGTAATGACACTGTGTAGGCCTTTTTGAGTGGTGTAGGGCACCGAAACTATCTGATGGGCAGGCTTTATTGAGTGTAGTTAATGATTGATTTAGAGGTGTGTTTTATCGCTTGCGATGTGGTTATACGCGCTATTTTCAGGCGAGTTGTTTGAAGTTTTAGCAGGTAAGCAGGATTGATCGAATGCGCTAAGTACGGTATTTAAAAACCGAAACCCCAGTGCTGTGGTGCGTATAAATTGGGGGGTATGCAGAATCAGCCCTTGTTGGCTCAACGCATGTAAAATAGGTTGAATAGTGGTGAGTGGTAGGCCTGTCATCGCTTGAAATAACGGCGTCTCAAAACCTTGAGGTTGCCTTAGTGCGTTCATCATGAACTCTAAGGGTAAGCGATCTGGTGTTATAGGGCTGATACCTATTGCATGATGTTTGTTAGCGAGGTAATCCGCAGGAAGTCGTGTTTTACGATGACGTGTTATTTGGCCTGTCGCATGAGTGAGTTTACTGTGTGCGCCCGCGCCAATACCGAGATAATCACCAAAATGCCAATAGTTAAGGTTGTGTTTGGCTTGCTTACCAGGCTGACAGTATGCTGAGACTTCATATTGCAAAAAATTATGGTGCGCTAAAAGGGCTTCGCCGGCATCTTGTATATCGGCTAAAGCATCATCGTTAGGTAGTGCAGGAGGGGCATTGTAAAATACGGTGTTGGGCTCGACTGTTAGCTGATACCAAGAAATATGCTCGGGCTCTAGAGCAATCGCTTGACGGATATCGGAGGTTGCTTGTAAGGGTGTTTGGTTGGGTAGGCCATGCATGAGATCAAGGTTAATGTTGTCGATGCCTGCTTGTCTCGCCAGCTTAAAGGCATTGAATGCTTCGGCACTCGAGTGTATGCGCCCTAGTGTGTGTAAGTGCTCATCATTAAAGCTTTGCACGCCGAGCGATAAACGGTTGATGCCGGCGTGTTTAAGGGCGCCAAAGTGGGTGTATTCGGCGGTGCCAGGGTTGGCCTCTAGCGTGATTTCAATATGATTGGCAAACCCTAAAATGTTTTTCGCTGCGTCAATAATATCGCCTATTGCTTGTGCACTAAATAGGCTCGGTGTACCGCCTCCAAAAAAAATAGAGTGTAGGGGCCTATGGGTGACGGTATGAGTTTGAACCTCTAATGTTAAATCAGCGATGAGTGCTTGAACGTATTGTGTCTCAGGTAATGATTGCTCGCTGGTGTGAGAATTAAAGTCACAGTAAGGGCACTTGCGAACGCACCAAGGGATATGAACATAGAGGCTCAAGGGGGGTAAAGGAGCGGTGTTGGTTGATGTTGGCACTAAGATAACTCGGCAGTGTTCGTGGAATGATGGTGCGTATCATACGCAAAATACTGCCGTGATAGGAGTTGGCTTGGCCTTCATTGTCGCAATATGACTCGCCAATCGTTTAGTTAGGGCTAAATTTAAGCAGTAGTTGCTGCTCTAACTGCTCCACAAGCTCGCGAGCTTCTGGCGTAATGGTGCTGATTTCTAGTCCCACCTCATTAAAGGAGGGGTTAATACTTTTGGCTGCGCGTCGTACAACCGCTGAGCACTCTATAAAATGATCGCTGCCAAAGTTCTCAGGAAGCTCAATTTTCACACGATATTGCGCTTCTTCTTGCATTGTAAGCTTGGTTAGTAGTAAAAAGCCACACACGTTAATATCAATAATGTTACCAAGGCTTGTATTGTTGCGACTATCGAGTACTTTTAGATAGAGCGCGAGATTAGTTCTTTGTAGTAATCGACGTTCATGAATGTCAGGCATGGGGTACTCCAGCGTAAGGTAGTTATAAAACTGTAGTCCACTTTAGGTAGCCTTGCTAATGATGGCCCGCCATTGAAGCGCAAATTGTTTTGGGGCAATCATTGTTGACCTTAAGCTGCTTTGTCGGGCAGTGTTACGATGTAGGCGACACGCAGTGTAATCGTTAAGCTCGCACGATATGCTGTCGTTATTACTAATCACAAAATGATAGGGGAAATGTATGACTGTTAATTGTAGAGGGGCTGCATGGGTGACCACGGCGCTTGCATCTTGTTTGCTGTCTTCGGCCGCTTTTGCCGGCGGTTATATGGGCGTGAGTGTCGGTGAATCTCGGATAGAGTTGGGCAAGCCAAGTTTTGATGCCAACTTTGATGCCAAAAAAATAGATCTTAAAGATTCTGATATTGGCATGAAGGTTTTTGGCGGCTATCGCTTTACCATTATTGCTGTCGAGGCGGCTTATGTTGATTTAGGTAAAATTGAAGGCGCGCAAGGGACCTTTGCTGAGGCGAGTGGTTTTAGTGGCTTTGGTATGCTGCACTTGCCTCTAGGGCCTGCGAGTGTGTTTGGTAAAGTCGGTGGGTTTATTTGGCAAAATGAGGCTTCCTTAGGGCAGCTAGTCGACGAAGACAATAAGTTCAACGATGATGGCTATGACTTAGCTTATGGTGTTGGCGTCATGTTTGGCTTGCTCGATATTGACGCTCGCTTGGAGTATGAGTACTTCAATGTGGGCAAGTTTGAAGATGTCTCGCTGGTGTCTGTGGGTGTGAGTTATACCTTTTAGTCGCTTTTGGTGTGATGTGGTCGACATTTTTATAGAGCAGTGAATGCACTGCTCTATGATTCAGTTTACCTCTGTTGTGTCGGAATACACCGTTGTAGATGAATTGACCTGTTGGGTTAATGACTCACTAGCGCCGAATTTTGACCTCTTTAAGTAGTGACAAATAATAATGATTTAAGGTAGTAATGGGCATGTGGCATTGGTTTTCACGCGCAGCGGTTTCATCAGAAACGGCTGATTGGCTAGTAGAATGCGTTAGCTGGGCAATGCAAAATTTTGATTTAGAGCGCTTTCGTCAAAACACGCCATTAGTCTTGCCTACGAATGATTTTTTTCCTAAGCAAGTCGATAGTCAGCACGCAATGGCTGAATATATTTTTGGTCGCGTTGTGCATTTTGGGGGTATCGAAAGCTGGCCTTGGAGGGTGGTACCGCCTGAGCAATTTTATCCGGCGCCACCGCCTTTATTAGGGTTAAACCCAGCGGTAAGAGGTGAGGGTGAAACACCGATTTTATTACCCGTAGTCGGGCAGCCTGCGGAATTAATTGTTACCTACGCGCCTGATCAAATTGCTAAGCCGCAAGATTTGGTAGCGAGTATGGCGCATGCCGCAGCGCAACATATGCTCTGGCAAAGCCAGTTAGCGCCGCCGGGTGGGCAAGAATTATTTTTGCAAGCGGCAGAGGTCTTGGCGGTTTTTATGGGTTTTGGTGTTATGGTCACGAATTCGGCATATGCATTTAGAGGCAGCTGTGCAAAGTGCTATAACCCAAGAGCTAATCGCCAAGCGAGCCTATCGGAGAGTGAGTGTTTATATGCTCTAGCGCTATTTTGTGACTTGCAGCGTATACCTAGGCGTAAAGTGGCTAAACATCTGAAAAGCTATTTACATCCAGCACTTAAAAGTGCTTATAAGCAAATCGAAAAGCACCCAAGCACGCCGTACCTACGAGAATTAGCCGCTTAAACTTGAGACTCGCACAGGCTAAAGTACAATGTGCGTATTTTGGCGATAAAGACATGCAAAACGATCAGTTGGTCGTGATCGATAATTACGATTCTTTTACGTATAACGTTGTGCGCTATTTACAAGAATTAGGTGCGCGTCCGCGTGTTATCCGCAACGATCAGTATACCTTGGAGCAGCTGGCGGGTTGTAAACCCAGGGGTATTATTATATCACCAGGGCCTTGTACACCTGATGATGCAGGAATTTCTTTGTCGGTCATCGCGTATTTTTCTCAGCAAAAAACACCTATATTGGGTGTGTGTTTAGGGCATCAGGCAATTGGTCAAGTCTTTGGGGCTAAGGTGATCAGGGCTGCACATGTTGTACACGGTAAAGCATCGCGTATTCACCATTTGGGGCAGGGAATGTTTATGGGAATACCTAGTCCAGCAACGGTGGGGCGCTACCACTCTTTGGTTTTAGAGTCCAGCTCGCTGCCAGATTGTTTAAGCGTGGAGGCATGGCTCGATGAGGGCCAATCGGGTATGAACGAGTCCATCCCGCTAGCGCAGCGGGTGATAATGGCTATTGCACATAAGGAATTGCCAGTGCATGGTGTGCAGTTTCATCCAGAATCCATTTTGAGCGAGCATGGTCACACCCTGCTGGATAATTTTTTAACGCGCTACGATTTAAAGGCCAGTGGTCATGCTCAAATACCGTACCATAAAATCTCATAATGCGACGGTGTAGCACATGCCATTGGCTTGCTGATCAGCTGCATACGTGACAACGATACTGAGCGCTTACATAATAGAAACGATCAAAGCTATGTTATCCGATATTGGAGTGCGTAGCTTCCATTTAAACAGGTAGTAGATGATGAAAGTCATGGATATACAACAAGCAATAACGGTTCTTATGGCCGGTGAATCTTTAGGGCGCGAAGGTATGGCGGCTGTGATGACTCAAATTATGACCGGTGAAGCAACGCAGGCGCAAATTGGTGGCTTTTTGGTGGCCCTGACAATGAAAGGGGAAACCGTTGAAGAAATCACAGGGGCTGCTGAAGTGATGCGTAAACTGGCGGCGCCAGTCGATATTAAGGTACCTGTTTTAGTGGATACCTGCGGCACTGGCGGCGATGGTGCGGGCCTATTTAATGTTTCTACAGCGGCGGCTTTTGTCGTGGCGGCAGCGGGCGGGCACGTTGCAAAACATGGTAACCGCTCGATTACGAGCTCAACAGGCAGTGCCGATGTTTTAGAGGCAGCAGGAGTTAATTTGAAGGTTAATGCTGAGCAGGTGGCTCGTTGTGTGGAGTCGATCGGTGTTGGCTTTATGTTTGCGCCTGCGCATCACAGCGCGATGAAGCATGCCATTGGGCCGCGTAAAGAGCTTGGGATGCGAACCATTTTTAATGTATTGGGGCCTTTAACAAATCCGGCGGGCGCAAAGTGTCAAGTGTTGGGTGTATTTGATAAAACACTATGCCGGCCGTTAGCCGAAGTTCTAAAAGCCCTAGGAAGCGAGCATGTGATGGTCGTGAGTGCCGATGACGGTTTAGATGAAATATCGTTAGCGGTAAATACTCATGTAGCGGAGCTCAAAGAAGGCGTTGTTAGCGAGTATGAAATTTACCCAGGGACGTGCGGTATTGCGGTTCAATCGCTGGAAGGCCTCAATGTCGATAGCGCTGAGGAGTCTTTGGCATTGGTCTTGGGTGCTCTTAAAAATACAGCGGGTGAGCGCTTTCAAAAGGCACGTGAAATTGTGGCGGTCAATGCTGGCGCGGCATTGTATGTTGCGGGTATTGCCGATTCATATACTGAGGGTGTAGCGTTAGCCTTAGATACCTTAGCCACAGGCTTGGCTGGTGAAAAATTAAAAGAACTCGTAGAGATGACGGCATGTTTTAACGCGGCATAAGCTAGCCGTGATCGATAAGATAAAATAGACACCTAATGACTAAGAATATTTATGACTGATACCCCTACAGTACTCAAAAAAATTATTGCTCGTAAGCATGAAGAGGTGAGCGAGGCAAAGCAGCTCTTATCTGAGGCGCAATTGCTGAAGCTTGCTGAGAAGCAGCCTGTGACACGAGGCTTTCATCAAGCGCTACTGTCGCGTATTGCTTGCCAGCAAAATGCTGTGATTGCCGAAATTAAAAAGGCATCACCTAGTAAAGGGGTTATTCGTGAAGATTTTGACCCTGCGGCCATTGCCAAAAGCTACGAGCAAGCTGGTGCCGCCTGCTTGTCCGTGTTAACGGACAAAGATTATTTTCAAGGTGACAACCGTTATATGCAAGCGGCACGTAACGCTACAGCGCTACCGGTTATACGCAAAGATTTCATCATAGATAGCTATCAAATGACAGAGTCACGTGCACTGGGTGCTGATTGTGTATTATTGATTGTGGCGGCGCTGGACAAAGTGCAGCTCAATGATTTGCATCAGCAAGCTATCGATTTAGGCTTAGATGTACTGGTTGAAGTGCACAATGCAGCTGAAATGATTTTGGCCTTAGAGCTGGATAACCCGCTGGTGGGTATCAATAACCGTAATTTGCACACGTTTGATGTGACCTTAGCGACAACGTTTGAACTGCTGAGTATGGTGCCGCCAGAGCGGGCCGTGATTACTGAAAGTGGTATTTTTACCGCACAAGACGTGCGCACTATGCGTGATAAAGCGGTATATGGCTTTTTGGTCGGTGAATCGTTTATGCGCTCTCCGGTGCCTGGTGATAAGCTTGCTGAAATTTTTGGGGGTAAATAAGCGATGTTTATAACCCCGAGCCATATTATCTGCTAAGAGCAGGGCTTATCGTAATGCGCATATTTGTTTCTCGCGCGCTGAGCAAGTGACTAGTGGGCGGTTATTTAAGATCTTGTTGTTTGCTTACCTAGGCGACCCAAGGCTCAATGCGCATTCATCAATGCTGGGCCGCTTAGATAAGCGCGGTAATTAAGGGGTGATCGCGTGGTAGTTCGCGTGGTAGTTAACGCGTACCATATACCACCATTGTTTTACCTTTTACAGAGACTAGTCCTTGTTGTTCCAGTGTTTTAAGTACTCGCCCTACCATCTCACGAGAACAGCCGACAATTCGGCCAATCTCTTGGCGTGTAATTTTTATTTGCATGCCATCAGGATGGGTCATGGCGTCGGGCTCTTTACAGAGATCGAGCAGTGTACGTGCTACGCGGCCAGTCACATCTAAAAAGGCTAGATCACCTACTTTACGTGTTGTTGCACGAAGCCTGTGTGCCATTTGCGCACTTAAATAAAATAGATATTCTGGGTGTGGTTGGCTGAGCTCTAAAAACTTGGTGTAGCTTATCTCGGCGATCTCACACTCAGTTTTAGCGCGGACCCAAGCGCTGCGAGGGTCTTTGTCATCAAACAGGCCCATTTCACCAAAAAAATCGCCATCATTAAGATAGGCGACAATCATTTCACGGCCTTCATCATCTTCGATTAATACTGTGACAGAACCTTTTATGATGTAGTAGAGCGAATCACTGTTGTCTCCGGCGTAAATCAACGTGCTTTTGGCGGGATAGCGACGGCGATGACAGTGGGCTAAGAATCCTTCAAGGTTTTTGATGTGTGGCGTATGTGGGATAGCAACCAAAACGACGTTCCTCGGTAAGTAATCGGTGTCTGTTTATGTTTTACCAGATATCACAATAATATGCAGTGATTTATTGTGAAACGGTGATGTGTCGTGTTTTGCATCTAAAGCTCGTATGCGCTTTGTTGTTAACGCTAACCTTCTTTACCTTAATCTTATGGCCGGACCTTCTCTATGTGGCCGAATTAGCCGATAGTCGGTGCTCTAGTCATAATTTAGTAAAACACTCTTGCGTAAACCGAGCACTTACATAATCAAAATTATAGACGCACTTTGCAGTGCTTGTGCGTTGTGCATACATATTATTACGACTAATGCTGCTGCTGGCTATGCATGCGGTACTCGTTTTGTTATGAGGGGCACAGTTTTTACGCATTTTTTTGAGGTGCTGTGGTAATCTTGTATGTATTTTGTGATTGCGCGAGCAAAAATCGTACACTTGGAGTTTTTTATGCAGGCAACAGTGAAGTGGGTTGATGGGGTCATGTTTATTGCGGAGTCGGGCAGCGGCCATACGGTTGTCATGGACGGCCCGCCCGATCATGGTGGCCGCGATATGGCAGCACGCCCCATGGAGATGATATTAATGGGCTTAGGCGGCTGCGCCTCTTTTGACATTGTGTCTATTCTTAAAAAATCACGTCAAAAAGTCAGTGCTTGCCGTGTTGAATTACAAGCCGAGCGCGCTCAAGGCACGCCTTCGCCTTTTACTAAGATTCATTTACACTTTGTGGTCAGCGGAGCAGCGCTTAAGCCTATTCAAGTTGAGCGTGCGGTTTCATTGTCAGCAACTAAATATTGCTCGGCCTCAATTATGCTAGAGGCTGCAGGCGTTACTTTGACACACGATTTTGAAGTTGTAGAAGTCGATTAAACGTTTATTGATCTGGCAAAGTTAGCGTTACGACTCACTTTAGCGCTATATACGATAGGAGAGCCACGTCATGATACTAGCGATTTGGCTCATGGCTCGCTTAACGGGGCGTGGAAAGCGATAGCCGCCTGCGCTTAGCGCTGTAGCGCCATGTTCGGCTTCATCAATATGCATTTGCTTTACAATAGCATGTGACTTGACATCATCCGTAGGAAGGCTTTGCATATGATGCCTTAAGTGCTGGCATACTTGGTCTTCGGTGGCAGCGACAAAGCCTAAGCTGAGTTTATCGCTAATCAACCCCGCACTGATACCAATGCCCAGTGATGCGCCGTACCATAAGAGGTTTAGTCGGCTTGGTTGGGCGTTTAGCTCGTTGAGGCGTTGTTGGCACCAAGCTAAATGATCTTCTTCTTCGCTGGCGGCCTTTGCCATTTGTTTTTTGACTTTTGGGCGTTTTGCTGTGAGTGCCTGCCCTTGGTAAAGAGCCTGAGCGCAGACTTCACCCGAGTGGTTTACGCGAATAAGACCGGCGCTGTGTTTTTTTTGTGCGGGGGTAAGCTCGGTTTCTGATACGGTATCGGCAGGGCTGGCTCGCGTACTGCGATCTTGCTTGGCGTGAAGCGTCCGTATGACAGTATCTAATTGGTGAATACTTTTATCAATAAAACTGAGGTGGCGTATAAGTGGCGATGGCATAGCAATGAAGCCCTATAGATAAAGTCAATGTATCGAGTCAGTTTTTGAGTTTGGCGGTATGCAGCCTGACTCTATGTTAATGAATGTTCAGCAACCTGATTCAACAATAATATACGATGAAAATAGTTAAGTATGAATGCCTATAAACAATTGCGCCAAGCGCGTATGCAGACGGCACAGAAACCTTTTTTAGCGCGAGGCATTACAGTCAAGCGCTGTCAGGAGTGTTTATTGGGGCAGCAGTATTGCATTTGTGAGTGGTTAAAGCCTTTTGCGTGTGAGTTACCCTTCGATGTTGTCTTACTGATGCACCGTGACGAAATACTCAAACCCACCAATACTGGTCGGCTGATTGCCGAATCGTTTCCGAGGCAGTGTATGGCTTTTGAGTGGTCGCGCCTAGACCCCCCAGCTCAATTGCTGGAAATACTTGCTGATTCCCAGCGTCAATGCGCCGTGGTGTACCCTGCACGCAATGATCGTCAAGCGGTGAGTTTTGCCTCGCAAGCCCAATTGTTGGCAGCTAGCAAAACCGATGAGGGCAGCCGAAAGCCTACGCTGATATTTTTAGATGGTACGTGGCGCCAAGCGGCACGGATGTTTAATCATAGTGAGTGGCTCGGGCATATTCCCTTTTTTGCACTCGATGAGGTGGTTGTGGGTGAATATGCGATGCGTAAGGCGTCGGAGAACTCTCGGTTAGCAACGGCTGAGGCGGCGAGCTTAGTATTCAGTGCGCTTAAGGCAACCACAGCATGTACGCATTTGCAGCATATTTTTACGGTATTCAATCAGCATTACGCCGCAACACGGGCCTGTACGCAGGTGTTGCCGTCTTCATCACACTCCTATCTAGCGGATTATGACTCTAATATATGAAACTCAATATTTTTAAGCCCAATAAAGGTTCTGGCAAAGGGTCGACTCAACAGACTGCCGTGAAGCATCCTTTAGAAGGTGTTGTTTTTACCGGTATTGTACGTGATGTGGCCAGTAATGGTCAGGCGGTACTGGAGCATAGTTGTGGTGTGGCGGTATTTGTGCGTGGTGCCTGGATAGGTGAGCGGATCACCGTTAAGATCACCGCCTTTAAGAAGCGCTTTGCCGTTGCACATTTATTAAGTGTTGATGAGCCTTGCGAGCAGCGTATTACACCTGCTTGTCGCCACTTTATGAGCTTGACCCAGCCTCATACCCCCAGTTGTGGAGGCTGCGCGTGGCAATTTGTAGATTATGATGCGCAATTGGCGCAAAAGCAGCGATGGGTGCGCTCAGCCATAGAGCGCTTGACAGGTCAGGTGAGTCAAGCGGCGTTAGCACCGATAGCCGCAAGTGCCGAAGCGATGGGCTATCGCAATCGTGCAGAATTTAAAAGTGATGGACGCATTTTAGGTTTTAATGCGGCGCAAAGTGATGCCCTAATTGATATTAAAACATGCGGCCTACTCAATGCGCAGGTGGCTGAGTATTTAGCCGCCTTAAGGGCGCGCTTACCAAACCCGCAGTGGATAGGGCAAAAACGCAAAGGTAAGAAAAGCTACACTTTATTAGCGGTTGATGATGCTATGCCGGCTGAGGCGATTGAGGCAAATGTACGACGACCTTTTAGGCAAGGCAATAGCAGGCAAAATGCAGTGTTACAACAATGGCTGCACGATGCGTTAAGCCCTGTTGCTGGCTGTCAATCCAACAAAGTGCTCGAGCTATTTGCCGGCTCAGGTAATTTTACCCGTACGCTGGCAGCGCTGGGTTTTGAGCAAATTATTGCTGCTGAAGTTGTCCCTGTGGCGGTCGATAATTTACATTCGTTGGGGCTGCCAGGGGTCCAGGCTGAGGTGGCTGATTTATTTGATGAAGCGGCATTATCGACTTTGTGCAAAAAGCATGATGATGCCACAATACTGGTGCTGGATCCGCCTCGTGAAGGGTTAATGTGCTCAAAGCCTTTATTCGAGCATACAGGCTTCGAACGCGTAGCTTACATTTCTTGTGACTTAGCCACTTGTATGCGCGACGTACAAGGGTTTATGGCAAAAGGCTATACCTTGGTTAGCGTATTGCCTGTCGATATGTTTCCGCAAACCCCTCATGTTGAGTTGTGTGTCTTGTTAGAGCGCACAGGTAGATGAGCCGCTTGCAGTATACTATATGGCCTGCGGGGCTAAAGACAGATCTTCATGCGTTAAATATCGTATTAAAGCGCTCGGCGCGACGTAAAACATTAGGGCTTAAGGTGCGTGCCGGCGAGGTGGTGGTTTTTGCACCGACAGTCGCCTCTGATGCAGATGTCATGGCGTGGGTGAATGGTAAAGCACAATGGATACTTAGGCATGTCCAAAACCCTTTAGGTCATCATCCATCGGCGAGCACTCGAGCACCGTTAACCGCTCACAGTGAAGTATTTTGGTTGGGTCGTAAAGTTGTTTTAGGCGAGGCTGGAAAGGCCGGCTTATCGTGCATTGATACGGCGTTTTTTGGACGCCCATTGACGGATCAAAAAGTGCTTTTGCTCAATGCGTGTGAGACAGCAGCGAAGGAAGATTTAGTGGACCGGGTAACGCACTGGCAAGCGCAATTACAGCTCTACCCGCAGCACATCAAGCTGCGCCCTTATAAAAGCTGTTGGGGCAGCTGCAATCACCGTGGCGTGGTAGCCTTAAACACCTTACTCATGATGGCGCCCGAAGCCGTGCGCAACTATGTGGTTGTACACGAGCTGTGTCATTTAAAACATTTAAATCATTCGTCAGCCTTTTGGGCCGAAGTGGCCAAAGGTTGTAGGCCACCGAGTATTCGCAGTGCTAAGCACTGGCTTAAAGAGCATGGCGAACAGTTACTTTTTATTTATCGGTAAATATTTATGACAATACAAAAGACTCCTGATGCCCCTAGCGATAGCCCTGCCGGCGTTACTGCTGACACGGCGGCAACGGTGGTTGTGCGGCCTGAATTCAAAGACAAGTCGATACGTAGCTTTGTAATCCGCGGAGGCCGCATGACCGAAGGCCAGCAGTCGGCTTTTGATCAGTGGTGGCCAACGTATGGACGCTCTTTACATGATGGCTTGGCGGCTACGCAAATGATTTTTGCGGAGCAAAAACCTGTGGTTGTTGAGGTGGGTTTTGGTATGGGCGACTCTTTACTGGAAATGGCACAGGCTGATCCTAATACCAATTTCGTGGGCATTGAAGTGCATCCGCCAGGTGTTGGACGCTTAATTAATGAAGCTGGTAGGTTGGGGTTAAAAAACTTATGGGTTTTTATGGCTGATGCAACGGATGTGTTAACTGATTGCTTTGATGATAATAGTATTGAGCGATTACAGTTGTTTTTTCCTGATCCTTGGCACAAGAAAAAGCACAATAAACGCCGTATTGTGCAAAAGCCTTTTATGACTACTATTGCCCGTAAACTTAGGGTTGATGGCGTATTGCATATGGCAACCGATTGGCAACCTTATGCCGAATACATGGTTGAGGCTTTGGCGCAATGCCCAGAATATATCAACCCTATGGGAGCGGAACATTATTCACCGGCACCAGATTACCGCCCTAAAACAAAGTTTGAAAAGCGGGGCGAACGCTTGGGTCATGGTGTGTGGGATTTGCTCTATAAAAAATCGAGTAGCCATGGCCTGTAGGCCGTGTTTTACCGTGTGCAGTACTGGATGCTAGTCTGGCAATCATAAATCATGGCCTGCCTTAAGTTATGTGTCCTATACTCTTGCCTTATGCGGTATTTCAGTTATGTCTTAGTGGGAATATCTATGGATGCTCCAGCGTATAGGCAGAAAAAGTGCAAGCGAAAAAAAACCGGCTATTGCCGGTTTTTTTTTACTAACTCTGATTGCAGCAGCAATTAGATAGCAACAATGTTTTCAGCTTGAGGGCCTTTTTGTCCTTGAGTTACGGTGAACTCAACTTTTTGGCCTTCGGCTAAGGTTTTAAAACCAGAACCTGAAATAGCGCTAAAGTGAGCAAAAACGTCTGGACCAGACTCTTGCTCAATAAAGCCAAAACCTTTAGATTCGTTGAACCACTTAACGGTACCTTTAACTGTAGACATAATAATATCTCGATATGAAAATTTAAGTTTTGCTCATGTCTTGTGCTGTTGGTTTTTTGCCTTGGAAGGCTTGCCCAGTCGAAGTGCACAAGGGTGAGCGGTCGTAGCTGGAAATTAAGATGGTACTGAGACTACTGGTCGAGGTATTACAAGTAAAACAACGATAAGAAGAGTGTAACCAAAAGACTTTTTTCTAGCTGCCCTGAAGCATATAGTGGATTATTGAGATGTCAAATTTTTTTTCAACTATGGCGTAATTCTCATTTTTAGAGGGATTAGTACCTTATATGCGTGCCTGAATCTGGCTAATTGGTGGGCTATTCACTATTCTATAGCCCAAGGTTATGTCTTGCGATTGATGAGAGGTTGCGTTGACGCGTAAGTTATAGCGTAAGATTTAGAGGCTTTAGGTGTGATTTTTACTGCCATATTCGAGATTGCTTTGATACGGTTCTCGCTTATGCCTTTTTCTACTTCTAAACCCGTTAACAAACAGGGCAATGGGGTATAAGCTCCAATCTATGAAGTAAAGTGCGCAACAACGCGCAGTACTGTAGGTGTAACGTTTTTGCTAAGGGCAGATAAATGACAAAACGCGCGTTAATCGTTGATGACTCAAGAACAGCGCAAATGCGCTTGCGCAAAATGCTTGAGAAGTTTGATGTGGAAATTGATACATCCAACTCTGCCGAGGAGGCACTTGGGTACTTATCTTACCGGCAACCAGCGGTTATCTTTCTTGATCATCACATGGAAGGGATGAGCGGCCTTTCGGCACTTAAAATCATCAAATCCAACCCTGCAACGGCTTTGATTCCTGTGGTGATGTATACCTCAGAGCAAGGTGATGTGTACGTGGGGCAGGCTCGGGCGCTGGGTGCTTTAGATATTATTTCTAAAGAGGTTATTCAGTCTTCGAGTATTGAAAAGGTGCTCACAAGCTTAGGCATTGCGGCCGCGAACAATAATGCGCTTAACAATGAACCGGATGCGAAGCCTAAGTCTGGTCTGGGTGGGGTATTGCCTACCTCAAGGCCGTCACATAGCGCTGATTTTGACTCTAAGCGAGGCAAGCCAGCGGAATATATCGCCTCCAATGATTTGAATAAAGTACAGGCCCAAGTGGGTAAGCTCTTTGAAATACACATTGCTAAAGTTCGCCAAGAAATCGAAGATAATACTAAATTTTTGATGCGACGCCTTAGTAAAGAAATTCAAGATAAGTCTGCACCTAAAGTGGGCGCTGTAAAGCCAGATAAGCCTGTAGCCGTTGCCTCGGTGGAAGCGCAAGAACCTGTCAGTACAGGAATGAGTGGCGGCTCGATGCTATTTTCTGTGTTGGTGTTTTTAGCTTTAGTCTTTGTGGGTTATCAGCTATTTGCGAGTCATCAGGCCCAAGAAATCGCTAACGAGCAATATGAAATTCTAACGGCACAAAGTGATAAGCAAAATGCGCTCGTAACAAAAGTACTAGAGCAGCTAGCGAATGAGCGTCCTAAACCTAGTGGTGGTCCGGATGCGCGCGTTATGCTCGATGCGTTAGGTTGGGCGGTGAATATGAATCCTCAAGTGGCCTTTGGTACCAAGCCATTAGATGATCAGCGCATTTATATGTTAGGTGATTTATTGGCCTTGTTAAAGGCGGCTAATTTTACAGGTACGATCTTTATTGATGTGCATATGGGGAATTATTGTGCCGTGCAAGCGCCAAGCGGCGAGTGGATATTACCGGATGAGCAATCGAACATTGAAGAATGTACTTTCCTTGCCGATCAAGATCTTGATCTTTCGTTGAATGAGCAGGTTTCGGTGGGCTTTTTAAATTATTTGCACAGTACGCCGGTGCTTACAGAAGGCGGCATTAATGTAGAGCTGGCTAACTTGGGGTTTGATAGCCCTAAATACAGTTACCCTCCTACAACGAGCGCCACCAGTGCCGGTGAGTGGAATGCGTCAGCGGCACAAAATAGCCGGTTGTCTTTCTCGTTTACACCTGAGTGATCACTAAAGTAGTGACTCGCTCTGTTGTTGTTTGCTAAAATCTCACGGCCTCTTCTTTGGAAGGGGCTTTTTTTTGCGTGTCTTGTATTTCTGTCAATTTTGCGTGCGGCCTCTGTTATCATCGCCTATCTATCCCTAGCAAGGCGTTTGCTTATTATTAGGAGTCAGCATGTTTGCCCATAATGCCAAGTATGAAAATGCGTTGTCGTTTTCGCGTTTTGATAGCGATCACTTTTTATCCCCCCAGTCTATGCACGATTTTGAGTTAGAAGATAAGCGTTGGGCCAGTGCTGAGCATTATTACCAGTGTGCGAAGTATGGCTCGGCACCTTATGCTGCTACCGTAGAGGCGGCAACATCAGCACAGCAAGCGTATCGGCTGGGCAATGTATGGTGGCGTTGTCGGCGAGCTGATTTTAAAGCTGTCCGTAAAACGCTGATGACTCGTGCACTGTACAGTAAAACAATTCAAAATACTGAAGTTGAACAGGCATTATTGGCTACGGGTGAGCAATGGATTATCGAAAATTCAGCGTATGAACATTACTGGGGTATTGGGCGTGATCAGCGTGGCGATAATCATTTGGGTGTGATTTGGATGGATATACGACGTAAATTATTAAACGCCCAAAAGGCCAACAATAAGGTAGAAATATAATGGCAAAGGCGCAATCAGCGTTTGTCTGCAATGATTGTGGCGCAGACTACCGTAAGTGGCAAGGACAGTGCAGCGAGTGCGGGCAGTGGAATACAGTACAAGAAGTACGGCTGGGGAAACCGGCTCAAACCACAGGTGGTGCGGCGAGCTTTACTGGCTATGCGGGCGGAAAGGCCAGTGAGGTCAAATTATTAAAAGATGTGAGCTTGCAAGACTTACCGCGCTTTAGTGCTGGGATGGGGGAGTTTGATCGTGTCTTAGGTGGTGGTTTTGTGCCCGGTTCGGTGGTCTTGATTGGCGGCCATCCAGGCGCGGGTAAATCGACTATTTTACTGCAGACGCTCTGCCATTTGGCGGCCGTGAAAACCGCCCTTTATGTGACTGGTGAAGAGTCTTTACAGCAAGTGGCAATGCGTGCTCAGCGATTAGGCTTGCCCACCGATAAACTGAATCTATTATCCGAAACTCGTGTGGAGTCGATTGTTGATACCGCACATGCACTTCAACCCCAGCTGGTTGTGGTGGATTCTATTCAAGTGGTGCATTTAGATGATATCGCTTCGGCACCGGGCAGTGTGTCGCAAGTGCGTGAAAGTGCGGCTTTTTTAACGCGTTACGCTAAGCAAAGTGGTGTGGTATTGGTCTTAGTGGGGCATGTTACTAAAGATGGAAGTTTAGCCGGGCCTAAGGTGTTAGAGCATATGATTGATTGCTCTATCATGTTTGAAGGTGATCATGATTCCCGCTTTAGAACATTGCGCGGCCATAAAAACCGTTTTGGTGCGGTCAATGAGCTGGGTGTCTTTGCGATGACAGAGCAAGGCCTCAAGGAGGTCTCTAACCCTTCGTCTATTTTTTTGCAGCGCAATGATCAGGTAACCTCTGGCTCAGCGGTGATGGTTGTTTGGGAGGGGACACGGCCGCTGTTAGTGGAAATTCAAGCGCTGGTTGCCGAGAGCCATTTGGGTAATCCGCGAAGGGTGTCTGTGGGATTAGACCAAAACCGTCTGAGTATGCTGTTGGCGGTCATTCATCGTCACGGTGGCCTAATGCTTGGCGATCAAGATGTTTTTGTGAATGTCGTGGGCGGCGTGAAAGTCGTAGAAACTTCAGCGGATCTGGCTCTGATTTTGGCTTTGGTATCGAGCTTTAGGGATTTCGCGTTACCGCAAGACCTTGTGGCATTTGGCGAGGTGGGTTTGGCGGGTGAAATTAGACCCGTCCCCAACGGTCAAGAGCGGTTAAGAGAGGCCGCAAAACACGGCTTTAAACGTGCTATTGTCCCTATAGGTAATGCACCTAAAGATCCTATTGCAGGACTAAATATTGTGCCAGTTAAGCATCTGTCTGAGGCGTTAGAGCACTTGTAGTAAGCGTAATGACTGATTGCCGAGTGCGAGTGGTAAAAGCTGAATTGCTGGCCATACTCATGATAGGGTGTAATAACGAGCAATAATAAACGGCCATTTTTATGTCTACTAATGCATTGATTTTATCGGGCGGCGGCGCACGAGCAGCTTATCAAGCTGGGGTGTTGTTGGCCATGTCCGAAATCATTCCGTGCTTGCAAAACCCTTTTCCGATTATCTGCGGAACTTCAGCTGGTGCTATTAATGCCCTCGCCATGGCCTCGCATACAGGTTCTTTTAATACATCGGCGGCGGCACTTGCGCATACTTGGTGCCATCTTGAGGTTGATCATGTCTATAAAACAGGCTGGGGAGATTTAACGGCAGGTTTGCTAGGCGTGGCTCGGTCGCTATTGCATCAAGGGGTGGGCGAAGGCAAGACTTTAGGGCTTTTAGATAATAGCCCTTTACGTGCATTGTTAAAGCAAGTGATTCCATTTGATAATATCCAAACACGTATAAATGATGGTGAGCTTGAGGCAATTTGTGTAACGGCTTTGGGCTATTCGTCGGGCGAGTCAGTGAGTTTTTTTCAGGGCAATCCGGCATTAAGAGGTTGGCGGCGCGCACGTAGAGTGGGAACACCGACGGTGTTAAATATTGAGCATTTATTAGCGTCATCGGCCATTCCTGCGGTGTTCCCCGCTGTTGCTTTAAGTAAAGAGTACTTTGGTGATGGTGCCATGCGTCAATTGGCACCGATTAGTCCAGCGCTGCATTTAGGGGCGAGCCGTATATGTGTTGTTGGAGTGAGCCATAATCCTATGAAAAAGCGTTGGCAGGCGCCCAAGCGCGCTTTGGCGCACCCGCCATCTATTGCGCAGGTTTTTGGGCAAATGTTCAATAGTGCATTTATTGATACCTTGGAGGGTGACTTAGAGCACCTTAATCGGACCAATACGCTGCTTGGATTAGCAGATAAGGAATATTGTAGTCATACCCACAACCTGCGCCCAGTCGAAACCCTAGTGATTTCCCCTTCCAAGCCTATCGACAAAATAGCGGGTAGACGCGTGCGTGATCTACCTAAAAGCTTACGCTTTTTTATGCGTGCTATAGGTGCAACAGCCCGTGGTGGTGGCGCTTCGGTCGCCAGTTATTTGTTGTTTTCATCGCAATACTGTACCGAGCTTATGGAGTTAGGTTATCAAGATGCCATGTGGGAGAAAGGTGCAATCGAAGCGTTTTTTAGCTATCCATGTACTTAGAATTGGTTTTACTGCTTAGGTTTTAGTACTCGGGTTTAAGGTGCTTTTGTTTGCATGCTTACATTTACTGAAAGCGCAGGTCGAGCGCAGTAGTAGGCACCCATGTTACATGCTGTTTTTACGCGCTCGGTGGCTGTTTGTGATTGGTGTTAATTAGTTACTTTATTGGCATTGTTTTGCTCGATCTATCGGGTTTTTTTTCGCATTCAATTATTTGTCGCCAGTTATTTGACTGCGTTGATTTTGTTGGCTATTACTTTATTACAGAGAGACTTTACACCGTGTGAAATCTTCTGTGGGGTGTCGTACATTAACAACAGCACAGTGATGTGTATTGGCTATTGGTTAGCCAAAAGTGGAGAGAGTCATGCTGGGCGAAAAATACGTGCTTGTCATTGAAGATAATACTGAAGTACAGCACGCAATAAAATTAATCTTTGATTTTATGGGCGAGCAGGTCGTGGTGTTGAATTTTAATCAGTGGAAGAGTCAGCAGCAAGACCTTGCACAGCAAGCGGAAGATATCTCGGTCATTGTTTTTGGTGGTACAGGTACTCGCAGCGCGACGGAGGCTTGTCATATCGAGCAAGAAGGGCTTGTGGTAAAAAGCCGCTTTGGCGCAACGGCAATAATGACGATGGGCGTTGACTATGAAGAGCGACTAGCGCTGCTCGATGACAGTATCAAGCGACGTGTACTGACGCAATTACCCTATCCTTTTACTTATTCGCAACTAGTGAATGCATTGCATCGTGCGCAGCGTTTTAATCAAGCTTATGCAAATGCCTCACAAGCGCCCAGTCAGCGTCCCGTGCATTTGTTCCGCAGCTTAGTCGGGACTAGCAAAGAAATTCAAGCAACACGTCAGGTGATGGCGCAAGTTGCTGATACTGACGTTACTGTTTTAATAGAAGGCGAATCGGGAACGGGTAAAGAAGTGATGGCGCGTAACCTGCACTACCATTCGCCTCGCCGAGACGGGCCTTTCGTCCCCGTCAACTGTGGAGCCATCCCAGCAGAGCTATTGGAGAGCGAGTTATTTGGGCATGAAAAAGGGGCCTTTACCGGTGCCATCAGTGCGCGTGCGGGTCGCTTTGAGATGGCTGAAGGTGGCACGTTATTTTTAGATGAAATTGGTGATATGCCTTTGCATATGCAAGTTAAAATATTGCGGGTATTACAAGAAAAAACATTTGAAAGAGTGGGGGGGAATAAAACTTTTACCACGAATGTGCGTATCATCGCGGCTACACATCGACATTTAGAAGGCATGATTGCCGAGGGTGGCTTTCGTGAAGATTTATACTATCGTCTCAATGTATTTCCTATTGTTGCCCCTTCTCTCAAAGAGCGCGCAGAAGATGTTCCTTTACTGATTAATGAATTGGTGTCCCGCCTTGAAAGTGAGCAACGTGGTTCGGTGCGCTTTAATTCTGCTGCTATTTTGAGCTTGTGTAAGTATGCTTGGCCAGGTAATGTGCGTGAGCTCGCTAATTTGGTTGAGCGCATGGCCATTATGCACCCTTTTGGTGTGGTGGGTGTGCAAGATTTGCCCGAAAAATACCGCCATCAAGACTCTGACGTAGAGGATGATATTGAAATGGAGATGGAGCATATTGCGGCATCACCGGCGGTGGTGAGTATGAGTGATCGTGCACTACTGCCTGAGGGGGGGATTGATCTTAAAGAATATATTACTGGCCTAGAGCAAAACCTGATTAAGCAAGCACTCGATGATTCGGGTGGTGTAGTGGCCAGAGCCGCAGAGCGTTTGACAATTCGCAGGACAACCCTAGTCGAAAAAATGCGTAAATATGGTATGAGTCGATAATAAGTCCGCGGCGACACCAAGTCATGTATCTAGCAGCCTATTATAGTTAATAGGCTTGCTGAGCTTTACGCTGATGACGACTTATCGAACTGAGGTATACGGCCGCTAACACACGGTCGTTGAATTGGCTGCGCTTACATACCAATGCATCCGTGTATTACACCTATACCCTCGCGTCTATGCGGCATTGGCCTTGTGTATTTTTGCGCTGTAAAGTTCTCTCGTCTTATCGCTATAAACCGCCATTGGGTATAGGTTATATCACGCCGAGTCATCTTGAGTGTTTAGCGATGTGTATATGAGTTATGTAAAATTATTGACGTCATTGGCAAAAACACTGTCTTTGTCGAAGGGCAAGGGCGAGCCATTTTTAATCGTGCGTATTGAAAAATTACTGTTAATGCTGCTTACTACAGGTAGTCTTTGGATTTCTTTGAGTGTTTTTTCATAAGACATAAGGTCTTTAGCAACAATTTCCAAGCGATAATCTGCAACCCCAGAAACTAGATGACAAGAGATAATGTTAGGAATGTCGTGTACGGCACGCTCAAAAAATATACTACCCTCCTCTTTATTGTTCTCGAGAGAGACATCAACAAAAACTGTAATAGGTAAGCCTATTTTTTCGCGAGAAATAATAGCGCGATAACTCATAATTAAGCCAGAAGCTTCAAGGTTCTTCACTCTGCGGTGGCATGGCGAAGGTGATAAATTTACCCTCTCTGAGACTTGGATATTAGTGAGGCGCCCATTATTTTGTAGGGCTTGTAAAATTTTGATGTCAGTGTTGTCTAAATTCATAATGTACTCACATTGAAATAGTGTGCTAACTAAGAGGGGCATAGTAGCGTGTTCTACTAATAATGACGAATATCTTAGATAAACCCGCAACGACATTTTCGTAATATAAGCGATATTATGAGCGCACTTATTATGTAGATTTGGGATGTCTTTAGATGGCTTTTTTTATTCGACCCGTTTCTGGTACAGGAGCGGGCACGCAGGGGGTGAATTTTGCCGGTTTTGCAGCCATTGGATTGACGATTTTAATCTGGAGTAGCTGGATTATCACAGCAAAAATGGGTGTGGAGTTAAATCTAACATCATTTGATTTGGCGGCAATGCGTTATGGTTGTGCGAGTATTTTTTTGAGCTACTTTGCCTATCAATATCGTAGTGTAATATTTTTAACTAAACCTGGGCACTTAATATGTATCTGTCTAGGAGCTGGGTTGCCATTTCTCTTCTTAGCTACTTGGGGCCTTAAGTTCACGCCTGCTTCGCATGCGGGTATTTTAATTCCGGGCTCTTTGCCTTTGTTTGTGACTGTCTTAACTGCGTTGCGTGCTGGCGTATACCCTAGTGCTGCACGCTTGATTGGCGTGGCTGGTATTATGGTTGGTATTGCAATTCTGATTATTCCTGAAATGCTCGCTTCTGATAGCCCGACAATGTTTGTGGGGCATTTACTTTATTTAGCGGCTGGTCTGAGTTGGAGTATTTATACCGTGGCCGTTAATGAAAGTGCTATTCCTCCATTGGCAGCCTCTGGCTTATTTAGTGTTGTTTCGTGTGTATTATTGTTTATTTTATATATCTTTGGTGCTGCGGATACAAATATAGCTTCGATCGTATTGACCCACGATGTGAGTCGCTATTTATTGATTGTGGTTGTCCAAGGTTTTTTTGTAGGCACACTCTCGGCCTTTTGTTTTACCTATGCCGTGATGACGTTGGGGGCTTCAATTGCAACAGCATTGAGTTCGTTAACGCCATTGATGGTTGTTTTATTGAGCGTACTATTCCTTGGTGAAACTATTAATACTGTTATATTAATCGCCATGGTGATTGTGTGCTTTGGCGTTGCAGTCATGAGCTGTAATGGCCTGTTTCGAAGTTTCGTAATCCCCCCCATATTTTATAGAATGAGGTCAAAATAAGTATGTATACATCCCAAGAAACCCCCGAGCATGAGCAAGTACATTTTTTTCATGACCGTAAAAGCGGATTGCGGGCAATTATTGCGCTGCATGACACAGCATTAGGTGATGCTATGGGTGGGTGCCGTATGTGGCCTTATACTTCTTTTGATGATGCGCTTAAAGATGCTTTGCGTTTGTCAAAAGGTATGAGCTATAAATGCGCGTTAGCAGGCTTGGATATTGGTGGCGGAAAGTCAGTGATTATTGGCGACCCAATGAAAGATAAAACCCCTGAACTATTAAAAGCCATGGCCGAATCGATTAATCAGCTAGGGGGGCGCTATGTTGCTGCAGAAGATTCGGGTACGTCAGTAGCGGATATGAAGGCGATGCAGGAGTATAGCGACCATATTGTGGGTACCACCGTTCAAGAAAACCGTCTGTGGGAGCAAAATGATGGCGACCCTTCACCTGCAACCGCTTATGGTGTGCTGATGGGGATTCAGGCGAGTGTTATGCACAAGTTTGGCAAGGAAAGCCTAGAGGGTTTGAATGTCAATATTCAAGGTCTTGGTCATGTGGGTTTTCGCGTTGCTAAGCATCTTGCTGAGGCCGGAGCGAATATCTATGTCTATGATCCAGTACCTGAGCGTCAAGCACGTGCAGTGAAAGAGCTAGGTGCTGTTGCTGTGAGTGCGAGTGATGTTGTGACAAAGCCTGCTGATATTTTTTGTCCTTGTGCGATGGGTGCCGCGGTTAATTCGACGACATGTGAGCAGTTGGATGTCGCCATTGTTGCTGGTGCTGCCAATAACCAGTTAGCGACATCAGAAGAAGGACGTCGCTTATTTGAGCGTGGTATTCTCTATGCGCCTGACTTTGTGATCAATGCAGGAGGAATTATTGAAGTGGGTATGGGTCGCAAAGGCGAGAGTTCTGATGCGGTAAATAGTCGTGTGGTGGGTATTTCAAGTACATTACTTGAGATTTTCGTACGTTCTGATGCCGATGCAATACCGACTTTTGAAGTGGCCGAACTGATGGCTCAAGAGGTGATTGAGCGCGCACGCAATAAAAGTATTGAACCTAGAGCTGTGGCAGCTCGAGTGACTAACCCTCAGGATAAGACGGCCCTTGCGCTTTAAGACACTTGTGAGTTATTAGTTTAGTATTTTTGGTCATTACATAAATTAAAACCGCATAAAGGCCACTCGATGGTTGTTGTGCGGTTTTTTTATGCTCGTCTATATCTTTTTAGTAGGTCGCTAATGAGTGTAGTGTTTAGGCTAGCAATGAAGTGTCTATATTGAAGGTACGAATCGGTATGAAATGAATACCTAGAGCGTTTCCTAGCTCAGCGGCCCATAAAGGAGTCGCTCTAGAGTATTGTTAATATAATTAATATGCGTGTTGGGGGCTGCTGGTTAAGATGGCGTAATTCCCCAGGTTTTTAAGGCAAGGCCGACGCTATCGATAAACATTTGCGCAGAAACCATAATCAGTAACATACCCACAAGTTTTTCAAGGGCGCTAATACCTCGCTTGCCGATGAGCGAGGCAATGGGTTGAGCCCCCATTAAAATGGCTACCGATGCGCCCCATGCAATGGTGAGTGCAAGTATCCAAATATGCATGCGTGCAGGCTCGCTGCTAGCGAGCAAGATCAAGACAGCAATGGTTGATGGGCCTGCAATCAGCGGTACAGCCAGAGGGACAATCAGAGGTGTGCCTTGTCCATCTACTTTAAATAGTGAGCGATCGCCAGGAAATACTAAGCTCAGTGCAATTAAAAATAATACGACAGCACCAGAAAGTTGGAGTGCGGCGACACTTAAATGTAAGGCTTCGAGTATATATTTACCGGCAATTAAAAAGCTTAATAAAATCAAAAAGCCAATAATCATTTCGCGCAATAGTACTTTTTGACGCTGCTTTTTTTCGACATGTGATAACACGCTGAGAAAAATAGGAATGTTCCCGATAGGGTCAATCACAAAAAAAATCGTTAATATTGCAGCAGATAATTCCATCGTAGGAGCCTTGTAAAATCAGGGGGACCTTCACCTCGTGAATCGAAGTGGGTAAGTGGTTTGTATTATAGAGTAATTGCTTTTTAAAGTTGAGCCTAGTGTGGCTATGTATCGGTTTTTGTTTTTTAAGTGTGCAGGTGCTGGGTGATTGGCGATAGCGTAGATGTTTAATGCATTTAAAACTCAGCGCCGACAGTAAAGTACAAATACCGACCTTTTAAATCATAGGTTCTAGCGTCGTAGTTGTCATTAAAGGCTGAAGCAATAAAGGGGGGCTGTCGATCTAGTAGGTTTTCTATACCTAGTGATATAGAAAAAGGGTGCGTTGATGTCGCATAGCGTAGTTGTGCATCAAACGTGACCCAAGAAGAAATACGACGTGTATCGGTATTACCTTGGGTATTACGGTAATGCTCTGACATGGCGCCGATATAGTTTATCGCATAGTTGGCAATGAAGTTTTTGAAAGGGAAGTGAAAGCCGGCGTTGATTTTCCAGCGGGGTAGGGCGCCATCACCAGACCCAGCAATATCCCTAAAGGTGCCAGCGAGCTCATTGTTGATGGAGTGATTATTGCGGTGGTTACGGTAGCTGTGCAAATAGGAGGCGTTTAACGTGTATTGGGTAGTGTTTCGCGTTGGGCGATAGTGTAAATGAATATCTGCCCCAGTTACTTGGCGATCTCCAATATTGATTAGCGGTGCATTAATGAGAGTAATATTCCCGTTACTGTCACGCCTAACAAAGTCTTTGAAAGCGCCAATGCGTGCATTTTCATCCACGATAGTTTGTGGGCTAGAGTGAATCACATTCACCACGTTGATAGTGTAGGCATCAATAGAAAAGGATAAATTAGGGACAGCTAAAGGCGTGGCATGCAGGCCTAAAACGTAATTGCTGGATACCTCAGGCTTTAAATCGGTTGAGCCGCTATATTGCACCAGAAATTGATTGAGGCTTGAGTCACTTTGCGTGATGCAGCCGCTGTAGGTATTGATGTTTTGTGTGAGCGCGCAAGGATCATTTAAGGCGCTATATTCGAGCGTGCCTTCGGTATAGAGTTCTCGAATACTGGGTGTGCGAAAGCCTCGAGAGTAAGTTGCGCGCATTAATACCGAGGGTGTCAGTGAAAAGCGCAGACCTATTTTAGGTGATAAGTTATTCGTGGTAGTCCTTGAATATGTGTAGCGGGCGGCCAATTCAATATCAAAAAGCGTGTTTTTGGGGAGCTTATCACGTAGCGGAATATAGAGCTCTGAAAACATTTCCAATATGGAGCGCGTGCTTTTTACCGGTGCTTTAACTACCGAACCAATAGTCGATGGACTGTTGTTGTGGTTGGGGCTGAATTCTGAGCGCTCTTTGCGGGCATTCATGCCGATGGCATAATCAATACTTTTTGCTTGCCAATCTAAGCGCTTATTCAGTTGCGCATTAAATCCGTAAATATGACTTTCACCTTTTGCCGATTCTGCTGTTTTAATAAAGGCCAGCTGCTCTTGAGGTATGGTTTGAGGCGAGGTAAAGAGATTGATCGGCGTGCAACCGTCGATGTTTTGACCCAAGCATTGGCTGCTAGGGCCAAGGGCTTGCCTTAGTCGGTGAGCGTCTATTAAGTTGTTGCGATGTTCTTGGGCTTGCGTGGTATTCCAAAAAAAATGTGTCTTGATGGTTTGTTGGCCGACGTGGTATTGAAAGCCGATATTGGTGTAAAGACTATTGGCTTTATTGATTTGTGTGCGCGGTTCTAGCTCTATGAGACGGCGCCGTAAATCTGTAATGTCGAGGTTGAAGGGGTTATAAATATTGCTTTGGCTGACGGTAATCGGCTCGGGTAAAAATGCTGTGTAAATAGGGGTGGGTGCGAGTGTAATAGCGGCTTTTGTTTGGCTAAAAAGGGCAAAGCTTTGTACCGTTAAGTGATCATTCAGGCTATGTTGTGCATTACCATAAAGACTTAAACGGCTCGAGGGAGATATTGTAGATGTCTGCTCACGAAAGTTAAAAAGGTCTTCGGTGGTTGTAGGGCGATAGTCATTGACTGAGTTTCGCGCTGGGTGAGTATTGGGTGTTATTGAATCTGCCGGTGGCGCAGTATTTAAAATTAAGTTTTGTCCGTCTGGCAGTGTGAGACTTGTATAAGGTGAGGCGCTCGTACGCTTATCTTGCCCCCCTTGCGCGCGACCATCAGCGCTGGCGCTGAGTACTCTATCTCGGCTAAATAACCCGTCTTGTCGGTAATAAGATAAGGCTAGTAAAGCCGAGTGCGTATCGCTTGTTTTACCGATTAATCCGTTAGTACTTTTAGTATGGGTATCCCCTTTACTGGTAATACCATTGTAATGTTCGAGTTTGACGCCGTTATAGCGCTCTAACATATGAATATTGATAACACCTGCAATCGCATCTGAGCCGTAAATAGCCGAAGCGCCATCCTTGTAGATATCGAGTGATTGGATGGCAATAGGGGCCATGGTGTTCAGGTCAACTGAGTCGCCGGCTAAGCCATCAAAGACGGCGCGATGGCCGTTAACAAGCACTAGCGTGTTATTTGCTGGCAGTCCGCGCAAGGCCACTTTTGTTGTGCCGTCACCGCCATTGGAGACGGCTGTACTGGTTGAGTTGCCTGAGACGGAGGGGGTAAATTTTAAGAGTTCAGCCAGTGATTGCGTGCCTGATCGTGCCAGTTGTTCGGCAGTAATAATATCAATAGGCGCAATGGCGTTATTTTGTGTTTTGCGAATGTGTGAACCGGTCATCCAGTGGCCTAAGACTTCGATGGTTTCAATCGTGCTGCTGCGGTTTAACTCAAGGGGCGCGCGCGCCTGAGCGGGTGTTTTATTGCGGATAATTGCAATGGATTGTTGACCGACTTGCTTGTATTGATAGTCTGAATTTTTAAGTAATGTGTCAAGCGCGGCTCGCGTACTGTGGAGGCCGCTTAGTTGTGTGATCTGTATATTATCTGTGATACGGTCAACAATCAGAATATTAGTACTGGTTTGACTGCCGAGTTCCACAAGCGCTGTTGCTAGCTGGTCAGCCTTTATCTGTAGTAAGTGCTCGGTGTCAAGATCGTTACCCCAGCACCTGCAAATGCCTGCAAAAAAGAGTACGAATAGTTTTAAGGGCGAGAGCCGCTTAGCGCAATAGGAGGGTATAAAACCGAGAGTTATCACAGTAAGGCGGCCGGTTTAGGCGCTGAATTAATGAGTTAATCCACAAAAGGCAAACATTCACTGCAGCCTAATTTGTGGTGCACGCCCGTGATGAACTAACTCTAAATTAAAGCTGGCAAGAAGTGCAGCGAGCGCCTCTTCAGGATCATTGACATTGAGTGTTCCGTCTACTTTTAATCCGTTGATCATCTCTTTATCGAAGGTGGATACAGGTGTAAGTGAGACAGGCGTTGTTAAATATCGGTTCAAGTCTTCAATAACTTGCTTAAGGGGGGCTTGAGAGTAAATGAGTTGTTGGTTTTGCCACGCCAGTTGGTGGGTGATATTGGCGTCATTCACCACGGGAGTATGATACGGCTCAAGGGTAACGTGATGATTAGCGGTAACTTGCATGCTGTGATTAATACCGTTAGTTTCTATGAGTACAACACCTTCAGTAATTGTAACAGCGGTGGTATGAGCTTGTTTTTTGATATTGAAGGCTGTGCCAATAGCGTGTACACGGCCATCTCCGGTGTTCACAATGAAAGGTCTGTTGGGGTTGCTCGCAACATTAAATAAAGCTTCACCTTTGACCAGTTTCAGGTAGCGTTGTTTGGCTGTAAAGCGGATATCAATTTGGGTGTCGGTATTCAAAGAGAGCGTGGAGCCATCTTCAAGGGTGATACGTTTGGTTTCACCCACGGCAGTACTGAACGACTGTAGTTGTGGCTCGTAAGGGGCGGGCAGGTAATTAAGGCTCAAGGCGCCCACAATCAATAGTAAACAAGCGGTGAGTGCAAGCAGATGAGTGTAGCTTTGCGATACGGTATGCCGAGAGCAGTGTTGGTCAACTTCGTGGATAAACTCGGGTATTTGGTCGAGTTGACTTGTCAGTTGCCAAGCCTCTTTCATTTTTTGATAGGCCTGCTGATGCTTCGTGCTAGCGTTGATCCACTTTAAAAAAGCTTGATTATCAGCCACTTTTGGTGACCCCGTATTCAGCACGCTGACCCATTGAGCCGCTTCTTCAAGTAGTCGATCGCTTGGTGATGATTTCATAGTAATCATATAAGAATATTAGACATTGGATACCAAGCGCTTATTTCGCCAAGTGAGGGCATCTTATGATGGTGCATTAACTAATAGTAGCATCTAAATGACGCTGCATCACAGCGCCTCATTGTCTTCTAGTAATTCTTTTCGACATTGTTTCAGTGCGTTAAAAATATACTTTTCAACGCTTGACGTGGAAACGCTCATTGTGGCAGCAATGTCGTTATATGTCATGCCTTTTATGCGATGTAAGAGAAAAGCACGACGCTGCTTCTCAGGCATACGCGATATGACCGATTGAATGCGAGTTAGTTCATGTTGGGCTGAGACAACTCGATCAGGCCCAGGGGCCGAGTAAGCAGAATCAGTGGTGTTATTCTCATTTGCTGTCGCACCAATCGCAGAGTACATATAGGACTCATGAAGTTTTTGCCGGCGCTTCATATCGATAAAAATATTGGATGCCGTTTGATACAAGTACGACGTAGGGTTCACAATATCGTATTGCTTGGCGGCCAGTTGTACCTGCATAAAGGCGCTCTGAGCAATATCCTCAGCATCTTGCATATTCGGTGTTTTCCTTCGGATATAGCAAGTTAGCCTATTGCGATGTTCATTAAATAGTTCTTCTAAATCTAAGCGTTCAGTTAAAGGCATTTTATTACAACTGCTCTTAATTAGAGTGGATTCGATACAACGACACGAATTGATGCGGGTCAGTTTTACACTCTAGAAACGCAATTGCTATACCATTATTGAAACATTTGTTTTATTTGGCTGTTAAAGGGGGTTAAAAAGAATATTTGACTCATTTTGCAAGGTTTGTTGGGAGAAAAATCTAATTTGGGGTCTTTTTTTGCGTCTTATCAGAATGCGGTTAAATACCACTGTTATTTTATGGTGCGTCTTGTAGCTGGGGCACCATTTTGGCGTGTATATCATTTCTCCGGTGTGGGGGAGCGCCTGCATCGCTTTACGCTTAAAGTGGTGAGCTTCATCTGGCCCAACAAAAAAGCCCAGCGTCAAACGATTTGACGCTGGGCTTATAAAGGAGTGTGTGAGGCTTAAATGTGATTTACCATCCGCATTGGCGATCGGCGTTTTCTTGGGAAAGCCATTGTTGCAAGGGTTTAAAGTACTCGAGTAACGCGCTGGCATCCATGTGAGGTTGCCCGGTCATCGTTTGCATAGCTTTGGGCCAAGGTTGACTAGCCCCCATCGCCAGTACGTCCCCTAGTTGCTTACCTGCTTCTTTGCTGCCATAGATAGAACAGTCAGAGATTTCGCCGTTAAAGCCTGCGGTGTCACAGAGCGCCTTATGAAATTGAAACTGAATAATAAACGATAAGAAGTAGCGTATGTAAGGTGTATTACCCGGTATATGATACTTAGCTCCAGCATCAAAATAGCGCTCATCACGAGCTGTTGGCGGGCTAATACCTTGGTACTTTCTCCTCAAATCCCACCATGCGGCGTTGTATTGCTCGGGTGGGATCTCTTTAGAAAAAACCTTCCAGCGCCATTCATCAATTAACTTACCAAAAGGCAAAAAGGCGATTTTTTCAAGCGCCATACGCATTTGTTGGTTGATTTTAGCTTCATTGCCGTTAGCAATGTCTTTGATGAGGCCTTTCTTTTTAAGGTGCTCGGGTGTCATCGAGAGCACAATGGTATCGCCGATAGCCTCGTGGAAACCGTCATGCGCGCCCGTTCTAAAGAGAGGTTCAAGGTCTTTGTACATTAAAAAGTAATAAATGTGACCGAGCTCATGGTGAAGTGTTGAGAGCTGCTCGGCATTAGGTTCTACGCATTGTTTGATGCGAGGGTCTTTACCGCCGTCGAGGTCCCAAGCGCTGGCGTGACATACCACATCGCGATCGCGCGGTTTGGTGAGCATCGAACGCTGCCAAAAGGTATCGGGCAGCTCAGGTAGGCCGAGTGAAACAAAAAATTCTTCAGCGGCGCGGGTCATTTTTTCTGCGTCGTATTCCTGAGCAAGCAAAGCCGGAGTGACATCGGGCGTTGATTTACCTGGAAAAGGCTCAACAACATCATAAATGTTGTTCCATGTTTGTGACCACATATTCCCAAGTAGGTGTGCAGGAATCGGTGCATTGGGGTCAACCTTGTCTTTGCCGTAGGTTTCGCCTAGCTCGTGGCGCACATAGCAGTGCAGTTGCTCGTAAAGAGGTTGCACTTGAGTCCAAAGCCCATCAACGACCTGTTCAAATTCGGCGACAGGCATATCGTAACTGGCTTTCCACATTTGTGCGAGATCGCCATACCCAAATTCATTGGCGCCTTCATTCGTTAGTTCTACAAAGCGCTCGTATTTTGGGCGTAAAGGAATGGCGACTTCGCGCCAGCCTTGCCATACCTCAAGGAGCTCATCGTAGTTTCTTGAACTGGCTAAAATGTTTTCGAGCTCTTGCAGTTGTAGGCAGCTACCATCTTCGCGACAGTATTCCCCTGCACCATAAATACCACCCATTTCGGTGGCGATACGGCTCAGTTCTGCACGTTTTTTGGCATCAGCAGGGGCTGGCATTGACGTCGACAAAACCAACAACTTAAGGGCACGCGCCGTGTCTTTGCTCATGCCTTGTGTAGGGAATTGCTTAGCTTGGTTGACCGCCTGACTTAGATAGGCCTGATAGCGCTCAGAAGCCTTGGCAGCTAATAAAGCGGTATCTTCGGTGATGTAGGTAGCGCGCACCCATTGTGCGGCACCCGCCTCGTCGCTAATAGTTTTAATGTCGATATTAAACTGCGTTAAAAAATCTTCTGGTGACACCTGTTGTGTTACAGGTGTTACAGTCATGGGCTTTTCTTGTGCAGTTGGCGTGGTTGTGACCTTGTCTGATCCGCTTGAGCAGCCGCTCATAAGAGCGACGCTGGCGATCATGCTGGCTAGCGTCTTAGTGCTCATGATCTAGCTCTCGCTTTTGGTGCTGGAAGGGTCTAAACGTTTTAGCGACTTTGAGAAAACTAATAAAAGTATGCCCGCAACGCCGCATAGGATAACAATTTGCATGTAAATATCGGGGAAGTCTTGGAGTGACTCGCTATCAAAGTGACCTGCAAGTAAGCCGGCTAGAATATTGCCGATCGCAGAGGCGCAAAACCATAGCCCCATCATTTGCCCCACGTAAGATTTGGGGGATAAACGACTGATCGCGCTTAAGCCCACAGGGCTTAAACATAGCTCGCCCATAGTATGTAGTAAGTAAGTGAGTACCAACCAGTAGGGTGCTGCCAAGCCACCGCCGGTGACAATTTTTGCAGCAACAATCATGACGGCAAAGCCTGCGGCAAGCAATAGTAAGCCAAAGGCAAATTTAACGGGTGAGCTAGGCTCTAAAAAACGCTTAGAGAGCCAAATCCATAGCATGCTGTAAAGTGGTGCTAGCAGCACAATAAAGGTGGGGTTAAGTGACTGGTACCAGCTCGAAGGTATAGTGAAAGAGAGGGAGTCAATGGTGTTATCAACGTAGCGATCAGCAAATAAGTTGAGTGATGAACCCGCTTGCTCAAAGCCTGACCAGAATATAGCCGAGGCGATGCATAGTGTCAGTATGAGGTAGCAAGATTTTTTTTCTTTAGGGTCTAGGCCACCAAAGAATAAAATATATCCAAAATATAAAAAAGAATACAGCTGAAATAAACTGCGCGGTGTAGACCGCCAATACTTGTGGAGAAATATTAATCCAGCCTAAGGCAATGGCTGAAAAAATAGCGATCAATAAAGCGCCGCCACTTAAAATAATAGTCCACGCTTTTTGTGGGTTTTCGTAAGGCGCCGATACCGCTAAGCCGGCATCACCTAATTTGTGCTCGCCACGTTTGTATTGAATTAAACCCAGTACCATGCCAACACCGGCAGCACCAAAACCCCAATGCCAGCCAAATAATTCGCTTTGGCCTAAGCCTCCGCAAACTAAGGGGCCCAAGATTGCACCAAGGTTGACACCCATATAAAACAAAGTGAAGCCAGCGTCTCGGCGACGGTCATTTTCACTGTACAGCGCGCTGACAAGGCCGGCAATATTGGGTTTGAGCAAGCCTGTACCAATAGCAATCAGCATCAAGCCGATAAAAAAGGAGTAAGAGCCGGGCGCTGCCATGGTAAAGTGCCCAGAAGCAATAATAGCGCCGCCCCAAAAAACTGAGCGTCTAGCGCCTATTAGCCTGTCAGCAATCCAGCCGCCAGGGAGGGCAAGCAAGTAGACCGCAGCAGTGTAGATACCATAAATGGCCACTGCATTTTTATCGGTAATACCAAGACCGCCATTTTCAATGGCGTCTACCATAAAAAGAACTAACATGGCACGCATGCCATAATAGCTCATACGCTCCCAGACCTCGGTAAAAAATAAAGGCCTTAACCCTGCGGGCTGACTGGAAATGCTAGAAAGAAACATGAAACACCTTAGCCTAAAAGTAGGCAATGAGATGGAAAAAGTGGATAATAGGGGTGAAGCTTACGTGAAAAGACGTCGCAAGGGGTGTTTACCTCAAACTTAATTGGTATTTTGTAAAAAAAAGGATTGGAAGTCATCTTTTTTAAAAAAAATGTAATTAAAATTGAGGAAAAATGTGAGCGGTACGTCATGACACTGAAGATTATTAATATAATGGGGAACTTAAATGTCTACATATCATCCAAAAAATAAACTGGCAGTGGCTGTTTCAGCCGCTCTGGTGGTTTTTTCTACAGCTTCTTTAGCTCAAGAAAAGCCAGGGAAAAACGCCGGGCCTGTTGAAGAGGTTATTGTTACTGGTTCTGCTATCGTACGTGAAGATTTGGAAGGTTCGTTGCCTATTCAAATTCTGGATGTTGCTGATATTGCCCGCACAGGTGTTACTAATACGGGTGATCTCATTGCTCAGATACCAGCTATGCAAGGCTTTACAACACCCGCTGATTCTGTTGGTGGCGGCGGCGGCGGTATTCAAACGGCCAGTATTCATGATATCGGCGCAGCTTACACGTTAACTTTGCTCAATGGTCGTCGCTTGGCACCAACAGCTTCTGGTGGTGTGATTGATTTACGTGCTATTCCTGTGAGCGCCTTAGAGACTGTAGAGGTACTTACTGATGGTGCCAGTGCTTTATACGGTTCTGATGCTATTGCGGGCGTAGTTAACTTTAAGTTAAAGGATGAAGTCGATGAAACGCGTATATCTATTGGTTATGACGCCCCTCAAGAAAGTGGAGGTGAAACATTTTCTTTTGACCTGAGTACGGGCTTTGGTAGCTTTGATGAAGATGGCTATTCATTTGTTGCGGCTTTTAGCCATGAGGAGCGTGACGCTCTTAAATCAATAGATCGTGACTTTGCAAAAACAGGAATCTTAACCGTTACTCATCCAGGGCTTGGTGTAGATGGTATTTATTTTAGAGGCTCTGGTAATGCTATCCCCGGTAATGCGAGAGTTCGTTATACCGACCCTGATAAGACCGATGACCCTGCTACAGACCGTGATGAAAGGTTAACTGAATATCAATTTAACCCTTATTTCCAAAATAATGGAAAGAAATGTGCTCAGAGTAATGCTCCGCTTTTGCTTGGCAAAAACGACACAACTGATGCCGGTGAGCAGTGTTTCTTTGACTTTACTAGCACGATAGAAATTATTCCGGAGCAAGAGCGAGACTCATTGTTTTTGAATGGCCGCGTAGCGATCAATGATGACCTAACCGCGTTCGGTACGATCGTCTACTCTGATTCGATCTTGACATCTCGTATTGCCCCGTATCCTACGGGCTGGGTGACGCTACCTAATGACTCGAAGTTGGTTGCTGATGAGATTCTGCCTCATCTGACTGATGTGCAGAAAGATAATCTTGTTAACGTCGGTGGTCGCTGGCGCTCACTTGCAGCTGGCAACAGAACAACGGAGCGTGAATCTGAAGCGTTAAGTACTGTTTTTGGTCTAGAAGGTAGCTTTCATGATATAACTTATGACACAGCTGTCACTTATTCTCGTAATGAGCAAAAACAGAACTATCCTACTGGCTGGTTGTTGCTGGAAGAATTTAATGATCTTGTTTCGTCAGGCGGTTTAAATATTTTTGTTGACGCTGAGTCAATTCCTGAGTCAGAAAGGGCGGCGCTCCAAGGCGCTGTCTATAGTGGAAACTGGGATAGTGTCGACACTGAGGTTGTTTCTTGGGATGCTAAAGCCAGTATGCCACTTATGGATATGAACGGTGGTGAGTCGGTTTTGGCTGCTGGGTTTGATGTCCGAAAGCAAAGCTATACGCGCAATATTGCAGAAGCAAATAAGAATGAAGAGTTGTTGTTCTTATCAAAAGATACTCCTTACGACTTATCACGTTCGCAGTGGGGTATTTTCGCTGAATATTTCATGCCTTTAACTGATAGTCTTGAAATGACAGCTTCTTTACGCTACGACAGCATTGGCGATATTCAAGATGATCTTGATGATAGGGTAGTTGGTAATACTGAAACCGATTTGACTTATAAATTTACAGGTCGTTGGGATGCAACTGAAACTCTTGCTCTGCGTGCATCATATGGTACAGGTTTTAAAGCTCCTAGTATGCGTCAAATTGCCGAGCCACGTAGTGACTTTGGTGTAACCTCTGGGAATTTTCCTTGCCCATTCCTGTCTACAGATCCGCTGTATAATGCTTGCTTAACAGGCAATTCACAGTATGGTGTTTTTCGTGAGGGTACAGCAACGTTAAAGCCTGAAACTTCTACTCAGTTAACTGCTGGTTTTGTTTTCCGTCCAGCGAACGGTAGTAACCTAACGGTTGACTATTGGGACGTAGAAATTGAAGATATTGTAGAGCGTTTAACAGAGGCTCAAATTTTTAATAATGCTGAAGTTTACCGTGATTTATTTACTACTCGATTGAATAAATCTACCAGTGAAAATGAATTGGCAATTATTCAAGCTGCTGTAAATGGCGGTACTTTTAATGCAAAAGGTATAGACTATAGTTTTAGTCAAACAGTTGATACCGAGATTGGAGAGTTAACATCAGCATTGACCGGAACCTATATGATCGAGTCAGAAAGCTCGCTAACGGGTTCAAGCTTGGGTCGTTTTGGTGATAATGATGCTGTAACTTTCAGAAATCGTGTCCAGTTAAACGTTGGTATTGATCATGGTGTTTTTTCACACGGCGTAGCAGCTAATTTCCGCTCAGGTTATCGTGATCAAGCCCAATCAATTAATTTGATTGATGCTGAAACTGGTGAAGCTGACTTTAGTACCGACACACCGATACAGTTATATGTTCCTTCTTATGTGACATGGGATTATCAAGCGAAATTGGGTTTAATGGATGAGCAGCTTGATCTTACCTTCGGTATCAAAAACTTCATGGATAAAAAACCTCCTTTAACTTTACGTAGTAGTGGTGCGGGTCACCAGGTAGGGTGGGACCCACGCTATGTTGATGCGTACGGTCGTACTTTTTACTTAAGAGCTAGCTATGGCTTTTAGGTTGTAAATTAAAAAGCTCGCTTCGGCGAGTTTTTGGGTCGTTTGTTTACTTTATATAATGACCGATTAAAACCCAATATTATTTTTATAGTATTGGGTTTTTGTTTTTCTGGGTGCTGATAGATTATTTTTTAGGTATATGAGTATCCAACTTCGGTGCCGCGACACAATCATTTGATTAATATACTTTTATGCACGCATTATTGCGTTGAATGATGAGTGTTGCTGGCTGTTTGATGGGGGCTCACTTATGGTGCGTACATTAAGAGTGGTGGGTGATTATGTCAGTTTTTTGTCAGTTACCAATAAAAAAACACTTATTTCATTGAGGATAACGGTTATTCCTTCGTCTTATATTAAGTAGGTGTCTTGGCTTTTGATTCTTATTTAAAGCCTATTAATATATGTTTGATTGTGAGGAATATCTCGATGAAATTAAAAATGTTGTCACTGGTTGTGTCATGCGCTATTGCTGGCGGTACTATTCCGTTATGCAGTGCAGCCGATGCAGTGATCCCCGCTAAACAGGATTTTTTGGATATTCGTGGATCGGTTAAGTTTAATAAAGAAGCGGTTAGTAGCTACTTTATTCGTGTGGATATGCCCTCTGTTGTTGAATGGCAAAAGCGCCAAGCTAGCCAAGGTAAAAAAGTTACTGAACAGCAAAGAAAAAGTTACATTGCCAAAGTAAGAAAAGAGCTGAAAAAAGTCATTGCGCAAACAGAGGCTGCAGGCTTTACTGCGATTAACCCCGTGGTAGCAACTGATGTTGGTTTTTCGGTGAAGGCAACACGCGAACAAGCGGATGCATTAAGCAAAAAAACACGTGTTAAATCAGTGGTGCCTAAGCGTATATTAGATGCGCAGCGTACTTATAGTACACGCTGGGTAGGTGGTGAGCGCGCACATGTTGAGTATGGCCTGAAAGGTAAAGGTCAAACAATTGCGATTATTGATAGTGGTATCGATTATTTCCACTCTGACTTTTTAGGTTCGGGCAATAAAGACGACTACGACGGTAATGACCCAGCCATTATTGAGCCAGGCACCTTCCCAACGCCTGTTGTGGTTGATGGCTATGACTTTGCTGGCTTTGATTATGATGCTGGGGATTCGGAATTATCAACACCTAGCCCTGATCCTGACCCCGTGGATGACGGCAACCACGGTAGTCATGTGGCGGGTATTGCAGCAGGGCGCAGCCTTGGCCCTGATATGGCGACAGGTATTGCGCCTGAAGCAGATTTATACGCATTAAAAGTCTTTGGTGCAGAAGGCTCGACAGATCTTGTCTCTCAAGCGATTGAAAAAGCCATCGATCCCAATGGTGACGGTGACCCAGAAGATGCGGTTGACGTTATTAACATGAGTTTGGGTTCGTTGTTTGGTAGCCCTGATGCAGCAACAGCTGTGAGTGCGCAAAATGCGGTAGAGGCCGGTGCGGTAGTTGTGGCTTCAGCGGGTAACTCGGGTAACGATATTGCTTATGTGAGCGGTTCACCGGCTTCAGCGCCGGGTGTGATTGCTGTTGCATCATCATTGGCTGGCGGCGTAGAGAGCTTTTTCTTGAGCTTTGATGCTGAGACGGGCAATGACTATGACTTTTTTGCAACCTATGCCGCGATCTCTCCTGAATTGGATACCCGCATTGAAGGCGCTTTAAGTGTTAGTGAGCCTTTTGAGGCATGTGATGCGCTGACCAATAGTTTTGATGGCGGTATTGCAGTGATTTCGCGTGGTAGCTGTGCCTTTACTACGAAGCTTGAAAATGCATTGGCCGCTGGCGCAAGTGCTGCGGTTGTGATTAACAATGTGCCAGGCGCTCCGTTTGCGATGGGTGGTACTGATGTTACCTTGCCTGCGGCGATGATTAGCCAAGCCGAAGGCGCTCTTTTATTAGCTGAGCTTAATAGCAGTGCGATTGCTGGTGAGTTTGCTGCATCAAATACCCGTGCTAACACTATCGATGACGATACCATCTCTGACTTTAGCTCACGTGGTCCCGGTGCGACAGGGCTTTTCAAGCCTGATGTTGCTGCTCCTGGTGATGAAATTGAAAGTGCGCTTGCCGGTAGTGGTCGCGAGACATTGACTATATCGGGTACTTCTATGGCAGCGCCGCAAGTCGCTGGTATGGCGGCTTTATTGCGTGAAAAGTTCCCTGAGCTTGGCCCTGATGCTATTAAGGCAATCATTCAAAACTCAGCCCGACCTGCAAAATTATTAGGTCAAGTAGGTTCACCACCTTTAAGCTTGCAAGGTACCGGTATTATTGATATCGAAAAAGCGTTGAATTCAACGGCTTATGCGATGCCTGGCGGTTTAGGTTTTGGCTCGTTTAAGCCCGAGTACAACGATGCTATGACCCAATGGGTTGAAGTGACTAACTTCTCTGACAAAGATCAGCGCTTTAAAGTGAGCGTTGAAGAGAACACGGGTGCCGGCTCGGCGGGTATTACGGTTGAAGTATCACAAGAAATCTATGTAGCGGCAGGTCAAAGTGCACGTTTACCGGTCACTTTACGTATGCAATCTAACGCATTACAAGGCGAAGCTGATGCATTAGGTGAGTATGACGGTTGGGTAGTATTTGAAAGTGCCGAGGCATCGTTGCGTGTGGGTTACATGGCATTGATCGAGCCAGCCTCTAGTGTGAATATCTCTCGCCAGGGTGATGAGTTTAAGTTGCGTAACGTGGCGTTTGGTGACGCAACTGTTTTAGGTTTTACACAAACTGACGTTAATGCAAGAGACAGCAACTTAGGCAGCAGCTTGGGTTACCGCTCGGTATCAGAAGAAAGTGTTGCCTTTGCATTTAATGCTCCGCAAGATTGGACACATTTTTCACAATATGTTTTAACCATGAATATTGATGTGAATGAAGATGGCCAGCCTGATTTTCGTGCGATTGTGGGTGATTTGAATGCCTTAGATCCAGAAAATAACAGAAGCACAACCGGTACTGTTGCGAGCGGTATTGATAATTTAGCAACGGGTTCGCGTAATTTGTTGTATGTTGCTGACGTTGAAACCAATAGCTCAGTATTGCAGTATCAGTTAGATGCTTACGGTGATTTTGGCTTTTTGGCTGAAGGTGATACCACGTTTGATTACACATTAACCTTACGTAATCGCTTTAATGGCGACGGCGAAGCGGTTTACATGGGCAGCGGTTCGGTTGATCTTGCTCGCCAAGTAAGCTTTGACTTCCCAGGTATTATTCTACCTGCTCAAGATGGTGCGCAATTGCAAGTGGGTGGTCAAGGCGTACCGATGCTTGTGATTCCGACAGAAAACGAGCCAGCAAAACGTGTGAAATTAGTACGCTAATTTAGCCAGTTTTGTTATTTAAGATGTAAGCACTCAGTACTACTGGGCTTATGAAAACGCTCCTAGCGATTTGCTAGGGGCGTTTTTTTGTGTCTATTGAATTTTGGATGGCCTAGGTTTTTAAAGGTCGATGGAGGTTTTAGTAGTACTTAGCCAGCAGGGCGACGCACTCTTCGAGGTAGTCTTTATCAAGAGTATCAAAGGCGTTGACAATATCGGCATCAATATCAAGAACAGCTTTAACGTTACCGTGACTATCAAAAAGGGGGACTACAATTTCAGATTGGCTTAAGGCCGAGCAAGTGATGTGATTGGGGTGTGAATGAACATCACCGACAATCAGTGTTTTTTTCTCCTCCCAAGCTTGCCCGCAAACACCTCGACCAAAAGGGATACGTGTGCAGGCTGTAGGGCCTTGAAAAGCGCTCAGTACAAGCTCTTCGCCCATAACGCGGTAAAGGCCAACCCAATGGAAATGGAAGTTTTGCTGAATGGCGGCACAAAAATTGGCTGTATTGGCGATATAATCTACATCGTCGTCGAGCAAACTGTTAAGTTGTGCAAGTAGCAGTTGGTAGATGTCCTCTTTAGAGGTTGATTGCACGTTACTGTGACTGGGTTTATAAGTTTTCAAATTGGCACTTCTCATAGTTTTTCTTGACGTTATCGGCAGGGAAGACGCGGCCGCTAATGGCGATGTAGACACCTTCTTGTAGAACACTTAAGGCACCTAATGCCGTCCCGATATTGATCGAGGCATCGGTGCTTTTAAAAATGGCGGGCTTGAATGCACCGGTAAGCACGATGGCGCGTTGTGTGACGGCTTGCTGTAAGTACTTGGCGGTATCAACTAGGGTGTCTGTTCCGTGTGTAATCAGTACTTTTTTGCAGTTGCTGGCTAATATGGCTTGGCTCATGAGCGCTCTATCGTCGTCATTGACATCGAGACTGTCTTTTTTAAGAACTTCTACAAACTCAAATTGCGCGTTAAGGTTGGCCTCTTTGAGAATGTTGACGACTGAGGGCTCGCCGACTTGGTATTCGGTAATGCGATCAAAGTAGTCTTTATCAATGGTGCCGCCGGTACTGAGTACTAATATTTTTTCGTTGCTCGTGGGTATCATATGGAGTGGAACCTCATAATAGGGTGGATGCGTATCGAATAAATCATATTATCAGCTAAGTATGCTTGATTAAATAGACGCTGTAAGATAGTTGAGAGATTATACGTTGAGGCTTTTTATTGCTGATTCGTCTAAGTTAAATTGGTATTTTTTTTGGTCAAAAATTGAGGTTGAAAAGGTATGGTGTATGCAAGATCTAATTAATCAATTAAACGCAATAATATGGAGTCCTGCTTTAATTGGTTTATGTTTAGCCGCAGGTTTATTCTTCTCAATCAAAACGCGCTTTATACAAGTTCGCTACTTACCTGAGATGATTCGACTGCTTAGATCTAACAAGTCTAATTCAGCGGGTATTTCCTCTTTGCAGGCGTTAACCATGTCGTTAGCAGGGCGTGTAGGCACAGGTAACATTGCGGGTGTTGCGGCAGCGATTGGTTTTGGTGGCCCTGGGGCCATTTTTTGGATGTGGGTGATTGCTTTTTTAGGGGCTGCGACAGCGTTTGTAGAGAGTACTTTTGGGCAAATATATAAAGAAGAGTTGCAAGGGCAGTTTCGAGGGGGGCCTGCTTTTTATATCGAGAAGGCACTCGGCTGGAAGCGTTTTGCACAAGTTTTTGCTGTTGTTACTGTAGTTTCGGCTGGCTTTTTAATGCCGGGCGTTCAGTCTAATAGCATTGCTAATGCAGTAACACAGGCGCTAAATGATTCTTCACTGGTGTCTGCTAGTGGGTTTGAGATGAGTGGCTTGATTACGGGCATAATTGCGGGCGCTCTCTTGACGGCAATTATTTTTGGCGGTATCAAGCGTATCGCTAAGTTTACTGAAATAGTTGTTCCTGCCATGGCGGTGCTTTATGTGATTATTGCTGTGATTATTATAGGTATGCACATTGACATATTGCCAGCAATTTTTGGGCAGATTTTCTCGGATGCCTTTAGTCCAATGGCCGGTGTTGGGGCCGCTATTGGTTGGGGGGTTAAGCGAGGTGTTTACTCTAACGAGGCGGGTCAAGGTACAGGGCCTCACGCCGCGGCCGCCGCGCATGTTGATCACCCTGCTCAGCAGGGTATGGTTCAGGCGCTATCGGTCTATATTGATACACTGTGCATTTGTACGGCAACAGCTTTAATGATTTTGATTGCTGGTACTTATAATGTACATGCGCCAGAGGCTGGATTTTTGGTGCAAAACCTAGCGGCTGATATTTCAGCGAGTAGCCCTGCCTTTACCCAGCTAGCCATAGAGCATCACTTTCCGGGTTTTGGCTCGCTATTTGTGGCGGTCGCTTTATCGGGTTTTGCCTTTACAACGATTATCGCATATTACTATATTGCTGAAACCAATCTTAGTTTTTTAATGCGTAATCTCAATATTCCATTTTTGCCGGTAGTGTTAAAGCTTGCCATCGTTGCCGCCACTTTCTATGGCTGTGTCAGAACTGCTGATCTTGCTTGGGGTCTGGGTGATTTAGGTGTTGGCTTAATGGCGTGGCTTAATTTGATTGCGATATTTTGTATTTTTTATCGTACACGTCCGGCTTTAAAGGCGTTGGATGATTACTCTAGGCAGCAAGATGAAGGTGTAGAAAAGTTCACCTTTTCACCAGAGGCGCTAGACATTAAAAATGCACACTATTGGGTTAAGCGTAATCAAGAGGAAAAGCCCAAGCTGTAAATTCTCCCCGAGAATGTAAGAGCTATGGGTTAATAATTTATTAGCTAGTCATCAATCATTGGGCATCAATAAATACAGTGACATGCAAAAAGAGGCGACCCTGTTGACACAGGTGTCGCCTCTTTTTTGTGCACTAGTTTTGCAGTTTTTGCTGTTGTTATGGTTATGCCTATAGTGATGAGATCGGCATTTATGTTGCGAAGCCTCAAGTTAGCTCATGGTGAGTGTGTGCTCGCCTGCTTGTACACTGATTTTTTGTGCCCGATCGCTGAGTAATGTGTAGTCTTGCGTTTTGATTGAGCTAATGAATTGGAAATCTGCGATAGCTTGCTGGTGTGTAAGGGTTAAAAGTATATAGCCACGGTCAGCTAAATTAGTATATTGTAGGCCATCAATAAACCCCGTAAGCCCAGCCTCTGTTTGCTGGACGGCTTCCTCTGTCTTTAAGTTTAAGTATTGTTCAAGCCCTGGTGATGAGATGCTGGATGTCGCAAATTCCACGCCGGCAGGTTCATTGTTGACGGTTAAGTTATTAGCCCAAGCGTTATGGGTATCGCCAGCGAGTACAATAAGGTTGCTATTGATTTGTTGTGCAGCTTCTAAAATAAGTTGTCGCTCGGCCGGGTATCCATCCCACGCATCTAGGTTATAAGGAAGGCTGCCAAGTTGCAGTAAATGAGCGTTGTCTTGCACGTATTGTAACTGCTCAGTAGTGAGGGCTTTTGGTGTGTTTTGAGCAGTTGTTGCCAATTGTGCAAGTGTTGCAAAATCGGTTAATGATAGTTGCTGAGTGACAACGGCTGTAGGTAGCTCCATAACACCCATAAGTACTTGCTGCCCTAAAATTTGCCAAGTGGCGCCATTGCTTAGCTGATCAAGCAACCATTCACGCTGATCAACGCCTAGCAATGTACGGCTGGGGTCGGTGCTATCGGCGGTGTAAGTCGTTTCGTCAAAGCTACCTGTCGCTAAATAATCACTGAGCGCTAGCTGCTTGTCTCTGCCGGCTAGGCGGGTATCGAGCATGCTTAAATTTAGTAAATCGCCATAAATAAAATTGCGCTGTAAGCTATGAATATCCGTTTCAACGGGTGGTCTTATTGGCATCCATTCGGCATAAGCTTGCAGGGCGGCGGCTAAACGATCTGTATACTTGCCTTGTGTTGATGAATGGTTTTCGGCGCCTTCACGCCACGCATCGTTGGCGACTTCATGGTCATCCCATACACAAATAAAAGGTGTGCTCGCGTGTGCGGCTTGTAGGTTGGTGTCAGTACGATACTGGGCATAGCGCGTACGATAATCTTGCAGCGTAATAAGCTCGCTGGCGGGTTCAACCTGACGGTTCAGTGTTTGTGCATCTTCACTGGCATACACACCTGGCCCGTACTCATAAATATAATCACCTAAATGTAATACTGCATCCAAATCAGTGTTTTTAGCGATTTCACCATAAACATGGAAAAACCCTGCAGAATAATTAGAGCAAGATACAACCGCAAATTTTGCTTGCTCTGTTGCACCCTCTGGTAATGTTTTTGTACTACCAACCGGTGACTGTTGTGTGCTTGTGCTAAAGCGATAAAAGTAACGGCTACCAGCTTGTAGGTCTTGCATGTCAATTTTCAGAGTGTAATCACGCATACCGTCTGTACTGGTTAGCTGTGCAGCGATAATGCGCGTAAATGCCTCGTCTTCGGCTACTTCACACAATACTTCGACAGCACCTTGTGATGTTGGAGTGATGCGTGTCCATAAAATTACAGCATTATGAGCAGGGTCGCCGCTGGCAATACCATGATTAAATGCCCCGCCGTTACCTTGTGGTTTTTGGCTTTGTGTTGGATTGTTGGGTGTTTGTGTGTCTGCGATTGCAGAGGTTTTATTACTGTCTTTACTGCATGCAGTTAATGCACTGGCACTGACAATAATAGCGCTCGAATGTTTAAGCGCTGTAGCTAAAAAATGACGACGTGAAAGGGGTGGAATAGTATGCATGAAGTAAGTCTCCGCTAAATTCAGCTGAGGCTAGTGCTACTGCATTACAATGATATGACGGATTAACTACGGTATTGTGACACTGCTCACTCGAGAGTGTATTGTGCATTATCTCAATGTCTGATGTTATTGATTTTTAAAAATAAGCGGTTAATCCCTCGCTCTGTATATATTGTGTTAATCGGTGAAGCGCGCAATATCGTGATTATATAAAATGTGTGGCAATGAGAAAGTTTTATTGTTACCCATGCTCATCATTCCATTGATTGCCAATAGGCGGTATGCCGTTCTCTACGCCTAACGCTTTATATTTAGCCTTGCAAATAACGTTTTATTCATAACTCCCATGTTGCTTTACCCTCTTCAATACTGAGTAGGGCTTGGATGGGAGCGGAGCCATCATAGGGCCATAGCTCTGCCAATATGACGTGTGTATTGTTGGGTAGGGGGATCGTTTGCGTGAACTTGCCTTTAAGTAAAACACCGCTGGCGAATTGTGTTTTAAAGTGAGGTAGGTATACGTCATTATCTGTTTGATAGTCAGTATAAAAATTCAGTTGATAGCGTGTATTTTGTATGGATGTGTCGCTAGATTGAACGGTGACATGCACGTTTTTTTGAGTGGCAAAATCAAAGTTTTTATCGGCTATCAAATCACCTGTTTTAATACTCCTTCCTGCAGGTTCGGAGCTAATGGTCATACTGGAGCTCATGACTGAACTTGAACTAATGTTGTCAGTTATTACTGAGGTGCTTGCGACAGCCGCGTCTGTGTTGGTAGTTGAGTTGCCGCCGCTACCACAGGCTGTTATCAAGCATGATGTGACAATAAGGGGGATTGCTGGTATCAGTAATTCTTTCATTATTTGGCTCTCTTCGCATTCAAAAGCAGTTAAGTTGATTTTGGTTGCTCTTATTTCCTGAGGGTGTTTGAATACTGTTGGCTGATTGCATTAATAATATGCGTGATGAACGCTATTATTTTCAACAGGCTCAAAGCGTGATCTCTCGAGCGAATGTGGTTGTTAATGCATAAAAATATGCTGAGTGTTTCCTTCATTAATAGCGTACCAGTTGTTCTTTTTTTGGCCGCTGGAGGTGACGAACTCAGCAAAGCTTGGGTAGGCTTGCAGTAGGTCGATGCGCTCTTTAGGCCATTGCCAGTCGCTACTCATTTCCATTGCCCAAGGAAGATTGTTCTTGGTACGATAATAGCGGCCTTCTTCGGCGCTACTTGTATCTTCTTGAAGGCCCCAAAAGTTGACATCGAATGCTTCGGTGGGTGGGTGATCGGCAAGGTGTATTTCGTAGCTACGCCCTGGCGCTTGACTAAAAGCAGAGCCGTGATAATAGTTGGGCGTCGCAAAAATGAAGGGGTCAAAAGGTGCTGCGGGCATGTTGTTGGCATTGATCTCTTCACTGAATGGAATACTGAGATCAAAGTTAAAAGTAATGTTTTGATCACAATCTTGTTGAGTTCTATAAAAACTACATATAGGGGTAACGGCTTCGTTGAGGTGGTCATTAATAATAAATATGGCTTGTGTACGGCCGAGCTCTAGCGGGGACCCTGTTGGGATATCATTAACGCGCATCTGTACCGTTGAGCTGTTGATACTGCTGGCGTTGATGGAGGGTAAATGAATAGCGAAGCCGCTGTGGTAGCTCCCGCCCAAAGCTAATAATTTGCCGCGAATATCAATGCGTTCAACATTATTGGTCAGTGTATTGACCACAGTGGTGTAGCGAAGAGCAAAAACAACATCATTCATATCGTAGTCTGCTGTTTGTGGCCAATTGTCTTCAAAGGCGATAGTTGTCCAACCATTGCTAGAGGGATAATAGCTATAGCGCAATGGTACGTTGGTGATCTCTACGAGGTAGTCCTCTACTTCGCCCGTAGTACTACCGCCAGAGGGTGAGAGTATTGGCTGTTGGCTAAATCGAAATCGCGACCAAGTTTGCCCAGGTGTCGCGTCTTCTGGAATTCTGACAACTAAAGTATTTGATCCTGTCGCTAATAGCTGCTCGCTAATTAATTGTTCTCCTTCATCTTCAAAATCACCATCTTGATTCCAATCAAACCAAGCATTCAGGTAGCCCTCTGTTGAGGCGATAACTTGTATTGCACTATCGAGGCCTGTTTCGAGTGAAGTTACAAAACCAATGCCATCATCATCAGGGTCTTCAAAGTTGGAGCTATCAGGCCCGTTATATTTGCCCGCTGGAGCATTAAAGCCTAAATAGGTTGTACCGTCGATTTCATGCCTGGCGCCATTATCTTGAAGTAACGTGCCGTAGCTAGCGGGTGCATCTCCAAAGTCGATAGTAGCAGGTTCACTGTCATCAATAATGGGGGCTTTAGCACAGCGTGCACCGTCATTTTGGCTTGAGGTTGGGCCTATGGCGAATAGAGTTGCTTTAGGGCCTTCTAATTCTGCCACCTCTACGGCGCCTAAATCTATGCGATAAATAAAACCGTCATTATTGCGTGCTATATAGAGATATCCATCGACATCAAAATATGCCGCTCCAAAGGTACCTGTGACGCCAGTATCGCCAATAGTGCGCGTTTCGCCACTATTTATATCAAACTCATAGAGTGTGCCGCTTTTATTATCGACGCCATATAAATTATTGTTGAATGGGTGAAAGGCAAAGTCGGTGAGGCTTGCTGGAGTTGATGGGGTTATGAGTACTGCTGTTAAATTGGCATTAATATCAGTTGCGAGTGGTGATAAATCTATCTTGTAAAAACCTGTGCCATTACGATACAAGTAATAATTATTATTGTAGGTATCACCGACATAAAAGGTAACATTTTCGGGTAATCCGTTAATATTTAGTGCTGTGGCTTTGAAGCTATTATCAATTTGCACAATGGTTTTTAAGTTCGAATTGTATCCATAGATGTAGCGATCAATATCGTTAAATCCCACAGCATTAATATTACCCGCGATACCGACGTCATTTTGTAAAACTGTATAGGTGCCGGTTGCTAAGTTCAGCTCATAGGCAGCAACGGGTGAGCCTTGTAGCAAAAAAGCTTTGCTAGGACAGTTGGTGAATGGGCTGGCATGTGCCATTGTGCTGAAAGTTCCAGCGGCAATGAGTGCGCAGACTTTGACAGTATGACGCATGGCGAATCTCCTGATTGAATAGATACTAAGGCTATAGCAAGGGCTGTGCCTAAGCTAATATTGACGTGAAAATAAACATATTGTGTGTTTTTTGGTTTGCTGTGAAGCTTGCTGATAATTTTAGTCGCCTTGGTTCTATCTATAGGGAATATTCAGGGTAAAATGTCATCTTTTACACAGTTTTACACAGTTTTACATCGTTATGCTTCACACTGCTTAAGTAAGTATTACTTGGCGTTTAAGGTGTTTGCGCTTGGTTATAGTGGATATGTTTTTTATATCTATAAGCGACATTTTTTTGCGATATCCTATTGCATAATGCGAGTACTGAATAAATGTTTATTAGCATTATGCAAATCGCTAAATACGAGGGTGTGATAAATCGTAAGCTATATCTTGAGGCGTGTTAATTACAATTTGTTTGCTAAGCTTTATTTTAATTAATAGGTTTTTGGTGTAAGAAATTTTCATTGCCATCTTGGCGTATTTCTTGAGTTGTATTCCTTAATGTTTTTGAGAATATTGAGAAATTAAAATAATGACAGTTCTAGGTGCATTTTAATGTTAAATTTTTTGTGTGGCGCAATGCGGTATCTATCGAAAATATTGATATCTAGGTCAATGCCAGTGGCTCGTATGGGCTGTGCGTTTTTACTAGGCTGTACTTGTATTAGCGTGCAAGCGGCTACGATAACCATCGATACTATTGCAGCGAATGATTTTGTTGATGCGAATGAAGATGATGCCGATATTATTATTAGTGGTGCCACAAGAGATGTGGAAAATGGTCAAATCATTAGTGCAACGTTAAATACTAAAACGTACACAACGTCTGTGAATCGCAATGCATGGAGCTTAAGGCTTCCTCAACAAGATGTTGTTGCATTAAAAGCAAGTAATACGCTGACTGTTGAGGTATCTGATCGTTCAGGCAATGCCGCCGATTCCTATACTAAGTACTTCGCTTATGATAGCGCCACGATATTAGATAATGACAATGATGGCGTTGCTGACCGGTCCGATCTTGATAGCGATAACGACGGTATTTTAAATACGCAAGAGCAAATATGTGCGTTAGATGCCGAGGTGAACACTGAGCTTTATACGCCCGGTCGTGACTTGACTGCCGGAGCACGCAGAGGCGTTATTACCAATATAGCTGAGTTAAATGGAAATTATTTTGATTTGGGTTATCGCTTAACGGGCGGTAGCGAGTGGGGTAGCGGCATTACAATTATTAATGAGCCCCAACTGTCTAAAAATGTCATCAAAATACAACCTAAGAACGTGAGCGATGGTACCGGATCTGCTATTTATACTCTTACATTTAATAATCCAGTATTTATTGAAAATATGATGTTTGGCGCACTGGATTATGATGATCGCCTTATTTTTGAAGCTTATGATGAAAGCAACAATGCCATTATTCTAGGTGCGCCTAACTTTACGTCTAATGGCTCAGTGGTACCGCAGGATAATGCATATACTTTTGTAGGCCTAAAGCAATTATTCGAGCCAGCCAACTATGCATTGGAAGTATTAAGCTTAAATGTACGCCATATAAAAGTTAAAAAATTAGTCATCACATCAGATAAAGCGAGTGGGTCAAGCGGTAATAACACGATTGAAATATCCACTATTTCACATTGTGTGACACGTGATACCGACAATGACGGAATACCTGATTATTTTGATCTGGATAGTGATAACGATAGTATTCCCGATAATATCGAGGCGCAAACAACAGCTGGTTATATTGCGCCTAGTGGTATTATCAATAAAAGTACTGGTGTTGATTTAAATTATGCTGGCGGTCTGGACCCTGTTAATACGCTATCGAATGGCGATCAAGATTATATTGAGATTGATTCTGATGGCGATGGTTTGTCGGATTTGGCCGAGGTACAAATTACACTCTCTGATACAGTTGGCGTTAACGGCTTAGATACTGTGCGTGATAATGGTGATACTTACACCGATGTGAATGGCACTTTAAATGATCCTACAACATTACCGAATCTTGATTCGGCTAATGATGTTGATTATCGTGAAATTAATACACCAGCCATTACTATTGATGTTGTAGCTTTTGATGATGTAATCAATACAACTGAAGATAACAGTCCAGTTCCCATTACGGGCACTACAACAAATATTGAGGATGGCCAAACAGTTGTAGTGACTCTTAATGGTAAAAACTATACCGCGGTAGTCAGTAATAATACATGGTCCACGACCTTACCTGCACGTGATGCACAAGCTTTGGATGCCTCAGAGAATATGACCGCTAATGCTTCAAGCGCAGCCGGTGCTGCTGTTGAGGCCATGCGAACTATTCGCCACGTGTTAGTAGCGCCGACAGTCACTATCGATATTGTGGCTGGTGATGATGTGATCAATACAACTGAAGATAATAGCTCTGTAACGCTTAGTGGGACTACTACAAATGTGGAAAATGGCCAGATTGTTACAGTGGCTGTCAACGGTAAAACTTATACAGCAACAGTATTTAATAATGCTTGGTCCACTGAAATGTCGGCAGCCGATGCTCAAGCTTTAGGTGCCCGAGAGGGCATTACTGCAAATGTGTCGAACACAGTGGGTGATGTTGCTGATGAAGCTACGCGTATTATCGCGCATACTGTTGCTCCCCCCGTGATAAGCATCAATGTTGTGGCTGGTGATGATGTGATTAATGCCAGCGAAGATGATAGCGATATCACCCTAAGCGGTACCACAACCAATATTGAAGACGGCCAAACAGTCACTGTTACGGTTAATGGTAAAACCTACAGTGCCACTGTGAATAACAACACTTGGTCAACGCTCTTGCCAGCAGCCGATGCGCAAGCATTAGGGGCGAGCGAAAGTGTTACGGTGAATGTTTCGAATGTGGCGGGGGATGCGGCGATACAAGCTGAGCGCACCATTAGCCACACAGTGAATACACCTTTAATTACGGTTGATGTGATTGCTGGCGACGATATTATTAGTGCGCTAGAAGACGACAATGATGTGACTATCAGCGGTACAACGGCCAATGTGGAAGAAGGCCAAACGGTTACGGTCGTGCTAAACGGTACCACTTACACCGCGCAGGTTAACAGTGATAGCTGGTCGATCACCGTGCCCGCCGCTGATGCGCAGGCTTTAATGGCTTCACACATCTTAACAGCAGATGTATTCAATACCGCTGGCGATGCAGCACCGCAAGCGACCCGCACAGTGGCCCATACTGTTGATTTACCGTCAGTGACCTTATCGGCGATCAGTACTGACGATGTGATCAGCGCCAGCGAAGATGATAGCGATATCACCCTAAGCGGTACCACAGCCAATGTTGAAGATGGCCAAACAGTCACCGTTACG
>NZ_LGAK01000070.1 GCF_001292705.1 Marinagarivorans algicola
GCCAGCATGGCCTCTGTTATCGCGATGGCCGGCGACGTCATCCACATTGCCGATAACGCGTGGATGATGATCCACAAGCCTTGGGGTTATCAAGGGGGCAATTCCGATGATATGCGTGAATATGCCGATTTTTTAGATAATTTTGAAGCCGGTCTATTAAAGGCTTATGAGCAAAAAACCGGTAAAACCACGGATGAACTCAAAGACATGCTACGCAGTGAAACATGGTTAATGGGCCAGTCAGCCATTGATATGGGTTTTGCTAACGTATTAACTAATTCGGTAGAAGCGTCTGCCAAACTTCAATCCAATCGAGTAGAGGATTTTAACGATATGCCCCCACAAGCTAAAAATATGGTGAGCCCTCGTGCTCAAGGTTCAACGGTTGTTCCGCCGGCTGCAGGAGCTGATGTACAGCCTGTCGTCGTTGCGCCAGTATCACAACCTGCCGTGTCACAAGCTCCTGTATCACAAGTGGCTGCGCAAAAAACAGAGGCAGAAATCACCGCGCAAGCTTTAGCCGGCGAGCAGGCGCGCCGCGATAGCGTGAATGCGGTATTTAATGGCTTTCCTGCACATGCGGAGCTTATGCAAGCGTGTATGAATGATATGAGCTGCACCGAAAATAAAGCGCGTGAGCAATTGCTGGCCAAGCTCGGTGAGCAATCGGCACCGGCAGGGGGTCAGCCTGTAGCGGGTATTGCTGGCCACTTTACCAACGGCAATATTATTAAAGATGCGATGGTTAACGCTATCGGCTCGCGTGCAGGCATTGTGGCCGCCGAAGCCGATAACAGCTACGTGGGCTTAACCATGATCGAAGCGGCTCGCATGTGCTTAACGGAGCGCGGTGTGAGCGCTTATGGCCAAGATCGTATGGGTGTTGTGGCTAGCGCGTTTACTCACTCCTCGTCTGATTTTGGCAATATTTTGCAAGATGTTGCGCGCAAGTCTTTAGAAAGAGGGTATGAGTTCGCGCAAGAAACTTTCCAACAGTGGACCACCAAAGCCAATCTGTCTGATTTTAAAATCAATAAATCCGTGGCCTTAGAGTCGTTCCCTACGCTCGATAAAGTCGCCGAAGGCGGCGAGTATAAGCAAGCGACCTTTGGTGACCGTGGCGAGAATATACAGCTAGCGACTTACGGTAAAATGTTCTCAATTACGCGCCAAGCCATTATTAACGATGATCTTGGTGCCTTTACCGAAATCCCCATGCACATGGGTAGCGCGGCGATTAGAACCTTGGGGAATCTGGTTTATGCCGTGCTTGCCGCTAACCCTAAAATGGCTGATGGCACCGCACTGTTTAATGCCGCTCACGGCAATTTAATGGATGCAGCCTATCCCTCGGTCGAGTCGTTGCAAGCGGCGCGTGTGATGATGGGTTTGCAAATGGATGGCACAAAAACACCGCTCAATATTCGCCCTGAATTTTTATTAACATCGCTCTCGCAAGAGGGCGCGATGAAATCCTTAGTGGCCAGTGAATTTGACCCTGCCAATGCCGATGCCAAAATGCCAAACGTCGTGCGTAATATGGCCCAAGTCATTGGCGATGCGCGCCTTGATCACGCCGACAAAAATGCCTTTAAGCCGTGGTTTGCCGTGAATAAGCGCGCCATTAAAGTCGCTTATTTAGATGGCAATGAGATGCCACAACTCGATCAGCAGCAAGGCTGGAGCGTCGATGGCACGCAATTTAAAGTGCGACTTGATGCGGGTGTTGCACCGGCGAGTTATCGCTCAATTGTTAAGAATCCGGGTAAAGCGGCGGGCTAATGTAAATCGTGTTAAAAAAAGGCCTTAGTAGGCTTTTTTATTTTTGATAATAAAAGGCCTTAGCGGGCCTTTTTTTATTCCTGACAATAAAGGCATTGTAATGAAAAATTTTAAATCGGAAGGCAATAATCTTGATTTAACGGCACCGGCCGGTGGTGTGAAATCAGGTGCTTTGTCTATTTTAAATGGGCTAGCGGTCGTGGCTAAAGCGAATGCAGCGGCGGGTAAACCGTTTGTGGGTATGCGTGTAGGTATATTTCAGCTGCCCAAAGCGAATGCGGTAGCGGCTGATCAAGGCGCGGTAGCCTATTGGGATGCATCTAAGAATCAGGCGGTAGCCAAGGCCGAAGGCAATCAAAAAATTGGTGTGTTTCCCTATGGTGCCCAAGGCGGAAATAATAGCGCGGATGTCTTGCTTACCGGCCAACTGGTCGAATAATGCTGCCAAGCTTTGATCAACAAGTTAGTGGCGTTAATCGCGGCCTGATAGCGGCTTTTTCTATCCCCGTTATTTTTCATTATCCCGATCGCGATGCCATTATCGAGGGTATTTATAATCATCCTTCGGCTAATGGCAGTCCTATAGGTGGTGGTCATATCGCCGATTATTCAGCGTCGCTTGAGGTGCTATCTCATCATGCGGTGGGTGTGGCGAAAGGTTTTAGGTTGACGATTCAAGGTCGCGCTTATTCCGTCATCAAGCCGCCCGAGCATGAGGGCTCTGGCCTTTGTAAAATCTATGTGAGTCGCGTGAATGAATCAGAATCAGAGCCTGATATTCGATATTGATATTGCCGAGCTCGATAATGTTGCCTTGCAGTATGCAGCGACTGAGCGTGAAGTAAAAAAGCGTATAGCCGTGCGTTAAAGCGCACGGCTGTCACAATGAATAAAAAAGCGGTTGCATTGATCGCGAATGAAATTAATCCCAAAAAAAAGAAGTTGCTTAAAAAGCGCATTCAAAGCTTTAAAGTCACCTCTAGCAATGGCAATGAAGGGCTTAAGCTGTGGTACGGCTTAAACCCTCTATCTGTCAGCCAATTGCGTGGCCGCATTAAGCGTAAGGGCACTCGGCGAGCACCTGCCGGTGCTGTCTTTTCCAGTGCATCCAATGCTGTGGGTACCCGTAGCTATCGTGATGGTTTTGTTGCAAAAATTAATCAATCAAAATCCATATTTTCACGTGTGGGTACCGGCCGGTTTGATCTAGAAGAAAAGCGCATCGAAATAGACGATGCACTTTGGGTGGCGCTTGAAGATCAAATATTTGATGAATTACCCGATGTCTTTTTTAAGCATTATTCCGTTGATTTAAGGGGCCGTGTTGCTATGCGCAATGCGTAATATTTATGGGTATAACACTCGATGAGTACCATGCAAGCGTTGTTAATTTTCTTAAGCGCGAATTGAGTTGGCTAAAAAATGTGTATGTCTACCCTGATATCAAAGCTGACTTTGCCTCACCTTGCGCTTTTTTAGCGGTAAAAGATTGGGAGCCCGCCGACGATTCACCGGCCGATACACAGAAAAAAATAAATTTATCGTGCGCGATTGTGGTGGCGGTTTCGTGTACGACAACCGATGTGCAGCGTGTGGTACGTGATGCGGCCATGGCGGTGACGGTTTTGGTGGATGATAGCCGGCTGGGTGTGGTGGGTGATTGCGCACGCGTACTACAGGCCCAGCCTGAATCATTTGCGCCTGCGCTTGAGGGCTATGAATTGTGGTCAGTCGATTTTATACACCCGATTTATGTCGGCGCCTCGTCTTATGTGGGTCATGAGGGCGCGGTGCCACACAAAATACTCAGTAGCTGCGCCCCACTGATTGGGCTGCCTAATGAGCCTTTTTACACTGAATTAAAAAGTCCTGGTACATGAGTGATGGATATTCATTATACGGTGGCCGAATTACAGCGGCGCTTAGCAAACCTTGTGCGTCGTGGTCGTATTCATAGCATTGATTTTGAAGCCAGCCCGCCGCGCTGTCGGGTTGAACTAGAGCCCGCGTTAGTGACGGGCTGGCTTCTGTGGAGTAGCGGCCGTGCGGGCACAAGGAGCGACTGGGAGCCTTTAACTGTGGGTGAGGGCGTTTTGGTGTTATCGCCTTGCGGTGATTTAGCCCAAGGCGTGGTGATGCCGGCATTACCAAATGCCGATAACCCTGTTGCCGGTGATGAACATGTGCACAGCACCGTTTATGCCGATGGCACCACCTTAAAATACGACCGCAACAATAAAAAACTCACCCTTATTATCGCCGGTGGCGATGCGCAAATTGATTGCAATACGCTCATTATCAATGCCGACATTCAGCACACCGGTCGCCATACTCAAACCGGTGATTTTACGCAAACGGGGCATCAAACGGTCATCGGTAATATTGCGGCAACCGGCGATGTCAGTGATGGCAAAGCGAGCCTGCAAGCCGACCGCGATATTTATAATTTACATGATCACGCCAAAGCGGTGTCGCCGCCGGTTAAAAAAATGCCGAGCTAATAGGGCTAATAGGCTAATAGGCTAATAGGGCTAATAGGCTAATAGGAGCCAATAAGAGCATGATTGGTATGAGTGCATTAACGGGTAAGCGCTTAAGCGGTGATGCCCATCTTGATCAGTCGGTCAGAGATATTTTACAAACGCCCATAGGCAGCCGCGTTATGCGGCGCACCTATGGCAGTGGGTTATTCGATTTAATCGATACGCCTGTCAATGATGACACCCGATTAGATTTTGTCTCAGCCACGGCGGAGGCATTAAGGCAGTGGGAGCCACGTATTGTGGTCGAGCGTGTTTGGGTCAGGGCGGTGACCGGCGGTGTTGATATATCGGTTGAGGGTCGCCGTGTGATTGATAATACAAAAATACATATTGAGAGCGTGCAAATTAGATGACTAGCGTAATTGATTTATCACAGTTGCCGCCACCCGATATCGTTGAGCGCTTAGATTACGAAGAGGCGCTAGCGCGTTGGAAAAATGAGTTTTTTGAGTTAAACCCCGAATACTCCGCGATGGTGGAATCAGACCCCGCTTTTAAGCAGCTAGAGGTGGGAGCCTTTGTTGAAGTGGGTATACGCAAGCGCATTAACGATGCGGCAAAAGCCACCATGCTGGCGTTTAGTCGCGGTCATGATTTAGATCATTTAACGGCCTTTGCCGGTGTTGAGCGTTTAGTGATTAAGCCAGCTGATTTAAATGCGATACCGCCGCAACAGGCGGTGTTGGAGTCTGATGCGGCCATGCTAAGGCGCTATCAGCTCGCATGGGATGCGTTAAGTGTGGCCGGCCCCGATGGCGCGTATGAATTTTTTGCGCGCACAGCGCATGCGGGCGTTAAAGATGCCAGCGTGCAAAGCATTAGCGCGGGCGAGGTGATTGTGACGCTGTTGGCGCTCGATGATGATGGTATTGCAAGCCAAGAGATTTTAACCGCCGTTGAGCAGGTGTTAAGCCATGAGGGTGTTAGGCCGCTAACCGATTCGGTCATTGTGCAAACCGCCGAGGTCGTTAGATATCGGATTGCGGCAAAAATTTACGTTTTACCAGGGCCTGATAACACGGTGGTGTTAGAGGCGTCTCAAGCGGCGGCGGCTGAATATGCCGTGCAAAAAAATAAGCTAGATCAAGACATCACTTTAAGCGGTGTGTTAAGTGCTTTACACCAGCCTGGTGTACAGCGCGTTGAGTTGATTGAGCCGGCGCAATTATTAGACCCTGCGGTGCAATCATTAAAAATCAGTAAAAGCCAAGCGCCTTTGTGTACCGCCATTGATGTGAGTTTTGGTGGTAGAGCCGATTAATTATGAGCCAATTATTACCGCCGAATACAACGCCATTAGAATTGGCGCTGGCTAATTTTACGCAAAAAAAATTAACCGATTTAGACATTCCCATTCGCGACCTATGGTCACCGTGGCGGTGCCCTTTGCCATTGCTGCCGTGGTTAGCTTGGGCTGTAAGTGTTGATGAGTGGGATGCCAGCTGGAGTGAGCAACAAAAGCGCGAAACGGTCGCGAGCAGTTTTAAAATTCACGCCAAAAAAGGGACGCGTTTAGCCGTTGAGCAGCGGTTAAATTCGTTAGGTTATCAAACGGCAATCACCGAGTGGCATCAAAATAAACAGGTGATGCCGCCCTATACGTTTTGGGCTGATATTGAAGTGGGCGCTAAGCCTGTGACCCAAAATATTTTTTATAGCGCGAACAAGCTTATCGATTCCTCAAAAAATACGCGCTCCCATTTAACGCGGTTACGTGTTGCCACCGAGTCTCATCGCTCACTACGCGTGGCCAGTGCGACTTACAGCGGTGTGTACTGCGCAGTGGGAGGGCCGCTCGAAGTGATACCGTCGCCTAAAAATAACGGGCTTGATTATGTCTATACCAGTAGCGTTATTTACCCGTATTTTATCGAAGAGGTTTTAGCGATTGCGCCAGCATTTAATGGCGAAGGCTATCGCTTAGCTGTCAATGTCGATGATCTTTATACGGGCATTGTTTTTTCGGGTGAAGGCTCTTTGAGGCGGGTGTCGCGGACTGAGTCTTTGGCCAGAGAAGATAGCCTATCAAGCGCTATTTCATTTTCGGGTTCGGGCGCCATGACAAGAGTCCGAGTGGATTTTGATGGCGTGCCCTATGAGGCTTTGGCGGCATCTATTGGTTTTAATGGTGATGGTTCTTTTGGTAGTGGAGCGGTCAAAATCGAGGTTGCGGGTATTGATGACGCCATCAGTTGTGGCATTGATTTTAAGGGTTCTGGAGGTTTTAGTTGAATATTAATTTAGGATTATCGGGTTTTCTGCACGTTAAAATCGGTAAGTCAGAGCATGATATTCGTCAAGAATATCAATTTAATAATATGATCACGAATACAGGGTTGGATAGCCTCTCTGATGATAGCCCAGTTACGCTGACACAATATTGTCGAGTGGGTCAAAGCTCTGCAGCGCCCGAGGAGAGTCAAGCAGATTTGGTGGCGCGATGGGGAGATGCTTCAGCGGCTGGCCCTTCAGGCTCCAGCACAAATAGCGGTGGCAGCCCTTGGTGGCATGCCTATACGCGAAAGTATCAATTTAAAGCGGGTAGCGTGAGTGGTGCGCCGTTGGGGGAGATTGGTTTTTTTGACTCGAATCAAGAAGATGCGCCGATGTTCTCGCGTGCTTTATTTAAGGACTCAGACGGTAACCCCATCACTATTAATGTCTTAGAGGATGAGATTCTTTTTATCGAATACACCTTAAGAATGTTTCCGCCAGAGAATGATTTTACAGGGACCTTAACGATTGATGGTGTTGTACATACCGTTGTGGCGAGAGCCTTAGCTGTAGGCGGCTCCGGATGGAGTTTAAACGGTGATCTCTCTAGAACTTATAGCCAACAAGTTTACTTTCGTGAGTCCGATGAGCTTGTGAGTATTGATGCGAATGGACCCGTTTTAAACCCCAGTACTAAAGTTAATGTGAGTTATGCAGCTTATTCGGCAGGCTCTTACTCGAGGAGTGTTAGTGCAAGCCTTGGTTTAAATCAGGCTAATTTTGCAACAGGTATCGGGGGGTTAGCCATTTTAAGTTCTAGTGGGGCGTGGCGTTTTCAGGTAAAAATAACCCCTAAAATCATGAAAGATAATAAAAGCGTATTAACGTTAAATTCTTTTTTTACGCTTAAATGGGGACGGCATTCAGGGGTTAAGGGTGATTGATTTTTCTTCTGTACCTGTTTTTTCGGCGTTTACCTATCCACGCAATCAAAGAATCAGCCCGCTAAAATCGAGAAGCCTTGGCCCTGTTGCCATTGATGATGTGTCAGAGGGTATTGCCTCTTATGTTTGGGAGGTGGCATTTTCTAACGGTCATTTACGTATTCGCAATGAAAAAACACCGTGGATAACATTATTAGAAATTGATGGCGTGACTCACTTAGATTTAGCCTTTGATCAATCGGGCACGCCTTTTGTGGCTTATCAGTTATTCGACGGTGTTTATATTTATGGGTTTGATTTAAATGCTCGTAATTATGTGAATACGCGTATAGCCGCTGGGGCGAGCTCCCCTTTTGTTGATTTAGATATTCAAGTGGCTTACAGAGGCAATATAGTAGTGAGTTATCAAATAGATCACTACATTTTTTATCGCTTGCAGCGTGATCGTTATGAGATTGCTTACCCTGTCTTATCGTCATCGGGGGAGCAATTTAAAGTTGACCGACTGGTGGGCGCGAGTATGGGGCGGGGTAATCGTTTTATTTTTAAAGGCATTCCTTTGGGGGATGAATGAATTTTATTAGCTTAGTCACCAATAAGGGTTTAGAAAAAATCAGCCGGTCATTAGTCAGTGGCTATCAAGTTATTTTGGCCTCTGCGGCTGTGGGCGACGGTAAAGGTGAGGTGGTGGTGCCGTCGCAAGATCAAACGCATTTGGTGAATGCCAAATACCGCGCCGATGCCAATATTGTCTCGGTGAATGCAGCCGGTGATATTGTGGTTGAATTTATTGTGCCGGCAGATCAAGGCGGCTTTACCGTTCGTGAGCTGGCGGTTTATGATGAAGAGGGTGATGTATTTGCAGTGGCCAATACGCCCGAAATTTACAAACCCTTAGCCAGTGAAAACGCCAATGCCGAGCTTGTTTTGCGCATGGTGATTGCTGTTGAAAATTCACAAATGATACAGCTCACCACCGGTAGCGGGGTCTTGGCGACACGTGATTGGGTTGAAACTAACTTTGCCTCATCGGCCTTAATACCCGGCGGTTTTACAGGGCAAGTATTATCGAAGGCCAGTAATTTAGACGGCGATACACAGTGGAAAGACCCCGCCAATGTCAACGTGACAGTCAATACACGCGAAGAAGAACGCGTGCTAGCGGCAGGCGATGTGCAGGTTGATCTTGAAGTGGTCACCGCGCAAGGGCTGGCCGTTTATGCTGACGGTGTACGCGTAAGCGCATCACAGTGGGTCGCCAATACCGCCACGCAAATTGAGTTTTTAGCGGCCTTTAGCTCTGAGGTTAATTTGGTGCTGGTACAAAATGAGCCGAGCGCGGTATTGCAGGCGGTCGCCGTTGGGCAGGTTGTTTTTTTAGATAATACCGCAAGCCCTAAAGCCCTTTTTGGTTATGGCGTATGGGAGCGTGTGAGTAGCGGTCGTTTTATTGTGGGCCAAACCACGGCCGATGTCAGTTTTAACGTGCCTGGCAAAACAGGGGGCGCTAAAGGGCATAAGCACAGCGGTAGAACGCAATCGGGTGGTGTGCATAATCACGGCGCTAAAACAAAAGGCCATAGTCTCACGGTAGCTCAAATGCCCGAGCATTCGCATCGCTATAAAGATGCCTACCTAGTTGAAAATGAGCGTACCTTTAATCATGCGGGTTACAATGTTGAAAAATTAGGCGCGAATACAGCGGGCTCCGGCGATACCGATTTCGATAATAATCGCATGTTTTATGTTAATCGTAATACCGATATTCAAGGTGATGGCGATTCGCATGATCATGCGATTAGCGCGGACGGGGTGCATGCGCATGACTTTGAAACCGGCACGGTCAATAGCCTGCCGCCCTATTATGTTTTAGCGATTTGGAAACGAGTGGCTTAGGTTTTTTAATTGAATGTTTTTATATTCAATGTTTATTCATTAAATGCTTATTAATTAAACGTGTTAAATATTAATAACCCGCCTTGTGCGGGTTTTTTTATGGGAAAAATATATGGCCTTTTTACACGGTATTGAAGTTATAGAATTAGATAATGGCGCGCGCCCCATTCGCTTGGTGAATGCCTCAGTGATTGGGTTAGTGGGTACCGCGCCAGCAGCGGCATCGGCGGCAGCGGCCCGCTTAACGCTAGGCTCACAAGCGCTGGCTAATGCACTGACATTAACCGCCGTGGGTGTAGGTGCTGAGGGCAACGCGGTGAGCATTGATATGACTGTGGCCGGCAAGGATAACGCTTTAACGGTAACGCGTAATGGCAATGCCCTATCTGTCGTGCTGGGGACCGATAAAAAGGGCCTTGTTACCACAACGGCGGTGCAGTTGGCAGAGGCCATGAATGCCGGCGATAGTGCGGCGTTGGTGGTTGCCAGTGTACTGGGTGAGGGTAGCGGTATTGTTGATGCCGCACCTAAAGCGTTTTTAACCGGTGGTAAAAATGAGCCTTTCCCGCTCAATACGCCAGCGCTTATTTTAGGCTCTGCGCGCCAAGCTAAGTTGCTCGGTACTGCAGGCACTTTGCCAGCGGCGGTGAGTGAGATTTTTGAGCAAGTAGGCGCATTGGTTGTTGTCGTGCGTGTGGCTAAAGGGAGTGATCCCGCCGAGACAATGGCCAATGTTGTCACCGGTATTGGCCAATTAAAAAACGCCAAAGCCACGACCGGTTACAAGCCGCGCTTATTAATAGCGACGGGCTTTAGTCATGATGATGCGGCGGCTAAAGCGCTTGAGTCACAAGCGAAAAAGCTACGCGGTATCGCCTATGTTGATAATGCCCGTACAGCAACTATTGAGCAAGCCATGCGCCGAGCCAAAAGCTTTGGCGAGCGTGTCGATTTAAATTGGCCGTGGGTGCAAAAGTTTGATGCTGACACCCAGCAAGTCATTGATCGCCCTTACAGCGCATTTGCGGCGGGCTTGCGTGTGCGTATTGATGCCGAGAAGGGCTTTTGGTGGAGTAAATCGAATCAAGAGGTGTACGGCGTTTTGGGGACCGCTCAGCCGGTTGATTTTAGTTTGAGCGACCGCGCCAGCACAGCCAATGTCTTAAATGAAAATAACGTAAGCACAGTGATTCGTGAGGGGGGCTTTAGGCACTGGGGTAATCGTACGTGTAGCGCCGACCCTAAGTGGGCCTTTGAGCAAACACGGCGTACAGCCGATGTGATCAATGACAGCATAGAGCTGGCGCACCAGTGGGCGGTTGATCGCAATATTACGGCGACTTTTGTTGATGATGTGACGGCAGGGGCCAATAGCTTTTTGCGCTCGCTGCGGGCGCAAGGCGCGATTTTGGACGGGCGTTGCTGGGCCGACCCCGATTTAAATACAGCCAATACTTTGCTACAGGGCATTGTGTATTTTGATTTTGACTTTAAATCCCCCGACCCCGCCGAGCATATTATTTTTCGCTCACAAATTAACAACGGATATTTAACAGAGGTGTTCGCATAATGGCTGCTGATAATTTATTAAAAAATTATAGTGTCATGGTTGATGGTATTGGCAAGGCCGGTAATTGTGGTGCCTATAAGCCGCCGGTACTCACCATAAAAACCACTGACTTTCAATCGGGTGATATGGATATGGCGGTGCCCGTCGATGATGGTATGGAGCCGATGGAGGCGACCTACAGCGTGTACGGCATGGATGAGCAAAGCCATCGGCTATTTGGGTTTGTGAATGGCTCGGGCCTTGGTGTCACGGTGCGTACCAGCTACCAAAATAGGGATGGCCAAGTTAAGGCCTGTGTTGATGAACTGCGTGGCACCATTACCGGTGTTGAGCGTGATGAGCAAACGACCGGCAGTCAAAAAGAAAAAATGACAAAAGTCACCATGAAGCTTCAATATTACCGGTCTGTTTTTGATGGCCAAGAGCTGGTTGAAATTGATGCGATTAATGGTGTTAGAAAGCTAGGTGGTGTTGACCAGTTAGCCAATATTCGTTCAGCAATGGGGTTATAAAATGCTTTATCCAACCAATAAAGTCACAGTGTCGCTAGGTTCTATTATTGATTTTCAAGGTGAAAAAATTTCATCGCTTGAGGTGCGAGCGCCGCGTGTGCGCGATCAGCTGTTAGCGCAAAAAGAAAAAGACGCGGCCGATCAAGATATTGTTTTTTTTGCCAACTTGTGTGGTGTTGATCGCGGGGTTATTGAGCTTTTAGATTTGCGTGATTATGAGCGGATGCAAGACGCTGTAAAAAAGTTTGCGCCGATGGCTGCGGACGGTACGCCGAAAAAGACCTAAAAAAAGCCATGCTGATATTGGCCACGCATACGTCCTG
>NZ_LGAK01000071.1 GCF_001292705.1 Marinagarivorans algicola
TTTAGATTTGCGTGATTATGAGCGGATGCAAGACGCTGTAAAAAAGTTTGCGCCGATGGCTGCGGACGGTACGCCGAAAAAGACCTAAAAAAAGCCATGCTGATATTGGCCACGCATACGTCGTGGTCTTTGTCTGATTTGCTGGATTTACCCGTTGACGATTTATTTTATTATTTAAGCGAGCTGCCAAAAAATGAGTAATTCAGACAGTCGCTCGGTCATTCGCTTTGGGGCCGAGTTAGGCCCTATACGGCAAATTGGCGGTGTTTTTAATCAACAGTTTAATCGTGCGAGGGGCTCGGTCAGCGCGTTAAGTCGCGAGCAGACTCGCCTACTGCGAAGCATTGAGCGGGCTCAAGACGCCGGCGAAGACGTTAGCGATTTAACGGCAGAGTATGAAGAGCTTGGCGAAGCCATTGCAGATGCCGAGCGTCAAGTTAACTTATTCAATAATGTCGCCGGTCACGCCTCATCGTTGGGCAGGCTCGCGACGATGCTCGGTGGCGTGGCTGCGGTGGCTATGGGTGTCGGTAGCAGCATTGTAGGGCTGGGTGCGGCCACTAACTTGCACACAGCACAAGTTGATGGCATGGCCAAAAGTTACGGCATGGCCATTGATGACTTTAATGCTTGGGGCGCCTTGGTGTCGCGGGCGGGCTTAGATGCTGAGCATACCGGTGATTTAGTTGAAGAGCTGGGCAATAAATTTGGTGAGTTTAAGGCGCTAGGTAAAAACAGTGCCGTTGGTGAGGTGTTTGGCGCTTTAGGGGTCGATCAAAGCATGCTCGAAGGCTTAAGCGCTGCGCAGCAATTTGAATTTATTATGAAGCGCTTGCAGCGTGTTAAAGACACGCAGCAAGCGGCGAGCCTTGCCGATATCTTATTTGGCGGCGAGGCCAATAAAGTAGTCACGTATATTCGCGGTACGGGCCAGTCCATTGATGATTTACTCGGTAGTCAAAAAAAGTTTAATTTGCTGACAGCTGAGGGGGCTAAAGGTGCTACAGCCTATAGCCAATCGTTTAGTCATTTGCGTAGCACGGTGAGTACGGCATGGGCCGAGATAGCCGGCATTGCTGGCGGCGAAATGACCGGCGAAATCGATGCGCTGACGCAAAGCGTTGGTGATTTTGTGCGTGAAAACAAAACCGAATTAGTCGG
>NZ_LGAK01000072.1 GCF_001292705.1 Marinagarivorans algicola
TAGGTGTTTTTTGGGGTGATTGTCCTTGTATTATTGCGCTCAAAAATAACGGCGTATTACAAAGTATGAGCCGACGAGGAAACTGCTGGGATAACGCTCCGATGGAACGCTTTTTTCGAGCCTTTAAAACAGAACGCATGCCGCGCTTAGGCTACGAAAGTTTTGATGACGCCGTGTTGGATGTGAGCAGTTATACTGATGATTATTACAATAATGATCGACCACATACACACAACAATGGATTACCACCCATTACAGCAGAAAAAAGGCAGGCCATAATCAACCTGTAGCATATGTGGATATCCGCCTGTTAAGTTCTCCGGTTTTTATTGACCACTACAATATGCCATCTTCGTTCTGCTTGAGGATCGCCATTATCTGGCTGTCTGAATAACGTGACTTTCTCATAGAAAACTCCTTGGAGTGATTTTAATGGAATTCTCTACTCATGACTGCTTCTAGTTTCTTGGGGGATTACATTCCGAATTCATCGTAAGCATTATTTAACAGTGAAAGTAAACGTTAATATTTCTGCAGCAAAAGTTTAACTGTTGAAGCCTAAATTTACTGTTAGAGTGCCGCCGCACCGACACTGCGCTAGCGCAGTGTCGGTGCTTATAACTTTGAACCTAGCTTTCCCCGATTTACAGCAATTCATTTTTTACGTTATCCAAGACAAAAAACTATATTTATCATTATGGATAACAGAACCGGTCAACCTTTCACTGGAATTTAATCTGTTTAATTCACAAGAGATTTACCTTATGTTTGAAAAGCACAGGATAATAAAGAGAAAGTTATTGCTTTTTGTACTGCTTTTACTTAGCTCAGTGGCACTCAATGCCAAGGAGCCTTATACGCGAGCCTTTATTGACTCAGATAGCAACGGTATCGACGATAAAATTGAGCGTTATTTTAATGCGGCATCTAGCACATTCAGTGCATCTAGAGCAGCTAACGAGTTTAAAATATCTAGAGTACTCGAAGCGTCGGCGTCCGCAGCTGATTTAGCCCGCCTAAAACAGGTGCTTAACATCATTGACGCCGACGGTGATGCCGATGGTGATGGCGTGCGCGATGTGCTGGAAGTTTACGGCTATTACAAGTCTAAAGATGCCGAGCTAAGCGGACTAAATAGACGACTCACTGGCGCGGCGTGGAATGAGTTTATTGCACGAGGGGAAAACCAAGCAGCCAATCAATATAAGATGCTGGCCGATGCCTTAAGAACCGCGGGCTGGGTTTCCTGCGTTAACGAACATAACAAAGAGGTCACGTGCATTGCCAACCAGACAGATTGGCGAGCGATCGAAATTTTTGATGAGGAAATCGTAGAAGTTAATATTACACATATAAACGCCTACAACTCGATTGAAAACGCATTTATAAAAACCTTTGGCGAGTATAGCGCTTATATCGAAAATATTGACGTCTATATCGAAGAGTTTTTACGTAATCCCGCTTATGATGTTGTACCACCGAGAAACGGCGCAGAGACATACTATACCGACCCCACTGAGTACAGCACAGATTTCGACCCGTTTTCTGACTATGAAGAAGCTCTCGGGGCTTTTAACGGCTTGTCGCTTACTCGTGGCTCTGGCCACCCGTTAATCGCAGCATTACCTGAAATCACTACGAGTATTAAGTCTTACACGATTACAGACATTGTCGAACTAAGAGACACTGGTGGAGAGGTAATCACCGATACCGAAGTACATCGTGTTACCCAAAGTCGATCCTTTAGCCAAGGCCGGGTTTTTGGAGGTTCGATAGAAATAAAGCCTTTACAACTTAAGGATTCTAGTTTCACTATCAGTTTTTCTGAAAGTAAAACCTGGACAATGGGCTCTGCTGTCAATGAAGAACAACGCCGCTCTTTTGCTTCACTTAATCAAACAACGGAAGTGACTAATGCTAGCTGTTTTTCGAAAATTAAAATTGCTGCTGAAGTAAAAAATACCGGTAATATCAATGCTTTTTCTGCACAACCTGTGTGGGATATTTATATAGGCGACGAGCTTTGGAACCAAGTCTCTGGCGACACCTTTACCCTACTTCCAAAAGAATCGACAAATTCACTGATATTGAGCGGTGTTAACTCCGACTCGAATGCGACATGCCTGACATTGGAGCAAAGCGATTACCTACTTCAGGGCGGGCAAATTGTATTAAGCACCAGCCTCAATACAGCCGAGGTGCCGACCCTCGACAACGGTAATATAACCAGCGACCGAAGCCAAGACTGGTCGGTATATCAGAACATCCTCAAAGCAAATAACACGCGAGTAAAACTAGACTTAACAACAACCTCGGGCAACAACATAGCGAGTACTCTTTGGATCCGCGCATATAATAGCGGTACAAATGATTGGGCACTCTCTATCCAAGAGGCGCTGGCACAAGCCTTTAATCCCGTAAACTGTACGGATATTTCCTACTTAACCTCGCAAGATAATCAAGATCTTGATAATGCGTTGTGTTTCGCAGTGAACCCGCAAAGCGCTATTGAGGACTACTTAATTATTGACCTTGATACAACCAAACTCGTCGTAGATCTATTCGATGTAGAATCTGGTGGACGGCTAGATGACATTGAACAACTGGAAGCCATTGAAAAAATGCCTTACAGGGGTGAAGCTAAAAACGGGTTGACCGTTCTGTGGCCATCTTATGCCAAGGTAACATTGAAAAACAATATCAAAGATTCCCCACATATTCCGCATTCAGAAATACTGATTAAGACTGCGCCAAACCAACCGAATGAAAAGGTGATAGACGTTAGAACAACAGTAACGGATGACTACGGCATACCCTACGGTAACGTGTATTTCTGTATACCGGATGGAAAAGTCTCTAACCTCGCTGATGATCAATGCTTCGAAATGGATTTACATACAAAAAGCAGCAATATAAACCCAGAAACACTGAACTTGAGTGGTTACTATTCTACCCGTATTAACCTTGGTAATAACCAATTAAAGGGTGACGAATATATTAAGGCTATCAGTATCGCCAATGATACCGAAAATAATACAGACATTGGCATTACCCAAAAAATGATCGACAAATACTATTTAGGGGTTTTTGATACCACGAAAAATACCATCGAAGAGCAATTAAACAGAGTCCAACAGTACCGAAAGAGTCTGACACGCTATAGTAGAAGTGAGATTGACCAGCGCGCACTTTTCAATGAAATTCAAAACCACAGCTTAATGATGCCGGTAAATGAAATTTCAACCAAGCTTGCAACATTGGAAAACGCGCTAAACACCTTTGTAACTCAATGCTCTTATTATAGCCCTTCGGAAATTGTTAATTTTGCATCGGTTTCCTCCGACATTGAAGCGTGCAACGCTGCGTATTCAGAGTTTAAGCGGATATCCGAAGAAAACACGGTTGCGGTTTATAGTGTGAATAAATTGCCGTTTAAAAACAAATTGAATATGACGTATAGCAGGATTGGTGGACCCACTAGACATCTCCCCTTACCGGATATAACCTGCAATTTGAATACTGACGAGGTAATAAGTGAACTCAAGCTGGACGACATTGGCATTCGCTCTCCTAGCGCACAGCTTGGTTACCACAGTATGGAACGTACCGGAAAAGTTGACCCCATGTTTGTCTGGAGCGATATAAAATATAAATCATGCGGAAAGATGTCAGAGGTTGATCAACATTGGACATCTTCTCATCTGTCAGCTGACAACACATCGTTACAAGCGCTGGTTGACTTTGGGTGGTCAACTCAAAGGAACGCTACTGAGCTATGTACGGTGTACCGAACGTTTGACTTAAATTACAGAGATGAAGCCGGGAAACCTCAGATTAAGGCGCTTACAGCACAAAACCAATGCTCTATTAATGCCTCTTGGGGTAGCTTAGAGAGTTTTAGTAACTACGACAAGTATAAGCCTACAGGAAGTAAGGGGGCGTTTATGCACCCCATGAACGGATTTAACGCCGCTTCCCTTATGTTAAAAGTGCAATACACGCAGGGGCACCATATCGGCTGGGAATATACTTACCAAGATGTACCCAACAATACGTTAGCGGATATGTCTGAGTACCGTTTAATTTCCGACACAGGTTATTACTTAACCATTGACGATAGCGGTAAGTATCTAAGTTACCAAGAAGAAACTGGCGAAGATAATCAAATTTGGGTAATTGATAAGGTCAATGATCGAGAAGTTCGCCTTAAAGCCAAAAACTTGGATGCCTACATTACTCGAAATGACGTTAAATTAAGTGATAACAACGAACCGCTTTTTGCGGCTCCAAGCGATGACGACAATACCCCAGTAAACTACAACCAACATTGGCGGATTAATGAGATGGATTCCGCTGGTAAATATGAGATTCAATCTGTAGTCGCGCTTCGGCCAATTGGCAGTGCTGGCGGCGTAGGTACGGTACCGGAAGTAAAAACTTGGACAAAAGGTTGGAAATTTGAAAAGGTCAAATCGTTTGCCGATCTGGGGGATGAAGTGGATGTTAGCGATCATGAAGTGGAGCCAGTTTATAGAGGACCATCTAAGCTCCTTTTTGACACGGCTAAGTCCGTAAATAATAGCTTTGATTCAGTGGATTTCGGCGTTACTTTACCTAAAAAACCCGCGGTATTCGCGCATATGCAAACGTTTAACAACGCAGATACAGCTACAACCCGTGTTACAAATGTCACTAGAACCAAGTTCGATGTAAAAATTGAACGGGAGTTGCCCGCTAGTAGTGATGTATCGTATTCGCCTGAAAACGTTGGTTATTTTGCAGTCACAGAGGGTGAAATAGCTAACAAATATGGCGATATCATTGGAGAAGTGGGTTTTGCGGATATCGATCAACTGAGTGAAAATATATTGTATTCAATACCGTTATTACATAACTATGCCGATCCTGTTGCAGTAATTACTTTAAACAGCTCCAATAACGATCAGCCTGTTCATATACGAATACAATCAGTATCTAATAATTCACTAACCTATAAAATTGAAGGTTGGGATAATATTCTCGACAACCGGATGGACCTGCCTGAAACGGTTGCATATATGGTTGTAGAGCGTGGTGATCATGAAGTTAAATTTATGAATAATAACGTAGACATCCATATTTTAAGGGCTAGACATGCAGAGATTGATCATCAGTGGCAACCGACAGACTTTGAAGTGCATTTCTCAAGGGCCACAGTGAACGTCGAAGGCATTATGCTTAGCCAAAGTCAAACTACTAATGCAAGCGATGCCATAGTGACTCGGCAAAAGGTTCGCTTCCGAAGTTATGACCTGAAGCTTCAAGAAGGGGAATCCAGCGACGGTATTCACACTGCCGAAACCGTAGGTATAATTTTGCTGGGTACAGTCTATATGCACGAACTCGATTAACACTCATAGAATATAGTGTAAGGCTCTTAACCTTTAGGTTAGAGCCTTCATTTGTATTTAAGCACTTAGTACATTCAGAGCTGCTCACACTCTTTTGGAGTGAATCAGTAAGCCCAACCAGCTTTGCTGGCTTTAATATTTTTACATTCAATATTTTTACATTCAATATTTTTACAACTGGAGCGTCGCGCGGGCTTATCTGCTCCTCAGCCGCTAGCTAAGAAGTAGCGCTATCGGTTAGTCATCCATATTTTTTGCATGGCTCTTTTCTTTGGAGCATGCCTGCCGTAGCGATTGATTTTCCATAATCATATTAAAACCCTCTAAAGCGCACGTGAGTGCAGTTTTATATTCATTAATTGAAACGGCCAAAGCCAATGGTCTCGACTGCTATGCCTATTTAGAGTATTTACTCACTGAGCTGCCGAGAAATAATTGCGATATTGAAACGCTGATGCCTTGGTGCTTTAAGCAAGCATAATTGCGCTAGGTGTGGTTGGCTGGACGCTTACCTTCATTCGAAGGTTTTGTAGGCTTGAAAAGTGAGTTTCTATTGTTTTAAGTAGGGTGTTTTCAATGGGTATCGTATATTTCAATCTATTGATAATACCGAAATTATACCGTTTTAATTGGGTTAGGTATGACTTAAGGCCTATTGATGAGCTGAAAAGAGTGATCTCGGTCCGCATTTTTTTGAAAATAATACCTAAATGCTTCGATCTACTAAGTGCGTGCTAACTTAATAACGCGTGGCGGCAGGTTTGATAACCTAAAAGGCCGCTTCAGAAAGGGAAGTGGAATACACACCAATTGATATTGACTCTCATTTGCATCTTAATTATTATGCGTTTATAATAATCATTAGCGAATAAAAACATGAAGCATATTTTATTGCCCTTACTAGCAACATCTTCGTTACTAGGCTGCAATTTTGGTGGAGGTGGCGGAGGTGGTAATAAACTTGCAGTATCCTCGGTGAGTTCTATAACGGAGTCTTCTCTTTCTTCGGGGGTATCGTCTTTTGATACTGGCTCATCCAATAGCTACTCTTCTGCAATGGACTCTTCTAGCCAAGAACCCCCTAGCTCTATGGCTCAATCGACGAGCTCGGTAATACATTCTTCCTCTGTACCTGCTGAGGCTCAAAACTTAGAGCTTATTGTATCGGTCACACCGGCTTTAGTCGCCATGTTTGGTGGTGCCGAAGTGAGTTTTACTCAGCGCAGTAGTGATATCACGGTTACAGCTATTGTCAATGATGCCGCGCATATTACGTTGACTGTACCCGCTCATTATGTGCCCGAGGAACCCGCTGAGATCACCCTCACTCAAGGTGTCGCTATACTCAAAGTATTAACGCATAAACTGAGTTTGTATCAGGCGATGAGTGCGCGCATGGCGAGTATGAACACTAGCGTGATACCGCAAAGCGCTACCGCCGATGACCGCCAAGGGCTTGTGATGGTTTCTCCGGCATCTACTGCGCAATTTGCCTACCTTGATAGCGATCAAAATGGACGATTAAGTGATGACGAGTTGGCTCAGAGCACCACGCGATTAAATAGCGCAGAAGATGCCGGCCTTTTGCTAGTCAGTGCTGCCATCGAAATTTTTGTGACCGAGGACGAGGTCAGCGGTACTCAAAAACGTGACAGCTATCAATTGGCACTGGATATGTATGCCGATAGCCAACTACGTCATTTTATCAAAGTACAAAATTATGATGACCTAAAAACTATTATCGATCGCGACTACCCCGAGACCATTACTTTAGCCGCACGCAACCCCGAAACAGACGATTTTTTTAGGGTTGATGAAAATGGTGCATTGCTAGAAGATCAAAATACGGCGTTTGATGCATTGCCGTGGCGTTGCATAGATGATTTGCGCGGCAGAAGCGCACCTTATCGCCAGTATGGTTACGGCATACACATGTGGCATTACGGCGACTCAAATACCGCCACAACTGCTGTTGCAAAAAGCGAGCTAGCTGGTGAGACGGCTCAATTTAATGAAGCTGCATTATGCGGTGTTACGGGTTGGTCAATCCCGACGATTGAAGACTTTGAATTTATTTTAGATGACCAAGCGTCAAAAAAAGTAGCGCGCTTTCCACTGTCATTTCCCTTTTTAGATCAGCGCTATTATTGGGTCAATACCGACAACACACGCTTAACCTATAGCCCTGGTATTTATGATTTAACCATAGGGCAAGTAATTGAGGCACCTGAGTTAACACGTGCTGCGCCACTTTATAAATCGTGGACACGTATTAATGCCGACCCATTAAACCCACCTGCTGAGCAAACATCCAGCGACATTGCGCAAATTTATGACGATATAAAATCCCTTTATGCTGAGCGCAATCCTTTGACTTGGCCGCAACCGCACATTGATGACAATATCGACTGGCAGCCACTGGGGTTACTACCTATAGTTGAGTATCCCGAAGACAACCCTTATTCAGAAGACGCTAAAGAGCTTGGCAAGCGATTATTTTTTGATGCCCGTTTATCGCTGCATCGCAATATTGCTTGTGCAACATGCCATAGTCCGGCACAAGGGTGGGATGATAATTTATTGGCTTCGGTTGGTGACGCAGCGCAAGTGGGTATGCGTAATGCCCCCTCGATTATTAATATTGCCCAGCATTCGAGCTTCTTTTGGGATGGCCGTGCCGCCACTTTAGAGGAGCAAGCATTAGGGCCTATTGTCAACCCTGTTGAAATGAACCTGAGTTTGCGCGAGTTGACACAGCGCATTGAAAACGGTGACTTTAACGATTATAAAGGGCTGGTTAAAAGTGCTTATAACGAAGAGGCGTTATCACCAGAAATTATCGCTAAAGCGATGGCTAATTATCAGCGTACCATTGTGAGTACAAATACCAAATTTGATCAGTTTTTACGTAACGAGCGCAGTTTAACTAATCGTGAATTATGGGGCTTACACCTATTTAGAACCAAAGCGCGGTGTATGAATTGCCATTTTGGGCCTAACTTTACCAGTGGTGGCTTTGAAGATTTAGGGTTGTCGGATTACAATCGTAATAATCAAGATTTAGGGCGCTACACTGTGACTCTAAAGCCAGAAGATGTGGGTAAATTTAAAGTATCATCACTGCGTGAGCTTTTGCATACGGCGCCTTACATGCATACAGGGCGCTTTGATTTTGATGAGTTATTTACCTCTTATAATAATGCCATGGGGGTACGTAATATCTCGAATAAACTTAAAATTAATGAGTATCGCTATGACCCTATGTTCCCGGTAGGCTCCAGTAAATTACAGGTATTAAACCTAACCGATGCTGAAATAGAAGCTCTAAAGAGCTTTGTGGAAACGCTGAGTAGTCGTGCGCCCCCACTCGAGTAGTCGCTTATACAGCCTGCCGAATAATCGGGCTTTGACCCGAACCGCTGATCACAAAAACTAAGTCAGACTTGGCGCCAGCTTGGGTGACGGTCTCTTGTATGAGCTTAAGAGAATTCTTAGACAGATATTCCAAAAAAAAATAACACTAAATATTATCGACTATTGTATCGCCAGGCCAAAACAATCGCTAACAACGCATTAATGCAATAAAAAGCATAAAGAATCAACTCAAACCCAAGCTAGTAATGCGGGGTTATGTAGTTGGGTAGAAGCCTTTTGTAAAAGTGCCTGTGTAGTTATCTTTCTTATTAGTCTGCCTAGTAATGTGTCACTGATTTTTCTCTCGCTGAAAAATGCCTCTTTGAAAATCAAAAAAATACCGAGCCATTGCGACTCGGTACGATAAATTAGCGAGTAATTACCAGAGTATGGTTGCTCTGGCATTTTCTATGTTGTAGCTATCCATGTGTGTTGATTAAATTGTGTACCGCAAAGATCAACACGCTCTAGTTGCTGCATATGTTGAGATTATCAATGCCGCACTCAACTAAATCGCCCGCGTTACTGCCATCAGAGCATTGAATACGCAGCTGAACATTCGCACCTGCGGGAACACTGGCGCTTACTTTTGTCCATTGTGCATCACTTGCTGTATCACCATTAGCCGCAATCGAGCGATAAGTGCGACCGCCATCGGTAGAAAGCTCTAGGCGAAAAAAATCACCACTGCTGTCATCGCCAGAATCTCGCTGGCCGTGAAAATAAGCCGCGGTCAATATTGAAGGTGAAGATACCGAATAAACTGGAGAAGATGCTATGCAGTTTCCTCCATCCACATCAGCATTCCCGGCGCTGATATTGGAAGCAGTATAATAAGCGCTATTACCTTCAAAGGCGTTGCCAACCTGTGTGGTAATGCCGCCACTGGTTTGCAGGCTAGGTGTGCCCGCAATATAGCGGCCGGTTGAGCACGTAGAGTTACGGCTGTTAGACCAACCGCCGCTACCTCTTTCAAAGCTTTCTTCCAGGCTACAAACGACGGGTGTAGCTGTATTATCGATCATCAGAAATTCGGCACTGACCGCCCCCCATATGCCTCGACTGTCGCGGCTACGCGTATAAATAATATGCCGCCCTTGGCTTAAACCCGATGTGTCGATACTGCCGCTTACTTCTTCAATTTTTTCATTAAACTGACCATCATTGGCTGAAAGGCTAATAGCGTTCGCACCGTTTTGCCAAGGTGGCGTGTCTATATAAACTTCTACCGCCGTAATATTTTGAGTAGGTTCAATACCGTTGCGTGAACTGAATCGTGTATCAGTGGCTGTTGCACTAAGCGTTATTACTGTCCCTGCGGGCACTCCAATAGTTGAAGCTCTGCCCGACAAACTTAAGCCAGTAATATCGGGGCCAGACGGCGTGATGTAAGGGGTGCGCACGACTTTAGCGGCATAAATTAGTGCAGGAAGGTTGCCAGGCAATATTTCATTTTCAAAGACATTACAATTTTGAAAGAACTCAGTGCCTAGTTCAAAAGTGTAGGATGGGACACCTAGCTCACCATAGCTGACGCTATCAGTTGTACCGTCAGTAGGGTAAAGGCCAATAGCTTGTTGGGGGTCATAGCCATTAAAAAACGCAAATTTTCGCCCTAATGTTTGTAACGCAGTACCATTGGGCGCAGCACGGTTTTTATCACCCCAAGGCCACAATACCAGTTCGCTAAAGCTATGGATGTCAATATGGATGCCGCTTGTATCCACTGGAGCTGCATCATTGTCGCTAGGGCCTCGACGATCAGGGAAGAGATTGCGTATGTAGCTTTCCATTGCTCGAGTTTCAGGCTCAGAACCTGCAAATGGACCTCGGTAGGTAGAGCTACATTGGTTGTCGCTTGAACCATTACCATTGGTAATATTCCAGCGATCAGTAAAGTTTCTATTAAGATCGACGCCGCGGTTGTTGCTTTGCCGAGAGCAAATATTCTGGTTGGTGTTTTTACGCCATAACAGACCCGTTTCTGCGCGTTTGCGCCCGTCAGGGTTAGTTTGTAGCATCAAGTGTGTCTCGTGATTGTCCATTATCCAGGTTGCATCGGCATTATTGCCATAACCCTCTACTAGCCACTTAGCAAAAGCGAGTGAGAGTGGTGCAGTGGCATACTCGCGGGCATGAATAGCAGAATTAATAAAAAGCTTGGGTTTATTGCGAATAGTATTGTTACGGGTAAGTACGAGAACACGAATATCGTAGCCACCTGTTCCTTGCGTTTTGGTCCAAGAATCCCCCGCATCGACAATACGGGTAAGGCTGGGGTATTGGTCAACTAGGTTGTTCATGCTGGTAAAAGTTTCTTCTACCGTTTCATAGCAGTCATATCCGGGAATGCCAATAAAATCGGCTCGACTATCTGTGCTGGTAATAGAGGTATTACGATCTGTTTTCTTTTCAAGAGATAAGTTGTGTTGAGTGCTCCAGTTGTCTTTGATGCTCTTTAGTACTTGCTTGCGCTTTTGCATAAACTCTTCAGCTGACCGAAATGTAAAACCAAAGGGTGCTAGTCGCTCTTTTTCTTCTTCAGTGAGTTCAAGTACTAAGTATCCTTTTTCATAGTTGGCTTCTAACAGCTGTCCATGCAAGCTAACCACTGCTTTTCTCGCTGTTTTTTTGTCAGGGAAATAGGCATTGTAAATATTAGTCGCGTTTTCTTCCTGAATTATCGCTTCATGTAAATACGTTGGCATATGCGAAGGTTTTTGCGATAAAGTATTAGCGCTATAGAGTAAAGCAAAGCAAGCGACAGAGATTTTTTTAATCATAAGGAGTTTTTCCTCTAGCTGGATTAGGTTTTAGTCGAGTTATATTTAATAAAGTATTTTTTATGAATACTTTATAATACTGTTATGTAATAAATTTACGTATATTGCAAATTGTTGTTAATTAGTTATCTGTATTAATAAAAATTATCAATACAGGTGCAGGTGGAAGTTACGACAGTTAGGTACCTGCTATAAGTAATAAGGCGCCATAAAAATAATTTTAACGTAATACATTTTTACTTATTCATTTATTAGATGGAAAATATTAATGAATAAGTAAAAATTCACTGCATGTGTTATGCCATGCTTAACGAGTTTTAATTTTTAATGCTATAGGCTTTATATTTGACAGTTTATTATTTATTCTAAAAAATTATTTTTACTAGATATTGTTTTTTAGTGATTTATCCCAAGGTTCGACAGTTTTTTAGGGGTAATCTCTAAACTTTATAAAAATGCATAGTGTATTTTCTACTCGTTTGAGTATTACTGCATTTAAGTGGTGTGTTATTTATTGGTTGAGTCGACGCACACTATTTAGCTGCATCTATTTTTTCGTCCTTATTTGTTGCAGTACGGTACGTTTTGGTGCAAGCTCAAAGAAATCCATTAAAATAAAAATTTACTTAGACTAGCATGGCAAAAATAAATGGCGCAAAACGTCATTGGTTGGCATATTGCTATACTTAAATAATAACCACTATTACATGATCGCTGAAACGTGCATGGAACATTTGATTTTTAAATTTTAAGTGCTTTCTCCAAGTCATATTCAGAGATGTCTAGTGCCAATGAAAGGAGAGCGGGGCGCGCTTTTTATTACTCGGCATATGAAGTAATCGTTAATTGTATATGACGTCGTATTTTCATGCCTGTCGCGTATTTCATGCGGAAATAAATAAAACGCTGACACAATACAGCCATTGACGATCGCTATTCACATTAATGCCTGTCTCATCCATGTAAGCAGGTGGTGTTTTTGAACTGCTCTTTAATAACTTTCTCTATACCAGAGATCACCAATAATGCAGAAGCTAGTCGGTTAAAGTTAAAGATCACTTCTGGTTCAGTTGGATATTCAGTCGCCGAATGTTTTTAATATTGACAACTTGGCGTCGCTCAAAGCCTACTAAGGTAGATTGGTCTTTGGATAGTATTCTTTATCCAATTTAATCACATAAATATGATCGAGGTCGTCATACTGCATCAGTCTATTCCTAGGCAATTATTCAGCAAGCTAATCACCAATAAGAGTATTCCACAAGCCGTGCGCATTGAGACTGATAGCGTTTTATTTGGGGTGTTGCATTATCGTAATTAGGGCTGAATAGTGACAAATTTTAAAGACTTTTA
>NZ_LGAK01000073.1 GCF_001292705.1 Marinagarivorans algicola
AACTAGGGAGGGTAATATTCAATTATTTAAAAATGTTAAGGCTCGATATGGTTATCGCCCTAGTTATTTAGTAAGTGTAAAACCGGATAAATATTATGGGCTATCCAGTGATGGGAAAGGCGTGGCTTATTATGATTTAAGTGTGAGTGGCGGTATTAATGGCTGGCCACTTACCCGCTGGCCTTATGAAGTTGATGATGCAGAGGTGGCGGCAATTTACGCTGTTGAAGGCGCCCAAGAAGGAGATGTTTGGGATCGTTATGAGAGTAACCGTTATCTCAATACCGAGACTCTGGGTTGTTTAGCCAATATTCCATTGCGATATGGTGACCTTGAGAGTGATGGGGTCAATGAGCTGGTACTTCCGTTAGGTAACAATGATCAACAAGTTGACTGGGTAGTTTTTTCTCCTACGGCGGGAAAAATAATATTTTCAGCGCGCATCGCGCTGCAAGATTTTTTTGAGGCGCCTGATAACGCTTGGGCATATTATTTATCGGATGCTGCAGGGCCAAAAGCCTTAATGGGTAAACGTGCCTATGCAAAATTGTATTTTAGTGATTTTGATAAAAACGCAAAAGCCGATATTCTTGTATGGCGTAAACAATATTCATCGCTGACTAAAAAGAATTCTTCAGTGAAAGGTTTTAAGCTGAAACATCAAAATTATCGTCACTATGAACTAATTAATGGCGAATACCTCCCACAAAAAACCGACAGCGCAACAATAAAAAACTGGTTAAAAACCAGCAAGCTCACGTGGCAAAAAGGCTTTCCCAGTACCAGTGAATGCGCAGGGCAAAAAGGACAGCTAATACCCGAGATGCATGATGTTTTACTGAATGACCCTGACGTGTTGCAATAGGTTTTTAATTTTTGCGGTTTTGCTGCACTTAGTCGACGTGCCTGCGCCAGTTGCATGGCTTGCTGATGGCTGCCTTAAGTTCATGACTAATAGAAGACTGGTTGCAATCTAGCCTTTGCGCCATAGCTGTTTGACTTAATCCCTCTTGCAATAATTCAGGAATCTGGCATTTTTGATCGTCGGTGAGCTTATTATAGGTTTTTATGGTTGCATCTCTTGCCGGAGAAAAAACGCTTAGCCTACTATCAGCTCACCAGCTTTTCTACCCTATGAAGTTATGCTCTTCGAAGTTGAATCCAAAGTTTTATATGCTTTTAACTCAGAGGTAGATCGATGGTGAATTTTGCACCACCTGCGGCGCCGTTTTGGGCGCTCACCTGACCGCCGAGTTGGATTGCGTGCTGTTGCACAATAGCCAAGCCAAAGCCATGCCCATGCCCCGATTGACTACCCCGAAAAAACGGCTCGAATACTCTATCAATAATCGTATCTGGAATACCCGAGCCGTGGTCTTCAATGATAATTCTGGCTGTATATTGTGATATTTTTTTAAGTGAAATGTGGATAGGGGGCTTGCCGTATTTAATGGTGTTGCTCAGAATATTGCTAATAATTTGCTCGAGTTGCCCAGCGCCGGCCGTCACCATAATAGAGTCGTCAATAGTATCGCCAAGAGGTTTCGCACATTGAATAGAATGGCGTTGTATTTCTGATCGTAAAACATCAGCTACCCGTTTTGGCATAACAGGCTGTTTGGCCAGTGTATTGTTGGTGCGAGCGTACTTTAATACATCGTTAATTAAATTGTCGAGCTCATCAAGCTCTTCATTCATCGCTTTAATGTGAGTGTTTTGTTGTTCTGGCAAGCTCGCCACTAAAAAGCGCATTCTCGACAGTGGCGTTCGTAGCTCATGTGCTACGCTGTTGGTTAAAAAGCGTTGGCTCGATACTAACGCTTCTATGTTACGCAGCATATGATTAACGGTGATATTAATATTACCTAATCGCCAGTGGGGATGTTCATTGGCACGTATCGAAAGGTTACCCGCCGCGACATCGTTCGCAACGGTATTTAAGTGCTTGACTCGCCGCCGCCATTGCCATGCCCAAATTAGGCATATCATTGTAAAGCCCAGATAAAAAAAGAACCACAATATGAACACTAGGCGATCTAGTGTATTGATTGTGAGCGCGGGGCCAAAATGATAAACGTTGCCTTGCTTGGTCATAAATGACCAGTGGTAATTTTCAAAATTAAATATTTGAATGCGTTCTAATAGCGGCGATTCGGGCGCGACGTTAGATGTGGGGTGAGAGGGCGTACTGGCTGCTAATTTGCGCATGGGGATATTGCTGATTTCATTATTTTTGGCCATTAACGCATTGAGTTCATCGGTTGTTAAGTGTTGTTCTAATGCGTCTAATAAGACTAAAACCGTGGCTACATCACGTTGAGCATCTTCAATAATGGGTTGTTCATTCAATGCCACAATTACGCCCAAAATTAATGGGCGCGCTAGCAACCAATACAGCGAAATAGTGATCACAAATAAAGTAATAAAGCGAGGCATGTCGTCATCCGTTATTGTATTGTTATGTTGTTATGTTGTTATGTTGGCCAAGCCTGCACTGGCTAATAAATAACCCTTACCGCGTACTGTGATAATAATTTGTGGATTTGCTGGGTTGTCACCGAGTTTTTTGCGTAGACTCGCAACCTTGGTGTCTGTTGTGCGATCTACTCCGTCATAGGCAATGCCTCGCGTTGCTTGCACGGTTGCCTCTCGGCTTTGTATCTGATCGATATGTTTTAATAAAAAAATCAGCAATTCAAATTCACCGTCGGTGAGTTGTAGATCTGTTTTATCCAAAAACGCTCGTCTACGCGGGGAGTCTATTTTTAAGCGACCTTGCTCGCTATGTTGTGAATCGGCAAGGTGAGATGACTGGCTTCGGCGTTGCAGTGCTCGTAGGCGGGCTAATAAAACGCGAGGCAATACGGGTTTTTGGATGTAGTCGTCGGCGCCCATCTCTAAGGCAGCAACTTGATCCATATCATCGGCGACTGCGGTTAACATTAATATCACACCTTGGTACCACGTACGCAGCTCTTGGCACAGTGCCAATCCATTGCCGTCGGGTAGCATCAAATCGAGAATAATAATGTCGGGGTGTTGCGCCGCAATGGCTAGCCGAGCATCACTTACATGGGTTGAGAGCGACGTGCGGTAACCTTGTGCAGTGAGATACTCAGTGATAAATCGCCCTAACTTGGGGTCGTCTTCTACGATAAATACGTGAGTCACGATGATTGAATCCTTTTGATACCATTGTATTGAGTAGTGTATCTAAAAAGCGAGTATTGCATACACACCCATACAATCGCGCACACTCTGCGTGTGGTGCTATCAGCTGCAACCTTTCACACTGGCCACTCTATTTCACAGCATAGGTTGGCGCAATGAAGTCACTCATAAGGTCACTCATAAAACAAGTAACCATCACAACATCCATTGCTTTGGCGTTACTGATGATGGGGTGCAACAATGTCGCTTCGTTTGATCGGGCGGTGCAGGGCTATTGGCAAAGCAATCGCTATGGCTGGGTTATGGTGGTTGAAGAGCGAGGTATAAGTTTATACGATCAGTTAAAAGGAGAGTGTTTACGTAGTGATATATTTCCGTTGTTTGTGGATATCGAAGCATTGCCGCACGAATTTGTATTGGATAATGGTGATTTAATGACTGTCTTAAACGGTATTAAATCCCCGCCTATACGCTGGCAGCGACGGGCCTCGTTGGCGCAGGCTTGCCCCAAGGGAGAAATAGCCCGTAGTGGAGCTGCGGATTATCAAGAAAATGTGCTAAGAGATTATGATTGGTATGTCGCAACCTTTGAGCGACATTATGCTTTTAGTGCGTTGCGTAATATTGATACCGAGACTTTGTTTAAAGGTGGTCGCGCACAGTTGCAAGCGAGCCCCACTGTTGCAACACTACAGTCAGTATTAGAGGCCTTTATTGCGATAACGCAAGATGGGCATGTTAAGCTTTTTGCGCTGGATCTTGAGCAAGGCGGTGTAGATGAGCTAGCTAATGGCGATATCGCAGCGACTTTAGAAGGGGCGCTTGGGCTCGAAGGCCACCGCAATGGCGTTAGTGATTTAGACACCTATGTATCAGCACAAGTGGACATTATACTTAATAGTATTCGTCAGCATTTGGATATGAGCCGGCGCAAAGCCGATAGTGGTGGCATTATGCACTGGATCCCCGTGGCTGGTCAAAATCAAGGGTATGTACTTTTAGAGGGAATGGAAAATTTTGGTGGCGAAGCACTGACTCTTGACGCGCAGTCTATAGCGCTCGAGAGTGCACTCGATGAGCTGGTCGCCGATTTTAAAAATGTAGACCGCATCATTATCGATAATCGTTTAAATGGTGGTGGTTTTGATCGGTTTGGGTTTCAAATTGCGCAGCGCTTTATGGCCAGTAATACTACACAGCTCAATAAGCAGGTGTATGTTGGCGGTGACTGGTTAGCGGCTGAGACGCTCAATATTAAGCGCAATGCCGTAGCTTATAGCGGGGACGTCATTTTGCTTAATTCCCCTTACACCGCAAGCGCCGCAGAGACCTTTTCGATTGTGATGGCCGAACAAGCCAATGTGCGCATAATGGGTGAGCGTACAGCCGGCGAGCTCTCGGATATGCTATTTAAAGTACTGCCTAGCGGCTTAGTGTTTTCACTCTCCAATGAAGCTTACAAAAACGAAGCTGGCGAGTTATTCGAATTTATTGGGGTTCCTGTTGATATTCAGGCTAAATCGTTCACGAATACTCAGCGCCTTAATGGGCAAGATAATACCTTAGCGGATGCCATTGCATTGCCATAATCACTACAGGCAGTCTCCACTCAAATGTATTTTCTTCTTTGATTAAAGAAAGCATAGGAGTCCAATTATCTTCGTTATTGATATGCAATGGGGAAATATCACTCTCTTGATCACAACCATCTTGCCTTCACCCTCGAAGCTCAGTTATGGCTTAGGTGATAGGTTGGGCTGATGGGGCGATTGCAATACCGTTTGGTGCTTGATCGCTTCGGTTAAATCAAAGGTAGGGTTATTGCGTTCTTTAAGGTTGGTATATTCTGATATGGGTGCGTTGACGCCACTCAATGTATCATTTGGGGGTATTGAAAAGGTGGCTCTTTACGGAATTTACAGGCACAAAAAAAGGCTTACCAAGGTAAGCCTTTTTTTGTTTTAAGCATCAATTTTTATGCGCTTAGGGTTTTTCTCCGCTAAGTGATCGCTAACCTGTGATGCTAGGTATATGGTCGGGACAGCAGGATTCGAACCTACGACCCCCACACCCCCAGTCTAGAGCGTAGAAAAACCTAACTTACTGAATATTATAACCTTTTTAGCTTATCAGAATGCCTTCCCGCCTATCATCTCGTTTGTGAATATTACTTTGACATCTTCAAAGGGCATCTCGTGGCTTGCCTGATACATAGCAGTCATTGTTTCGTCGCTGTGAGCCATGGCGTGCTGTATAACTTTGATATCGAAACCAGCGCGGCTAGCTAGCATGTCACCGAGCGATCTTACTTCATGAAAAGAAGGGGGGCTTGCGCTATTTGCCCAGAGCTTGGTCTCATTTCGTGCGCTTCTAAATTGCTCGCCAAGGCGCTCTTTGGTGATTTGTGCGTAGTGCTCTTTTACTTTACTTTGATATATTCTTGCGGGCTTATGGCTGACTAAAAATGGGCATTTGCCGTTTTTTACACTGCAAGCCTGCGCCCGTTGAATTATTTGATTTAGAAGTGGATGGATTTCGGTATTCCATTGTAATCGTGCTGCTTTTGCATAGCCTTTTTGGGCCTCTGATTTACTGATTACACGCTGAAGTATTCCATCTTTTATATTCTGATCAAATCGTAGTGTTAGTATGTCCTGTTCGCGCATAAGTGTTATTAGTGAAAGACCCATGGCAACCTGTAGGCCCTCGTATTGGAGCGCACCTGCCGCTTTATATATAGCCCAAAATCCTTTCTCATTTAATCGCTCGCGAGTTCGCGCGGGTTTTGCTTTTAGGTATAGCCTTGGACGGTCGTCTGATGTTGTAAATGGGTTGTACTGTAGTTGCGGTGTGTAGCCTTTCCCCATTAAAAAGTTAAATAGCTTCCTAAATTCGCAATGCCTTAACTTTTGGTCGTTATAGCTTAGACGGTTCCACCACTGCTCAATGCTTTCACGAGTGATTTTATTGGGAGGGAGGTCAATAGCTCTGGCGTATTTACGCATTGCATAGCACCTATTAGCCCAGCTCTTTGTTTTAGCTATGTCGGGGCTAGCTTCTTGCCTGTAGGTTATAAAGTCATCGATTAGTGAGCTCATAATGGTCTGCCCGGCTTTAGATTTTTTTTTGGCTGTATAGTTATCGCGGTTTTCGTTCGCCTTGTTTGCGGCGATATTTGCGTCTTCCGGTGTGCTCGCTTTGAATATTTTATTCTTGCCGTTAGGCAATTTATAACACCAAAAACCATCGCGTCTTTTAGGATCTAAATAAAGATTGTCAGCAAGTAAAGTGCCGTTAAAGTAGCGAGATTTTTTAGGGCGGGCCATGATTTTTCCTAGTTATTGGCTCTAAGCCAGTAAGTCAATTACGCTGTCATCGTTTGTCGCGATGCGGGGTTTATCTAAATTATCGCGAGAGAGAAAATCAACTTCATCAACATATACAACGCCCTGTATTATTCGGCCATTGATCGTGCCATCATTAACGGCATCCATCCAAAATTTTCGGGCTGGACGACTGCCTGATTTGAAGTAGGCGCGATTGAGTTGTGTGTGTGTGACTAATTTCATAGTGATTCTCCTATCTTGGTAGGCCTCTACGCGACTTGATGCAAGTCGCGACACGGTGCGCAAATACCTGTAATTAGGCGCCCACTCCATTCGCCGCATAAATCACAATCCCCTTTCACTCCTTGGGGTAGCTGCGCTTGCTTGCGAATATTGGCTATGTGGATGTCTGTGTATTTTTGTTGGTTGTCGTTTGATGTATCAATGTCATCTGCCATGAGGGATCCTTGTTGTTTGTGTTGTGGGCTGCGTTAGTGCTTCACGCATACAGTGGTATTTTTACAGCCGGTTTTTAGGCGGCCTCTTTGCTTGCGGCTTCGCCGGCTAAAGCAAAATAGCTAGCGCCATCTTCAAAGTCGTCTTTGACAAATTGCCCCTGTTTTGCGCGGCTGGCTTTTAAAAACACCATGAACATCCAGCCTTGTTGCTCGCTAATGTTGGTGCCGTACATGGCGTTAAAGCTGGCGACGGTATTGGCCATGCTGCGCCCGCCGTCTTCGCTGTCACGCTGGCTTGCACGGTTTTGTATGTGATTCGCGGCATTTTCTAAGAGGGTGGCCGCGCTGATTGTGTTGGTGGGGAGGGGGCCTTGCTCGCAAAGGATCAGGCGGTGACCCCCAGAGGGAAGGCTGGGCGCGTTCCCGTCGCTGAGCTCTATGGTGTTGTTAATTAACCAGTTTTCTTCGACGTTATAGAGCTCGCACAGTCTGCTTAATTGTTGCGCGGCAATGGTGCTCGGTGGCGCTTCGCCGTTTTCGATTTCTTTAATAAATTGTGGGTTAACATCAAGGGCCTTAGCGACTTGAGTGTGCGTTAATGCGTTGCCCTTGC
>NZ_LGAK01000074.1 GCF_001292705.1 Marinagarivorans algicola
CGCGTTCCCGTCGCTGAGCTCTATGGTGTTGTTAATTAACCAGTTTTCTTCGACGTTATAGAGCTCGCACAGTCTGCTTAATTGTTGCGCGGCAATGGTGCTCGGTGGCGCTTCGCCGTTTTCGATTTCTTTAATAAATTGTGGGTTAACATCAAGGGCCTTAGCGACTTGAGTGTGCGTTAATGCGTTGCCTTTGCGTGCCGTGGTGCAGCGGCTAGCGAAGGTGCTTTGCTGGCGTATGGTGGCGGTTTTCATGGCTGTCTCCTAGGTTATGCGGCAGTGGGTGGGGTGGTGTTAAATGGCTGATAAAAATTAATCATGTGCGCGACTGGCTCGATGTGCTGGCGTGGGGTGTTGCTGGATTGATCGTTTAAATCAATCACCGCTTGCCCGCGCTTAATAACAGTGGGGCGTTTTAAGTTTTGCTCCAAATAGCCTAAGTGGGCGGGTTCGCCAAGTAGGGTTGGGTGTAGGTTGATGATTGTGGCCATGGTGATTTCCTGTATTAGGTTGTTAAAATTTCGAGGATGAAAATGGAAGCAAGCGATTAATCCGGACGCGAAGAGTTCGCTCCAGCTTCTTTCTGTAAGAGTTGTGCTTCTTGAACCAAGCGATTAACCGAGTGGTTTAGCTCGCAAGGTGCAGTGCGCAGCGGCAAGCGAAATTTTGTGCCCTTAGTTGCGGCGTGTGTTGGCTTGCCTGCCAGTAAGCCTTTTAGGTCGCTGCAGCCAATCACCATGAGTGATCGAGTGTGATCGTCATTGGTTGGATCTAAGTCCCCAAAGCTGCGAGGTATAAAGCCTTCGATATAGCTTTGTGTGGCGTGCTTTTTCCATTCGGTCAGTTCTAGTGATTCTTCTACTTTGAATACCTTATTTGTCACCATGTGATTAATGGTGCCTGTGCGCGGGTGTTCGTTTTTAGGCTCTAAAAACCAATGCATACCCATATTAAATACGCTCATCACGTGGTGGATGTTGGCAGGGTTGTAGGGGGTTGTTTTAGTGGCCATTACTTTGCTCCCTTAGGTTTTGGACGTAGGCCCATGATTGTGGTCATGGTGGTTTCCTGTACTAGGTTGTTAAAATTTAGGGGATGAAAATGGAAGCAGACCATTAATCCGAAGGCTAAAGGTGGCTCGATTCCTGTCATGTAATATTAGGTAAACCTAAGTTAAAAGTAAATAGGTAAACACAATAAATTGTATAAATTATAGAGGTGCACCCAGATTTACATCATTTGACAATCGTAGAGATTATTATGGAGGTTACAGTTTGACCGTTTGGTTGAGTCGATTATGACCTTTGAAGAGCGACTACTGGCGTTGAAAAAACGTTTTGAGTTAAACAATACCGAGCTTACTAAGCTCGCGGGAGTGTCGAGGCAGGCGGTAAATGAGTGGTTATTTGATGGAAACGGTGAAATGTTGCTAGGAGGCTCAAGGAGTTGGAGTGCGAGATTGATAGAGGTGGCTTCAGTCTTTGATCAGTTGAGCGTGGAGCAGAGGTGGGCGCTTGGCGCTGTTTCGGTCTCTATAACTAAGCGGTAGTCTTTATTTGAATAGCTTGGGCTTCCAGATTTCTGCATCGCGCGAGCGTACTATTGCTTCAATTACTTCTTTTTTGATCGTATATAGGGATTCGATATTCTCCCAATTATTTGCGCCTACATCCCACAGCGGTCCAGCCATGCCAAAATTCCCCAGCAATAATTCATCGGCACTGCATTGCAGTGCCCAACACATCATTGCGAGCTCATAGCGCTTAGGCATTGCGGTTGGCGTCCTCTCTAAATAGTCCAGCCGCTTGTATGAAATATGCCCTCCCATGGCTCGCTCAAAGTCCGCCACAGTTAGGTAGTGTGATCTAATTCTCATTTCTCGGATGAAGGTGCCGTGTAATTTACGGGGTAATGTATCGCTCATAGTGCATAAAAGATGATTTAGGTGACAGATTGAAAGATCTTAGCACTAAAGTATTGACTTCCAAAGATGTTTTAAAAGTGATCGGTGGGTATAAAAAGCAACCACTTCCCATTTATTGGGATAACTTCGCATTTATAGTATGTTTTTTAATCGTAAAGGCTCGTTAAATGGGCCTTGTAAACCCTTATGCGGAGTACTTCCCAGAAAATGGGAAGTTGATTGTAAAGTGAGCATAGTGGGGTAATAGCGGTCATTGTTGAATATTTTCAGGTGCGTTAAAGGGGGCTTTTTTCTAATGCTTGCGGGGAGGTTGGGGCATTTGTAGTATGTGCCGACATATTTTATGGATATTTATTTGGAGTTATGGCGTGGTGGAGCGAGAAGATGTTGGGTTGTTATCTGAGGAGGTATGCTTTGGAGTTTGCGGGTGTGAGGGGATATATGATCGGATGGCGGTTATTTGCGCCTTGGTTAAGGCGCTATCACTCGATGAGCAGCAAGAGTTTTTGGCGGGGTTGCGAGATATTCAGCGAAAGCGACTAAAGGTTACCGCCTTTTCTCCTTCTGATTACGTTGACCAAAGCTAGCGCTTCTTTTTGTTCTTCTTCGTTAAATGTATTTAGTGTTTCAATAACCTCATTGATAACGTCGCTGGTTTGCTCTTTATCTGGGGAGCCTTCGCCTGTTGCGAGCCAGTAAGCGTTTACGCCAAGTAAGTTAGCGAGTTCGGCTAGGTATTTGGTCTTCTTAGCCTCGCCCCTTTCCAGGTCTGAATACGATGGTGCCGACATGCCGATATGGTTAGCTACCTCGTATTGTTTTAGCCCTGCGCCTTTCCTGCAATGTACAAGTCTGGCTGCCAGTGTTGATAGGTCATTTGTTTTCATAGTTGTAATTATAGCCAAATATTCGGTTTCTCTAGATTAAAGCGCTGGACAAATGTAATCAATTAGGTAAAACTAACTTTTTAAAGTGTGTAAACACAATATTTGGAGGGGTTATGCCTGCCTTAAATTATAAAAAGTTGGTTAAGCGGTTAGGTGGTACCAAGAAAGCGTCGAGGGCGCTGAATGTTTCTATGCCTAGTGTGTGCGGCTGGGTTTCCTCTAAGCATGGTATGAGCGCTGCTGTCGCTATTCGTGCGGAGCGCGTAACAGATGGTGAATTTAAGGCTGAGGATTTATGTCCTGCGCTTAAGCTTGATTTGAATAATAACCTGTTGGTAGGAGGTGGGAATGAATAGCATGATTCAACCTATTAACAGGTTAGATGTTTTG
>NZ_LGAK01000075.1 GCF_001292705.1 Marinagarivorans algicola
GTTGTTATAATAATAAATTTTTAAATGGCTATCAGTTTTTACCCCACCTAAAACTGAGCGATATCTACCAGATACAACATCGCTTAATTAGAGTGTCTTAAAAAATCATTTGCTAGTACGCCAGCATGTGCCAGCTGCAAATAGCACTCATACACAACCGTCCTACATTCACTTAGCCGTCGCACCCAAGGTACAATAAGGAGCCCAAAGTATTATCGCTCTACTTGAGTGTCTTACATGCTTATACCGTTATTTTTAAGGTAGGGGCAACAATTATGAACTCACAAAGTAACCTTTAATGCCACTATTCAATCGAACTAAAAACACCACCAATAAAGTATTAATAAATCATTTGAGGACATTAGAAATCCGTAAGTGTCCATGCCATTCCACAGGTAGCTTGAACGACTCAGCCAGTGATTGATTAGTATCTAGTTGGCTTTTGAATAATGACCATTTAATAAAAATATTCACATATATCTAATAAAAATCAGGACCCATCAAATGAAACATATCGTTTTGAGTACTGCGCTAATCAGCCTTGCACTACACTCTATTAGTGCTCAGGCTGACTGGTTTTTTAGAGGCACGCCCAATAACTGGGGCACCTCAGCTATGACGGCAGGCAGCGATGGTATTTATCATACCTGCCAAAAATTTGGTAATGATAGGCCACGCTTTAAAGTATCTCGCTATGAAAACTGGGATGAGAGCTACCCAAGAAGTGACTGGGGTGTAGAATCAAACACCTCACAACTCATTACCATTAACACATCAACAAAACGCATCAGTGTTCACAAAGTGAATGATTGCAACAATCTTGAACAGCCTTATATAACTGACACCCTCTATGCTCAGCGCGGGCCTTATTTACAAACAATCACCCAAGATTCTGTGATTGTGCGCTGGCAAAGCCGTATTAAAGGTAAAGGGGTTGTACGTTACGGCTTAAGCCCGAGCAATATGAATGCAGTAGCAAGCAGTGATTACAATAACGGCCATGAGCATAGTGTACAAATTGATAACTTAACGCCAAACACGCGCTATTATTATGCCGTTGGTTTATCGCCACGCGCTAGCGTACATGATAATGACATGTTTTTTGAAACAGCTCCTCCAACAGGGTCCCACGATCCTGTACGTATATGGGTTTCGGGTGATACCGGAGACTCACGAGCCAATAGCGGTGGCTTAACACGTACCTATCAAAGTTATCTCAATGATGCCGGCACCCAATACACCAATGTTTGGTTAATGCTAGGCGATAATGCTTATCACCACGGTGAACAAAGCGAATACCAACGCCACCTGTTTGATATGTTTCCCAAATTGCTCAAGCAAACGGCTCTGTGGCCAACTTATGGCAATCATGACGCTCACAGATCCAGTGCAACACGCCAATTTGGCCCCTATTTCGATATTTTTAACCTACCCACACTCGGTGAGGCCGGTGGCGTTAGCTCGTACAGCGAAGCCTTCCACTCTTTTGATTATGGTAATATTCACTTCGTTAATCTGGACTCTTCTGAAAGTGCAGGTCGCGATTTAGATAATATGAAAAGGTGGCTACAAAACGATCTCGCAGCAAATGCCAACAATGAAAAAACCGATTGGCTAATTGCTTTTTTTCATCATCCACCCTATTCAAAAGGCTCTCATGATTCCGATAATGAACGCGACGTTGATGGCACTAATGATAACTGGGGCGGCGTCTCAGAAATGAAATTAATGCGAGAAAACTTTGTTAATATTTTAGAAAAGTATAGTGCCGACTTAGTCCTTACCGGGCATAGCCATACTTATGAGCGATCAATGCTAATTGGCGGTCACTATCAAGAATCTCCTGAGTTTAGTAATAATCCATCGCAGTTTACGATGAGCAGCCATCAAAGCGAATACGTTAAACCACTCAAGGCCAATACCGATGATGACAAACAAGAAGGTACTATATATGTGGTTGCCGGTAACGCGGCTAAAAGCAGTAACAGCGGCAGCTTAGATCACCCAGTCATGGTTAGAGGCATGCGCGATCTAGGTTCGATGGTACTGGAAGTTGAAGGACTAACACTCAAAGCAAAACTCATTACTGATCGTGGCGAGCAAAAAGATTTCTTTCGTATTACCAAAAGTGATGCACAATCTGTGAATAACACACCATAACAACCCAGAAGAGCCCAACAACCCAATACCACAATAGGAGTAATTGGCGCAAGGAGGCGCTATAACACATCAACGATTTGCATCACTCGACCTCATGGTACAACCAAGCCACACCTCAATCCGCACTCTCAAAATTGATTGCAAGTCGCTCAAATAGCACTTTAAATGCACTAACTTCACACCTCAATATACTTTTATCGCAATAATACAGTGACGCCTGCGCTCAGTGTTTAGCGCATTTAGTTGCAGTTACACCCTCTTAGCTTTACCATCAAAACTATCTTAAAGTTACTCAGGGCAGCCTTGTGTTAAAAATAATAAAGCATCTTTCACTCTCTTTACTATTAATGGCTGTCGCCATTGATATCTCAGCCAAACCGTTATCGTTAGACCGCATTTTTGATGACCCTAGTCTTTCGGGTAAGTCACCAGTACAACTTAAATTCTCACCCGATGGTACACGTGTCACCTACCTACAAGGCAAAGTCGATGACTATAACCGCTACGACCTATGGGAATACAACCTCAAAGATAAAACCAATCGCATTTTAGTGGATTCGGCCAAGCTGTTTACAGGTACCGAAACACTCTCTGATGAAGAAAAAGCCCGTCGCGAGCGTCAACGTATTTTTGGTAAAGGCATACTCGAATATAAATGGTCAACTGACGGTAGTGCATTATTGTTTCCGCTTAATGGCGACCTTTATTATTATGCTTTAGCCACCGGTAAAAGCCAAAAGCTCACCACTACCGAAGCCTTTGAGACCGATGCACGTTTTTCCCCTCAAGGTCGTTTTGTCTCTTTTATTCGCGAGCAGAACCTTTATGTATTAAACATTAAATCAGGCAAAGAAATAAAGCTCACGCAAGATGGCGGCGGCGTCATTAAAAATGGTATGGCAGAATTTGTTGCCCAAGAAGAAATGGGCCGCATGACAGGCTATTGGTGGGCCGATGATGATTCTAAAATTGCTTTTACCCGTGTCGATGAAACCCCCGTAAAAGAAGCTATACGCAATGAAATTTATGCTGATGAAGTTAAACTTTTTAATCAACGCTACCCTTTTACCGGTACCCGTAATGTCACTATCGCACTCGGTATAGTCACACTTAGCAACTCAGCCATAGATTGGATTGACTTAGGCAAAGATAAAGACATTTATATTGCCCGCGCCAAATGGCTAAAAGACAACAAAACTTTGTCGTACCAATGGCAAAATCGCTCGCAACAAGAGCTGGAGCTGCGTTTTTATGATAGCCAGACCAAAAAGCAAACCGTAGCACTCACCGAAAACAGCAATACCTGGATCAACTTACACTTTGATCTTAAATTTTTAAAAGACAAAAAACACTTTGTCTGGGCTTCGGAGCGCGATGGCTTTAAGCACTTATATTTATACAACATTAATGGCCAGCTCATTCGTCAAATTACCCGTGGCGATTGGGTTGTTGATAGTCTAAAAGGGGTTGATGAGCAAAAGGGTCTTGTGTATTTTGCAGGGCGAAAAGATACCCCGCTTGAAAGTCATTTATACCAAACACCTTTATTTAAAAAAGGTGCCATTACCCGCATTACCGAGCAAGGCCAATACCACAATGTGGTGCTGGCAAAAGATAACCAAACATTCATTGATAATAGCTCGTCCGTCAATAAGCCTTACGCTACAGCATTACGTCAAGTAAACGGCGATTTTATCACTTGGCTTGAAGAAAACAAATTAGACAAAAACCACCCACTGACACCCTATATTAACGATTTAACACAACCTGAATACGGCACCCTAAAAGCCGATGATGGCCAGCTTATGCACTACCGGCTATTTAAACCTAACAGCCTTAGCCACAAACCTAACAGCCAAGCCCACAACAAAAAACACCCGGTTATTGTCAGCGTCTATGGGGGGCCTCATGCACAGCGCGTGACAAACAGCTGGCGCAGTAAAAACCTGTACTTTCAATACATGGTACAGCAAGGCTATATTGTTTTTCAGTTAGATAATCGTGGCTCGTACAATCGTGGTAAAAAATTTGAAGATGCCATTTATAAAAAATTAGGTGACATTGAAGTGGCCGATCAAATTAAGGGAGTAGAATTTTTACGTACACTCAATAATGTAGACCCAACGCGTATTGGCATTTACGGTCATAGCTACGGTGGCTATATGGCATTGATGGCTATGTTTAAAGCGGGCGATTACTTTAGTGCAGGTGTATCGGGTGCACCAGTGACTGACTGGGCACTGTATGACACACACTATACAGAGCGCTACCTAGGTCATCCCAGTAGCAATGCACAAGGCTATCAAGCCAGTGCCGTCTTCCCTTATTCAGCGGATTTAAAAGGCCCCTTAATGATTTATCATGGCATGGCCGATGACAACGTATTATTTACCCACGCCACTAAATTATTTAAGCAATTACAAGATCAAGAAAAACAATTTGAAATGATGACCTATCCAGGCTCTAAACACAGCCTGCGCGGCAAACACGTTCAAACGCACCTACATCAAACTATTACAAACTTTTTTAATCGCCATTTTAATGTGGCCGATCAATAACTTAAACGCTCGCTAGGCAAAGGTGTCACCAGTGTGGCACCTTTGCAATTGCGGTATTCGCATCATTGACTAGGCCACTTAAGCCCTCTAAGGCCTTACACGGTACGAGCGATAAGTATAAAACCTCTAGCGCCTTTAGCTTCACCGCAACAACGCTAAGCAGCAACGCTAAGAAAGTCCTAAGCTATTGAGCCCCACCCCAGCTCATCAACAAAGCCATTACAAACGTAGACGAACGTCAAACTCAGCATTAAACTACTCGCTTTACTTGTCGGGGTGCTGCGCTAGGCGCATGCTGAGATCGTAACGAAACCCGCCGAACCTGATCGGGATGACACCTGCGTAGGGAACAAGTCATATGCCCATACCCTCATCTATTGCTATTGCTGGCGCTGGCCTTGTAGGCAGCTTACTCGCTTGGCGGTTACTCGAAGACGCTCAGCAATCTGGGCTAAAGCGACGTGTAGAGCTGTTTGAAAAAAGCTCACTCAAATACCCTCGTGCCGCCGCACACACTGCTGCCGCCATGATATCGCCACTGAGTGAAGTGGTAGTCTCTGAACGCGCCATTTACGATATGGGCATTTGCTCTTTAGGGCTCTGGCCGCAGTGGCTCAGCACCTTAAACAAGCACAGTGCAACACCGGTGGCCTACAACAACCAAGGCAGCCTAGTGGTAGCCCACCCTAGTGATGAAAGCGAACTTGAGCAATTTGCACAAGATTTACACTTCCATTTACAGCATGAAAATACCGCCACTTGGCTTACCGGCCACGAGCTTCGCCAACGCGAACCCGACCTTAGCCAGCAATTTAATCGCGGCCTATTACTACCCGACGAAGCCTTTTTAGATAACCGTCAATTGATGATCAACCTACATCAACGCATTGTAGCGCTCGGCGGTAAAATTCACGAAAATGCCGAGATGCAATTTCAGCCCCAAGCGGTATGCGATGGCTTTGATTTATCACGTTTCGCGCTGTGTGTAGATGCGCGCGGTGTGGGCGCAGCACAATCGCAGGCGGTACGCGGTGTGCGCGGCGAGGTACTTTGGGTACAAACCCCCGAAATAAAGCTGCAACATGCCGTGCGCTTAATGCACCCACGCTATAAGCTCTACATAGTGCCCAAACCCAACAATAGCTTTATTGTCGGTGCCACCGAAATAGAAAGCCAAGACAGCTCGCCGGTCAGCGTGCAATCAATGATGGAGCTTTGCAGCGCACTCTATACACTTAACCCGGCCTTTGCTGAGGCGCGTATCATAGAGCTCGATGCGAACTTAAGGCCGAGCTACCTTAACAATATGCCAGCAATACACCACCAGCCACAGCAAGGCACAGCCAGTATTAACGGGCTTTATCGCCACGGTTATTTATTAGCGCCGCACTTAATTGCGCAGTTTATCGACAGCTTAAAAAGTGCATAAAAACCCTGTATATTCACCTGATTTGGCCACACAGTAATATTATGACTAGCCCAACAATCACTTTAAGTATTAATGGCGACACACACAACACTACCCATACCAGCCTTAGTGCCGTGCTCGCCACTTTAAATACCGGCGATCAATTTGCTGTTGCGCGCAATGGCGAGTTTGTGCCTAAAAGCCAACATGCTGCCACTACGTTATGCGATGGTGACACCCTTGATATTGTAACCCCTGTAGGAGGAGGCTAACTATGAGTGCATTCACGCTTTACGGCCAAACATTTAATAGCCGGTTTTTATTGGGTACAGCGCTCTATAGCTCACCGCAAGCGATGGTCGACTCCGTCAAAGCTGCCCAGTGTAATATTGTAACGCTAGGCCTACGCCGCCAAAACCCACAAGAAAAAGACGGCCAAGCTATTTGGAGTGCTATACGCGATACTGGCTGCACCTTGCTGCCCAATACCGCAGGCTGTAAAAGCGCCAAAGAGGCCGTTAATCTAGCCGAGATGTCGCGCGAGATCTTTAATACCTCTTGGATAAAACTGGAAGTCATTGGGGATGATTACAACTTACAACCTTGCCCCTTTGGCTTAGTAGAAGCCGCCGAAGAACTCATTAAACGCGGCTTTCAAGTATTGCCCTACTGCACCGATGACCTTGCTGTGTGCCAGCGCTTATTAGATGTAGGCTGCCAAGTACTTATGCCTTGGGGCGCACCCATTGGTACAGGCCAAGGGCTACTTAATCGTTATAATTTACGCACTTTACGTGAGCGTCTACCCACTACACCGCTCATTATTGATGCCGGCTTAGGCGCACCATCGCAAGCGTGCGAAGCCATGGAAATGGGCTTTGATGGGGTATTACTCAACACCGCTGTCGCTAAAGCGCAACAGCCACCCATTATGGCCAAAGCGTTTGCCAGCGCCATTGCCGCCGGCCGCGCCGCTTACGAAAGCGGCCTGATGGTTAAACGCCAAACTGCCAGCCCAAGCACGCCCACTATTGGCCAGCCGTTTTGGCACCAAAAGTAAAAGGTCACTATGCAGAGGTACTGGGATTGAACGCTAATAAATCATGGACTGGGCCGTTTAAGCCATAAGCCATAAGCTACTCAGTATTGCTATCGCAACAAGGCCCAGCGCTTAAACCCCAAAAAATAATTTATCAAAGCCTTATTGGTGAAGCTTTTTAGCTTGGCTAAATAACGGCAAATAAAAACCATTAAAAGGTTGGCCAATAATAGAAATCTTAGCCTCGCGTAGTTTTTAGCTTTTTACAAAAAGAATACTGACACCCATCACAATAAACAAAATACCACTCATTCGCTGAAACCACTGCACATTATTAGGCTTAGCTAAAAAGCTTCTCGCTTGCTTCCCCAAATAACCATAAACCGATAATGACACAAACGAAAAAAACATAAAAATCAACGTCATAATAATAAATTGTGGCGCAATGGCATAATCTGCATTTAAAAATTGCGGGAACAACGCCGCAAAAAATACAATGGGTTTTGGGTTGGTCACCGCAATTAAAAACCCCTCTTTAAAGTAAGACAACAAACCACGCTTAACATCATCTATTGGTATAGCGCTATGCGATGCCGCCTGCTTAGCCGATGAAAGTTGGCGAGCACCTAAATAAATCAAATAAGCCGCACCACAAACTTTTACCAAAAAAAATAATGCCGGCGATGCCAACAGTAACGCGCTAAGGCCGCTCACCGAAGCAATAGATAAAAGCATCAACCCTAAACTATTCCCCACCGCAAAAACCATAACCGCCCGGCTACCGCTATCAATACCATTATAAATCGCTAAAAAAACAGCAGGTCCTGGGCTAATAATATAAAAAAATGAAACTAACATGTATATTATCAGCGTATCGATATTCATAGTACTTACAACCCAAATAATGCGTGATTTTCAGGCGACAACTATACACTCAAACATCAATTCGTGCTTCACAATGCTGCCAGTCATAACCATTAATGAACTTCAATCAAACTGCATTATGGCTCTATTTTTGTCACGCCAGAGCCTGCAAACCGCTGAGAATTAAATCCATAAAAACACATACAGCATAATGTGATGTGATGAATATCATAATACGCGATGCTGTAGTGGCGAGTGGTCACCAAAAACTGCGCTAACTTCAGTAACCAATGACTCAAACCTTAATGGTGAGAGCTACACCTATCTACACGCACCTATTTGCACGAATGTTACCTTCGTCTAATAAATACGCATGAAAAAGCCTTTATCCGATATAAGGTTTTAGCCGCACTTGTTTTTGCTGTGACACCTAGGCTAGCATGCTTTAAAGCACTCACACATGATGACTTATATGCCAACCTTATTACAATTAACCTTGCTATTCACCTTGTTAACTGCTTGCTCGGATGAGGCTACTTCACCTTCTGGTCAAAATGAATCTAGCCAGAGCAATACGAGTGTCAATCAAGCATCTTCTACTCATGTTGCTTCGTCCTCTAGCCAAGCATCATCAAGTGACAGCAATACACTAGCACCCGAACTAATACCTGAGTCACCATGGACTTTTTTATCACTCAACCCATCAACTCATTATGGGACGCGCCATTTTAATGTGCCCGCCTCACAGCACTGGGTCAATACAGGGCTTTTTTTGAGCCGAGGCGAATCAGTCACTATTACCGCAGAAGGTACATGGAGCATGGATGGTAATGAATATATCACCGCACAAGGAAAGGCTGGAGACAAAGAATTTCGCGGCTGCACCTTAGGTTCGCTGGTTGCGCGTATAGGGTTATTTTATGAGGATACAGAGATAACCTGCGTGGGTACACAAGCTGAATTTGTAGCGCCCAAAGATGGCATTGTTTTTTTAGGGGCTATTTTATCCACTGACCTGGGCGAAACCTACGAAGATAGGCGCAATGCCGATGGCGAAGTGCGCGTCTCACTCACCTCCAATATCGGCCGCGTAGTGCCGACTATTCCTGTCGCAAATACACAGACTTATGACTACTCTGTTGTGTCTTCTGACTGGGTAGAAATTATGGGGACATATAATGTACTCACGCTACCTACCGATATTGCCAATAGCGATAAAGAGACACTCATACGTGCCGTTAACCGCCTAGACGCAATGTACCAACTACAAGCAGAATTTCGAGGCCTACAACCTTATAACGGTCAACCCATTCGGTGGATGGGCGATACCGAAGATGCGCCCGGCTGGATGCTAGCAGGCAGCCCCGTACGCTTAGACCCAAGTATTATTGATGGTGATATTTCTGTGCGTATTACACACGCCGGCGAAACTTATAACGACACTTGGGGTTATGCCCATGAACTGGGTCATATTTTTAATTTTGCCGGTGGCGATTGGTATTATACGAGCTTTGGCGGCCTAGAGGCCTGGCCTAATATTTTTGCACTGTACACCGTAGAAAAGCTTAATTTACCGGTAAACGATGCACTATCGAGTTGCACTGAGCGTAAAGCCAATTACTTAGCCGATGTTAAAACACCCTTCAATGATGACCCTTGGGTAGGCATGTGCTTTTTTAAAAGCTTACGTGAACAACACGGTTGGGGAATGTTTAAACAATTTTACGCTGAATTTAATAAAAACCCAGGCTTTGGCTGGAAATTTTTACGTGATAGATTCAGCCGTAGTGCAAACAGTGATTTAAATCCTATTTTTGATGAATGGCAGCTACCGCAATAACGTCATTCAACATCGCCAACATCAACCAGCATGTAACTCAAAAACAATCCCGAATTTTTTACTCAAGATTGTTTTTGACGCAATTTGTAAATAAGAAAATAATACAAGGACACTCACCCCAAAAAACACCTGCTAGAACAGTCCAACAATTAACACCGCCCAACCTAAAACACGTTAAATTATGGCTTTATTACTTACAGCTACCAACACAGTATTAAGTATGGCGTTAGGGTATATACTCAGGCAGGTCGAATTCAATGGGAGTGCGGTAACGTGAAGGGAATCACTCATGCAGTGATAGCATGGATGCTAAAGAACTGCCCACTGGCGGCGGTGCTCGTAGCGGGTTCCACTGTACTGATCATAGCCACACAAAAAA
>NZ_LGAK01000076.1 GCF_001292705.1 Marinagarivorans algicola
ACGCAGTTGTTGATTGAGCGCTTATGATGAGTATTGGCCGTGGCGGGGTGCCCGTACTTGCCGTTAAGCGTTTAGGTTATTAACTTGCGGAGCTAATGCTTGAGGGTGATTAAAGCGAGTGCCTGTCCCTGCAAGTGTTGGAAGAGTTCACTAGTAGGCTTTTTCCTAAAGAGGCGGGGATCAGAATGCCCCATAAAAAAATCCTACATAAAACAGTCGCTTAGAGAAATAAGCGTTAATCCTAAGTTTGACAGAGGTTCGTCAAGTGGTTGAAGGTAAGGGGTTTGAGTTGCATAGAGCTATGGCGGTTGAAGCATCGAGAGTTATTGCTAAGCTGGATACTAAAACGAGTGCCTGTCCTTGCAAGTGATACACTCCTGCATAGCCAGAATAACCTACATCCTGCAGGCCTTTTGCCAGTATTTTATTGCAGGGGGGGGCTAGCCCACCGCTAACTTCGCAGCCTGCTGCCACATGAATGTCGGCATGGGGGCTCGTAGTTTCCAAGTGATACTCATAGGCTGTGAGCCGGTGTGGCTTATGTATTCGACTTCTCCGTAATTCACAAATCCCATTGTTCGGCCGTATTCATCTTTGGTTTGTTCGCGCACAAAAAGGAATAGTCGCTTACCTATATTGCGATGCATAATGTAATCTTTACCTCTCCCTTGGTCGGGGCGAGAGCTGTTTTGTGATTGCCAATGAAACAAATCTTCATTTATGGCGTAATCGTGATACATAGTTGTGGGTGAAAACTGCTTTTCGTTTTTATCGAGTGTTACAAACAATAACTCGATATTTTGATCTTTGATTGCAAACAGTCCTTCTCGCGCAGGAGGTTGGCGTTCGAAAGTTGTCGCGCCAAAGCCTACTAGAATCTGTTCTCTGGCGTAACGAGCATGTAATCGTAATGGAACATCCTGTAGATCAGGCATAAGAGGCTGATCGTGTTTAGTTTTAGCTAGCTGCCAATCCAAAATATCAGAAAGCTCCTCGGAAATACCAAGTTTTTTGAGATTATCTAAACTCTCCTCGATTGATTTAAAGCCGACTTCATAACCGTTTTTTTGCCAAAAATCATAATGACACATCATTACTTGTCGATTATTGATGTTTGTGGGTGTGAAGTCATTGAGGCAAAGGTATTTTAAGGATGATAGATAGCTGTGATCATCACAGGTGAGAATACGGTTGTTAATAGCCTTTTTAAGCATTTTCAACGCGGACTCATTAGGTTCTGTTTTCTCTGTATTCTGAGCGGCATTAACTAGTTGAGCCCAGCATCCTCGTTTATACAGTTCGTTGAGGTTGATATGTGGGTGTTGAGTTACAAAGTTAGACAGTGTGAGTGGTAGCGATGAATGCTGGGGGTACTGGCGAATCATTGCGTGAATACGAGGTAAGGTGAGTGATGCTTGACGAATATTATTTAGGATCATTTCTTGAGTACGCTTAGTGAGCTCAATGCGGCAGCCAAGTGGTGCATGAGGGAAGCCCTGCTTAATTTCATCACTAATTGCGCGATTACTTTTACCAATTAAGGCTCTAAATTTGTTGGCGAAGTCATATTCTGGGCGAGAATTACCTACGAAATCTAATACCGTGCAGCATTCTTTTTCTTCGGATAATCGCAACCCTCGGCCTAGTTGCTGCAAAAATATGGTTAAGCTTTCAGTGGGGCGTAAGAAAAGTAGGGTGTCTACTTCAGGGATATCAATGCCTTCATTAAATATGTCTACTACACACAAAATATTTATATCGCCCGAGCGAATAGCTTGCTGCTTTTGCTGGCGCTCATGGCTGTTATCACTACTTAGTACGTCCGCTTTTATGCCTTTTAGTAAAAGTTGTTTAACCATATACTGTGCGTGATCACGGCTTACACAAAATGCCAATGCTTTCATGTTGTAAATATCAGTCACGATCTCTTGTAGGCTTAATAATATTTTGTCAAAGCGGTTTTGGTTGTTTGTGTATAGATTGGTTAATTGTGTAATATCATATCTCCCTCGACTCCACGGAATACTACGTAAGTCAGTATCATCATCAATAGCAAAATACTGGAATGGACAAAGATGGCGGCGATTAATAGCCTCAGGTAAGCGGAGCTCCGCAGCAATTACACCATTAAAATCACTTAAAATATCAGCTCCATCATGACGCTCAGGTGTCGCAGTTAACCCTAGTAAAATGTCAGGTTTAAAGTGCTCCAACACCGCTCGATAGCTGTTTGCAGATATATGATGTACTTCATCAATAACAATGAAGTCGTAATAATCTGAGGTCAAATTGAGTTGTTTTAGTGCGTTATTGATGCTTTGGATGGAAGCAAATAGTTGTCGGTAATGCCCAGGGTTATGGCCACCCACCCATAGCTCACCAAACAGGTTGTCGCGGAGTACTCCTCGATAGGCCGAGCGGGCTTGCGTTAAAATTTCTTCACGGTGGGCTAGAAATAAAAAAGTCGAATTCGGTTTTGATTTTAAGTAGCGAGAAAAATCAAAGGCTGAGATAAGTGTTTTCCCTGTTCCTGTAGCGGCTACAACCAAATTGCGAAAGCGTTTATGTATACTGCGTTCAACGGCTAGTTGCTCTAAAATTTCGTTTTGATGGGGGAAGGGGGTGATCGAAAAAAAGTGAGATGGGCTGTTGTCTATTTCACCTTTTTGCAGCTGCAGGGCTCGCTTTAACTTTTCTGTACTAATGCTATCACCATTGAATACTTCGAAATCATTGGAGGCCCAATAGGTTTCGAAAGTACTGAGTGATTTTTTTATAATATGTGGGATTTCTTGTGAGGTGATTTTTAAATTCCACTCCAGGCCATTGGTTAGCGCAGAATGCGACAAATTAGAAGATCCGATATAGCCAGTTTGGTATCCGGTATTACGCAAAAATAAATAGCTTTTTGCGTGTAGTCGTTCGCGCTTAGTGTTGTAGCTGAGTTTGACCTCTGTATTAGGCAGTTTAGCTAAATACTCAACTGCCTTAGAATCTGTGGCACCCATATAAGAGGTGGTAATAACTTTAAGTTCACGGCCACTGGAGGTAAACTCCTCTAACTCTTTCCTGAATATTCTAATACCTGCCCACTTTATGAACGAGACTAGCCAATAGATTTTATCGGATGATAAAATTTCCCTTTTAAGTTCAGATTCCAGAGATAAACTTGCATTGCTACCACAAAAAAGCTCGCTTTTTGTTAGCCCTGTTAGAGGTGAAATGTTTTCAATGTATTGTTTTAAATTCGAAGCAACAGGGTTTTTATGATGATAAAGGCCGGTAAGAATTTTACCTTGACTCGCAATCAGGTTTTCATCAATAAAATCTTTATCTTGAATTTGATCTTTAATCCACAGTAGTAGGTTATTCGAAAGCATTATTTGTTGCTGTAGGCGATCACTCCCAGAGGGTATCGAGTCTATCGCATAGTTGAGAATGTTGGATAAAAAACGCGATAGCCAAATAGATGCTTCGTTATTATTTAACTCGCGCTCACCAATGTAGAAGCGGTCTCGATCAAGGCGGCTCTCAACCAGTTGAGTGATGAGCTGCTCATAAATACCGGCTTGTTGCATGAATGATCCTTTATTTTAGAGGAGAGATAGAAGTAGCAAGCTATCATGGCTGCTGGCAATATATTATCTATAGTGCCGGTGTGCTTCATTGGTAATAAAAATTGAATAGGTTATGCATGCTACCAACTGTTCATCAGCCGTCAAGCTTCGGTGAGTTGTATTTGTGTTGCTAGTACAGGCTAATTTTCAGAGTGAATACGGTCGGGATAGACTCTTTACGATAACCGCTGCTGTATCATAGGGCTGAATATTGCAGCGTTAAATAGGGCGAGCCATATTGTGCTGTGCCTTGGGCTAGCAATAAAACCGCACGCTTAGACTTGTGCAATGATTTATATCTTTCGGCTACTTACGATGCCGCCTTTGACCAACATTTGTTTACGCTGGATGAAGACTATCGCTTAGTGCTAGGGCCAGCGTTAAAAGCACAGGGTGCACAGCCGAGTGTGCAGGCCTATTTTATCGAAAAAGAGGGTTGAAAATTCAGCTGCCCAACGCTTACCTACCTTCCCAAGCCTACCTTGAGCTACACCGTAATGCGTGTGAGCTGTAACTATTTACTCGTTTTACCCAATTCAAAATATCCGTGAGGCCAGTGCGGCATGCGTTGCCAAAACTTTTGAGACAGGATGTCGAGTAGAGCCCTCAGGGATGAGTTAACGGCGTTTTTGAGCAACGTTTGCTGTGCTGGTCGAGAGTTGACGGATAAGAGGCTTCTAGTATAAGGCTACCCACAAAACCACCCACAAAATTACGCACAAACCTAGCCATAAAACTAGCCGCGTACCTGCTGAACTTTAGTGTTGGTGCCCGAGTCAATTGAAGGTGTGCTTAATTGACGATATTGTGAAAGCTAAGCGCTTTACAGGCTTAGCTTGCCAACGTATTTTGTAGAGTCTTAGTTCTCACCGATTACCCAACTTTATTCCCTTATTTGCGGCAGGCGCTTAATATGCCGGCTGCCAACACGATCTTGCAGGACTTAACCATGCCCAAACCTCCTTCGGCCACCCAGATTAAATCTATACAGCAGCTTACAGATTACTTTAATCAGCAACCGCCCGAGCAAGTTGCCGAGTGGTTTGCACAGACCATAATCGCCGACACCCAGCTTAAAAAAAAGTGGCAAATACACTTATTGTTAGCCTCTGGTAGCCCGGCCAATTATAAAAAAGTACTCACCCAAGCTTTGCCTAAAAAAGTCTTAGTGCATGGCCCTAATATGTGGAGCAAAGTGGGTAAATATTTTAATGATGCCAATGAACTGCTGAGCTTGGTTTTTGAGCAACTAGATACCGATAATAACCCCTTAAATAATGAGCAGAAATTTGAATGGTTAATGCAGGCCTTTGAGCGTTTAAACTTAGTACTAGGGACTATCGATGATTCGGGGGGTTACCGTTTAGCGTTAGAAGAGCAGCTGAGTGAGCGGCTGATTAGCCGATTTAACCGGCTTGAATGGCCGCTGGCCAAAAAAGCCGAATGGCTGCAAGAGTACCAATACAAACACGATGTGTTTCCTTATATACCCGAGCACTTTGCCTTGCCTGCCGAGTTGGCGACTGCGTTTGAGCAGTTGGAAGCGGCCAAAGAAGCGCAGCCCGACGTGCCCGGCAACGTGAGTATGGCACTACTCGAGCGACTCAATAACGGCGATAGTGCGTAGTGCTGTGGCGTCAATACGCTAGGCCTTTGCGCTGCGATAAAAATTATTGCTGTTAGTATTGTGCCTTTGCATCTTTTACTTAAAGCGATACCCATTTAAAGCAATGCCAGTTAAATGATGCCCGCTTTAACCCGTGTACAGGCCTACAACAGCATGAACCTACTCCCTATCGATAAAATACAATCGGACTTTGCCTTAGCCATTAAAACGCACCACTTGGTGGTGCAAGCCGAAACGGGCTCGGGTAAATCGACCCGCTTGCCATTATGGGCCAAAGCCAATGGCAAAGTGTTAGTGGTAGAGCCTAGGCGGGTGGCGTGTACGGCCTTGGCCGAATATGTTGCGCAACTCGATAATACCCCGCTGGGCGAAGGGGTGGGTTATGCCATTCGCTTTGACGCAAAATTTAAATCAGACACCCAAGTGATTTTTGTCACGCCAGGTATTGCTTTGCGCTGGTTAAGTGATAACGGCTTGCGCGATTTTAAAGCCATTATTATTGACGAGTTTCACGAGCGCCGCTGGGATACCGACTTACTGCTGGCGCTGCTTAAGCAAAAAAACCAAAGTAATGCTCAAAACCATGTTCAAGACAATACTCAAAACCATGCTCAAGATAAAGACAGCCACCGCATAGTGCTAACCTCGGCCACCTTTAATAGCCAGCAACTGAGCGACTATTTAGGGGGTCAACGGTTAATCTCTGAAGGGCGAAGTTTCCCTGTGAGTGTTGAATATTTAAGCGGCAATGTACAAGCGATGCCCGAGCAAAGCCATTTAGACACCAAGGTACGCAGTGCCGTTGAGCAAGCGCTAGCAAGGCAGCCGGGCGACATACTTGTATTTTTACCCGGCCGCCGTGAAATAGCGGCTTGCCAGAGCACTTTGCAAACTTTAACGCGCGAATATCCAGCGCTGAATATTATTGCGTTACACGCCGCCGAAACAAAACACAATCAACAGCAGGCGCTCACAACCAGCGCCGCTCAAACAAGAAAGGTGGTATTGGCCACCAATATTGCCGAGACCTCGCTCACGATTCCCGGGGTGACCATCGTCATTGATTCGGGCCTAGAGCGGCGCACGCACCAGCGGGGCGGGCGCACCGTGCTGAGCTTGCAGGCGATATCCCAAGCCAGTGCCGAGCAGCGCAAAGGCCGTGCCGGCCGTACCCAAGCGGGCTTATGCCTGCGCCTTTATGGCGAGTTTGCGCCATTAGTGGCCACGACACCGCCCGAGCTATTGCGCGAAGACTTAGTCGAGCCCATGCTAGCGGCGGCCAGTTGTGGTGAGGTGTTAGGGTTATTATCACTGCCTAGCACGCTGCCTGCGGCCGCCTTAACACGCGCCCGCGATAAGCTGATTAACATGCAAGTCATTTATGATGATGGGGCCATTACCGAGCACGGTAAAGTCTTATCGCGACTACCACTCGACACGCTTTTTGCACACCTTATTACTGCCATGCCAACGCCGGTATTACGCTGCGCCATGGTGGATGTGGCCTGTGCACTTAGCCAAACGCACAGGCTTATTCAGCTGCCTAATACCGAAGGCGGGCATAAAATACTTAAACAGTGGCAGGCCCATGCTTGTGATATCAGCACGCTCATTAGCCTTATGCGTAGCCATACCATGCCTAGTGAATTACAGGTTGATAGCCGCGCCTTGGTCGAGGCTAAAGTGATGGCCAATACAGTACGCCAACAATTAGCGCTACCGGCTATTAAAGACACCGAGCCCTATACTTTTTATGTATCGCACCTCAATGCTTTGCAACAGGCGATTGCGGCGGCCATGCCCGAGCTTGTGTTTGTACGCCGGCAAAAACG
>NZ_LGAK01000077.1 GCF_001292705.1 Marinagarivorans algicola
TATATGGCCCGCGAGGAACTCTCTAAGGCTGAGCGAGAAGCCGTGAGTGATTGCATTGAGCGCTATCAAAAGCGGCTGAAAAGTTTAAGCTGGTTTATGAAATGCCTTAACGAACCCATTGCGCGCCAGGCAAATAAAGAGGATAACTGCACAGGGCACTTCTGGGAAAGTCGTTTTAAGTCGCAAGCCCTACTTACCGAAACGGCTCTGTTAAGCGCAATGGCGTATGTTGATCTTAACCCAGTGCGCGCCTGCATGGCTGATACACCCGAAACCTCAGAATATACCAGCATCAAAGAACGCATTAACCCCATCTTTAATTTAGGCGAAGCGGTTAAGCAGCAAACCACTTTGCAGTCTATTCGCCAGTTTGACCTTCCCCTTAAGCCATTACTTAACTTTGAAGGTAGCCTTAAAAATACTGAGCAATCAGGGATTATTTTTGGCCTAGCCGATTATATTGATTTAGTCGATTGGACGGGCAGCTCTTGAGCATCCTGCTCCCGCTGCATTAGTGAATCCCTTCACGTCGTCGCGCTATTCGTGATGACAAGCGAGGCGCTATAGCCACACACTTACCGCCCATATTGGACCGCCTAAATATCGATATTGACGCTTGGCTATTACAAACACAGCACTTTGAGCGTGAGTATCAGGCCTTATTCGCCAAACACAGGCAAAGGCCCAAGCGCGCTGCCTAAATAACCACCCGCAATAACCCCTTTCCGCATTACCCACCATCACTCCTGCCCAACCCAATAACCCCATGTTATTAGCTTGGGTTCTTTATGCCTTTTATTGAATTAATGGGCTATTAGCGATTGTTTTAGCATGGCGATACAATAGTCGATAAAACTTAGTATCATTTTCTTTTTGGCATGCCTGTCTAAGTAGGTT
>NZ_LGAK01000078.1 GCF_001292705.1 Marinagarivorans algicola
CGCATTACCCACCATCACTCCTGCCCAACCCAATAACCCCATGTTATTAGCTTGGGTTCTTTATGCCTTTTATTGAATTAATGGGCTATTAGCGATTGTTTTAGCATGGCGATACAATAGTCGATAAAACTTAGTATCATTTTCTTTTTGGCATGCCTGTCTAAGTAGGTTCATTAATTTAATCAGATGTTTTGAAGCGGACTTACAGTTTTTGAATGTCTTTAATCTCTGACATTTACGCCTCGTTGATTGAAAAACTAACGTCAAGTTAAGCCGTGCGAGCACGGAGTTTGTTTTGTGCAATAATTCGCGAAGCGAAGCACAAAGGAAACGCAGTGCTTGCATCGGACTTAAACGCCTTGTTATGTGCTAAGTCGGGATCCACATTTCTGTGAAACTTTTTTTATATAAAACAACTGAACCCTTAAAAGGATTAGGCTTAGCTTTTTCGTTATAATAATTAACATCTTTAGATATAATATTTACTCTTACTTCTATTTCATCTTCTGCTATTTTTTTAACTGATAATTCTGCTTCAACTTCACAAGCGTGAAATGATGTGTAAACAAATACATTTGGTTGTTCGTCATTAGGGTTTGTTGAAATACGAATTTTAGCATTATCTAAATCTTCTTTTAATATATAACCATCTAAAGCAAATTTATAAGAATCTGGAAATGCTTCATCATCAATTGCAGTTGCTTCAATTGATAAAAATAGTTTGTCACCCTCTAAAGCAAATCCACCTTTTTCAAATTCATACTCAATATTTTCATCTTGATGCTCTAGCACGAACATAATTTATCCTCTAGCACATAACATTATATTAGACGGAATCAATCCATATATCTCAGGAACCGATTCCGTATATTTATATTTCTCGCCAATCTAGCATGCCTACAAGTCCCGCCGCAAACGACATGCAGAGCCGCACTCTTTTGGAGCACATATAGACGGAAACAATCCATGCCATTTCAGGAAAATACGGAATGACGCCTGAGCGGCATGTTGATATAGATAAAAATTCAAGGACATACACACCCAAAAACACCTTTCGAGTATAAAGAACCCACAACCCAAAAAAAACCGCTATTTAACTCATTACCCAGCCTTATCTAACGTGAAATCATAAAACACTGGATAAGCAGACATGGTACAGCCGCGCAAACAATTGATTTCGATAGGCGATACCGCTTTTTATAACATCACAACGCGCTGCGTAAGGCATAGTTTTTTGTGTGCCTACGACAAATTCAACGGTAAAAGTTATGAGTATCGGCGCTGGTGCTGCTTATTTAAGGGTGCGCCGATTGTGCAACGGTATAATAGCAGGTGAGGAGCTCTCTAAGGCTAGCAATACAAGGACACTCACCCTAAAAAATACCTACTCGAACAACCCAACAACGGATACCGGCAAGCTCTGAAACACGCGAAATTATGGCCTTATTACTTTCAGCTATCAACACAGATTAATTATTGAGTTAGGGTATATATTCAGGCAGGTCGATTTCAATTGAAGCGCGATAAAATGAAGGGTAATCGTTAGCCGAAGAGCACTTTGCAGCGCTGCCGGCTGGGTGTGCCCTTATAGCCTAATTGCAACCTTTTGAGTGAGTGCCCTACAAGGGCTATATTGCCCACAACTAAAATAGGGCTGGCGTGGCTAAAAAAGTGACAGCTAAACATAGCCGTCAGGCCCGTACAGTTATTTTTTCAAAGCCTTTGAGGCAGGATGCCGAGTGGAGCCATCAGGGATGATTTTACGGCGCTTTTGAAAAGAGTCATCGTGCGGGACGAGATATCAAAAGTGGGTACCTGCTGTGCTCAACCCGCTCCCGAAGACGTCATGCATAAAACCGGACTGCGAAGGTTTTTATCTAAGCTTGACGCTGTAAGGGCTGAAGGGTAGATTGGCCAATATTCAATAAAAATACCCGTAAATCAACTGGGGTGGACACTCGTTTTTTTTGTTTAATTCCCGCTTGTTTCGCGATATAAGTGAAGGACTATGGCTGAGCTCATCCCCACCCTCAACACTTGCCTGCCCAAAATGACCAGCGGAGAAAAGCGCTTTGCCCGCCGGTTAGAGAAGCTACTAGAAGACGACTATCTGTGCTGGTTTGATATCCCGATAGGCGGAAAGCGCCGTTATCCCGATTTTATAGTTTTGCATCCTGCGAGAGGCTTGTTGTTTTTAGAGGTTAAAGACTGGAAGGCCGAAAATCTAAAGCGCTTAAGCCATACACAGGTCGACCTTTTAACACCAACCGGCTTAAAAACCGTAGCCAACCCCATCGAGCAAGCTCGCCAATGTTGTTATCAAGTGTTGCAGATACTGGGGCGCGATAAACAATTACAGCAGCAGGTGGGCAATCATACCGGTAAGCTGTGTATACCTTATGGTTATGGTGTGGTATTTACCAATATCAATCGCAAGCAGCTGGATAATGCTATCCCAGAGGAGCATCGCAATAAACTACTGCCTAGCCACTTACTTATCTGTAAAGATGAAATGCTCGAGTCGGTAGACGCAGAAGATTTTCAAGCTCAACTATGGGGCATGTTTAACTACCACTTTGGTTCCAAACTCACGTTGCCACAAATTGATCGTATTCGCTGGCATTTATTCCCCGAAATACGTATTGATGCTGAACAAATCGCTTTACTTGATGAGCCTGACTCTGAGCTTGGCGACTCCGAGAGGAAGGCGCCCGTGCTGGCTCAAACTATTCCCGATATCGTCAAAATTATGGATGTGCAACAAGAGCAATTGGCACGCAGTTTAGGTGACGGTCATCGCGTGGTGCACGGAGTAGCCGGTTCTGGTAAAACGTTAATCTTGGGGTATCGCTGCTTATATTTGGCCGAGGCGCTGAATAAGCCTATTTTAGTACTGTGTTTTAACATTACCTTAGCCGCACGTTTGCGCAGTTTTATTGGCACGCGCGGCATTACCGATAAGGTACAGGTTTACCATTTTCACGATTGGTGCGGCGAACAATTGCGCGCTTACCATGTTGCCGTGGAAAAGGGTGATGCGCCTGTATGGGAGCGACAAGTGGCCAGCGTAATTAATGCGGTAGAGCGCGGCGATATCCCCCAAGGCCAATACGGCGCTCTACTTATTGATGAGGGCCACGACTTTCAGCCGCAGTGGTTAAGCCTAGTGGCTAAAATGGTCGACCCAGAAACACATTCATTGCTGCTGTTATACGATGATGCGCAATCGATATACAAAGCAAAGGCCGCGCTAAAATTCAGTTTGGCCAGCGTAGGTATTAAAGCGCAAGGGCGCACCACTATCCTAAGGCTAAACTACCGTAATACTCGCGAAATTTTAAATTTTGCCTACGCCTTAGCAAAAGATTATTTTGGCGCAGGCGGCAAGGAAGATATACCCCTAATCGCCCCGCAAGCCGCCGGCAACTGCGGCTCCATGCCCGTTGTAAAGCGGCTCGAAAGTCTTGAAGCCGAAGTCACTTATATAACCCGTTGTTTATTGGCTTGGCACCAGCGCGGCAAATCATGGAAAGACATCGCCATTTTGTACCCCGGTGGTACAGCCGGCAAGATCATAGCCGCGCAACTAAAAAAGCACGCCATTCCCCACGCATGGTTAGCGTCAAGTCAATTCAAAAGACACTATAATCCCGAGCTAGATCAAGTCAGTATTCTACCTATTCCTAGTAGTAAGGGTTTAGAGTTTGAAACCGTCGTTGTGCTGGATGCCAGCTTTAGCCCCATCAGCGAAGCCGAGCTAGCTGAAGATATCCGCCGTATGTACGTCGGTTTAACGCGAGCGCGGGAACAGTTGTTGGTAAGCTACCATAGGGAAACGGCTATTGGGCAATTGCTTGAAGGGTTGGGGTGAGCAAAACAGCTGGGACAGGCACTCGTTTTAGTCAGGCACTCATTTTAGTCACAACCGAGCATAATAAAAACAGACACTCACTTTTGCCCTCCCCCAGCCACAACTAAAACACCCGTCAGGCCCGTAATTATAAATAGTAAATACAATAAAATTGGTTCTAGCGCAGATAAGTGATTTTTAGTTCAAAAAACGAGCAGGTTGTTACTGATAAACCCATTCCTTTTGATATTTCATCTGCATAAGCTAGCCAGATAGAGGCGGCCCAAAGAAAGTGACCGTAATATTGATCTATTCATTAAAATAATCGTATTAACGCCCGCTTACACCCTAGCTTGATAGCTTGAGCATCGTAATGATGATTACTGTAAAGTAACAATAGAAAAACAGGCGTTAATATGCCTGAATGCCAGTCAATAAACTGTTATATATTCAACAAAAAGGTATTTATATTTATGTTAGAGTCTTATTCGGTCGCTTTTTTTGGCATATTCACAATCATACTCACGGTTGTAGTGCAAAGTCTTGTAGCAGCACAATCCAAGGCTACACAGCCAGGCGCTATCCCAGGAAAAATAGACCCATCGCTCAGCCACTGTTCATTCGTATTTCGCTCAAATAGAACATTTGCCAATTCTCTAGAAAACATTACCGTAATGCTTGGTGCGTCATTTTTAGCCATACTGGTTGGCGTTGATGCCTTGTGGGCAGGAATCATCATTTGGGTGATGGCTATATCTCGAATCATTCACATGGTTTTATATTACGCAATATCAACAGAAAAAAATCCAAGCCCAAGAAGCTATTTTTATTTAATCGCCGTATTAGCGAATATACTACTGCTGGGTTTATGCGGTTGGACTATTGCCTAAAATTGAGGTATTAAGCAATACTAACAAGGGTAATACTAACAAAAACAGGCGCTCAGCTCGTATGTTGTCGCGCTGTCGGCACGCCAAAAAAAAGCCCTTCAAAAAAGGCCCTTCGCTTGCGCGAGAGGCCTTTTTTTGGGGGCATTAAAACATACTTATATTTTACGAGTAGGCTTATATCAACAC
>NZ_LGAK01000079.1 GCF_001292705.1 Marinagarivorans algicola
TTAGCGGATGCGATCGTGAATTATTATGTAACACGCGCAACGACTAATTTAACGACGCTGGGGCGTGATTTAGGGTGCAGTAGAACAATGGCTGCTGAACGAGTGAATAAAGCGCTAGGCTGGTTGCAGGGCTATTTTTGTGGTGCATTAAATAAAGTAGATAAAACGGTTTATTTAAAAGCTGCGTAACTTTAAAAAATTATCTACGGTTAATTTTTTAAAAGGGCTTGCAAGTGTCGGACGAAAACTATATATTTTGTGCCATCGTAGCAAGACGTGTAAACACTGTCTTTAACTTGTTTACTTAAGTGAATTTTCTGTCCCGTTTATTCGCTTCGAAAACCCAGTCTTTGTGCTGGGTTTTTTTTCGCCTATTTTTTACCCCCGTGGTTTTAGCTCGCCTTTGTGCGGGCTTTTTTGTGAGTGCTATTTATGTTTGAGCAAATGCCTGCTGTATTGAAAGCTGTTTTATTAGCTGTGGTTGTGGCATTTATTCGCGTACGTAACGATGGCGAGCCGCGCCTTATACGGCATGTGGTAGAGGCTGCTTTTTGTGGGGCTATCACGGTTGCAATATTCTATTTAGTGAAAGCGATGGGGTTAGATAGCTACCAAGACTATGCAGTCTTTCTAGGTGGATTCGTTGGTATGCTGGGGAGCGATTTTGTGCGGGGTGTTGCGCGTAAATTAGCGAATTCAAAAATAAAATAATAAGTGATAGGTGATTAATGTTTATTTATTCGCAAGCGACCGGCCGACTGTGGTGTGATAAGGGTGAGCTGGTGGCGGTTGGTTACAGCGGCTTTGGTGTGGGTAAAAACAATCCTGAGTGTCAGCATATTGTTGATGTTGGGCCTATTCCTCGTGGTTTGTACGGTATAGGTAGTGCGTATAACTCATCAAACGTTGGGCCGTTATCGCTACCGCTAAACCCGATTGATCATAATGCTTTTGGGCGCACCGCGTTTGTTATTCACGGTGACTCTACGACTCGACCAGGCGCGGCAAGTAAGGGCTGTATTATATTGGCCCGTGACGTGCGTAAGCTGATTGCCGGCAGTGGCGATAACTTTTTAAAAGTGATTGAGTGATGTCATTAGATCCTATTACGGCAGTATTAAATTTAGGTAAAGAGGCCATCCATAAAATATGGCCCGATGCCAATAAGCGCGCTGAAGAGTTACGCAAGCTTGAAGCGTTAAGGCTAGGCGGTGATCTCAAGCGTTTAGAGTTTGAGGTGCAGTTGCTGCTTAAGCAGGCTGAAATCAATTTAGCGGATGCTAAGAGTGCCAGCCTTTGGCAGTCTGGCTGGCGGCCCTCTGTTGGCTGGGTATGCGCAGCATCACTCGCATTAATGTATATCCCTAAGGCTGTAGTGATGACCGCTCTGTGGTCATGGCAAAGCTATGAGGTGATTGCCACTACAGAGAATGTGGCAAGGGTTAGCCTTCCTGTTTTTCCCGATCTTGGGGTGGCCGATATTATTGCGCTGCTGGGTGCGTTGCTAGGCGTTGGCGCAATGAGAAGCTTTGATAAAAATCGAGGCATTGATACGAAGTGATGGTGTTTCATATAAAACGATGGGTCCTTTCTAGCACTGCGTACATACGGGGCTAAGACTCGCGAGTTTTTAACAGCTATATGTTTTTGGTAGGGGGGTTGACTGCATGAATGTGAATGAGCCTTGCTCGCAAGTTGAATTTGCTGCATTGGTTGGCGCCTCAAAGCAGGCGATTAATCAGCGCTGTAAAGAGGGCCTACTCAAAGACAATGACACTCTCGCGCATTGGATTTTTGCGTATTGCGAGCAGCTACGCACAGCGGCAAGCGGGCGTGAAGTGTCTACGCAGCGCCAGCAACTCGAGGCGGCCAAAACACGTGAAGCCTTGGCCAGTGCAGGCACAAAAGAGTTAGAGCTTTACCGAGCCCACAATCTAATACTTGAGCTAGATCAAGTCGAAAACGCGATGAAAGACTGGGCGCAGTTGGCCCGCGAAGAATTAATGACATCGGTCGAGAAAATCTTAGAGATGATTGAAAGCGCCCACAACATTACAGTGGCAAGAGATAAAGTTGATGCAATTACCGACGCTGCCACCCGAGCTATTGGAGATTACAGCGTGCAACCTACGCAAGCTAATTGAGCGAGTTAGGGCCTCTTGGTTACCGCAAAAAAAATATGGCACCATCGAATGGATGGAGGCGCATTTTAGAATACCCAAACAAGACAGTGACGTTAGCGGGTTATATGACGCCGATTACGTGCCGTATTTTTGGGGTGTGGCATACGCGCTAGATAATGAAACGGTTGAAATGGTCGTGCTAATGAAGGCCGCGCAAATTGGCTGGACCTTATTAGAAACCGGCTGGATTGCAAAACGGGTGTGCACGCAACCTTCTCGCATGCTGGCGCTGTTTCCCAAAGATGAAACCGCGCGCAGCTTTATGGAGGAGAAGTTTGAGCCCACCATTGAATCATCACCAGAATTAGCCAAGCGTATTGATATTAGCAGTAGCCGTAAATCCGGTAATCGCTCAAATTATAAAAATTTCCCTGGCGGTTCGTTTAAAGTGTTTGGCTCTAATTCGGTGTCCAATGTGAAATCAACGCCAGCACCGGTTGTGATTGTCGAAGAGCCCGACGATACCAATACCAGCGTCGGCGATCAAGGCAGCGCGATAGCGTTGGTGCGTGAGCGCATTAAGCGCTTTAGGCGCAAAAAAATAGTCTTAGGCGGTACACCGTCGGTTAAAGATTTTTCAATTATTGAAAGCCACGCCAAGCTTAGCACCCAACGCGTACTGCCCATCGCTTGCCATGAGTGTGGCGAAAAGCATGTGTTAGATTGGGAAAACGTTAGCTGGTTAGATAATGATAGCGCGCAAGAGCACCCTGTATTTAAACGGGCTATGCCCGAGACGGCTGTTTATAGCTGTCCTCATTGCGCAGTGGTGTGGAGTGATTACCAGCGCAAACAAAATATTATTAACACCTGCATTGCCGCGCGCGATGGCGGAGACCCTTGGTGCGGTTGGATAGCGACAGTCAACGCCCCCGAAGCCGTAGAAGGCTTTACCGAATTATCAGAGCTGTATGTGTGCATGGCGGGTACCAGCTTGGCCGATGTTGTGCGCGCGTACTTAGAGGCAGAGCATAAAGCCGAAAGCGGCGATGAATCAGAGCGCATTGTTTTTCAAAACTCAAAACTGGCAAAGGCCTATGAGTTTTCCAGTAAAGATCAATTAGATGCTGATCAGTTAGAAGAGCTCGCAGAAGATTATGATGAACTTGTCTGCCCAGCAGGCGGTTTAATTGTGACAGCGGGTGTTGATGTGCAAGATGATCGCTTAGCGGTGGTGATTCGCGCATGGGGCCGAGCCGAAGAAAGTTGGCTGCTTTATTGGGGTGAGCTCGTTGGCAATACCGTGGATAAAAAAGACCCAGTATGGACCGAACTAGACACCCTCTTGTTTAGCGGTTTTGATCATGAGCGCTTTGGCAAAATAGACCTCAGTACGGTATCCATCGACTCCTCAGACGGCGGCACAAATGAGGCCGTTTATACCTGGGTCAGAACGCGCAGTAAGCACCATAAAAAAACAACCTTGATGGCGATCAAAGGCGATAGCCACGATAACGGCATAAAACCTATTTTCTCAAAACCCAGAAGCATCGAGCATAAAAGCCACAAGCGCCATACCAAAGCCAATAAACATGGCTTGCATGTTTACCTTGTCGGCACCCACAAAGCCAAAGACTTAATTAGCCGAAGGCTATCGGGTACATCGGCGTTTATGCATAGCTATAAAGCGGCGCGGCCAGATTACTGGAAGCAAGTCACCGCAGAAACCAAAGTGCCTAATAAACGCTTAAAAGGCGATTTAACCTGGCAATGCCGTGCCGGTCGTCGTAATGAAGCAACAGATTGCGAAGTCTATGCGCTGCACGGCGCCATGGCGATTAAATTAAATACCTACTCAGCAAAACAGTGGGATGACCTGGAGCTGGGCTTTGCTCAAAATGATTTATTTATTGCAGATAAAAAGATCATCGAGCAACCCCAAAAGCCCGCGCTTGATGAACAACCCACTGAACGAGTGCACGCCGAGCAACCGGCATCATGGCTTGATAACTATACGGAGGATTGGGTGTGAGTGAGTTGTTAATTGCACAAGAAATGGTGAGTTTTTATATCGATGCAGAAAAAGCCGTGTTAAGCGGTAAAGTCATCCAAAAAGATGGCCGAAGCTGGACGCGTGAAAACTTAAGTGAAATACGCAAAGGCCGTATTGAGTGGGAGCACAAAGTGAGGCTTTTATCTCGCCCTCGTGGTTCTCGTGGGCCTTCTTTAGCAGAATTTTAAAATGAATATACTAGAAAAATCGATTGCGGCTATTTCGCCGCGATGGGCTTTGTCGCGCATGCATAATAAGTTTTCTATTAAAGCGTATGAGGCGGTAAAGTCGGGGCGTTTAAATAGCGCTAAACAGCAGCACGGCAGTGCCGATACTCGGTCACAATTTGGTTCTAGGTCGTTGCGCGGTCAAGCGCGGTATTATCAAGAAAACAGCGATTTAGTCGATGGCCTGCTTACCTCGATGGTCAATAATGTCGTTGGCCGCGATGGTATTGGTGTTGAGCCTATGCCGTTAGATAGAAATGGCAATGTGCATGAGGCGTTTGCTAAAGCGCTGCTTGATGGCTTTTCTGAGTGGTCATTAAAGCCCGATACGCGCGGCGAGCTCACACGGCCAGAATTAGAGCGCCAAGTGTGCATGACGTGGTTGCGCGATGGCGAGTGTTTAGGAGAGCATGTTTTAGGTCGCGTTGCCGGTTTTACCCATCCAAATAAAGTGGTGCCGTTTAGTCTTCAAGCGATGGAGCCTGATTTTTTACCCTTTGATTTTCACTCTAAGTCTGGGGCGATATCACAGGGTATTGAGCGCAATCAATGGGGGCAAGCGCAAGCCTTTCATGTGTATGAGTATCATCCTGGTGGTGATCATTTTAAGAGTCTTAAAACGCGGCGTGTTGCAGCCGATAGAATGCAGCATATTAAATTGGTCAAGCGATTAAATCAGGCGCGCGGCGTGAGTATTTTAGCCAGTTGTATGGGGCGATTGTCGGGCCTGCAAAATTATGAAGAGTCAGAATTAGTGGCGGCGCGCATTGCAGCGGCAATGGCTTTTTATATTAAAAAAGGCATGCCCGATGATTTTGAAGAAGGCGGTGGTGAAAAGCGCCGATCTTTTCCCATATCACCAGGCACAATATTTGATGACTTAAAGCCTGGTGAAGATGTGGGCACCATCGAGTCAAAACGCCCGAGCGCATTACTGCAGCCGTTTCGTGATTCTATGGTGCGCATGATTTGTTCTGCCGTGGGTGCCAACTTTTCAAGCGTGTCTAAACAATATGACGGCACTTACTCTTCGCAGCGACAAGAGCTGGTTGAGAGCTATGTGAGCTATGGCGTATTAACCAATACGTTTATTGCACAGTGGAGTCGGCCGGTGTATCGGCGCTATGTGCAAATGGCCATGATGACCGGTGCCATTAAGGTGCCCGCCGATGTCGATACGCGCACGGTACTTTTAGCCTATTACCAGCCGCCGGTGATGCCGTGGATTGATCCGAAAAAAGAAGCCGAAGGTTTTGAGCGAATTGTTGCCGGCGGTTTTGGAACCGAAGCTGAAGTGGTGCGCGGTCGCGGTAAAAA
>NZ_LGAK01000008.1 GCF_001292705.1 Marinagarivorans algicola
TGATGTGACTATCAGCGGTACAACGGCCAATGTGGAAGAAGGCCAAACGGTTACGGTCGTGCTAAACGGTACCACTTACACCGCGCAGGTTAACAGTGATAGCTGGTCGATCACCGTGCCCGCCGCTGATGCGCAGGCTTTAATGGCTTCACACATCTTAACAGCAGATGTATTCAATACCGCTGGCGATGCAGCACCGCAAGCGACTCGCACAGTGGCCCATACTGTTGATTTACCGTCAGTGACCTTATCGGCGATCAGTACTGACGATGTGATCAGCGCCAGCGAAGATGATAGCGATATCACCCTAAGCGGTACCACAGCCAATGTTGAAGACGGCCAAACAGTCACCGTTACGATCAATGGTAAAACCTACAGTGCCACTGTGAATAACAACGCTTGGTCAACGACGTTGCCGGCGGCCGATGCGCAAGCATTAGGGGCGAGCGAAAGTGTTACGGTGAATGTTTCGAATGTGGCGGGGGATGCGGCGATACAAGTCGAGAGAACAATCGCCCACGATAGCTATAACCCTAGTGCCGATGATGACGGTGATGGCATACCGAATCTATTAGAGGGCTTGGATGATACTGATGGTGATGGCATACCTAATTACCTTGATGCTGACAGTGATAACGATGGTATTCCGGATGGCTTAGAGGCCGGAGTAACAGGTAACGATAGTAATGGTAATGGGATTGATGACGCGTTTGATGCTGAAACCTTGATGGTCGATGATAGTAATAACGATGGTCTGGCCGATAATGTATTGCCAATTGATAGTGATGGTGATTCGATACCAGACTTTCTAGACCTTGATAGCGATAACGATTCTATTCCTGATGTTATTGAGGTGGGCCAATTACCTAATAATCCTACAGATACCGATGGTGACGGTATTTATGACTTCCGTGATTTAGATAGTGATGGCGATCGCTTGCCCGATGCAATTGAAGTCGATGGTAGCCCGCTATTACCACCAGATACCGATAATGATGGCTTACCTGACTTTTTAGATGCCGATAGTGATGGTGATAGCATATTAGACACTCTTGAAAGCTTGAATTTACCGGTGCCGACCAATACGGATACCAATGGTAATGGTTTGGATGACGCAGTTGATGTCGCAATTACAGGTGGCGACGATACCAATGGCAATGGTGTTGATGATCGTTTTGAACCACTGGATACCGATGGCGATGATTTGCCCGACTATTTGGATTTAGATGCTGATGGTGATGGCATTAGTGATGCAGATGAAAATCAAATTAGCGACGTTGTGTCAGGTGAGGATAGCAACGGCAATGGCATTATTGATAGCTTGGATGTTGAGCTAACCCTAGGTAGTGATGCGAACAGCAACGGCATTGATGATGCCTTTGAACCTACCGACACCGATAGCGACGGCATTCCTGACTTTCAAGATCTTGATAGCGATAACGACTCTATTGCTGATGCCATAGAAGGCACCGTCGATACTGATGGTGACGGTTTAGGTAATTATCGTGATTTAGATAGTGATGGTGATTTACTACCTGATTCTTTTGAGGTGGGTAATGATTCTGGTATGCCACGCAACACCGATGGTGATGCAGAGCCTGATTACCTCGACCTTGACAGTGATAATGATAATTTACTCGATAGCGTAGAGTCTAATGTTGGCTTGGCGATCGATAGCGATAAAGACAGTGTGCCAAATCATTTGGATTGGGATACCGATAACGATGGTATTACTGACCTCAATGAAATAGCCGCGCTTATCAACAAAGATACTGATGGCGACTCTATCCCGGATCGCTTTGACGCCGATGCTGATAATGATGGCGTTTTAGATATAGGTAAGCTCGACGATGATAGCGATGGTATTGATGATAAAGTCGATGCGGATGTTAATGGGAGTCAGCGCCCTGATCTTGATGGTAATGGCATTATCGACACCGCAAATTTAACCGATAGTGACGGCGATGGTACGCCTGACGTGATTGATATCGATAGTGATAATGACGGCTTGCCAGATCTTGATGAAGTCGGTGGTTTTGCGCTTGATGTTGATGGTGATGGTCGTATTGATGGTGAAGATCGCAATGGGAATGGCTTAATTGACTCTATAGATAATGCGCTGGGGCAATTGTTATTATTGCCTGTTGATACGGATGGTGATGGCTTACCCGACACCCTAGACCTTGACTCTGACGGCGATGGTCTGACCGATCTCAGTGAAGCGGGCTTGACGGTGGTGGACCCTGATGGTGACGGTGTTGTAGGCACAGGGTCTTTTGCCGACAATAATAACAATGGTTTAGGTGATCTTGCGGACCCGAGTGTTGGTGGTAAGCGAGCGGAGTTTATTGATCGTGATTTTGATGGTATTCCAGATACCCGCTCACTCGATAGCGATGGTGATGGTATTAGCGACTTAGTCGAGGCTGCGGGTAGTACAGTTGCTGAAGCTATCGATCCTGACGGTGACGGTAAGGTGGGTACTCAGGGTGTCACACCTATCGATAACAATAATAATGGCATTGCCGATGAGCTCGAGGGTTCGGATAGCAATGTTGAAGTGCGCTCACGAGCGGATGAAGATGGCGATGGTGTACCCGATGTATCAGAGGAATACCTTGAGAAAATATTGGTGCAGCCACCAGCGCAGCCTGTTAATCCGCTTTTAGGTGAAGTTGATCCAGCCCAAGCAGACTTTGATCGCGATGGGTACCCTGATGCTGTTGAGGTGCGTTACGGTGGTGATCCACTGCATGGTGCTGAGCAGGATACCGATGGTGACGGTGTTCCAGATTGGGTAGAAAATACAGATATTGATGGCGATGGTAGTAGCGACAGCGATAACGATGGCTTTAATGATTTATTGGAGCAAGTTATTGGTACTGATTTGCTCAAAGCTGACACCCAAGAGGAGCTATTTGATGCGGCTAATCGTTATTTATTGAATGCAAACCGCTATGTAGGTCGTTCGGTGAAGCCGGTTATTTGGATCGATATTGCACAAGGCGGTGACGAGTCTATTAATATTGCAGTAGATAATGGTGCGACGACTTTTACAGGACGCATAGGGAACTACCATGTATTTGGTGATCCACGAGACCCCACTACAGTACCTATTTATCGCTGGTCTAGCGATGTTGTATCGCTGAGTGATGCCATTATCGGGGATACCAATACAGCGACTTTGTCGGTTGACACGAGCGCTTTGGTGCCGGGTCTTTATAGCGTAATGTTGAGCGTGACTCTGGGTGGGCATGAGTCCATTACAGAGCAGTTTATCGAGGTCGTTGCTACGGGAGCACTGCGTGATAGTGATGCAGATCGTCACCCCGATGATGTTGACGATCGCAATGCAGATGTGGGCTATTTACGTGCGATACAAACACGTACGGGCCGTTATTTAAATGCCGATAGCTTGGTTGGCGTTGATGGTAAGCCTTTTAGTGATAAAGCTATTCGCTTGCGAGCAGGGCAATTAGCGCAAGTGAGTCGCGCTGGCGGTATTGCATTAACACAAAGTGACTTTAAAGAGGCTGTGGATCGATTGATTGCTCGCGGTTATCCAGCGGCAAGCGGGCAGGATACCGGTTATGAATACGGCCATATCTACGATTACGAGGTGACTAACTTGCCTCATGTTGGTGCAAGCGCACGTATTGTGATACCTCTTAATGACGCCGTACCTGCTAAAGCAATATTGCGTCAATACTCTACACTCAATGGTTGGCAAGACTTCATCATTAGCGAGCGCAATGCCTATGCAACAGCTTCATGGGTTAATGGTCAGGTTGGTGTGTGCCCTGAGCCGGGCGATGGTGCTTATCGTGCTGGCCTAAATGAAGGGGATCATTGTTTGGCGTTAAGTGTTGTCGATGGCGGTTTAAATGATGCGCAGCCTGACGGGGATAAAGTAGGGCAGGGTAAGGTGAACGGCTTGATAAAAAGTCAAATAGCAATTGGCCGGCCACTAGTGACCGATGTGGAATCCCCCACTGACGTACCCCCTGATGCTGGCCGTATAGAAACGGGCCTGCGTGGTGGTGGCTCATTAGAGTGGCTAAGTTTGTTGGTATTGCTAAGCTTATTAATTGTTCAACAACATTCCAAAATAGCTCTCATTAAAAGGTCTAAAAATGTATAGTCAGAGTCATAAAATTGTTGGTGCACGCTCGCTTTTTTTAATGTTGGTTTTAGGTACTGCGAGCACTCATGCTACCGCTATACCACGTCATTGTGAGCAAAACCCAACGGCTAGTCAGCTGCCTGAAGGTACACAGCTCTATGATTGTAGCGGTTGGTACGCGGGCATTGGTTTAGGTGTATCTAAGTTAAAGCCACGCATTGTTAATTTACCTGAGACACTCGATAAGACAGCAGACGCTGTTTTGCCGACGTTATTCTTAGGTTATGACCTGAATGCCCAATGGTCACTAGAAGGTCATTATAGCGATCAGGGTGAGGCTACGTTTGATTCTGGTGCTGCGATTGACTATAGCCATATGGGGGCCAGTGTACTTTATCATGTGGGCCAGCACCTACCTGGTTGGCACGCCTATGCTAAATTGGGTGTCAGTCAGCTCGATACGTCGTTGGCAAAAGGTCGTGATGATGGTGGCGTGTTCAATTATGAGCAGCTTAAAAGCACGCAATTACATGTAGGTGCAGGCATAGAATACATGACTAAAACTTTATGGGGCTTGCGCTTAGAGGCTTTGAGTATTGATAAAGATAGTCATGAGCTCACGCTGAGTATACTCAAGCGTTTTGGTCGTGATGCAGGTAAAACGAAGGCGAAATATGTAGCTATACCGGCGCCTACTCCTGAGCCTGAACCTGCTGCACCTGCAGTATTGTGTAATGCGCCGCAAGGTGTGTTGGATGGCGTTTATTTTGTCACTGCATCAGCAAGGTTAACCGAAGCGAGTAAGCAAGTGCTTAATAATGTGATTAATGAGCTTGTACCATTTCCTAATGTGAAAATTGCGGTGCGTGCACACACCGATAGTCGAGGCTCAGAAGCTTACAATTTACTGCTATCTAAAAGCCGTGCTGCAAGTGTTAGAGTTTATTTGCAACAACATGGCGTTATTAATGTACAGTCAGAGGGGTTTGGTGAAACAAGGCCTATTGGTGATAATAACACTGAGCAAGGACGCGCTAGTAACCGCCGCGTTGAAGTAGAAGTGCTAAGTGATGAGTGTGCCCCTTAACGGTAAATTTAATCTGTTATGTTACCATTCGGGTAGGCTGAAAGCATGATCAGTGTAAATATTGATGAGTCATGCATTAGGCATTTAAGCGTCAGGCCCTTCAGGGAAGGCCGGATCAGGCAATGCAAAATTATAAGGTGGTTGAGAGGGTCTTGAGTAGTAATGTAATTATGCCTGTTGTTAATTCAAATGTTATTTGAAACAATATTTGAATTGTTATTTGAAGTAATCTCAAAAGTGGAACTCATTTTTTGAGATTACTCATTCACGGACCCGTAAATTGGGCTTAATACTTTATGATTGAGCCACTAGGTAACCTGCGATTTTTCGCTCTTGCAAGGCCTAATCTTGGGTATCCCGATGCAGGTGCAAAGCCTACCCCGCGTGGCTATTCTGACGCAGCCACTATGCACAGCCACTATGACACAGCTACTAGATAAGTGCTCTTGGCACTTAACGATTAAAAAAAATCCAATAGTGCCCTGTAAGATAAGAGTTTGCTATTTGGCTGGGTTTTGTATTTAATTTTTTTGCAATTATATAATTTCTCTTTTTAATATGCAAAATGCGACTTATTCAAAAATATCAGAGTGTTTCTAGGATTAATGAATTAATTCAGTCTAATAATTCCCTGTATTCATTGGTAAAAAATAGAGTTTTTATTTTTTTGATATAAGCATTGTACTATTAAGCATAGTTAAAAAATATTTAAGCGATTAGCTGTCGGCCTTAAGATTTTCTATCCGGCAATGAAAAATCACATTTAATGTGTTTGTTATTCAATTCTATATGATAATCATTTATAGTAATTCTCATATGGTATGTGTAGTAGCTCATGTAATTATATTGTTTAATCTTGATTATGATTCTAGAGCTATTCTTAATATTAGAGACCTAAGCGGCTAGAGCACTTAATTAATGTGCTTTTAAATGGCTTTTCAGGTTAGGCAGTTATTTTATTTTTTATGTGGTACATATCAGTAAGTGCCGCAATGCATACAGTTAAATCAAGAAATTGTATATAAATATGTTATTTAATTGTTGGTCTGTCTGTAGTTTTTAAATGCCGTAAAGATATGGCATGAATATTAAACCGTTTCTTTATAGTTAATTAACATATTTATTTATGGTATTGGTATTGCTTTAACTTTACATGAAGTATATTGATGAGACATTTATCATGGCAACATATTTGGTGACAGGCGGATGTGGTTACCTGGGCTCGCGTTTGGTCGGGCACTTGATAGGCGATGGCCACTACGTAAGAGTACTTGATAACCTATCATATGGGGTTGCCATGAGTGCAATAGACTGCATAGATTTAAGGATAGGTAATGTCTGTTGTGCGCAAACTGTTGATACATACATGGAGGGTGTTGATGGGTGTTTTCATTTGGCAGATGTTTCTGAATCTGGATTTGATAAACATAATCTTCGTGATATTAAAATAACACTAGCAGGTGGCTTTAATATATTTTCTGCAGCGGCAAAGCATAAAGTTAAAGTGGTGTATATTTCTTCATCTGCTATCTACGGTGATAATGCCGATTTACCATTAAATGAGCAAGCAGAAGCTTGCCCATTAACAGCCTATGCCGCAGATAAGCGAGCGTTGGAACTACATGCTAAAGTCGCTTCGATTATGGAGTCAACCCCAACGGTTGGCTTAAGACTTTTTAATGTTTATGGTGAGCGTTATGAATGTGAGGGGGGCAGTAGTGATGCGGTTGCCCAATTTGTTGAATGCGTAATTAATAATAGAGCCATCGAAATTTTTGGTGATGGTGAGCAGGTGCGAGACTATGTTTATGTCGAAGATGCTATCCATTTTATAATGTCTGCAATGGCATATCGAAGCACTACCGCAGAGATATTTAATGTTTGTAGTGGCGAGGGCATTAGTATCAATGATTTAGTTCGGCGCATAATGTGTATGACCCAAATCTTAGTTCCTACACATTATCGATCATCGCGTAGCGGCGATATTTATGGTTCGGTAGGTTGCCCTAAAAAATCAGAAGATAAACTGCATTGTAAAGTGTCAATAACGATTAATACCGGATTGAAAAAATTGATTGATTTTTATAGTAGGCGTAAAGCGTCAGCGGGTACACTTCCTGTGAGTACGCTGAGTATAGATCATAATAATATAGCCTTTAATACTTCATCAGCGGCGCATGGTACGCATCATCATAATACGTCGTTAGAGATTAGCAAGCCCTATCAAAATGCCATGCTATCTAGCAATACTTTGGATGGCGGTGCCTTTGGAGATGGCTTTCGAGGCGATCATATAAACTTTTAGTTTCTTCTGATAGGTTTGTCGCGTCAATATTTCCATATAATTTTTTGATAATCTAATACCTTTACCCAAAAACCCCCCGAGAGTATTTGTTTAATGAGTAGGTTGCACGCGTTAGATTTATTACGATTTATAGCTGCTATCAGCGTCGTTTTTTATCACTTTATTAATCGACCAGAAGCGACGGCATTTAAATGGTTAGCCCCTGTTACTCAATATGGTTATTTGGGTGTGCCTATCTTTTTTATTATTAGTGGTTATGTTATAGCGGTATCAGCCACTAATCGATCCGCTATTGGATTTGTAAAGGCAAGAATGATTCGACTGTATCCGACTTACTGGATAGGTTTAATTTTTACATTAATTTTTTTAATTTCTTTTGGGGGTCATATAGTTATTGAAGGGTCAATTTTTTTTGTTTTTCTTGCTAATTTAACAATGTTTAATGATTTGTTTGGGGTTAGTAATTTAGATGGTGTGTACTGGACTTTACATGCTGAATTGCGTTTTTATGGCTGTGTCTTTTTATTAATGCTATTAAAAGTGTTTGACCGATTTTATATATGGTTAAATATTTGGTTGGTGATGTCAATAATGCATTTTTTTATTGATCAGCCATTTTTTATGGGGTGGTTTATTAGTCCTGTATACTCTCCTTTTTTTATAGCAGGAGTGATATTTTATCTGTTTCAACGAGATGGAATGTCTTTAGCTACGCTTCTCATGTTGCTGGTTACATGCCTATTATCGTTGGTGCGGGCCTATGAAATAACGCCGAGCTTTATTGTTGCAGCCAGTCATTATCAAGGTGTTATGAGTGCTTTCATTATTTTTATTTCATTTCTGTTTTTTTTAATATTAACTTGTCGATGGGTTACGATAAAAAAATATCCTTGTATAACAATGCTTGGTACTATTACATATCCTCTATATCTTATTCATAACGTAGCTGGACGTATTATGATTGACCAAGGTAAGCGCTTTGTTAGCGAAGAGTTGGCTGTCACCGTGACTGTTGCGATCATGATTGTACTGAGTTTTTATATTGCTCAATATATAGAGCCTAGAGCGACCAAGATTTTTAAATCTAGTTTAATTTTATTTGAGCGTATTTTAAATAATTTTCTGTCGTTACAAATTTTTAATAAATAATATCTCATATCAAGCGTTAAATCATGGTTTTTTATGGGTATATAAAGAAGTAATAGTTCATGGTTGAGGTTGATTCCATTGCTGTTTTTTTCGATAAATAGTAGAAGGGCTTACATCGAGTAATGTAGCTGCTTTAGGTATGTTACCGCCTGTTAATTCAATAGCTTTTTCTATTGCTTCTCTCTCAATAGTAGCGAGTGTTTTAACCGGTGGTAATGGATGTTGATCATGACTGCTACCTTCGCTAAGTTGCTGGGGTAAGCTGTATGAGGTGCCGCTGCATGATGGATCAATGATTGTATGCTGGTTTTTAATTGCGCACGATATATTATCAAGTGATGCAAATGCTTTAGGGGTAAGGATGGATGTCTTGTGATCGTTGTTATAGCTATGGCTTATGCAATTTTTAGCCATTATTTCGATCCGATTTTTAGATGTTATTGATGTATTTTTTTTGCATTTAATTTGATTGAGAGGGGCGGGTAAATGTTCTAGTTGAACGGTGGTGTCGTTATGAAGTACTACGATATTACGCATAACATTTTGTAACTGTCTAATGTTACCGGGCCATGAAAAACTTAAAAATATATCCTTTACGTGATTTGATATCTCCGTAAACATTTTATGTTCTTCTTTTGTAAATTTTATTAGAAAGTATTGCGCTAGTAGTATTATGTCATTTCCACGCATTCTTAGAGGAGGCAAATGAATGGGTAAAACATTTAATCGATAATATAAATCCTCTCTAAAATTACCATTTTTTACCTCTTCATAAGGATCGCGATTAGTGGCGCAAATAACCCTAACATTAACGCATTCAACTTTACTGCTGCCTACTTTCTGGACGGTTTTGTTTTGTAAAAAACGTAGCAGCTTGGTTTGTAAATCAAGTGGCATTTCACCAATTTCATCTAAAAAAAGAGTGCCGCCATTAGCTTCTGATATAGCGCCTTTTCGCTCGGTATGTGCACCAGTAAAGGCACCTTTAATGTGGCCAAATAATTCACTCTCTATTAAGTCTCGAGGAATGGCTCCGCAGTTTATAGCAATAAATGGCTTATTTGCGCGTGAACTCTGCTGTTTAATAGCTTCTGCACAAACCTCTTTTCCTGTGCCACTCTCACCTGTGATGAGGACCGTAGCATCACTCGGTGCTGCGGCATCAATTGTTTTGTAAACTGCTTGAATGGGTGGACAGCTACCTATAAAGCCATGATAATGCTCGCGTTTTATATCTTCTTGTATTTTGGCGACAGCATGTTTGAGTTGATATGTTTCTATGCAGTTATAAACGGTTGTACGTAATCGGTCTGCATTGACAGGTTTTTCTAAAAAATCTTTTGCGCCCATGCGTACAAGGTTCATTGCAATATCAACAGAGCCGTGCGCTGTCACAATCACAACAGGGCATGTGTAGTGTTGACAAATCCAGCGTAATACTTCCTGCCCGCTCATGTCAGGTAGGTTGAGATCCAGCAAAATAATATCGGGCGGTTGTTTTTTAATGCAAGCCATAGCCTCTTTACCATTATTGCAAATAGTAATATTGGCATCGAGTGGTGACAAATACATTTCATAAGTCACAGCCAGTGATCGGGTGTCTTCAACGACTATAATATTGGCCTTATCACTCATGGCGTTAACGATTTTCCTTCAGTACTTACTGTATTAAAGTGCATTAAAATTGTTGTGTATATTATGAATAATGTGTATCGGTATTATCATATGATGACCATGACGGTACGTTTCTAACTATAGTGAGTTTCTAGCATAAGCAGTGTTACGTCATCACTGGGTTGACCTGCAATAGTATCAAAGGCTTTCAGGACTTCATGCACAGCTTGATGGATCGGTTGATGGCTGGTTTCTGCAATTACATCTAGCATACTTTGTTCGAGGTGCGCGCGGTTACTCGCTTTCTCGGCACCCTCAAATAACCCGTCACTATACAATACGAGTCTATCTCCTTGTTCAAGAGTGAGTTGTTGGCTTTTATATTTATTTTGAGCGATTAGCCCAGGTAGCATACCGCCGCAGTCAAGACGTGTGACTTTGCCATGACTAACGATCAATGGTGGCGGATGCCCGCCGCTTGCGAGGCAAATTTTACCATCACTGAGTAGCTCTATAACCAGTGTAGTTAAAATAGTATGGCTTAGCAGGTTATCTGCAAATGCCATATCAGAAAGGTGATCGAGTACAACAGCGCAATCAAAGGGTGGTTGGTTCGCTTGGCAAGGCGCCATGCTACGCACTAAACCTCGTAAATACCCTGTATGGGCATGTGCGAAAAATTTGGCACTAATGTCATGTCCCATGATATCAAGCAATACCAATGTGGGATTGGGGGTTGCTTCTAAAAATACGGCATCACCGCCGCCATGTCCGGTATTGCGGCTGCCATAGGCGAGTTTCCAGCTCAATATATGAGGAGGTAGGCTAGGGTACAGTGCGCGAGTGATTTTATGATCTAGGCGCTCGGTTACGCGATTAATCAGTTGATTCGTACGCTGTAATATACGTTCTATACTGGCTGTCAGTTGTGTTTTGGTGACCGGCTTTTGTAGAAAGTCATCAATACCTAGATGCGCAAGGCGTTCGATATTCATCATATCTTCTGTGCCAGTTAAAAACATAAAGGGTATAAGATCGGTTGTGCTTTGCCCGAGTAATGACTTTCTAAAATCTATGCCATTAATGCCAGGCATTGAAATATCAGATACAACAATATCAATAGGCTGTTTTTCTATAGCGTCAATCGCTTCTTGTGCTTCATGGCAAGCAATCACGGTATAGTCGCCGCGAAGGTATTCTGTATATAAGTAATTTTGAGCGGGGTTGTCTTCAAGTAATAAAACACGAATTTTTTGGCTTTTTTGTGGCCAATGCATATAGCAAATAATACAATTGACAAAAGGATCTTGTTCTATTTTATAGTTGACTTGTTGACATGTTGCTTTAATTAAACTTAGGCCTCGGCCATGCTCTGCTAAGGGGCTAATGTCATCTAATTCAGGAGGCGGGGTGTTAAATGGGTTAAATGCGCCGCCATTATCGCGATACTCAAAAATAAGGTGGTCGGCTGTTTTATAAATGCTAATACTAATAGACGTTGCCTTTGGTTTTTGACTGTAGTCGGTGCTATTAGCAATAAGCTCACTGCTAGATAATAGTAAGGGGTTGACTATTTGTGGCGGCCATTGAAGCCGCTTAGCAATTGCATTGATATCGGACCGGCACTTTTTTAAAGTCGTTAAGTTGCAGTCATAAACTTGAAAAAATAAACAGCGCCGCATATTAATTTACCTAGCATGTCAATGTATGGATTGCGATCAAAAAATTATCTGCTGATCATAATGTTTTTAAAAAATCTTTTTGTGCCTCTACTGTTTTTTGAGCCAGTAAATGTATATCTTGCATGGCATGATGAATATTACCGAATTCATTAGTTTTTATATTTAATTCAATAATTTTTGCTCTGGCTGATAATTCAATAGCTCCAAAACTAGCGGAGCTACTTTTCAATATGTGTGCTTCATCTCCAAGAGTTGACCACATTTCTTGAGAAAAAAGTAGTTCCATCTTAGGAATTCTTTCATCTAATTCTTTAAAATAAATATCTAGAATGACTCTTATCGAAGATTCAGAAGTATCCTTTATTAGCTGAGAAAGTATTCTAGAGTCAAGAATGTTATCAGATGATTTTTTTATAGGCTTATTGTTTTTATTGTATGTGAGATGTGTTTTTTTAAATTCGTCCTGTTGATATTGATTATCTTTTTGATTGTTTTCTTGTACAGTTCCTTTGGTAGATTGTAACCAATACTCAATTTTTTGATCAAATATTTCAGTGTCAATGGGTTTGCTGATATAGTCATTCATGCCCGCAGCAATGCATGTTGCTCGATCTTCGGCAAATGCATTGGCTGTCAATGCAATAATAGGTGTTTCTTTGTTGCAGTTATTGCCTGCACGGATATGACTAGTGGCTTCTAGGCCATCCATTATTGGCATTGATAAATCCATGAGTATTAAAGGATAATGCCTTGTTTTTATTTTTTCGAGTGCTTCTTTACCATTACAAGCAATATCTGCGGTTATATTGTGTTGTTCTAGTAGAGCTAAAGCGACAGCACGATTAGTTTCTCCATCTTCAACTAATAAAATATGGGTGTTGGAATTATTGCTAATTTCACTATCTTTAGTATCGTTAATATTTTCTTCTTCTAGTACAGCTATCAATTTTTTAGCAGATAATGGTTTGTCTAATGATAATGTGAACCCACGATGTAAGTTGTGTCGCATTTGATCGGCTAACCGCATGTCACTGATACAAATGAAAACGAAGCGTTTTGCACTTAAAAAACGATCGGCTATTTTATGATAATGACGGGAGTTCTCTCTAAATTCATCCGATTCGCCGAAAAAAAATGCTGTTTCTATTGGTGCCGTTAATGCGCGAGTTATCTCTCTAATGTAGTAAACTTTAATATTCCAATAGCTAAGTTGTTTTTCCAGTGCCATTTCAATAATGCTATTGTCGCAATCTAAAAAAGCGGCAATTTTTTTTTGCTTTAAATGTTTATTTTTTTTTATTCTGTATTGATCGAAAATTTCTCTTCCTAAATCTATAGAGTTGCTAGGAAGCAGTGGTAATAATACAGTAAATGTAGATCCTCGATTAGGAGTGCTGGATACATGGATTTGACCAGACATCAATTCAACCAGCTGTTTGGCAATGCTTAGCCCTAATCCAGTACCGCCGAATCTGCGATTTTCAGAAGATTCTGCTTGGATAAAAGCGCCAAATACATTGCGACATTCTTCGCTAGTCATGCCAATGCCTGAATCAATTACTTCAATTTTTATTAGTTTATCATTATGCGGCTCTATGTTTACATGAACTCCGCCACGCTCAGTGAACTTAATGGCATTATTGATTAAATTGATGAGGATTTGCCTAATGCGCTGTTCATCGCCAGAAAAAAATGTGTCGCATTCTGGGTGTACACTAATTGCTAATTCGGTATTGTTTTGTGCTGCCCTTATCCAAAATATAGAAGCTAAATCATCTAGTAAATTATTGATATTGAAAGGGGCAATGTTCAATGTGAAATGGCCGGCTTCTATTTTTGAAAAATCGAGCACGTCATTAATTAAAGACATTAGTGTTTGACCACCTGTATGAGCAATTTCGGCATATTTTTTTTGTTTTTCAGTGAGTTCTGTATTTAATAATAATTGTGCCATATTGAGTATTGCATTTAGGGGCGAGCGTATTTCATGGCTCATTGTTGCTAGGAAGCGTCCCTTTGCATCATTGGCTTGTTCGGCTTGTTTTTTTGATATGTTAAAAGCATCAAGGTAGTGCTCATTATTATTATCAGGTGACGTTATAGGCTCTAGAATAATTGCATACAGTGCATACCTATCTTTTTGCTTTTCATGAAGGTGTGGAAGTAATTTTGCTTCAATTTTTTTAGGATTTTTAAAAATGTAAAACTGATTTTCTATGGTTTGATATATTGAATTATTTTTTTTAATGTATTCGATGTTTGTGGTATTGGTTATAGCTTCTTTTAAGCTATTGCGAAGAATTTGTGATGTTTTTATGGTGTGGTTAGCAGAAATTATCTCGCCGTTATCGTTGAATATTATTAAAAGGTTCTTATCGATTTTTTTATTTATTGATTTAGTATGGCCAAATGCTATTTTTAATAAATTTAAATCTTCAATAATTAAAATTATTTGATTTTTTTGTTTGATGGTGACTATATTGCATGCTATTAAATTGTTTATGCTGTTAGCTTTTTCTTTTATTAAATAAATATTATTACTTTGTTCTTGTGATTTTATGATGGATAGCCAGAGTGTTATCTGTTCTTTACTTGGGTTGTTAAGTAGTGAAATTGCAATATCATTTAATTGAAATTCTTTATAGCTAGCATCAGTTTTTATGCTTGGTTGATTTAATAAATGTATGTCTAGCATTGCTATTACCCAATATTAAAAATTACTTTTTTATCAATTGATTTGTAAATATAATTATGTATATCATAGGGGTATCATGAGTAAGCTATTCCTGATTTTTTGTGATAACCAATAAGATGTTTTAGGGAATATCTTATGAATTCTCTTAGACTCTCTGATCAGTTCTTGCCCTAGCGAAGGATTGTATTGATTATTCATCACAATAGCATGCGGTTTAATACCTTGCTGCGCTAATAAATGCATAGCGCTTTTTAGGTGTGGCGCTTTAGTTTTGCCTGCCAGTACCATCAATATAGTTGCATCGACAGCAGTAGCAATAAGATCGGCAGGTACTATTTGATTGGCTTTAGTACCTTGATGTTGTGCACCTAAAGGGGCGCAGTCAATAACCAGCGCATCAAAATTTTTTTCTAAGTACTCTAAATGCTGGTTAAGAATGCTAGGATTGCGTAAAGCTAAAATATGATTTTGCTCTTGTGGTGCGAGTACACCGGTCACAATATCTTCCATGTTGTGACCGGTAACTAGCATGGGTGAAGCTAAGCGGGTGCTTAGAAGTGCTGTACTTTTACTCAAACCACTTTGTTGATTTTGGTCAGCAGTATTACTATCGTGTATATCTGACTGGGTAGTGTTCTTTGGGAGATCATAGAGCGCTGTCATCGCTGGAGCTAATGAATTCATTTCAACATACAGCACCGAGTGACCTGCCAGCAGGTGTCGTTGCGCTAGTGCCATGGCTAAAGTAGAGACACCAGAGCAGTTATCACAAGCTGTAATCGCAACGCGCTTGGACCCTTGACCTAAAGTCTTTAAATATAAACGATCTAAATCTGGATGGTGAATCAGTTGCATGGTGATGCCTGTTAATAATACGAATACATAATCACTCGATAAAAGTTATAATGCACCAATTAAAGCAATAAGACTGATAACTTGTATAATATCGCGCATGCTCTCACGGCTGCGATACAGTATTCCCTCGCGTCGACTGGGTACAAAAATGGTATCACCGGCACGCAAAACGGGTAACTTATTAAAGTCTGCTGTGCGGTAGAATTTTTTAAGATTAAATACCTTGGCTTGATCTTTACAACACGATAAATTGACCACTGTAATTTTCTTAAGATATGCCTCTGTGGAGGTGCCTCCGGCTTCTGCGAGTAAATCCAGTATCGTCATGGTGTCATCAAATCGATAACGTCCAGGTTTATTGACTGCACCTAATACACGAATAGTGGCTTCTTTTGGTGTGTGAAGCCATAGTCGTTTTTGTGCAGGTACATAAATTGTATCGCCAGGCTTAACGTCGGGTAATAAATGTTCATCACCGGTTTCAAAATATAAATGCAAATTGAGGGAGCTGACAGTGGGTTTAGATTTATTGCGATGACTAATTCGGATGCCGGAAATATCTGCTTTATCGGTGGGCCCGTCAGCGGCAGCTAGAATATCTAAAAAATGCATAGCCTGTGTAAATCGATAGCGCCCAGGAGCGCCTACTTGGCCAAAAATATAAATAGAATCATTGGAGGACTGACGTACCCATTGGCTTTTATTGTCAGAAGGGTCTTGAGGTAAATCATGAATGCGTACTGTGCTACCAGCTAGTATTTGAGGTAATTTATCGTCACCTAAACCCTGTTCTATAAAGGTATCCAAATTAAACGCAAGTTTCTTTGGGGGCATGCCCTTTTGAGGGATAACTACTTCAATACGTGTTGTATCTGCTCGAGAGGTTGGCCCGCCTGCATGTGCTAACAAATCAAGTAGAGACATTTCATTTGACCATTCAATACGACCAGGGCGTACAACTTCGCCGATAACTCTAACAGCTCGGCTGGGAGCTACTTTCAGCCATGATTTTGAGTTCATATCGGTTTTTTCTGGAACAAAAATAGCATCGCCAGGTAATACGACAGGCATACCTTGCTCTCCTGTTGCTTCGGTAAAGGCCGATAAGTCAAAAGGAATAACACTACCATCGGCGCGTATTAATCGAATTTGTCGACTTTCGGCATAGCGTGTTGGACCGCCTGCATTGGCTAAAATGTCTAAAAAAGTGGCACCTGGCTTTCCTTCATAAGCACCTGGTTTGAAGACTTCCCCCATGATATAAACCATATTAGCGCCTGATTTAATTTCCTCTTCTTGAATGGGGATGAAGATTGTTGTATTGGGTGTTATAGTCGGCAGCGTACTGCTGTCACCAGTATCCAGGTATGCTTTCAAATTAAATAGCTGGGGGGCACCATTACTAATGACTCGTATTTGCTCGACTGAGGCATAGCGAGTCACGCCGCCGGCGCGCATTAAATAGTCGACTAATGTGGCGCCATCATTAAAAGTAAAGCTACCCGGACTAATCACTTCACCAAAAATCTTAATTGCTTTTAAACTATCGGCAGCATCACCGCTATTGGAGTGAGTGCTCGGATCAAAAGCGACTTCTATATTTCCCGTTTTAGGGCTTGCAGGCACAAAAATTTCATCAAGTGAATTTAGTGTTGGTAAAATACTTCTATCGCCAGTATCTAAATATTTTTTATAATTAAAAATAATCGTTTTATCTTGACTACGCAGTTGAATTTGATCTAGTTGGGCTCCTATGCGTAAGTTGCCAGCCATAGCAAATGCTTTTTGAATATCGGCACCACTCGGTAATAATATTTCACCAGGGTCATTCACATAGCCCGATATCTTAATAAGTCTTTGTTGTTTATTAATACCAACTTTAAGGTTGGTTAAATTTCTAAAGGCACTTGATAGTTTTTGACTAATGAATTCTTGAAGCTTTTGCTCGCTTAAGCCAATAATTTTAACTGGACCTATTTCAGGCAAGAGTATGGTGCCATCACGTGACACCTCAAAATTTCTTGTTAAAGATTGTTCTCCGGACAGCTCCAAAAAAATTTCATCGCCTACACCAATATACTTTATGCTTTCTGAGGAAGGGCGAGTGTTTTGATCCGTTTGTGCGTGAGTGTTATTGGCGTAGAGAAAAAACACGGCTATAATTATGGCGCGCAAAAAATAAATAACATGCAAATAAAAAAATACTCTCAGTGGTTGTACATGCATACACATCATTAGTGCTGAACCGTAATGGCCGAGCTATCAGCGTTGGCGAGTGTTATGTCGACACGTCGATTAACTAATCTATGCTCAGCACTTTTATTATGACTATAAGGTTGGCTTGCTGCAAACGCTATTACTTTCAATCGGTTCAATGCAATACCCATAGTGTGTAAAAATTGAGCGACTGCTTGTGCGCGTTCTAAAGCTAAATTTTTATTATATTGTTCATCGCCAATATTATCGGTATGACCATTAATGATAAGATTAATCTGCGGTTGTTGATTTAACAATTGGCTTGCTTTTGCTAATCGAGCAGCATATTTTGGATTAAGCGCGCTAGAGTTGGTGGCGAATTGATTGTCTGTATTGAGCAATTTTAGTAAGTGCTGATTTTTTTCTTTTGACTTTTTAGCTGCTGCCTCCATTTGGTCTGCCCCTAATAGTGGTTTTATACACCGTGCCGTATTAAGGTGGCCTGAAGGGTTGATGGTATTCACTTGCTGACGCAAAAGGTCTAACTCAAAATGCTGGATTTGAATATTTAAACTGGCGTCATATATGAGTCCACCGGCTAATTCGCGCTCTATACGGTTTTGGCGCAACTGGGCATTATGCACTGCCGCAGGAAAGCACATTTTAGCGCCTTGCAAGATGAGAGTGTCCAGCGTGTTACGGCATAGATGTGTATCTATACGTAAGCCTTGGGAAGCCGAAACGGTAGCGTTATGCTTTTGCTGGGCATGTTGATGCGAGTCGCGAGTGATCAAGCTGTATTGCTTGTTATATGAAGGGTTGTGCGGGTGATGAGTGCTATCGTAGATATGATGCTGATCGGTGCCATTATAATATAAATGTCCAGTATATTGCTCAGTAAGTTGGCGATTTATATCGTGATTTTTCGTACCCACCTCAATAGGATGACTATATGCTAAACCAGGCACTTGATTGCTATTGATTGTAATTGTTTGATAGGGGGCTGCATTGTGTTCGGCAAAGCCGCCAGCCCCTTCGCTGGGCCAGCTAGAGCAGGCGCTCAGTATAAGCCCACTGACTATGCAGGCAATGCCTGCTTGAGTGTATTTGAAAAGGTAGATATTCATATATCGAGCCCTTGACTATCTTCGTCCCCCCACTCGATAGTAATGGCTTGGTTAACGCGTAATAATTTCATGAGCTCGGCGGGCTGACCATGTACGCCTAGTAAGGTGAGTTGTGTGTTATTCGCCTTAAGGCGTTTAAATAAATAGACTAATGCACCTATACCGGAAGAATCTAAAAAACCTACTTGCTGCATGTTAATATGCACATGTTCGTAATGGCAATCCACGCATAAGGATTCAATTTTCTCGCGCGCTTCTTGAGCGCCTTCGGCATCAAAGTCGCCAGTCATTGTAATGCAGCAAGTCTGCTCTTCATTATCGTCGCTTTTGATCAAGCTGCTATCTAGTTTCATAGTATCCTCATATCTGTCATAAAATCAGTAACGGTAAAGATTGCTAAAGGCATATCATAATTCTAGATGACAATTGCGGACATTTTTAAAAAATATTAATGTCACTGGTACTATTTATTGACAAATTTTTGTCGCCTATAGAAATGTTGAAAGGGGCGCCAATACAACAGTGGTTGGGCCGGTTAAGTGACCTGCGGCTTTGCATTTCCAGTATTATAAAAAAATAAGGTAATAGTGTTAGCGAAGATGTATTTATATGACGCTGCGGTATCGACGACTAAACAGCATAGCTAACAAGCATAAGTAATGTGTGCATATTTGATGTGATAGCAAGAGTTAACTGCTAATGAATAATGCCAAAAAATATCATTTTTTCATAAATTATTATAATAACTGTCATATCAAAGAGCTAAGGTAGCTTTTTTACTGTGGCAATTAGAGGCTATATGAAATCATTAAAGTTAGTGATAGGGTGTTGCGGTGTGATTTTTCTGTTGGGAGCGTGCAGTGGTAGTGATGGTAAAGTTAAGGTTGTTGAAGTTGAGAAAGAAGTTGTAGTCGTACAGCAGATTAAGCAAGTCGAAAAGGTTGAAGTGCCTGTGATTTTCCCTGTTCCTGCAGGGTCAGTTAATCATAGTCAGGTGACTACACGGCCTTATTTTCTTGTTGAAGGTTTAGATGATGGTGAACTTAAAAAACGCTTGCAAGCCTGCTCAGAAGGGCCTTTTTACAAAACGGACTTTTCGATTGCCCATCGTGGCGCACCTTTGCAATACCCTGAGCATACAAAGGAATCTTATGAAGCAGCAGTTAGAATGGGTGCCGGTATCGTTGAATGTGACGTTACATTCACACAAGACAAGGAGTTAGTTTGTCGTCATTCACAATGTGACTTACATACAACGACTAATATACTGGCTACTGATTTGGCAGCTAAGTGCACAACCCCTTTTGTGCCTGCAAATATCGAGAGCCAAACTCCTGCTCAAGCAAAATGCTGTACTAGTGATATTACGTTAGCTGAATTTAAGTCCTTGAAGGGCAAAATGGATGCGTCCGATCCTATGGCGACATCAGTTGCACAATACCTCAAAGGTACGCCCAGTTGGCGTACAGACTTGTATGCTAGTCAGGGAACTTTACTGACACATGCGCAAAGTATTCAACTGTTTCAGTCGTTAGGCGTGAAAATGACGCCAGAGCTTAAGTCACCCAATGTGGATATGCCCTTTGATGGCTTTACTCAAGCTGATTATGCTCAAAAAATGATCGATGAATATAAGGCGGCTAATATTCCTCCTAGCCATGTGTGGCCACAATCATTTAATTTAAAAGATGTGACCTACTGGCTGGAAAGCGAACCGGAATTTGCGAAGCAAGCAGTGTACTTAGATGGTCGTTATGATGATCCTACTTTTGATATAGCGAATGAGAAGACATGGCAACCTAGTATGCAAGCGCTCTTGGATGCTGGCGTTAAAATTATAGCGCCACCACTATGGATGTTAGTGACGGAAGGTGCTGATGAACAAATTGTACCCTCAAAGTATGCATTAGCGGCAAAAGAGGCTGGCTTAGATATGATTGCATGGACGCTGGAGCGATCCGGCCCTTTAGCGGGCGGTGGAGATTGGTATTATCAATCTATTGCGGATATAACAGACAAAGACAGTGACCAACTAAAATTACTGCATGTGTTAGCTGAGGATGTCGGTGTTATTGGTGTGTTCTCGGATTGGCCAGGTACGACAACATACTACGCCAGCTGTATGGGTTTTGCTGCAAGTATTTAAGACCCATGGTATTCAGGTTTACCGTATAAGCTTACATCATGCAGGCTCATAGTATCAATAAAAAGCACTGACAGCTTTTGTCGGTGCTTTTTATTGGTGGCCTCATATGATTAAGTATTATCGAGCGCGATGCTATTGGCCTCTGCCCATAATCATAACTTCTATAGTTTTGAACATTATCCATAAGTCCATACGTAACCATGTTTTGACACTATGTAAAGCTAACGCGTAACCATGATCGTAACCGACTTTACTGCGTACATCTTCGATGCATGTATCATAACCCTGATGAACCTGAGCTAGGCCTGTAATTCCAGGCATAACACCGAAAGTGCGTTCAGAAAAAAAAGGAATAGCTTTTTCAAGTTTACCATAAAAATCGGGCCGTTCTGGACGAGGACCAACAATCGACATATCACCGCGAATCACATTAAACAGTTGTGGCAGCTCGTCTAATCGTGTTTTTCGTAAAAATCGGCCCATGGCAGTAATGCGCGCATCATTTTTAGTCGCGAGCGTTGCACCTGTTGATTTTTCAGCATCTTGTACCATGCTGCGAAATTTATACATGGTAAAAAATTGCATTTTTGTTGGTGTACTCAAACCAATACGCACTTGGCTAAATAGGATAGGCCCTTTGGACTCTAGTTTGATGGCAAGTGCAATTATAGGTAATAAAGGAGATAAAATAATAAGCGCAGCACTGGCAATTACGAGATCAAAGACGCGTTTGGCTTTTGCTGTTGTTGGGTCCAATGAAATACAATCGTTATTCTTTTTATTTGATGTATAGGCTTTATGATTAATGGATTGACGATGGCGACCTAACATTGAATCAAAAAGATAACCTGTACTTCCAATGCAGCTATAATAATGCCCTTTTATTAAATAACCTAGTGGCATGAATGAATTAAAATGACGAGGGAATAAAATGCTCAGTATGCCGAGGCTATATGCGAATATTTGACAGTTCAAAAAAAGATTAAAGATAAAGCTAATAGGTGCAAGCAGTGCCGACCCTAAAAAGGCAATAATCATTAAGTGAGGCATGAATACGCGTAATGTTTTTCCAGAAGCAAACATAAATGCAACGTTACGATATTTTGGATTAAGTAAATTCCGTAATCTAAATAGTTGCTGAATATTGCCTGCAGCAATGCGCACTCTACGGCTAGCTTCTTGATTATGACTTGTTTTTTCTAATTCTAGTGCGTTAATGTTAGGTTCCATTATGGCTTGATAGCCTAAGCCAACAATTTGCATAGGAATAATAAAATCGTCATTGATTGTATCGTAAGCCAAAGGTTTAAATAAATCGGCTCTTATCATATAAAAAGCACCATGCGCGCCTTGCACTGCCCCCATTGCTGATTCGGCTAGTTGCTGTTTACACTGGTGTTGCCAATATGTGTTTTCACCGCTGTTAGCTGGATTAAGTAAATGGTAAAAACCGGTGACCACACCAACAGGTTTTTCGGTTGTATTGGATGCTGCCGCATCACTTGAATCTACCTTTGACAAGGTGAAATGTCTTGCGCAGATATGTAAAGAATCGCAGGAAATTAAAGCAGAGACATCACTAAAAGCAATAAGGTCTGCCTGTATTTTTTTAACGGTTTCATTGATTCTAGCAATTTTCCCGCAATTTTCGGAATGGTTAATGAGCTGTATATTTAGTGTGTCGAAGATACTATCTTTTAATGTTTCTTCAATGATTGCTAAAGTATTATCTGTACAGCCATCAAGAACAATATAAATATCGAGTAATTTTTCAGGGTAATCTAGGCTAATACAATTATACAGTTTATCTCTAATTGCCTTTTCTTCATTAAATGCCGGTATGATCATAGCAATTTTTAATGTGGCAGGTGAAAAATTAATATGAGCGTCGTTAGCGGCTATTTTAGTGCTTTTCTTATTGGCTATGCGCTGCAATAAAAAGGGATAAAAAGCATGATGGTAAAGTACCAAAAAAATACTCAATAGCGTGAGAACGCCGAGCATATTGAGTATAAAAATATTTTTATATATACTAAAATCCAGTAGCAGGTCGTATTGCATATAGCAAACCCTCGAATAAATATGAATGATGAGTCAGTGATTAAGGCTCTAGCAATTTTTGGTAAGCCATCGCCATTGCCTCAATAGAGAAGTTTTTACAAATATAATCTCGAGGTGTATAGCTTGGTATGGTGGCGTCTAAAGGTGAAAATTCGAGCTTTTGCGCGTTATCCATATTGTTGTCATTGAGGGCATGAGTCGGCGAGTGTTTTTTTTGTAAGCAAGTACGCTGATCATAATGCTGTTGGATGGCGGTGGCTAACGCGGATTTATCAGCTGCAGCAACGGCCACACCACTTGCTGGGCATAGAGTTTCAGTTGCACCGCCAACACGAGTGACAATTGCTGGGATATTACAAGCTTGCGCCTCTAATGGAGCAAGAGGAAAACCTTCATTAAGCGACGGCAAACAAAACACATCTAGCATAGGATAAAATTTGTGGGCTTGATCTGTTTGGCCTAGAAAATGAACGCGATCAGCAATGTTTAATGTGTCACAAAGGATGCGAAGTTGTGTCGCGCAGCGACCATCTCCAGCAATTGCAAGATGAACATTATCGTTGAGTAGCGCCATAGCTTGGATAAGGTATTCGTGACCTTTGACACTTTCAAGGCGGCCTGCAGCACCCACTAATAAGCAGTCTCGGTCCAGTCCCCAGTAACTACGTAGCTTTTGTTTATCCTTGAGAGATTTTGCAGGCTGAAAGCGTTTTGTGTCAACGCCATTGTAAATGACTTGACTACTGGCGCCGGTATGATTCAGTACTTGCTTGGCAACTTCTTGAGCATCAGCTACTAAGGTTGGGCCTAAAAAATAATTTAAGCAGCGCTGAATCCCAGAATGCTTCGCGTTTTGCAAATGCCATCCATCATGCTCAGTATGGATGTGATTTTTTATGCCAGCGGCAGAACCGGCTAAACCGCCATATATAAATGGACCAATGTGATGTGTATGAATAGTTGAAATATGATGATCTTTGAGTTGCGACTTTAGATTTTTGATCGTGCTGATAGAAAATTTATCAGGTTTATCCATAAAAATTAACTGATCAGCATAAGATGCCAGTCTAGGCCAGACCTTGATGGCATGCTCTTTATTTCCTTCTAGACTAATAATCATATTTTTATGATAATCCCTATCATTAATCATGTTATCTAAAGGTGCTTTTTGCTTATCAAGTTGGTCAAGTAGCGTTAAAGCTAATGACTCAATGCCACCAGGCTGTAAGTGTTGAACAATTTGTGCCGTGCTCATAAAACACCTTTCCTAAATTTAAAATGCCATTTGCAAAATAAAATAACGTGTTATGTCGATCTATAGGTATAGCAATTATGAGGCCATATATTTCGAAAGTAATTTTATTGTAGGCTAATATGATCAAGTGGTGGAATCTGTACTAAAAAATCTTGTGTTGTGAGTGATGTAATTTGGTCTGAGCGACGGATAGTGCTATCTGTTACTTCCCCGATAAGTGCAATACCTAATCCCAATGCTAAGCCCCCAAAAACCCCTGCAATGATAAAAATAATGACCGGTGGATTTGTTGGGCGTGTTGGAGTGTAGGGTTTATCGATGATTTTAACTCTATCTTGGCTTTCAAATGAGCTGAGTGAGCCCGTTATTTTTGCCATTTGATAGCGCTTGAGTAAATCGCTGTGTAAGCTGCGCTTAACTGAAATATCCCTAATAACATTGCCTAGCTCTTGCTCTCGGCTTCCCATGTCTTTGAGTTTGGCTTCGAGGTCAGTAATATTTTTTTCTAAATATTGGGTCTGTTCTCGCAAATGTGCGACTTCACCTTGATTTTTTTGTAGCTCTTGTAGTTGTGTCATTAATAAGGTGAGTTCACCACTATCAGTACTTATGTAATTATTTGCCATTACCCATAAGCTTTTTATATTATTAATATCATCGGTCGATTCAATAATTTTCTTTCGTTCTTCTTCAAGCTGCTTTAATGTAAAGATTAATGATTTAATTTGGCTATGCTCTTCAGTATATCGAGTTCTTTTGGCGCTAAGTTCGCTTTTGGTGTGTATTATTTTATCTTCAATACCACTAATAATAGGATTGGTTGAGGATAATTGTTTGGCTAAGCTGCCTAATCGTTTTTCTTCTCCAGCTAGTTTTGAACTAGCTTCTGCATAGTCTTTTTTAAGTTGTTCTAGTCGTGCAATATGTGCAGTTCTGTGTTCAGGTAATTCATTAGGGTAAGTGTTTTTAAAGTGTGCAAGCTGCTGCTCTGCTTTTTTTAATTCAGTTAGATTTTTTTCTATTTCACGGTTTAAAAAATCAGCTGATCCAGTTATTGAGGATCTTTCTGGTGTGAGTAGAGCATCTACAAAATAGCGACTGACAATATCCAAGGTTCTTTTCATGTGTGCAGGTTGGCTATCTTTTAATTCAAGCTGATAAACATCCTTGCTAATTACGCGCATTTTTAGTTTTCCCGATAGCTTACCAATGGCAATATCTTTTTGCTCTGCTGTTGTATCGGGTGTGATTAATTCCAGTTCTTCTGCAACGGCAGTTAAAATGTGTCGGCTATGCAGTAGTGTATTGAGTGACCCTATGCGCTCTTCTAGTAAAGGAGAGACTGAGAAATCCTCTAAAAAGGGGTTCATTTTTGCTGTTTCTTGAATGAGCATTGAGGTGTGTGAAGCATAATTTTTAGGCATCTTGGAGCCAATAATATAACCAACTAGTGGTAATATTAAAATTGGGAGTGCAATAGTGTAACGGTATCGCCATACAATACCGAGCAACCAAATTGTTCGCTGCCATATGTCCATTATAGTTGATCCATCCATAGTTTTATTTCTTGGCTGCGTGCTTGCCAGCTATGGTTTTTGACTAGTAACCTCTGTTTTTTCTGTAATGCTATTTTTTGTGAATGACTCAATGCACTAATTGCATTAAGATGCTGACTAAACTGTTCTGGAGTATGAGCAATATTAATAATATTTTTATATTCATCAATTGCAGGGAAGTCGGTCGAAATGATAGATGAGCCTGCGGCTAAATATTCACGTAGCTTTAAAGGATTGCAGTGGTTAATTTGATCGCAATGCCTAAAAGGCAATAATGATGCTTGCCAATACTGGCTGTATTGTGGCAGTTGTTGGTGCTCTTTGGGGCCTAAATAATAAACATTGCTCTGCTTGGATAAAGACAAAAATTGAGTGGAGGCCTCAGTTTCTATATGACCTATAAAAACAAAATTCCAATCTTGATGGCGCGCAATGACTGTGTTCAATAATGAAAAATCTAGCCAGCTAGCAATGCTGCCATAAAAGCCTGCCGTGGGTTTATTGTTGTTGGGTAGGTCAGGCGCCATGCTTGCCACTTGACTAAAGCATAGATAGTCGACGCCGTGCGGTAAAATTTTTGGTGCTTTGTGTGTGTCTGAGCTCGCTAATCGTAAACTTAAATTTTGAGCAAGTTGTTGTTGGCTGGCGATCACTAAATCGGCACGGTTCAGTAATTCTTTTTCGTGTATAGCAACCGTCTCATGGTCAACACCCGCTAGGCTGGTAAAATCGTCACAGCAATAGTAAATAATTTTCTTGTGCGCGAGATATTTGATTGCATCAATGGCCGTAGGTAAACTGGCCCAAATAATGGGCTGCTGAGCGCCAAGCTTATTTAATGCATGCTGTATTTGCCGGGCCATCAATTGACCGCATAGTTTGCGCATTAAGTGGCTTTTAGGTGCGGGAAAGGTTTTTAGGTTGAGTAGGGCGCTGGGCTTAATAGGCGAGTTTATTGTAGGTGCAGAAATTGATTCGCTACTTGGCATGAACTGGCGAAGCTTGCAGAGTATGCGTTGCATATCTTGTTTGTTGAGGCGAGGTTGTCTCAGTCCAATAGAGTTGATCCACACGACATGGTATTGTGCGCATAGTGGTTTGATGAGATGTCGAGTGCTACTGGGCAGACCGTGCCAATCTTCACCAAACACAAGTAAGGTCTCACGAGGTGTTTGCTGAACTGTACTACGACTAATATCGGCTTTTTTCACGCGCTTAGAGCCCCATGAATGAGAGGGTTGAGTGTGTATGCTACGTAATTGGTGAATTTATGCGGTAACATTATTGTCGCGTTCCTGCGTTAGCTCGGCCAATGTCAGTTTGCGGATCACGCGTGCCGGATTGCCTGCAGCAATGACGTTTTGAGGTAGGTTTTTAGTAACTATGCTACCAGTACCGACGATTGTATTGCGGCCAATGGTGACTCCTGCAAGCACTGTGCAGCCTGTCCCTAGCCAAACATTATCTTCGAGTATTATGTCGCCCACTTGGTTTTGCGTGTCTGGCTTGCCTTGTGCGCGATCCCAAGGGTTGATGGGATGCCCTGGGTAACCGGCCAAAAAGCATCGCCCAGCAATTCTCGTGTTGTCGCCAATAATAATCTTTTTTCCTACAGCAATAGTGGTTTGCCAGCTGATACCTACGTTATTTCCAATAATAAGTTCTGCATTGATAGGCGCTGATTGCGCGATGTTTTCTTGATAGCGACCGGTAAATGTCGTTTGTCCTGATATTCGGCAATGCTCCCCTACCGTTATACTTAGCGGGCCGCTGATATAAGGCATGCCAGTGTATAAGTAAAGACGCTTTGGTACCGTGACAAGTTTTGTTTTAAACAGTGGGGTCCACCATAATTGCCGTAATAGTTCTGTTGTTATCGTGCTGACGCCCTTAAATAGAGGGGCGATTAGAAAGTAGGGGGTTATTGGTACCGGAAGACCTCTTGAAAGGCAGTACTTTAAGCCACGTAAGCTATATGTTGCTATAGGATTTGAGCTATGTTTAAGCCAGTATTTTAAGTGATAGACAGCATTCATTAATAGCCTCTTAATATAATGTAAATAATATATATAATTTTTTACGTAAAAAGTTATAAGCCATTATTGGATTAACAAATTTATTATCAGGCCATATTTATTACCTATACTTACATTGTAGATGTATTTTATGTCGCCATCGGCTTCATGATCTAACGATTTAAAAGGTATGTAATTTATCGCCGAAAGCGCATAAGGCAGTAGAATATCTTTTTGGCGCTGTAATCACCTTTCTAAAAATAATACTGTTATAAGTTTCTATACTGGTTAGTCATTGCGATTCTAAGTGTTCATTAATAATAGATATGGATGGATGTAATAAGCGTGAATGTTGATAATACGATAGGTAATAATGGCGAACACTTAGGTGACAACGATATGTTGTCAAGTCTAGACGCAGGAGCCGTTGAAACGGCAGGCGTATCAACAGTATTATTTGTCGATGATGAACCTCCAGTATTAAATGCTATGCGACGATTTTCTCGTGGGAAATCATGGCAAGTGATAACAGCAAATAATGGTCATGAGGCATTGAAGCTATTTGCGGACAATAAAATTGATATTGTAGTTTCCGATATGCGTATGCCTGAAATGAACGGTGATGTCCTTTTGGCAAAAATTAAACAACAATATCCGCATGCAATCCGTATATTGTTGACCGGCCATGCTGATCTTAAATCATTAGAAAATGCGATCAATTACGCCGGCATTTATAATTATATTAATAAACCATGGGATGATAATATGCTGGCCGAAGTGATTAATGGGGCCATTCGTTTTCAGGGGGCAGAGCGTGAGAGGAAGCGTCTTGAAGATTTGACACGCAAGCAAAATAGGCAGTTAGGTCGTCTAGCATTAAGCCTTGATAAAACAGTGAAGGAGCGAACTATAGAAATTGAGCAAGCGCTTACGTTATTGAAAATGACACATGAACGCTCTAAAAAAAGTTTTAATGATGCATTGGGAGTAGTTACACATTTGTTGGATTGGACAGAAGGGCGGGCTAATAATCATTGCCGTTTTGTTTCGGAGTTTTCAGATAAAGTTGCTAGATCGCTTGATTTAAGTGATGATGATATCGAGCTAACTCAGCAAGCTGGATTGTTACATGATATTGGGTTGATGGCTCTGCCAGAAGCGCTGAGGAAAAAACCAGTTTATGATATGAGTCCTGAAGAGCTAGAGAGCTACCAGCAGCATCCACTAGTAGCAGAAATGGTATTGGCAGCGGCGCCGGGTTTAGAAAATGTGGCTAAAGTTGTTAAGCAACACCATGAGCGATTGGATGGGTCAGGATTTCCTGAAGGGTTGTATGCGAAAGATATATTAAAAGTTTCGAGGATTATTACGGTCGTTGCCGAGTATCATGATTTGTATCATGGCTTATTAATTCCTCAGTGTTTGGGTCAAAATGATGCAAAGAAATATATTAAAAAGCAAGCTGGCTTTGCCTATGATCCACATATCGTCGAAGCTTTTTTTGCTATTATTAATGAGCAAGATGCCCAAAAAATAGAGCGCTTTAAGGCCTCTGTTGCTCAATTGAAAGTCGGTATGTTACTGGATGAAGATTTACATGCAGCCAATCAATTATTATTGCTAACTCAAGGCACTATTATTACACAAAATATTATTGACCGCTTGTTAAGTTATCAGCATAAATTTAAATGTAAATTTGAATTGATGGTTAAAGAAAGCGAATAGTTATTCCGTTAATTATAATTTAACATTCATGACTTAGCAGTTAGATCGTTAAAAATAATTATACTGTTGCCCTGCTCAAGCTTATGTGTCTGAAGTCTAATTTTTCTATCGTTACGGACATACGTTTTAATTTTTACTTTTGATAGGTTTAGCGTCAAAGAAATAATGATTAATGTTCTTAATAATTTTTTCGATTTTCTAAATATTTGAAAAGTGCTGGCTATGCGAGTCTATACTATGCGTAAATTTTTATAGCATTTACGCGCTACTCAGTAGCAGTGGTAGGTGAAACTTATCTTTTACAATAGATATAATGAAAAATTATTGTAGTTGATTTTGATGGCATAGGAGAGTTTATGAAAGGCGCTGTTTTTATTGCACTTAATGATTTTATAGAAAGCCAGTTTGGTATTGCTCATTGGGAGGCAATATTAGCTGCAGCGGATACTGATTCTGGTGGTATTTATACTTCAGTTGCTAATTATGATGATGCTGAAATGTTTAAATTAGTTGGCGCACTTTGTGAGCAGCTTAATGTCAGTCGAGAGCAAGCACTAAAATTATTTGGCATTTATCTTTTTGGTGTGTTAAATAAAAAGCATCCAATATTTACAACCTTACAGCCCGATTTTTTTAAGTTTTTAGCCAGTGTCGATGATATTGTTCATGTTGAGGTTCGAAAACTATTTGAGGGGGTTTACTTACCTGTTATTAGCGCGGTCGAACAATCTGACAATAAAATATTGCTGCGTTATGAGTCTAAGCGGCAAATGTGTGAATTAGCAGAGGGGCTTATTCAGGGGGCTGCAGAATTTTATCACTTAGTCATAAAGATAACACAGCATAAGTGCTATCATAAAGGTCACGATCACTGTCTAATAGAGGTGGAGAAGATTGGCGAATGTTGATTATAAAGCCGCGTATGAGCGTCAAAAAAAAGCGAGAGAGATAGCAGAGGATTTGCTGGAAAATCGTTCACGTGAGCTATATGAAGCCAATAAATCATTGCAATATGCGTACAATAAGCTAAAAGGCCAAAAAGAGAAGATAGTCCATCAAGAAAAACTGGCTTCTTTGGGTCAGCTTTGTGCGGGCTTAGCGCATGAAATTAATAACCCTGCAGGCTATATTAAAAGTAATTTGAATACACTGAGAAATTATAGCGAAGAGCTCACTGTTTTTTTTAAAGCATTAGATGATATTTTGAGTGCGCATAAAATCGATAATATTCAAGTGCCTATTGTAGAATTAATCGAAATTATTCAAACACTGCGAAAGGATTGTGAGGTTAATTATTTACTCGATGATATCAAGAGTATAGCCAGTGAGAGTCGAGAGGGTATTTCACGTATTGAAAGTATAGTAAAAGGGCTAAGAGATTTTTCTCGTCCGGATGAAGCAGAGCCAGATATATTAGATGTTGTCCAATGCATTGAAAATACATTGAGTTTGGTTAAAATGCAAATTAAAGACAAGCTTTATGTGTGTTATGATTACGCTGATCCACTTTATGTTAAAGGTCAGCAAGGAAGTTTATCGCAAGTTTTTTTAAATTTAATTATCAATGCTTTACATGCCGTGGGCGATAATGGAAGGCTTATTATCAAGGCTAAAAAAGAAACAGAATTTGCCGTTATATCGTTTATTGATAACGGGTGTGGTATGGGTAGCGATGTATGCGAAAAAATTTTTGAACCTTTTTTCACGACTAAAAAAAACGGTCAGGGTACAGGTTTAGGTTTATCCATTTCACACGGTATAATTAAGACTCATGGTGGTTTACTGAGTGTAGAAAGTGTAGAGGGGCAAGGTACTTGCTTTATTGTTAAGTTACCATTATCGGAAGCTGATGATTAAAACTTTTGATTTAAATAAATTATAGACCACC
>NZ_LGAK01000080.1 GCF_001292705.1 Marinagarivorans algicola
GTGTTGTTTAAGGTCTTTTTAACTGCAATTTTTATCTGTTCATTATTTATTAAAGGCAGCGAGCCTTTTGAAGCTGCCGCCGGCGATATGGTATTTTGGGAACGCGGCATAGACCATCAAATCATCCGTATTTTAGAGCACCCACTGGTTTTTTTGAGTATTGATGCGCCTACCCGCCGTCACAATGATGTGCAAAAATAACACTTCACAACAGCGACACTCAAAAACGACAAAAGAAATAGGTTGACTCAGGCGCCACCAAACACTAAAGTGCGCACCTCAGTTAGGGCATACCTACTGATTTAGGTGCGGGGTGGAGCAGTTTGGTAGCTCGTCGGGCTCATAACCCGAAGGCCGTAGGTTCAAATCCTACCCCCGCTACCAATTTTTACGGTTGAATAAGATCCACTTTACTTGAATCCTAAACAAAGTGATCATTAAAATTTATCAACTACTGCTACTATTTATTACCTTGATTAAATAGCTTCTATTATTTGCACGTCTCTACTATTTACATATTCCTACTACTTACACAGCGATTACCATCTGCACAAGCACTATGTTTTACACAGCGGCTACGATGTACGCAATGGCTATACATATCAATGACTCATTGTATACACATCAATGAAATCGACGCATACACCTCTACTAGCTCGTAGCATTAGACGTTATACAACTATTCTGAGCCTCTCAAATGCGCATTTACTTTTAGCCCATATTAATTGCTCTAAAACTGCAATCTAAACACTCCACCTTTACACCCCTCATACATACATCCTGATGCTCGTTGTTAATTTTTTGTAACTGCCTTGGGCAAACTGTGGCCACTACCTAAAGCTGCGAAAAAAATATTTTTTGTGCATTTGAATACAAGCCTTGCAAGGGAGGCGATTGTTAACGACGCATGGCATGGCGGTATGCAGATGAAACCTCTCAACAAGCGCACAATAAAAAAGATAACGTCGAAACATATAAAATCGAAAAGCATAAACCCTTAAGTGGCTCAACGCTCTATCCATCATTTATCAGTAGCCAGCTCAATGCCCGTATCGCTAAATAGCGGTGCTTTTCAAAAACCACAAAACAATCAACCTCAAAAAACCAATCAAATAAATGGTTGGCTTTTAAAAAATAACGACTCTATGCGTAACTATTCAGCCAAGCTGAAAAACCCATCTGATAGAGTGCTGATGGATTGTTTTCGAGGCATTTAAAAACTTATATAGCACCCATGAATGCCTTAAGCGGCCCAGACAATGATTCATCCGTGCCCAATTCGGTATCTCTGAATAGTTACGTCTATGCTCAGTAATGGTTTTTGCACCACTAAGCGATACATCACTATACCGTAAAGGCGTTAGTTGAGTTCCCAAAATTACCCAAATTAAGACCCAAACTATTCGTAACGCCATAGAGTAAATCAGCTGAGTCGCGATGCGCACCATTATGCACATCAATATATTGGCCTTTTTGGAAGTTCATTTGATTACCACCTAAAATCATATGAGGTACATCATGATAATAATGATCGTAGCTACCAAATTCTGATGTCGCTAAAATCATTGTACTATCAAACAATGTTTCACCGTTACCATCGGGTATTGCCTTTAACTTATCAACCAGCTGCCTAAGCTTACTGTAATACCACTGATAAACTCGCGCTTGGTTGCGTCGTTTAGGGTCGCCAGAAAAATGACCAAAAAAGTGATCATTGGTATCGCCAGGCTCTAAAGTTTGATTGTAAGGTAATTTAATGGTTTTGTAGTGATCGTGGTTTGCGCTACCGCTGTCATTACCTGATGCACTAAATTGCAACATCGACACACGTGTACGATCTAGCGCTAAAGCCGCTACTGTTGAATCAATGGCAATATCCATTAATTTTTCAAAGTTAGTGTGTTGATTCCAATATTTAGACAAATCTCGAGTACTGTTGGTTATGCCGTTTTTCCAGTTATCGGGAATATCCACTTTAACATCTTGGCTCGCTTGCACTTGCTCTGCCCGAATACTGCCTTCGGTATTGATAACCAGTTTTTGATAGGAGGCCAGTAAAGCCTCTAACTTGTTACGCGCTTGCTCGCCACCCACACACTTCACCTGCTCTAAACGCTGCTCAATAGCATTGAGTGCACCAAGACGCGCCTCTAAATCGCTATAAGGTAAATCGACAGGCTCGCCGGGGTTAGCTTTTACAGGTACACCCGAGGGGAAAATCTCTTTAAAGACCTCAACGGGATTCCAAATAGAGCTGCCGGTATAACCACCAGAGCCAATGGTCCTGACTGGTGATAGATACCCATTATCGCTGCCACTATTATTAACGTGCTGACCATAAACAGAAAAATAAGCCGAGTCTCTAACATTCGACGGCGCCCTAAAAGCCTTACCAACAATTTGATCGATGCTTCCTTGTTTTTTCTTACCACCAGTTAAGGCCGCGCTCACGGTGCGCCAATGATCATCGTTAAATTCTGGGTCACCATAGTTTTGAAAACCACTGTACAGCGCCATTTCGCTCTCTAGCCCTTGCAGGGGCTTTAAGCAATAGCTCGCCATATTGGTATTCATACGGCCATTAGCCCTGTTGGACGGGTTGTTTTCACCGGGATCTCGGCCTTTTTTAGCGCCGTTAGTCGGTGCAAGACTATTGTTATTAAAAGAGGCCATGGGGTTAATTTCAAGATTGCCGGTATTTTTGGGCCAAAAAGCTTGCTGTGCGCAGCCCTCGGGCACATACCAAACAATAAAGCGCTTAATGCCGCTATTTTGCGCCAGTGCTTGATTGCAAAAAAGGTTGGCCATAGATATCGACGCTACGCTTGCTGCACTGCTCGCTAAAAAGCTGCGACGCTTTAAATTTTTAAAAGAATTTTTCATGCTTAATCTCCTATGGTGCCGGGCATGAGGTTTGTTTAGATTTCACATAAATCTTTCTAAACGAATCACTTGCAGTAAATGCTGACATTAGCTCGTTAAAGGTTTGATCACCCTCCACCGTATCGCGCATCAACTCAAAACTTTGCTGATCACTTACAACAGGGTCGCGACCCAAGGCAAAGCGATAAAGATTTTTAGTAAAGCAATCGCTAACAGTCTTACTCTGCGCTATTTGCAAAGCCAACTCAGGGGCAGTGTCATAAGCCCCCGTAATATCAACATCACCCAAAACCTCACCTTGCTCTATTGCACCGCCCGGAAAAATTTTGCCATCGTCATCGTAGAGATCAAAAATGCGACCAATAGGGTCCACAATCGCATGGCACCCTTTACACCCCGGTGCCGCAGCCCTATCCGTAATAGGCGCAGTAATATCAGCATCCCCAGCATTAGGCATTTTTTGACAAAATAATCGCTCAAATACTACCTTTCCTCTAAAAATCGTATTTTTATTACGCTTATGCCCTCCAGAGGCTATTAAGTAACTCGCATGCGTCAAAATACCTCGACGTTGCGCGCTATCTGGAAAGACGACTTTATCCCAGTCATTAACCGGTGCAGGCACACCATAGTGCGCCGCTAGCTCAGCATTAATAAATGAGTAATTCGCCGAAAAAAGCGCTGAAATTGGTGCGTTTGACTCACTAAATACATGCCGAACAAAGCGACGGGTTTCTTCATAAGCCGACGCATTAATTTTGGCAGCACCTGCGGGGATTTTTGAATTACACTCATCGCCATCGCATAAGCAAACACTGCTGTCACTGGCACTGCCCGCGCAATCATAAGATTGCGCACCAATATCTTTAAAGTGAGCCTGACATTGCGGCGTAGTATTACACTGGTCACCCATTAAAGGTTCAATAGAAAGCGATACTTCTTGCGGTGGCTGCTCGAGCGGTAGGTTAAACATTTGAGCCACAAACTGCCAAACCACTTCGTGATACTCATCACTCGACAGCATATTCTGAGTGTGCGCCTCGACATTATAGGGGTTGTCCAGCACCTCTTGATTAGGCGGGAGATCGGTTAATAAATAAGCTAAGCGCACGGCAAATTCATTGTCTGTTAAATCAGACGTATTTTCTTGACCGTTTTCCATTTTATAAATAAAACGCTCATCGGCTAGCATTGTACTAATCGCCGCGATAAGCGCTAGCTTTTGCGCAGCACCGGCATTGAATGCGTCATTCATGACCTTAACAATCATTTTTGCATCAGCTTCTGGCACACTCTCGACTCGGTGCAGTGTTTTAAGTGGATGACTTAAGTGCTGATTAAAGCATTGACGCGTATTAGCCTTCCAATTACAGCGTCCCTCTAAGCTTGCTGCCAGGCCTTCTGAAATGACGCCAATGGCAGCAATCAATGATGCAAAGTCATCACTATTATCGTCGGCGTTATTCCAAAAGATTTTAGAGGCATCTTGAGTATCTGAAGGCAAGGTGGTCTCTTTTAACTCAGTCACACCAAAAGCTTTTTTGATCGTACCTAAAAACTCATACTGCGTTAGGCGCATTTGCGGTGTAATGGGCGCTATTGATGCCAAAGGATTCACGCCAACAGGGCAACCTGTTGGACCCACCTCGGCATCAGCCGGTGAAACACATTGATCGAGATTATCTGACACGCCATCACCGTCAGAATCAACCGATGAGCCGCCTGGGGCGAAAGCTCTAACCATAAAGGTTGCCACATCGGTAGCGCAGGTCGAGCCATTTTTATCATCACAACCACCACCTGAAGGCATTTCTGGCCCTATGTAGGCAGCAAGTTTAGTAATATTGCCGCAATCAATATTCTTCTTGGGGCAGCTATGATTGTTAATCGGTGGAAAAGTCCCTCCCGATCCGTCAGCACCATGACAGGCCGCACACGCCTCCTGCGTGTAAGAAGCTTTGCCGCGTTGAAATGCAGAGCAACCAGCAGCATCAACCAATAAACGATCTTGCGAGGCGGTCCCCAAACACGTGTCCTGGCCGTTATCAGGCACACCATCATTATCAGCATCGGCAAACGACGTCGGTGTACTACTGGCAGTAACACTAGAAACAGGTGCTACCGAACTAGAAGATGCCGTGCTAGAAGTCGTATCACTCTGGCTTTCACTGCTGATATCAGTAGTGCCACTGCAAGCGTATAACGCTGCTATCGCAAGAATAGAAACACCCCTCCGAAAGGCTTTCGAAAAGGTGCGAAGTTGGATTCTCAACATGAGTATACCTTTGCTTAACTTAGATAAGTCGTATAGACGGATTAATATTCAATTTTTAGGCATACGTGTATTCAGGCACTAAAAACGTAATTCCATTGTAATCATCCCGAAACAAAGAACCCAAATGGGACATCAAAACCTTGTGACATAATTCATATATTTGGTGCAAATATAACCATTTATTTTAAATTTAAGTCTTATATCATTACCTAAAAGTAGAAAAAACCTATATTTTTGACGACAAAACAAAAAATCACTTATCAGCAAACACCTGATTTGGGAATCCATATTGAGGGGTTGTTTTTGTACTTAAGAACAATCTGGGAATATCTAGGCAAGCAAAAAACTGCTCAACTACCGATAATAGAGTGCAGTTAGATAATTTGAAGTGTTTGAAGTGTTTGAAGTGTTTGAAGTGTTTGAAATATCGTAAGCGTCCAGCCAACAACACCTAGCGCAATTATGCTTGCTTAAAGCACCAAGGCATCAGCGCTTCAGTATCGCAATTATTTCTCGGCAGCTCAGTGAATAAATGCTCCCTGATTTCACAATCGAAGT
>NZ_LGAK01000081.1 GCF_001292705.1 Marinagarivorans algicola
GCAGTTAGCTTAGCGAAAGTGCGCTGGGCTTATAAGATGGGGTTTGTGGATCGCTTACCGTTGAGCGTGAGTATCCGTCGCGCTTACGCTCCCTGCGTTTGCGACATTAGTGAATCCCTTCACGTCAGCCTTATTCGCCAAACACAGGCAAAGGCCCAAGCGCGCCGCCTAATATCCAACCACCATAAATTTTTCTCGCATCACTCACCATCACTCCTGCCCAACCACATAACCCTACGTTATTAGCTTGGGTTCTTTATGCCTTTTATTGAATTAATGGGCTATTAGCGATTGTTTTGGCATGGCGATACAATAGTTGATAAAACTTAGTGTCATTTTCTTTTTGGCATGCCTGTCTAAGTAGGTTTGTCCTAATAAACCGCGCAACAACGCGGAGGCTTCTTTGAGTATACTTCGCGAAGCGAAACACAAAGAAGGCGGAGTGTTTTGCGTCGGTTTTAATTAGTTTTGTTATATGTCTTTTACAGATTTAATGTCAGTAAATTTTCTAAAATTGATACTCAACTTATTATCATTTACTAACTCTAATAAACGTAATTTAAGATTGTTACTTATTGAATTCGAAGGCTCACATTTCTTTTTATATGGCCCACTAGGTAAGTCCCAATCAAAAACATAAAAGCCTAATTTACAGTAATCAAAAAAAACCTCAGGATTACCCCAATTTGATGAATCAATAGAGTCTGAAATCGCATCATGCAAACCAACATTGTTAATAACATAATCAGGAACAAAGCCTTCACCTGCAGTAGAAAATAAGCCTAAATTCCCTTCAGAATCTATTGCGTACCAATCAAATTCTCTACCTTCAATTTCCTCATTCATTTGACTCACTTTAAATTGACTCCTAACTCTATAGAGACATATAACGCCCTGTTAAGGGGCAAAATTTAGTTGGCTAAAATGTTGAGGAAGAAAACAGCCAACTGTATTTTGTCCTGCTTAAACAGCTTGTTATAAGCACGTTAACTCATTGAAGTCGTTAGCTACTTTATCAACTTCACCTGTTTCATGCGACCAAAGATAAATAGTATTACCATAGTTAGTATTTTCTTTAAGCAGGATAAGTTGATCACCACATCCGTTACCAGCGATAGCTACTGCATTTAATGGAAAATTACCGAAACCTTCACAAGACTTAGTCTCGACGATAATGTGATTACAAGTACGTGAAATGCGCTTTCGATCTGAGTTATCAAAAATAGGATATTGCTCCCAAATATCTTCAGAAATTTTGATTTCACCGCCGTTATTTTGTTGCATTGAAGCTTTGTAATTTTCGGGAAGGTTTGCTTCCAATTCAGTTTCAGCCTGAAGTATGAATTTTTCTTCTAAGTTGAATGCCACACTCCACTCCTTTAGTGCTTATAACGCCTGGCTCAGCCGCCGCAAAAAATGGCGGTTGTTTTGCCGTTTTTTGGCAAAACAAGTGACAGTTTTTGCGGTCGGTTGCAGCCACTTGTTATAAGCTAGCTTAACCAACCTCTGATCTCATATATCCATGAAGGCACATCGTACTTCTCATCTGTAGATTCAACATATCTCTGAGAGAACAAGAATTTATTATTATCCATATCAAAAAACTGCTCAATTTGGCTCCACTGGCTAGCCTTTAAATCTAACGCTATTTTCGAACTTTCTTGCGAAATTTCATCTGTTATTTCATTCAAGAAACTAAGTTGTTCAGGATAACTTTCGATAAAAGTACATAGCGTTTCAAAGAACAACTTACCATTCAAAGCATCTTCAATTTCTGTTGATGGAGAAACCGGGTTAGCTTGAATATTGACAAGCTTTGTAGATCGAGCTTGCATACAATTAACCATTCTCTTACAAAAAAGATTTGGGTAATTCTTCACATCATAGTTAACCAATTGTGCGTCAGTATCTGAAAGTAAAATAATTTTTCCCGAAATTTCTTCTTGAAAGTCTTCATACGAGGTCGACAAGTGGTTGTACAATCTCTTGATCTCTTTCGCCCCACCAACAGGGACAATCCTTAATCTCTTTGAGTCAATCAAATCTTTAAAGTAAGAACTCAAATACACTTTTTCAGACGACCCTTCACATATAATCCAGTTAAATGGAGTTTCACCGATTGCACTGGTAATCACTGACTGCACGAAGTCATTAATGCTCTTTAGCCTTATATCGTAGGGTAAGCGCCCTCTAGATGAGGCAGTTAATTGCTTGATTTGCTCTCTGTAATTAGCCAAGTTAATCATGTCGAAAACATGCGTCGAGTCATTTTTGGATATTACGGTTGCACTACCTGTTTCTATTGTTGGTAAAAAACCATACCAATGAGATGAAAAAACAACTTGCATAGCATCTCGACTAATCTCATATAGCGCATCAAATTGGTCGAAGCATGCGGACATATGCAAGGATGATTCCGGCTCATCTATTCCTATTATTAAATTTGTACCTGTATCTCTATGCTTGTTAAGCAAGCTATGTGCAACATCAATTATGGCTTTTTGCTTCTCACCTGAACTTAATGAGCTAATTTCTAGCCAGTTTTCACCTTGCTTCTTGTGTAGTTTTCTTGTGCTAAAGAATGATTGAATTATTAGATTATATACGTCATTTTTCTTGAGATATTGCTGTCTATCAGTTGGCGTTCTATAAGAGTATATTTCCAGCTCTTGAGCAAGCTTATCGATGAAAGAGTTGAGGCTCGAGTTGATTTCGTTAATTTGTTTCTGTGGTACTCGCTCACTCAATATTTGTATTAAAGTCTCTCCCATAAGAACCTGAATTTCGTCGGTCTCTAGCTTTGTAAAAAGCTCCGGCTCAATCTCTCTAGGTATATAAATGTAATCAACGATTCCTTTTATTTTATTTAGCAGTGGTAGAAAAGATTCAAGCTCATCATCAGATAGCGAAGTCCTCCCTGCTTCTACTTCATCATCTAATAACCACTCTACTATCATGCGGTTGTTAAAGAGCGATATTGTCGTCCCCCCTTTATAATCAACCCCTAATGGAATAATTAGTAAATCAGACAAATCTACCCGTTGAATTAATCTCTCTCTATGTTCGACAAAAGCTTTAGCATGACTTTTAAGTGAAGGTGATACATCGTTTTCACTAATATTAATAGCGACGGCATTTAATAATTCTGCTTTTTCAAGCTCATCGCCAGAAAAGTAACTCCGCTTAAGGAGAAAGACAGGAACTATCTGCGGTTTTGTTGATGATTTACCGCTCTTTTTAGTAACAGTATTGAAATTCCAAGGCTTGGCATTAAAAAAAGTGTCAAGCGACTCCAAAACTGAGCTTTTCCCTATCCCATTGTCGCCGACCAATCCACAAAATTTATCTTCATCGGTAATTGGAATGTAGTTAATTCCTTGATACGTTTTGTAATATCTTAAAAATGTTCCAATTATCATTATTATCCTTTTTAACTAACAGTGAGGCTAATTCTTAAATAGAGCTGGCGCGCAAATTCTTGAGGCTTATAACGCCGTTGTAAATTGCAGTTTTGGAGGAGCCCGTTTGTGCTATTAAGCACAAAAAGGAGCGACGGAAAAACTGTCAATTTGACAACTTTGTTAGGACACCTTTTGCTCATAGCAATGAACCCGCTCCAACTGATATTAGACCAAAGCCAATTATACAAAACAAAGCTGCGCTACTACCTAGCAACCAAGCGATAATATGTATCCACTTAGGCGAGTCAATAATGATGCGGCCACCTTCATTCACTTTAACTTTCTTCTCCCAGCCTTTTAAAACCATTGCGCCAGATATTACCAAGGTGAATTTGAGCATGATGGAGCATGCGAGACTTACGGCAAGTAGAGCCCAAGCGATACGGATTTGAGTAGCAGAGCAACCATCAAGGGATGGTGGTGTAGCGCTAAGAAATGCTCCTATGGTAATACTCATAACTCCACCAGCCACCAAAATGAGAGAATTATTCATTGAGTCAATTCGAGAAACCCAGTTTGCGGTATAGGTATTAAATGCCGCATCTTTTTCATCGCTCATTCGATTTCCTCATGTGCCTTAACGCCGCCATAATTTGCAGCTTTGGAGTTGATTGTTTTTTGGCAGCGTAGCGGTCGCCACAAAACAAGCGACGGAAAAGCCGTCAAATTGATGGCCTTGTTACATGTGATACACAAAAAACATTAGGGACGGTGTCTCGCCCCTGCTGCCCACTACCTAAACCAGTAAAATGATAGCCAATTTAATGGCCCACTTTACCAGATCAGGGTGTATTCTGACTGTCAACTCAATGGTCATGAATAATCCTCAAGAGCAGATCTAAAGTACAGATAAGAAAAACGGTAGCACCGCTTTAGTATCCCTGACGATCTAGGGCACCATGCCTAGTCGGTGGTTGATAGATGTCACCTAACAGAGCCACTTTTGCCTACTTTTATACTTGAAGAGTCAGAAATCCCTCAAAACATGTAACATTATATTAGACGG
>NZ_LGAK01000082.1 GCF_001292705.1 Marinagarivorans algicola
GCTCAAAGTGCTGTGTTTGTAATAGCCAAGCGTCAATATCGATATTTAGGTGGTCCAATATGGGCGGTAAGTGTGTGGCTATAGCGCCTCGCTTGTCATCACGAATAGCGCGACCCGTCCAATCGACTAACTCAATATAATCGGCTAGGCCAAAAATAATCCCTGATTGCTCAGTATTTTTAAGGCTGCCTTCAAAGTGAAGTAATGGCTTAACGGGGAGGTCAAATTGTCGAATAGATTGCAGTACGGTTTGTTGCTTAACCGCTTCGCCTAAATCAAAGGTGGGGTTAATGCGTTCTTTGATGCTGGTATATTCTGAGGTTTCGGGTGTATCAGCCATGCAGGCACGCACTGGGTTGAGATCGACATACGCCATTGCGCTTAACAGAGCAGTTTCGGTAAGTAGGGCTTGCGACTTAAAACGACTTTCCCAAAAATGACCTGTGCAGTTATCCTCTTTATTTGCCTGGCGCGCAATGGGTTCGTTAAGGCATTTCATAAACCAGCTTAAGTTTTGCAGCCGCTTTTGATAGCACTCAATGCAATCACTTACGGCTTCTCGCTCAACCTTAGAGAGCTCCTCACCTGCTATATACCGCTGCACAATTGGCGAGCCTTTAAACAAGCAGCACCAGCGCTCTAAAATTTCTTTAGCAGACCATTGAGCCGCTTCTGCTGGGTTGAGTTTGATGACGAGGTGCAGGTGGTTACTCATAACGGCATAGGCGCAGATATCGATGGCAAATATGGAGCTTAATAGCCGTATGCGCTGCTGGATCAACGTACATGGATGTATTAATACTAGGAGCGCAGGAGCAAGCGAGTAGTGCAGCTGCGCCGATGCTCATAGCTTTTGCCATTAAATTTATCATAGCCACACAAAAAACTACGCCTCACGCAGCGCGTTGTGATGTCGTAAAAAGCGGTATCGCCTATCGAAACCAATTGCTTGCGCGGTTGTGTCATGTCTGCTTATCCAGTGTTTTATGATTTAACGTTAGCTAAGGCTGGGTAATCAGTCAAGTGGCGGTTTGTTTGAGGTTGTGTCTTCTTTACGCTCGAAAGGTGTTTTTGGTGTGCCTGTCTTTGAGAGCATGTCCTTGAGTACATCAAGTCGTATTGCATCAGGGTTTGGATGTGAGGCAGTCGGTTTGCAGTTGTCAGTGTCTTTTTCATCCGTGGCAGCATTTTAAGCTAGCTTACACAGCCTTATTTATATTACAAAGGCCCTTTTACTGCACTAATCCTATACAATTCATCCTATTGCGGAGTGAGTGCTTATGCCTCTTCCCATCATTATTGACTGACATTGGAGAGATATAGTATGCGCGCAGCTGGTTTTTTTAAACACCTACAGCAAGAGCTTGAGCAAGTCAAACTCGGTGGTTTATATAAATCTGAACGTATTATTACGTCGCAACAGCAAGCCAGTATTGATGTAAGCGGCCAACAGGTATTAAATTTTTGTGCCAACAATTATCTAGGGCTAGCTAATCATCCTGAGCTTGTAAAGGCGGCGCAAGAGGGGTTAGATGCACATGGTTTTGGTGTTGCCTCAGTGCGTTTTATTTGTGGTACACAAGATATACATAAAACACTCGAAGCTAAAATAAGTGAATTTTTACAAACCGAAGACACCATCTTATACGGCTCATGCTTTGATGCTAATGGTGGCCTATTTGAAACTATTTTGGGTGCGCAAGATGCGATCATCTCGGACTCGCTAAATCATGCCTCTATTATCGATGGTGTACGCTTATCAAAAACGAAGCGCTATCGCTATGCCAATAACGATATGGCCGACTTAGAAAAGCAGTTGCAGCAAGCTGTAGCTGATGGCGCTCGCTTTAAGCTCATTGCAACTGATGGCGTATTCTCTATGGATGGCGTTATTTGTGATTTAAAAACAGTATGTGATTTGGCTGATAAATACGATGCATTAGTGATGGTCGATGACTCCCATGCTGTAGGTTTTGTGGGTGAAAACGGTCGTGGCACACCCGAGTACTGCGGTGTAATGGATAGAGTTGATATTATTACAGGTACGCTCGGTAAGGCATTAGGTGGTGCTTCTGGCGGTTATACGACAGGCAAAAAAGAAGTTGTTGAATGGTTGCGCCAGCGCTCTCGCCCTTATTTGTTTTCTAACTCGGTGGCGCCTTCTATTGTTACCGCCTCGATTAAAGTTTTAGAGATGTTAGAAACAGGGTCTGAGCGGCGCGATCAGCTGTGGGCCAACGCCGCTTATTTTCGTGAGCATATGGAGGCGGCTGGCTTTACCTTAGCAGGCAAAGATCACGCGATTATTCCGGTTATGTTAGGTGATGCACAGCTAGCTTCGGATATGGCCGAAAAAATGCTGCAAGAGGGTATTTATGTTGTTGGCTTTAGCTTTCCTGTTGTGCCAAAAGGTCAGGCGCGCATCAGAACTCAAATATCGGCAGCACATACTAAAGCGCAATTAGATAAAGCGATTGCGGCCTTTATTAAAGTGGGTAAAGAGTTAAAGGTTATTCAATAATATGACAATGAAAGCGTTAGCAAAAACAAAATCGGAAGTCGGTATTTGGATGACTCAGGTCGATAAGCCAAAGATGGGCCACAACGACTTGCTAATTAAAATCCGTAAAACGGCTATTTGTGGCACTGACATGCATATTTATAACTGGGATGAGTGGGCGCAAGCTACTATTCCTGTACCGATGGTAGTTGGCCATGAATATGTCGGTGAAGTCGTTGATATGGGACAAGAGGTTCGCGGTTTTAGCGTGGGTGATCGGGTGTCGGGTGAGGGTCATATTACGTGTGGTTATTGTCGTAATTGCCGAGCTGGCAGGGTGCATTTGTGTCGCAATACTGTGGGCGTAGGGGTTAACCGCGAAGGCAGTTTTGCGGAGTATTTGGTTATTCCTGCATTTAATGCCTTTAAAATTCCCGATAATATCCCTGACGATTTAGCGGCTATTTTTGATCCGTTTGGCAATGCAGTGCATACCGCATTATCGTTTGATTTAGTGGGCGAAGATGTGCTTATTACCGGTGCGGGGCCAATTGGTATTATGGCTGTAGCTGTTGCTAGGCATGTTGGTGCCCGGCATGTTGTGGTTACCGATGTAAACCCTTACCGTTTAGCGCTTGCTAAAAAAATGGGTGCAACCTGCGCGGTTGATGTCTCTCAGCAAAAGCTAAAAGACGTTATGCTGGAGCTGGGTATGACAGAAGGTTTTGATGTGGGGTTAGAAATGTCTGGAGTGCCAATGGCCTTTAACGACATGCTCAACAATATGAATAACGGTGGTAAAATTGCCATGCTAGGTATACCGCCTTCAGATATGGCGGTAGATTGGAATCAAGTGATTTTTAAAGGCTTGGTCATTAAAGGTATTTACGGTCGTGAAATGTTTGAAACTTGGTACAAAATGGCCAGTTTAATTCAATCTGGGTTAGATATTTCACCTATCATTACCCATCAATACCCAATAGATCAATTCCAGCAAGGCTTTGACATGATGGGCTCTGGGCGTTCAGGTAAAGTTATCCTTAATTGGGATTAATCTAGGCAAAAATCACTGAGACACAAAAATAACCCAGACAGGCATGCCAAAAAGGAAATGACACTAACTTTTATCGACTATCGTATCGCCATGCTAAAACAATCACTAACAACGTATGTATGCAATAAAAAGCAGAAATAACCCAAGCTAATAACTTTAACACCACTCGTTTAAGGGCGAGTGGTGTTTTTTCGTTTATACCTAACTGGATATTTTTGTGTCTTTGCGAGCACCGTTCGCGGGTAGGCTTTTCGCTTTCTTTTCTCCGGTAATATTAGTGTAGTGGTCAATAAAAACCGGAGAACTTAACAGGCGGATATCCACATATGCTACAGGTTGATTATGGCCTGCCTTTTTTCTGCTGTAATGGGTGGTAATCCATTGTTGTGTGTATGTGGTCGATCATTATTGTAATAATCATCAATATAACTGCTCACATCCAACACGGCGTCATCAAAACTTTCGTAGCCTAAGCGCGGCATGCGTTCTGTTTTAAAGGCTCGAAAAAAGCGTTCCATCGGAGCGTTATCCCAGCAGTTTCCTCGTCGGCTCATACTTTGTAATACGCCGTTATTTTTGAGCGTATCGCGAAACTGATGGCTTGTATAATGGCAACCTTGGTCAGAATGAAAGTAAGCGTCCAGCCAACCACACCTTAAACACTCGATACCCCGGTCGTAAACTGATGCCTTTTCCAGAAAAGGGCATATCTCATGAAACGAAGAACCGAAGCTGAGTGGCAGGCGCTTATTAAAGAGCAAGCGCAATCCGGGCTAACTGCCACGGAATTTTGCAAACAGCGAGGCATCAGCGGCAAGTATTTCAGTCTGCGAAAGCAGCGGTTGTTAAAAACAGA
>NZ_LGAK01000083.1 GCF_001292705.1 Marinagarivorans algicola
CTCACTGGCGGCGGTGTTCGTAGCTGGTTCCACTGTACTGATCATAGCCACACAAAAATGCACGACGAATACAACGTGTTACACAATGATAGTAAGGTGTAGTGTCTAATGAAACCTGCTGGCTTCTCGCTTTCGTCATAATAACCACCTTATCGCTATCGGTTGAATTGTTCACTTAAGCGTAGAAGGTGGTTAATTATTATGCAAATTTTTGAGTGAGTGTCCCTGTAAGTGGTCCGTGGATGATTTTTAGAAAAGTTCACTTATATATCATGGTAGGTATTTATAATAAACGACACTTCAGCTCATCTTTATAACGCCTAGAAATGGGCAGTACTTTGCCCGAATTCAAAGTTACCTCGCCATCGCCGCTCGGTAGTGATATTATGGAATCGATCCGGTCTAAATTGATGGAATGGGAGCGGTGGATTCGGCAAAAGCCTTTATTGGCAATTTCCAGCGTAAAGGCTGATAGGGTCTTTCTGATGGGGTAGATGCGTTGGCCTATATGCAGGTTGATGTAGTTACCCGAGGCTTCCATCCATTCCACATCCTCTAGCCTTACAATAAATTCTTTGCCGAGCTTTTTAACCAGTAAACGGTCGCGTGAGGTGACGGCTTGATCTGTTGCTTTATTCTGTGTTGTTTCGGGGTTTGTTGCTGTGGGCTCTTCCTCTGCGACTTCTTTTATGGTTTCGGCTTCATTCATAAGGCGGCTAACAATAAAGTGGTAGCCGTAGCTGATGATCAAAAGGGTGGCAAAGGTGAGTATGTCCTTCCTGAGTTCGTAGATAAATTCAAAAGCCAGCGAGCCAAAAATATAGCTGCGCCCTTGGTACAGGTACACCAATTTACGCATGCCTACCATTAAGCCGACATGCGCTATTGAGAAGATGATGGCCAATACTAGGAAGATCACAACACTGCGGATGGGTGTTAACCAACTGAGTGGGCGCTTATTGAGGTATGCGTGAATGAGGGGGATTAACAGTAATACGGCAATGGCGCTAGTGAACTGCCAAATGAAAGGCTCCCATAATGCAAAGGGCGGCTCGGTGTGAGTACGCTGTACTTCCATCACAATGGATGAAGCCAATACCAAGGCATTAAGAAAGAGAAATACTGCGATCATGGCTAGGCCGTAGCTGTTGTGCCACCGCTGAAAGTGCTTAAGTCGATTCATGCTTTAAAATTTCACCCCTCAATTCCACCACTTATCCCAAGTTATTGTTTATTAAGCCTTTTTGTGTTTTTTTGATGTGGCCAGTCTGTAACAATCAAACCTCTTGATTAGAGATAATCTAAATTTTTGGAGGGAGAAGTAATGGACAATAATCGACGATATGACATTGATACGCTGAGGGTGCTGGCCTTTTTAAGCCTAATAATATATCACGTGGCGATGTTTTACGTCGCGGATTGGGGCTGGCATATAAAAAGTGAAAGCGTCAACGAATGGCTGAAATTCCCCATGATTTTGATTAACCAGTGGCGTATGCCGTTGTTGTTTTTGATCTCTGGGGTGGCAAGCTCTTTTTTATTGCGCAAGCTGAGTGCGGCCGCTTTTATTAAAAGCCGAAGCCTGCGTTTGTGGGTACCTTTAACAACGGCGGTACTGTTAGTGGTGCCGCCGCAAGCTTATTTGCAAGGCATGGCTAACGGCACGATTGAAAGTGCTTTTGGTGCGATGACTTATCCGCAGTTTTTATGGCATTACTTTACGCTTCAAGGGTGGCCCGTTGGGGCGTTTGATGGCAGTGATTATGGTTTTACCTGGAACCACCTTTGGTTTGTACCGTATTTAATAGTTTACACCGTGGTGCTGATCCCGTTTAGGGCAATAGTGCGAATAAGCCGGTTAGGGGCCGCGTTAAATCATCTTGGCCCCATCAGCCTCATTGTATTACCGGTAGTGCTACAAATAGTCTGGCAGTGGGCATTGGCGGGTGAGCAAGGCATTAACCATACATTGATTGATGATAGCTATGGGCACGCGGTATATTTTACCTTTTTTGCCTTGGGTTATCTTATCTCTGATAAAGCCCATTGTTGGGCCATTATTGTAAGGCTACGGTGGTTAACGCTGGCATTAGCGGTATGTACTTACATTGCTCTTATCGCGTTATGGTGGGTTTTTAATGAGCAGCTTTGGCAAGGGCATTTGGCGACGGTGGTGGCAAAACTGAACCAATGGTTGTGGTTACTCACTGTACTGGGGTGGTCTGCAAGATGGTTAAATAAGCCTAGCCGCTGGGTGCGCTATGCTAACGCGCGCATCTTCCCTTGGTATATCTTTCATCAAACATTAACGATCGTGGCTGGGTACTACCTTTCCCCCTTTGTATTAGGAGGGTTAGTTGAAGGTGCTTTAGTATTGGGGGCGACCGTGGCCGGTTGCTTTGTATTAACGCACTATGTTGTTGAGCGCTCACGCGTGTTGCGGTTTTGTTTTGGGATGAAGGTGTGAGCTAAAGCGGCTGACCAGTAGGCACCCAACTAACTAAAGGTACTTTATTTAAGTTGAGTACCTTTGTTTTGGTGGTTAATTGTGCGGGCTGTTAGGCACTATAAATGGTTTAACTGATATGTTGATAGACAGAACTGCAAGGACAGGCACTCGTTTTAATAATAACCACCTTATCGCTATCGGTTGAATTGTTCACTTAAGCGTAGAAATTGGTTGATTATTATGCAAACTTTTGGGTGAGTGTCCCTGCAAGTTTATTGTTGGTGAAGAAACTTTATATCCGGTAGGCTCCCTCTCTTGACTAGACCTATTGTCATTATATTCAATTCCTTGATTGCCACCATCATGTCCAGTTATAACTACTCTTCCAGATTCCAGCCAGCCAATTACTTTCAATGCTTCTTCGGCCACTGCCGGATAAAAGCTATCAATCAATTTGGATTTCTCGTTTTCTTCAATACAATCAGTCGGTGGTACAACAACACTCAAACCGTACCCTAGACCTAGATCATCCAAAAAACTATACCCATCACAGTATAAGTCATAGCATTTCTCGATATATCTAGCGACATTCTTGGGACGATCAACAATTTTCTCTAAAACTCTCCGTAAGCTCCATTCATAGTATTTACCAGTATCGATATATCGCTTTAGAATCTTTTCGGCTTCGTAGAGAGACGAAGGCTGCTTGTAGCTTAAAGAAATTAGGTCTAAGTACTCGTCAGAAGTTAAAACCTGCTCAAGCTCTTTTTCTGAGTATACCCATTGCTCAAACTCTTCAATTTCAGTTTCTCTAGCAATGAGCCTATAAACCACTAATTCAAAATTTTTCAATGCTCGCACTCATGACAGGTAACGCTCCGCTAAGGGGCCGGAGCTGTGTTGATGGTTTTGCGTTAGCGTAGCGAATAAACGCAGAACGAGCAACGCAGCAGAGGTCCAGGCCGTTTACGGCCGCGCCTTGAGCGGCTTGTTAGCTGTGCATGCACTCTTCAGCGATTTCTTGCGCCCTAGATATACTAATGCAGCACTTCAGGGACAGGCACTCGTTTTAACAACCTCCAAGCATAAACACTCAAAGCTAATATCATTTAATTTTAACAAACTCACCGGAAACTTTTGAGTGAGTGTCCCTGCAAGTTCTTTGTAGCCTATTATGAGCCCTTTGAAAGATCGTTCAATTAGCTTAAACGATCAGCATTAAGGTTTTAAGCTAGGGCTTTTAACAAGGTTTCAACCACTGGTTAATGAGAAAAGCGAACTACCAGCCGATACAAAAGAAATCCTATAGCCCCAATGATCATGCAAGCAACATATACAGGCACCGCCCAAGAAAAAAATACCGTTGCAATGTAAGCGAAATCAATTTGCCCAGACTCAATGCTATAAAACTCTTCTTGGGCATTGTGCTTTAACCCGATATAGAGAAGCACACTTCCAACCAGCAAAGCTAAAACTGAAGATATATACAGATTTATTCGAAAATATTTTTTCATAATCAGCTATCCCCTCAATTTCCAGAATATATTGCTGAGACTCTAGCGCCGTAATTACTAACTCTAGTTGCGTTTACATTGTTGTAAACCGTAGCGATCTGAGCAATCGAAGTAATGCAGAGACACTCACCCCAAAAAACACCTACTAGAACAGCCCAACAATTAACACCGCCCAACCTAAAACACA
>NZ_LGAK01000084.1 GCF_001292705.1 Marinagarivorans algicola
CACATCAATCGACAACGGAGTTACTAGGTGAGAATCACAATAGTATTTATACTACTAGCTATCACTGGTTGCGCTTCGCAGCCGACATTAAACAAGCAGTTTCAGGATAATATTAGAATTGGTGTCGTTTATCCTGAAGTCAACGGGTGTTTTGAGCATAACCATACGGGGCATACTGCTTTTAACAACTTTAACCGTAGTTACCAGAATCCTTTTAATTGGAACAAGGAAATCCAAAAAGCCTTTCAAGTAGTTACTTCAAATAATGGTGATACGGTTATTTTCATAGATAACGTAAATATGCAGAAGCCAACGGGGAGCATATTCGATGTAAATTGGTGGTCTGGTAAATATACCGTTAAACCAGAAAATGAAGCAATGTTTCAAGCGATCATATCCAACAACGATCTAGATATTCTTGTTTTTTCAACTACTTTTGGTTATGGGGAAAGAGCGTCAGACTGTTTTACTTATGACGTTGAAACTGACGCTCGAAAAAGAGAGGTGGCAGTGCTGAGTCCGGAATACTTTCTAGTGGTTGACGCTCAAAATATAAATAGTTCGGTCTCTACGATAGGAGTTTACGGAGAAATTGTTGATGGTTACTACCCCGAAAACATACAGGAGCTATCGAGTAGTGATTTGGAAATAATCAATAAGTATATTAGGCGACAGTTGATTGACAGCGTAAGGTTGTTATACAAACAATCAGGTATGGGTGAAAAAGAGTTTACTCCCAAGACAGTGCCGACATACTTTTACATGTAGTTTATGTGTAACAAAGCCAGTAACAGCGAGCAATTTTTCCGTCGCTTTTTGGTGGCGGGCGCTACGCTGCTACAAAAAATCGACTCCAAAATTGCCGTGTTCTGGCGGCGTTAGCAATGCATGCACTCATGGAATTATTATGGATATTGAATCATTAATAAATAAATCAAAAGAAAAGGGAGAGGACGTTTGGGTGTCGGGTGGTGTAGATGAGTTCTCAATTAAAACCCTCGAAGAGGAGGTGGGGTTCAATTTTCCCGAATCATATAGGAATTTTCTTCGGACTTATGGCGCCTTGTATGCAATGGATAATGGTCTATCAGGCATCACTCAGGCTGATCCTTTAGAGATGGGAGGGGGGAATTTATACGCGGACACTATTTTTATGCGTGAAGATTACGCAGAGCAATATGACGTTCCTGATTATCTGTGGGTTCTAGAGAAGCATGGGCATGGAGCTTACTGTTTTAATACGAATATTAAATTGGATAATGGTGAATATGGCATAGTAAATTATGCGTTATTTCTTTCGAAAGAAAGCCACTCAGAAACTATCGCTACTAGTTTTCCGGAGTTTTTGGAGAAATGGTATTTTGGCTATATAGAGCACTTAGACTAATTGCTAACAAGTTTGTCAAGTTGACGTTTCGGTCTGCGCTTCGTTTTGGGGTTGCTTCGCAACTTTACCCCAAAACTCCACTACAACCAAAACGCAACTTACAAAGGCGTTAAATGTATTGCAGAGGAATGGAGTTCAATGGAAGATAATGCTATTAAAATTCGACGTAGCTCAAACTTAATTAAAGGATTTATGACTCTCGTAATAATTATGCAAGCAGTGCAATTTTATCAAACCAATATAATGGATTTAGGCTCTATTGCAGGCACCATTGGTGTTTTGTCATTGCTGCGTGGTCTGCTTTTATCTCCATATTTGTTGGCTGCTCCATTAAATCACTGGTTTAAATCTGATCTTAACTTTTCTAAAAATAGCTATAAGTATTTTGGTTTGGCTTTTGTATTAATAATTGTAAGTTCGTTTTAAAAATACATATAACAAGTTTCTTAAATGGACAAATAACAGTTTGCTCGCGCTTCGCGCATTCTAGCAAACCATTATTTGCCAGTTAGCAAAGCGTTAGTAGGCAAAATGTTACCGAAGACTCAGCAGTTTTATAATGAGAAATTAAGAAGTAAATATGGTGATGCCAAGGGTGCTACCGTAGACAATCTCGTTGAAATGGAGCGCAAGCTAGATTTAAAGTTACCTTTATCTCTTAAAGCGTATTTACTTTGGGGTGGGAATCACTCAGATGGCCCGCTAATTGGAACTGATTGCTTCACTTCCGATATTTTGGGGAATACTGAATATTTTCGAGAGTTTCTCGATGAAAACAGCATTACTAATCCGAGAGGCGATGATGTTATTGTATTTTATTCCCATCAAGGCTATGTGCTTGCTTGGATTTATGCTTCAGATGGAGATAACCCTGAGGTGTATTATTTTGCTGAAGGAACAACTCAAGCTATAGCAAAGGAAACAACGATTGATGAGTGGTTTTACAAAGATTTATCGGGTCTGCACGGTGGCAGCTACTAACAAGGCCAGCAACGCGACAGCTTTTCCGTCGCTTGTTTTGTGGCAAAAAAGCCTACCACAAAAAAATCAACTGCAAAGCTGCGCGTTCTGGCAGCGTTATGCGTACGAAAATGAATCGAGGAAATTTTCAATATGGATGATATAGGCGAAGCGATAGGACGAGGATTTTTTCGCGCGATAGGTTATATCCTTGCAGAAATATTCTTCGGCACAATTTGCTATTGGGTTGGATGGCCTGTATGTAAAATTCTTACGTTTGGTAAATATCCATCTTCAAAACAGGTCGTCTACTTAGACGATTATTCGGGGCAAAGAGACGGATTTTGGTGCAGTGCTATAGGTCTGTTGGTAATCATCGTTTTATGTGTCTTTGTGTTTCAGCATTTCAATGTTTAACAATACGCATAACAAAAACATCAATGACGCCCGTAAACGGGCTGGACCTCCATTGCGTCGCTTATTTTGTGCTTTGATAGCACAAGATAATCAACACAATTCCGGCCCATTATGTTGGCGTTAGGTGCCCGATTTAATGAATAGAGTGCTAAGCGGAATAGCTTCATTTTTAATTGTCGTTTGTGGTCTGGCGCACGTCCATTTGGGTGGACTTAGGATATTACTGAATGGTGAGCCGGCTTTTAGTAATTCGTTGGTAAGCTCCGGTAGCAATGATAGTGTTCTTGTTCAGTTTGGTATGTTTGCATTTGTGGTAAGTGTGGTGGCTTCTTTGGCTAACAGAGTGGTTGCAAAATGCTTTTATTTTAATGCAGTACTATTTTTCTTAGTATTGTTGCTGGTTGATATAGATGTGCCAATAATAGAGTCAATAAAACTAGGTGATTACGTGTTGGTCGTAGCTATTGCTTTAGTATCGGCCCCAATGCTTCATCACCTAACAATGCGGTCAACCTGATGCAGCATACTCCGCTTCTTTTTGGTGTGGCGTCGCCACATTACCCCAAAAAGCAGCTCCATACGCTGCACAGGTTACCTTGGCGTTAGTACTACTAAGGAGAGTTTCATGGATCCAATCACTACTTCGATAATCACAGGTTTTGCGTCAGGCATGCTTGCAAATTTTTCCACTGATGCAGTAAAGCATTTCTTTACGTCAGCATTTTCTATAAAGCCTGAATTAGAAAGCAAATTGCAAGATGCTAAAACACCAGTAGATGTTGAAGCCATATTTAGAGAGGCTGTCGGTGTTATCGATGCCTCTGCTGGTAGCGGTAATATTACAATAGACGGTGCTCTATTAGAGGCACTGCGTGGAATTCGTTTCGATCACGCTCATGGTACTGTCAATATAGCAGGCACAATAATTTCATCCCAAGTATTGGTTACAGGTGGTTCATCAGCATCAACAGGGAAAACAGTAATAGGTGAAAACACCCAAATGAATAGCCAAGGTACTTCTATTCAATTAGGTAAAGGTTGTTCTATCGTCATGACAGGTGGCGCGAGTATTAAGCAAACGTAGTACTAACAAGGCGTTCAAACGGACAAAAAACAGTTGGCTGTTTCACTCCGTTCACAATTTTAGCCAACATTTTTTTACCGCTTAACGTGGCGTTATGTGCACGAGTGAACTATGAAGAATCTTGCAAAGATACTCATTACGATACTATTTTTCGCTTCACTTTCTTATGGTTTCGCTTTGGTTTGGTGGCAAGCGTGGATGCACGAAGGGGTTATTGGTCCTGTGCCATTCTTGCATTGGTTTGTCGCTGCAGATGGTGAGTCATCAT
>NZ_LGAK01000085.1 GCF_001292705.1 Marinagarivorans algicola
TAAATCTTCGAGTACGCGCTCGGTGCCCGGGTGTGACAGTGCGCGAGCGACCATGCCGGGGTAGGCGCGTATCGGGCGGATAACCGCTGATGCCCCTAAGGCTAAAAAGCGCTGACGATTATCATCTAATACGGCTTCGACAATAATATTGGTATTTGGATTGATTTCGACAACACGAGATAAAAGATCAAATGTAAGGCTGTCTGATAAGCTGTTGTAAGCATCGCGCGCGAGAATAATAATATGTTTGGCTTTTTCGAGATTAATGTGATTAATGATGACGCCATCTTCTGCCATACCTGTACGGTGAATAACCTTTAGGGCTGATAGCGAGTCCGGTAGGCCTTTTGGGTATTTGCGGGTGAGTAACTGAACGGGTAGGTCAGCGAGCGCTGGGGTGGCTTTTATTTCGGTGATAAGCCTTTGTAAATAGCGCTCGGTATCGTTGTTTGGGGTGTTGATAATTTGAATGTGATTAGCCATATCGGCAAACTCCCATAAGCCTTTGATTTTTTTGCTGGTTGCAAGTAGCTTCCAGTCAATTGTTTCTGCGATGATGAGTGATAGTAGCGAAATAGAGAAAATGTACATGGTAATGATAGTCGCCGTGCGGCCCGTAAAGGTGCTCGCACTATAGTCGCCATAGCCCACGGTGGTGAGTGTTGTAAACGACAACCAAATGGCATTCCCGAGTGATATTTCCTCAACAAAGACCATAACAGCGGTGTTGATGGCAATAAAGCAGGCAAGTAATAGGACTAATTTAGAAATACGCTTAAAAATATTACCTGATAAATGCTTGGTGAGCCGGCGGCGTCTATGCACTTGTAAGAATCGTGATATTAGTAGCATGGTGGTCCTTTACCTGAGAAGGCTGAGTTATGCATGTTTGGGCGTTTTTCAGTATCGCTGTGTGTTTTTAAATATACCCAAAGGCGTTACAGGATATGAAGCCGCGTATGAAGCAGGGTGTAAACAAGCTGGCAGCCACTGTGTATTTAGGTGCTTAATGGTTGTCTCAGTTGAATGTATTAACGGTTTATGACAGCTTAGCGAAGTGTGGTATAACGCGCCATTAGTAATCATCGAATACTCCCATTACGGAATGAGTTTATGAATGTCACCATTGCTGGGTATGTAAACTATACCTGCAGCCACTGTACGCAAGTGTACAATATTGAAGCTAAAGCCCTAGTCTTTACCGAAGATACCAGCGCGCAAGCCGAAGAAGAGGACTATATACGTTACCTTACCGAGCTTAAAACACCCTGTCAGTCGTGCGGTACACCTATGCAGCTAGGCTTAGATGTTTGGGAGTATCCAGAGTCTATTGCCAACTACGCCTATCATTCAGATAAAGGTATTAAGGCCGTTGAATGTGAATTGGCTATCGAGCACTACTTTGACGATGCTGCGATTCAAAAAAGCCGCTACGAAGCGCCTAGAAAGGGCATATATGGCGAACGCAACATGGATGATAGTGAAGATGATAAAGAAGTATATAACGAAGATGCTCGCAAAGAGGTTTATAAAGACCAGTACGATGAGGAGGAGTAACGTTGCTGCGGGTGATGAGAGTACGTGTGCCACTACAGTTATTATGTCGCTGAGGCATCAAAAACGATAGATTTAAAAATGATAGCTCTAAAAACGATAGCTCTATCGGCAATAATGTGATCGGTTTTTGGACTAAAACTCACTTATGTGTGCTAGAGCCAATTTTATTGTATTTACTATTTATAATTGGGTGCACTGGCCGTTGATCACTCTCAGTGATTAACAGTGCTAAACACTAGGTGAACAAAGGCTAGCTGCAGCTGGCAAAAATGTATTTCGAGGTATTCTATGCTTAAGCTCTCCATCAAACAGTTAGTGGCTAGCCACTGGCGCTTATTATTACTAGGCACCGCATCGGTGGCACTATCGGCGTGTTCGGGTGGTAGTCAGCCGCCTAAGGCCAGCTCTAGTGCTGCGCAACCGGTCAGTAGTGTGGCGTCATCGACTGTACCATCGAGTAGCGCGATGGCTTCGTCTAGCGAGCCTGTGATTAGCTCTGTAAGTAGTATGAGTAGTATGGTGAGCAGTGCTGTTGCACCTTCGTCGGCCGCCACTAGTAGCGCAGCGCCTTCTTATGCGTGGACTATCGAAAAAATTGACTGTGACTTTGATGATGGCTTTAGTGGTGATGCCATGGTGCTGTTTGATGGTTCGGGGCGTTTTGACGGCAACTTTTTTAACAAAACCTTCACAAGCGCTGAGTACGCCAACCTATCGCGCCCAGGCAACTCCGCTGATTACATCTTAAGCGCTAATGTCGTGACCGACAGCACCTGTGGGTGGGATGTACAGCAAGGTACATGGCTAAAAAAAATTGTGCATGACAACGGCATGAATCAGCACTCTAATGGCTGGAGCCGTTTGGGTTTTGCTAGCGGCCGCACTATTGGCGATATCGAAAGTATTGTGCTTGAGCTGCGTATTAACAGCAATTTAAGTAATATCCCCTCTAAACAAGATTTGCTAGATGCTCTAGTGCCGACGATTACGGCCGATCAAGTAGATCAATTAGATAACGGCAAATTTAACCTCGCAATTACCCTAGGTAACCCCGATGCTAGCGGCCCTGAGGTTCGTGCCGAAGCTTACTTAGAGATTGATCAAGATTTTTACCGTGACGAATGGGTGCGTGTAACGATTCCTAAAGATACCTTGTATTTTTGGAAGGATGCCAACTGGCAAAAAACACCCGTCGATGCTGCAACCGCTTATTTAACAACGCCAACGCGTATCGCTTTAAACCCAGAAACTAAAGGCAACGGCTCAGCCCCTACTCATGGTTATACGGTGCGCGATTTTTACGGGTACAGTCAATGGGGTAGCAATCCACCTAACCCCAAGCCACAAGAAGACTTTAAAGAGATGAATATCTCGATCCGCACCTTTGAAATTCGTTTTAACACAGCCGCATCTAGCAGCTCGGCATCGGTTGTTGCATCGTCTAGCATGGCAAGTTCAAGCGCACCGGTACCTAGTGGCCCAACAGATCAAGCGCGTATCGCGGCGGGCGAGGCACTTTATAGCAGCCCTAATAACTGTGCACTTTGCCATGGCGCCAATGGCGATGGCGAGAGTGCTCAAGTGATTAAAAAAGCGATTAACAATGCACCTGATACGGCCACTGCATACAACCAAATGTTAGAGATTATTAAAAACGGTGGCGGTGGCGGTATGCCCGCTTGCCAACCTGTGGGAGATTGTGCCGAGCAGCTGACCGATTATGTTTGGGGTGCGTTAAACATGAATGCATTACCGGCTACGGGTGGGGCTAGCTCTTCAGGCCCTAGTGGCGGTGATAACGGTGGCAGTGGTCATACTGCGGATGATTTTAGTGAAAACTTTGAGGGTGTATCGGGCACGACTTTGCCTGCCGGGTTGGCATTTGAAGATTGTGATAATGGCGGTAGTTCCTTCAACATTACAGGCGGCGCACTGGAGGTGACATCGGGGTCTAATTGCGGGGGCTGGGTTAATTTAAAGGCGCTCGAAAATAGAGCCTCTGCCTATGTTAAATTTGATGCCACCCTAGTCAGTGGAGCACAGGGCAATAAATGGTTTATGTTGGTGGGCAATGGCGATTATACAGCTCTTAAAGAAGAGTCTATGCGCCTGCGTATTTTTAATAATGATTTATTGGTATGGAATGTTGGCAACTTTGGCGATACCTTGTCTCCCGAAATATTCTCGCCGGGTGCTGATGCTACCACTAGTGCTTACAGTGTCGGCGATTCTTCTTGTTTTGAGCTTTTTTATGATAACGATGCAAAAGTTATGCGCATGTGGAAAGACGGTGTAGCACTGACGGGTTTAGAAATGACCGGCATGCGCGGCCCCTTCCAAGATCGCTGGTATAATTCTTTTTCGGATAACTTTACCCCTGATGTTCGCCATGTGCATTTAGGGTGGGGCGGTAGCCAAGGCGCAACTATGCGTTATGATAATATTACCGTGAGCAAGACACGCGTTGGTTGTAATTAAGATAACGCTAATATTTAATTCAAGCTAAAATATAACAAC
>NZ_LGAK01000086.1 GCF_001292705.1 Marinagarivorans algicola
AGTTCGACCTGCCTGAATATATACCCTAACACGATAATTAATACTGTGTTGATAGCTAGAAGTAATAAGGCCATAATTTAGCATGTTTTAGGTTGGGCGGTGTTAATTGTTGGGCTGTTCTAGTAGGTGTTTTTTGGAGTGAGTGTCCTTGTATTATCCTTGTATTAGGGCATCCTTGTATTAGGGCAAAGGCAAAAAAGACCGTTTCGTACCCATCAGCGAACGCGCCATGCAATGGCTAACGCACTATCGCGACGAGGCCCGCATAGGCTTCGCCATCGAACCCGATCCTCATAATTTATTCCTCGAAAGAACCGGCCAACCCCTCACACCCGATCGCCTTAGCCGCTTAGTCACCAAATACATCAAACAAGCCGATATTGGCAAAAGCGGCAGCTGCCACTTATTCCGCCATACCGTGGCTACGCTGATGCTCGATAACGGCGCCGACATCCGCTTTATCCAGCAAATGCTAGGGCACGCCAGCATCGGCACCACCGAAATCTACACTCATGTCAGCATTGTAAAACTCAAGCAAATTCACGAACTAACGCACCCGACCATGCATCGGGAGGAGCGAGTTGACGAGCCTGAATCGACAAAAGAAGTGGTATTGGCGGCGTTAGAAGCAGAGCGTGACGAAAAGGCAGAATTGGAGTAAAGTGTATGTACAAATGTCAATACAGGGGTGCCCATGTACTTTGAGTGGGATGAAGTTAAAAACGCGATCAATATCCAAAAGCACGGCATCGACTTTAATGATGTGAAAGACCTGTTTAATCATCCTATGTTGACGTTATTAGATACCCGAGAAGATTACGGCGAAGACCGCTGGATAGGGGTTGGCTGGATACAGCAGCTAATCGGTGTGGTAGTGTATGTTGAGCGCCACGAAGATACCATCCGTATTATCTCGGCCCGAAAAGCGACTAAAAACGAGGTGCGCCGTTATGAGCAAAGTGTCAAAAACTGATTGGAAACGATTAGCTGAAATGAAAGATAGCGACATTGATACCAGTGATATACCTGAGCTGGATGATGCTTTCTTTTTAAATGCCGAAGTCAAAGTGCCCGCCAAACAACCGGTAACCTTAAGGCTAGATAGCGATGTGCTGGGGTGGTTTAAATCTCAGGGAGCGGGTTACCAAACGCGCATTAATAAGCTGCTACGCAGCTACATGGAAAATCAAACACACCGATAAAAGCTTGTTTATGGGAGGCGTCAAGCTTCTTTCGCCGCCGGGCACTTGGCTTGCAAAACAAAAGGCGCAAGCCAAGTGCCCAGCTGCATTGTGCCAAGCGGCTAGTTGGTCACTCCGTAAAAGGGTGGCTAATAAGGTTGCGGCCTGTTCCCTCCGGCTGTTGTCACTTTGCTTGCAAAAGAACAATAGCCGCAAGCAAAGCGCCAACAACCTCCAGTCTTTAAGCGCGCAGCTTCTTCGGCCGCGCCCTGCGCGCACCTTGCCCAGCGCCGGTATTTACTCCAGTCGGCACCGAGATTAAAAAGAAAAGTCGCGTCGGGGAAAAAATTTCGCACAGGCCAAATGCATCGGGTAAAATGCTGCGCAAAGCCGCATATGCACTGGGCAAAACGGTAGTGAGCTACAATGTTGTGTCGGGGGCATGCTGTTCACAAAAGGTGAGTGGCCCTGGTGGGGGAGGCTCCACAGGTAGTCAGAGTGCTTTTCAAAAAGAATTGAATGGATTGGTTAGCGATGGAGTTTTAAGCAAGCACCATAGTTTTAAGAGTTCAGATGCAGCGGCAGTAGAAGTGTTAAGCGTAACCGCGCCATTATCAAAAAAATATGGACTAGAGGTCGGTGGTAGTATTTGGAAAGACAAAAAGGGTTGGCACTATACGACGCCTGAAATCGGGTCTGCTACAGGTGTAGGCGTTGCAGGCGGTTATATTGGATACCATACGCATACAAGCGATGGCTTGAAGTTTAGCAATGCTTTTTGGCCAAGAATGGGGGCGGCGACACATGATGCCGGAATGGTCAGCCGTTACAATCAGCCACTATATTTGGGGGTTCACTATGGCGGAAATACTTTGATTGGTGTTTGTAGCCCGGGCAGTTGTAGTGCGACAGGACGTTTTGGAACTTCTCTTAGTAGGGTCTTGCAATGAAAATTTATATAATTTCTCTTGTTGTTTTTTTGAATATGGCTTGTCAAGCTGGAGGTCGCCATTTGGCGAGTGAAGACAGCTTACATGCGGTTAATGGAGCTTCCTCAATTAATACATGTATTGGGGAGTATGAGCGAATTACAAATAAAGCTATTGGTAATGAAATTGATCGGGCTTTTGTGCTTGCCAATAAAAATAAATATGAAGTTATATTTTCAAAGGGTAGCACTGGAATTTTTGAAAAAAGAGATGAACGATACGCAGCGTTTTTATGGTGCGGTTTAGTACTTTCTGATGTTCCGATGATTTATTACTTGAGTGACGGGTTGGGTGACCCGCTTATAGATATTGACGGTATTAGTCAAATATCTGATGAAGACACTCGAGATGCCTGGGATATTGTTTTTGTTAAAAAAAGTGGAGAGTTTGAATTTCACCAAAAAAAGCTATATAACCCTGATAGCTATCAATTTTAACTATGAAAAAAACATCTAGAACATCCACAATATTTTCTAGCCAGCTAAATAAATTGGATAGATAGCCCGTAAAATCTACTTAGACAGGCATGCCAAAAAGAAAATGACACTAAGTTTTATCGACTATCGTATCGCCACGCCAAAATAATAGAATAGCTGGGACATGCACTCGTTTTAAATCATTCTGGTTATTAGTCTGATCCTTTTATAACGCATATTAAAGTGCCATACCAAAAGCCGCTAAAGCTTAACTGCCTTAGCGGCTTTTTTATTATTTATCGCCCTTGGATTACAGTCTCTAGGCTAAAATCTACTTAGACAGGCATGCCAAAAAGTAAATGACACTAAGTTTTATCGACTATTGTATCGCCACGCCAAAATAATCGCTAACAACGCATTAATGTAATAAAA
>NZ_LGAK01000087.1 GCF_001292705.1 Marinagarivorans algicola
CCCTGTTCCAGTCCCTGTTCCAGTCCCTGTTCCAGTCCCTGTTCCAGTCCCTGTTCCAGTGCCAGTCCCGCCGGTTCCGGTGCCAACCCCTACGCCTGTACCAGCATCCCCGATTATTTTGGACCTAAACGGTGACGGTGTTCAAACTGTCGGTTTAACGGCTGGTATTCATTTTGACCATGCAGGCGATGGTTTTAAGGAGTTAACGGGTTTTGCGCATAAAGATGATGGCTTGCTTGTATTAGATCGCAATAACGATGGAGTGATTAATACTGGTGCCGAGCTATTCGGTAGTGAAACACTGCTTAACGATGGCTCTAAAGCGGCCAATGGTTTTGAAGCGCTAGCGGAGCTTGATGGTAATGGCGATGGTCGAATTACTCAGGAAGACGAGCTATTTTCAGCGTTGCGTATTTTCCAAGACAAAGATCAAGATGGTGAAACGGACAGTGGTGAGCTGATATCTTTGCAGGATGCAGGTATTCGTGAACTCTCTTTGAATTATGTTAATCAATCTTTTACAGATAATGAAGGAAACGAGCATCGGCAGGTGGGGTCTTTTGTGGATTCCGGCGGTGAGACCCATGCAATGACCGATGTGTGGTTCACTCGTAACTTAACACGGACTACCACTGAGGGTATGGCGTTATCGGGTGAGATAAAGGCCCTTCCTGATGTGCAAGGTTTTGGCCAGACTTATTCGCTGCATCAAGCAATGGCACGCGATGAATCTGGTGAGCTACAAGCTTTGGTTACTCGGTTTGTTGAAGCTGACTCCCGTGAAGCTCGATTGGACTTACTTGAGCAAATTATTTTTAGTTGGACCGGGCAGGAAGGGGATTACAGCCAACATTTTCAGTCCCCTATAGATACCCGAAAAATTGGCGCATTGGCCGCGTTTTATGGCTTTGATATACCGAACCCACGCGGTAGTGGGCAGCAATATGCTGCTGAGTATCGCGCAATTTTTGATAATTGGGCGGATAAAGTCTTTTTTCAATTAAGTGCCCGCAGTCACTTGAGCCCATTTTTTAGTGAAATTAGCTGGGAAAAAAACGAAGTACAGAATGTGTGGCAGGCCGATTTTTCTCTTGTGGTGGAAGACCTCTTCGGTTTTGCGGAACGTAACCCTGAGGTAGCTCAGGATGTTTTACAGGATTTCGCTCAGGCGGTAAGGGGAGCTAACCCCTATAACACGGTGAACCTGGATTTACTGCGTGCCGAGGTAGATGCATTTTTACAAACAGACGCCGCTTCCTCATATTCGCAAAGTACTATTGGAGTGGTCACTGCTGCTGCGATGAATGCCAGTGACGCTAATGATGTTGTTAATGGTAATTCAAGTGACAATATTCTTTTTGGTCTAGATGGCGATGATTCGTTGAATGCGGCTGCAGGTGATGATGTTTTAGATGGCGGTGCTGGTGATGATGTATTAATTGGTGGCAGTGGCAATGATGAATATCGTTTTGGTGTGGGCTACGGCCATGACCGCGTGCGTAATAGGGACACTGGAGTTGAGCGGCGTGATAGTGTAAAAATTATTGGTGGTTTGACGGCTGAAGGTGTTTCTATTTCCCGCCAAGGGGACGACTTGGTCATTATGATTAATGGCACTGATGATGTATTACGCGTGGAGTCACACTTTGATCGTGAGGGTGATTCCTATCAATATATCGACACCATCGTTTTTGATGATGGTTCGCAGATTAATGTTGGACCTAGCCAGTTTGATCAAATCAATATTGCTTCGCAGATTATTACCGAGCAAGCGGACGAGCTACATGGTACTTCGGCATCTGAGCTGATTGATGGGCGTGGTGGCGATGACGAAATATTCGGCAAAAGTGGCGATGATTGGTTACTGGGGCGTGATGGAAATGACCGTATACACGGGGATGATGGTGATGACCTTCTGGCTGGCGCTGCTGGCGATGACTATTTAGATGGTGGCGCCGGCAATGATTGGTTATCGGGAGGTTCCGGGCATGACACTGTAATTGGCGGTGAAGGTGATGATCGAATTCAGGGGCACGGCGGAGATGACATACTAAGTGGTGGGTATGGTAATGATACCTATCAATTCTCACTCGGCGACGGTTTAGATGTGATCGACAATAAAGGTGCCGCTGGCGATATCGATAAGATTGTATTCGGCCCCGGTGTTGTATCCCAAAATGTTGTAGTTCGTCGTCAAAATGCTGATCTTATTCTGTTCGTCAATGGAAATGAAAACCAGATACGCATTAAAAATTATTACACCGCGAGCTATCAGCAGGTAGCTTCCGTCGAGTTTACTGATGAGCAAAGTGTGATATCAGTTATTGATAAGGAAGCCCTCGAAATTATGGCGGTCGCAGCAACGGATAATGCTGATGAGCTGCATGGTGGTGTAGAGGCCGATACGTTAAACGGTGCTGGGGGTGATGATTTACTTAAAGGGCACGCCGGTAATGATGTGTTAGAAGGCGCTACGGGAAATGATGTATTACAAGGCGATGATGGTGATGATTATCTCATCGGTGGTAGTGGCGATGATGTTATTGAGGGTGGCCGTCATAACGACACATTGGTCGGTGGTACAGGTAATGATCGATTAGAAGGTGGCTCCGGTAGTGATACTTACGTTATCGCGGCCGATGGATCTACGGATATTATTCAAGATTATGACAGTGCTAATTATGATTTGGATCGTATTGTGTTTGCTGAAGGTATTAGCTTAGATGAGGTGAGTTACAGTCGCACAGAGAAAGACTTTGTTATTGTTATCACTCAAAACGAAGTAGTGACCACGCTTGTTATTGAAAATGGATTTGCTAATGAGCGCAATCTGGTTGATGAGCTGCACTTTTTCGATGGCTCGGTAGTTTTTGTGCGTGATGTACTGGCAACTGCTGCGGTTTGGCAAGGAACTGATGATGCTGAAACTATTTATGGTTACAGCGGCGCTGACACCATTGATGCAGCCGGTGGTAAAGATACAATTTATGGCGATGCCGGTGATGATTTATTAAGC
>NZ_LGAK01000088.1 GCF_001292705.1 Marinagarivorans algicola
TATTATATCTCTTGCGAAAAGCCGAAAGGGGCCTAAACCATTAGCTCCATTTCTTCTAACAGTACATCTATAAGAGATATCATCTCTTATACTCAAAAGCCAACTTCTAAATGCGTACAAAGGCTCTAATGATTCATAACCGTTTGCAATCAGGTTTTTTGACGCTTTGTCTTGTCGAACAACTGTGCAGGTCCAGCAGCCAAATCTACCCTTACTACAGGGATTTGCGTCCGGCAGTCTAATGATTGGGCATTCACCTGAGATTTCTTTATATATACGAGATAATTTTTTAAGATCAATTGAGTTGCCGCCATCTAATTCCATCAATCCTTCCCATACATCCTCAGTTGTAAAATTTACTATCGGACAAAACAATATGGTTTCTTTGTATCCCTTCTGCTTAAAAAGATAAAAATTTTCAAGCGAATTATCACTTAAAATCTTATCCCTTTCACGGCTCTCGTCGTACCTTGTTCCAAGCACAACTACCGCCTTGGCGTCACCTGCTATCTCCTTTAATGCTGCTTGGACAGGATCTATCCGTAGTCTATCGGTGCACCATCTAAATATATTTGTTGGAGGGGGATAACCCCTTCCTATTACTTTCACAAAATACCTATCTTTTACAGGCGGACGAATTTCTTTGACAATAATATCGAGCCCTAGGTTCTTTCCTTCTTCTGCGATATTTTTAAGCGTATCCTCTATATACCCCTTAAGAACAGGTATTTCCACTCCAGTATCACAATAAAAGACATGCAATCTCTTCTTATTTTTCGACTCAATACCACTTAAAGCTACTAGTAGAATTTTCATTACTAAAGATGAGTCCTTCCCTCCACTAAAGCCAATAACCCAAGGAGTTTCGTCTTTTTCAAAATATTCTCTTGTAGCCTCGATCGAATCCCTAAGTTTTTTCATCTAATTAAATAGTCCAGTTATTTTATTTTGAAGAGTGTTTTTGTGATTAGTTACAATGAAATCGATCTGTTCGTCTCCTAGGGCGATGTGCTCACTGACTGCTCGAGGGTGCAATAACGCACCAGAGATTAACCCAATTAAGCCAATCATTAATCCTGCTGAGACAAGAAGGCCATTTGCCCCAAAAAATATAATCAATATAAAATATAACCATGAATAAAAACATCCAATAATTGCAATATCTATTGTCGAAGTCCATATTAATCCGTTGTCTCTAACTAGCTTTGATTTCTCCTTCAGACTTTCGTCGTTATCAATTAAATGATAAAAAATATGCATTAATTGCTTTGATGACTTAACCGCATCGATCTCCGCCTCTGTCTTTAACTCAGTAAGCCCGTTCTCAATCAACTTACTTTTTATGTTATTATTAATTTTCTGATGCGTTTTTGAATTTATTAATTTTCTAATTTTTACACATTCTAAAAAACTCCCTATTATGATAGCGAGTACAACCCCATATCCTTTAATCACGAATCCAATACTTTCATCTATATTTAATAAATCGCCTGCCATATATTGGTAGCATGGGACACCAAAAAAGATAAAAATAGTTCCTGGAACTAGCTTTCTTAGATACTTTAAATTTGATAGTTTCATGATTTATTCTATCCAGATGCTATCATTTAACAATTTACCAGCCGAAACTTAAGCCACACTAACACCCGCCCTACCCAGCCTAATTTTAAAAACGTAAACACACACCTCCCAAGCCAGAGCACAAGAACGCCACACTAACCTATCTAATTACACGCTATTCAAAAGTCAGACTAAAGCCTTTAAAAAAAACATCAACCAAAAATCCCCAAAACCATAAAACCACAAAACAAACACTACCACCCAAACACCCCTTTGAAACCCATTACCCACGCCAAAAAACAACAAAAAACGAAAATATAGTTACCCTATTAACAAACGAAATAAAAAAACAGAATAAAGCAAAAATAATGAATAAGAGGAGGGACTAAAGAAACAGAAGATACCGACAGCAGGCCAACGCCTACAAGGGGAGGAAAACAAAGACAGCGAAGCCTGGGACCCGCTGTGTAGATTGAAAACTTAAAGACTAAAAACTTAAAAACTAAAAAGCCCCACATCGAGCAACCCTCAAACCACCACCCGATCACACACAACATTCAGCGATCCACCATGACTCTTCACCGAAATATCAACAGAATCAATGCGCCACAAGCCATTAATGGAAGAATCGAAACCCGAGACCGCCAAACGACCCTCAGCCGCTATATCGATAAGATCGGGCGAAAGCGCAGCCGTCGCCGTGAACGACTCTTTACCACCCTCAGATGTTCTAAGATGGGCTTTTGCAGCGGCTTTAGCCTCAGATTTAGTCGTATAGGTATAAGCTAGGGTAAACACCGGCTCACCCGCACCCACTTCCACATTGCCGGCCACGCCTTTTGAGTCATCGCTATAACTCGCTGTCACACGCTTAACCCCTTTAGCTGAGGCGCGCTTATAACTGTATGCTGAGCACTGCGCAGCACTGAGCGAAACAACCGGCAAAGCAACACCGCTGGCGCTCTTGCCCACACCCTCAGTGACAAACAACAAAAAACCATTCGCGGGCTTCATGATGGCGCCGCGCGCAATTGCCAAGCGCCGTAAAAAATTCAAATCGCTCTCAGCGGTTTGATCAAGATGATCGAATA
>NZ_LGAK01000089.1 GCF_001292705.1 Marinagarivorans algicola
CGTGATGCGTGCTTAATGTGGGCGCATGCTAGCGAGTGGAGTCGCGGCAGCATTGGTGTTGAGGTGTTTGAGGCTGTGAGTGAGATGTATAGCGGCGCGGAGCTGGATGCAATGGATATTCAGTTGCCGCGTAGTAGTGCAGATGCAAGCAAAACACTATGGAATGCACAGCAAAAGCTGTTTCGTTGGTTGGGTGCGGCTGATGTGCCGCCTAGCCCCGTTAAGGTGTTCGCGATAGAGCATGTGATTGTGAGTGTGATGCCTGATGATATTCGGCTTGGTTACATTAATAGGCTGTACGGCAATAATTTGTGCTTTAGCAATTTGGTGCGAGCAGAGGCTGAAGAGGGGGTTGAGGGCTTATTGTTACCGTTTACGAAAGAGGCGACCGAAGCGCTGCAGGCGATGGTGGCGGCACAGCAAAAGAATGTGCGGTTAGAAGATATCGGTGGTTTTGTGTTGGAGCTGCGCGAGAGTGTGGCGATGCATGAAGCGGCTATTGCAGCGCTAGAGAAGCTTGGGAGGAACGGTGTTGGAAATTAAGCATTCTATAACGCTTGAGGGGGTTACTTTTTCTCTGAGCGCTCAGTTTTCTGACGCTGCTTTTCAGCGTCTAGTACCAGATTCGCAAGGCGACTATGCAGCTTGGCCAGCGGGAGTGATTGCGAAGCATCTATCTGCTGAAATTCAGCCAGTGCTGCATTCAGGTGCTGAGCGACTCGCGCTAGCTGTTGAGAAGTGTTCATGTGAAATGCGTGAGGGTGAATTGAAGGGGCTAATAGGGTGACTCAGAAAAATAAGGTGGCTGAAAGGTTGAGTTTTGGCCGTGGCCCTGTCGGCTTCTTTTACCCAGAGGTCAACGGCCATTGAGCACCCTAGCTTAGGGCTATAAATATAACATGCTGGAAAAACATAATGGGACAGGTTTTTGATGCGCCAACGCTAGAGAGTACGCGTGATGCGTTGGACTATTTAGATTTTAATGATCGCGAAACATGGGTGTTTGCCTGTTTTGCGATTAAGAGTGAATTTGGTGAGTGCGGTTTTGATGTATGGGAGGACTGGGGCGGGCAGTATAAAAATTACCGTGCGGCTGAGGCACGGGCAGTTTGGCGCAGCGACCGTGGCGGCAAGACGGGGATTGGTTGGTTGTTTGCCCGCGCTGTTGAGCGGGGGTATAAGTCCAGCCGCGTGGTCGATGCGCAAGAGCAAGCGCGTTTGCGGGCTGAGCGTGAGGCTAGGCTAGCGGTGATGGAGCTAGAGCGAGCGGCCGATATTGCCTGGTCTAATAATATGGCGAATGTAGTGGCCGAAGCGGCAGCTGATATTGTTGCGCATTACTTGGCGCCGGTGGGTCGTTGTGCTTACATTGGCCAAAAAAATATTACGCCCTACGGCGCTTTATTTCCCCGCGAGCCTCTTGTTTTAATTACTGATATTAAACATGAAGCCTGCCGCATTATTAGCGGTTATAACGCTGTACGCGAATATTGGGATTACCGCAAAACCGAGGCGGGCAAGCTGGCGCAGGAACATGAATTTAGTTTAAACATAGGTAAAGGCTGTTTGGTTTTGCCCATGCGCACAATGGCGGGCGATGTACGCAATTTACAGGTGATTACCAAGGCGGCTAAAGCGGCACCCAAAAAATTATTTATCAAGTGCGGGCAAAAGACAGGCACTTATTTACGCATTGCCGGCAAGGGCGATGCCGAGCTAGTCACTGAGGGGTGGGCTACAGCGTGTACGCTACACAAGGCAACGGGCATGCCGGTTTGGGTGACGTGGGATTGTGGCGGCTTGGTTAATTTTGCTAAAGAGCAGGCTGCGCTAACAACCGATATTACGTTTTTGTTTTGCGGGGATGATGACGCAACCGTTGACGGTAACCCGGGTAAAACCAAGGCCGAGACCGCCGCTCAGTTATTGGGTGGCTTGGCTGTACTGCCTATGTTCCCCACGGGTCTACCTGCGGATAAAGATCATAATGATTTTAATGATTTGCAGAGCGTGAGTGGTTTAAATGAGGTGACCAGGCAGGTGAATAATGCTGTAGCGGCTTTGACTGTACCGCTGATTAGTGCTTCCCCAGTCCCATCATTTGATGAGACCCCACCTATTGATGTGTATGACGATTATGATTTACCTGCCGCGAACGAACCTGATTTACCCCCAGCCCCCGTTTTACTACTGCCGCCTGATTTAGAGGGCTGCTTTAAGCGATACGCATTAATTGCGGATGATAGCCAAAGTAAAATATGGGACAGCCATGCTCAAAAAATATTAAAGCAGAAAGCCGTTAAGGATTTTGTAACACCTGCAGTGTTTAAAGAGTGGATTAACGACACACAGCAAAGGCGTACAACCACGCTAGCGAGCATATTGCCACTGGCTCAAAAAAAGGCGGCCACGGTAGAGTTAGGGGGCGGGGGGTTGCGCATGGCGTTGGAGCGATATGTGTATTTAAACCCTAGCCAAAATGTGTGGGATAACCAAGAGCGTGAAGTGGTGGCAGTCAATGATTTACGCATTGCCATCGCAGCTGATTACAGTGACTGGGTGCAGCACCCTGAGCGACAAGAAATTAAGGCAAGTAATTTGGTGTTTGATCCTACGCAAAGGGCGCCGGCCGAGGGTTATATTAACCG
>NZ_LGAK01000009.1 GCF_001292705.1 Marinagarivorans algicola
AATTAATTTACGTTAAACTTGTTTATCTCATCGCGCAACGTATGAGTGAGCTTTTCCAGAGAGCTGCATTGTGATGTGAGGTTATCCGACAATGAGCTGTTACTTTTAGTAATACTAGCGACCGAAGTTAAATCTACTTCAAGTGCTTTCATTGATTCAGATTGCTCAAGGCTAAGCTGCTCTAAAGTTTGAACTTGTTTGGCAAAGACACCAAAATGCTTAATAATTTCTAAAAACGCCTGCTCAGTACTGCCAGAGGCCACTTGACCAACATTGATTGCGTCGAGTGACTCTTGCACTAATTTTGAAGTCTCACCGGCGGCATCCCCAGTTCTTCCTGCAAGGTTTCTTACTTCATCAGCCACCACGGCAAAGCCTCGTCCGTGTTCACCTGCACGAGCAGCCTCTATGGCTGCATTTAATGCAATCAGATTGGTTTGGCCGGCAATGGCGGCAATGTCTTTCATGATGTTTGATACTTTTTGACCCGACTCGTCAATATCTTCAAACGCATGAACCATCTCGTTTATTTTACTCTTACTTTGTGTCGCTTCATTTTGGGTTTTACTCGCCTGATCGCTCATGCCCAAAATAATGGTGTTCTTATTTGTTATTTCGTTTAGCAAATGAGTCAATCTATCAGATACGTTATCTATGGAGCTTTGCTGAGTCACTACTCCATCTTGCAGATCGTGACTTTGTTGATTAATAAATGCTGAAGAGTTGTCCACATTGGAAACCACTTCTTTTAGCTGTTGAATGAGTCCCGTCAAATTAGCTGACATTTGGTTTAACGCTTGAGCCAGTGCGTCGTCTTCACTCGCATCTATGTGTTCGGTTAAGTTACCTGCTGCAATTTTTTTGGCAAAACTGACCTTTTTAAACTGGTTTTTTATAGCATTTTGCGTTGCCCGTGCAATTTGACCAATTTCGTCAGGCTCAGCGGCTAGACCTTTGAGAGTTGTTTCATTATCAGTGAGGGACTTAATATCACCCCGCGCAAGAGCGGTAATTAAATTGACAATCTTTGCGATGCGGTTAGTAATATTTCCTGTTAGAAAATAAATAACAATAACAAGTACGATAAGAGTAGTGGTGCTCATTAAAATTGTAGTAACTACAGTATCGGTAATAATGCGGTTAACCTCTGCTTCATTAATACTGGTCACTAAATACCAGCCTGTATCAGCTTGTTTGCTCACCGCAGCGAGATAGGTGTTTGAATCTTCGGTGAATGTTCTCACTCCTTCTTGGGAGCACAAACTTGTGTAGTCAAAGCTTATTTCCTTACCATCTTCAAGTAATGGGTGCGCTAGTGGTTTGCAATCTGAGGTAAGAATAAAAGAGTAACTTTGATTGTCTACTCGGCTAGCATCAACAAAATCTTTATACAGATTTTGCAGTGGAACGCTAAGAAATACCACATTATTAGATTGCATTGATTTGGCAAAACTGACTAGCGGGGTACCATCAATCCGACTGAAGCGGACATCAGATATAACAACTTCAGTTGAGCTTCTTGCATCTTGGACGTATTGCATCTTGCCGTAGTTGGCTCCAACACGCTTTGCGCTACCAGCGAAAATAGCCACACCATCGGGGTTAACAAATGCGATGTTTCGGTAATCTAAACTATCATTAATATCCACTAGAGCATTATTCACTAAAGTATGATCAGCATTACCTTGCTGAGAATAAAGTTCCATGTTTGCTAACGCTGTGGTTAGATCGGTTTGAAAGCCAATCCAATTATTAATGTTCTTTTTCAGGTATTCATTTGATGTACTCACTTTCTCCGCAGATAATGACCTGACTTCATTTACCGTCGATATAGTCGACACTGTTGCCAAAGAGGCAAAGCCTAATATCAATACGGGAATTAAAGTTGTTAAAAATTTTGGACGTATTTTTTTTATATTTGCCATTTATATTTGCCATTTATATTTTCTATATCTAATAAGAATATTTCACAAAAGTAATTTCTGAATCTTGACAAGCATTACCAGATTCCTCGCTGAGTATTAAGAAACTTGATTTTTCTGGGATGTTTAATACAGATTCAGGGCGGCATAATTTGCCAAACATTGCACTGTCATTAGTCAACGAAGTGAGTTGTTCTGATTTAGGTGAATAAAACCATAAAGCATAATGGTCTTTTTTCTCAACACTGCCAGAAATCAGGATATACCCCTTCATTTTAGGAATGTATTCAAGTCCACGGATCCCCTCTCCCTTTAAGTCTAAGGTAGTAATTTTGGTGCTGTAGTCACCGCTAAATGGATCGCTAACTTCTAGTAATATTGCTTTTCCCGTATTAAGAGATAATTTTCCATCAAATTCAGGAGAGCCAAAATTATCATCATACAGTGGCGAGCGAAGACCAAACACCAAGGCTTTTTCAGATTCAGGTGAGGCGCTCAAGCCTTCTACATTTAAACCTCCACTTTTACCAAATGAGATACGCACTCGGCGAAGCCAGTCATTATTGCCAAATTTAGTTTCAAGAGCATTCAATAACATTTCACGTGCATAAACGTAACGTTCGTTAGTTACTGTACCATCATCACCTACTGTAAAAGCGGATAATACTCTGTAATCACTGGTATCTTCATTCACTTGACTTAAACTTGACGTAACAAATACAGAATTTTTAATTTGCGTTGTCCCTTCGATATCACGTTGAATAATTTGCCGACCTAAAATTGGTGATGGATCACTAATTTTCCCTAAAGAATTATAGCGAATTTCGGGAAATTCAGAGTTTTTGCCGCCATCATAGGCCATAAATACTGTGCCATTGACGTATGCAGAACCACTTAAGTCTTGGGAAATATTTCCATTGAATTTATATTGTGAGGTTTTACCTGAATCAATTTCTTTAACAGAAGCAGCTTGAGTTAAAGCAGGAATAAATAAGGCGAGGGAAATTATAATCGTTAATTTTTTAAACACTTTGACCATCCAAATGAGGTTATTTACTTTCGTAGTTTTAACAATGCACGACCATGAAAATTGAAGGCTCAAACTATGGCGATGTATATAACATCGACACTTACACAAAAAAGTTTAGAACAAATATTCGATTCTAAGACCGGTAATAGTAACATCATCACCACCAACAAAGTCACCGTCACCGTCAGCAAACTCATCTAACGAGGCACGAGTATGGTTCAGCCTGAATACTACGTTTGAATGGGCATACCAGTTTAGACCAATAGTAATATTGTCTGAACTACCACCAAATACGTCTGCGTCTGCGTCATTAAAATCGACACTACTGTAGCGAATTGCTAGCTCAAGACCGCCATGCTCTGTGGTGGGTCGAACAGGACCAAACTCCGCATCAGACAAGTTGTACGGTCTTCCTTCTCCCCAAATCATATAAGACGCATCAACATAATAACCACTAGTATCTACATCTTCATCATCGATGTCATTTCGAATAAAAGTGTTTTCTAGATACTCAGCTTGCAACATAAATTTATTATATCGAGCCGCTATTTCTAAACTAATACTGCGCTGACTAGCTACTCGCTTGACTTTACCTGTATTAATTAACTCATAATCTAACACCTTGCTTTCTGGACGAACACGCAAGCGCATTTTACTTTCACCATCAGATTGAGGTTTCCAATCCATATGGTTAAGGCCTACGTGAAACATTTGAGTTGCATCGGCGTTAACAAAGGGGCGATAAACAAAACGGCCAGAATAAGAATAAGGGATGTGAACGCCAACCAGCTCGCCTTCATCGTCTTCTACTTCGGTGTTATCTACACCAAGCTCATTACCAAAGATACTTACACCGCCAAAGAATGAATCATTGAAATAGCTGGCACTAAGTCCCATGGCTCGACCAGGGTTCGATGCGTCGGTAACCATTGGAGTTTCCATGAACGTGTACCATCGTGACGTGGTCATTTCAGCAATACTGAAAAAAGGTTTGTGATTACCAATCTTAAAATTGAAATTTTCTAAGCCTATATAAGCAATCCACATATCTTTGATTTCAGGTTCGTGATCGGCAAAATCGATATCAAACTCACCAGCCCACTTATTATCAAACACAGTTTTAAACGCTAGACGGGCACGTCTAATGTTAGTTTTTTCAACAAAATCATTTTTGTCACTGCTAACAAAGCCAGTGTCTAACATAATGCGGCCATCAAGCCACAGTTTGAAGCTACCACTGTCACTTTTAAATTTAAGATAGGCGTTGTCATAACTCGCTTGTACTGGTTCGGTTGCATAACCATTCATAGAACCAATAGCCAAAGCCAAAATACTTAATTCACTTAAAAATTTCATCAGTAATCCTTTTTAGTTTTTGGAATTAAATTAACTATAGGTAAAATTTAGGCATTTTGGAGGAACAGTTAAATTTAATAAGGTATACTATTTAATACAATGGCATCTTTTCACACGTCAAATAATTGCCATACTAATCATAGGTCAAATCTACTTAGACACAAATCTACTCTGTTTATTTAAGTTACCTCTCGACATTTTTCGAGGTGTTCGTCAGTTGCATGATTCGGGCATGACCCAGGGTATTGGCGAATCACTGCGGCAGCTAGAAGCGGCACGACGATTTTTCCTGTCTGCTGAACCATTGGCGCAAGTGAATAGACTTCTCGCTGGAGAGGGTTCATCGCTCAAAACTGTGGGTGGAAAAATAGAAAGTGCTTTAAAAATCACACAGCGTGCTTTAAAGAAGTCGCATAATCGGGGACATCCACAACAAAAATCTGTTAAATCAATAAGTTAGTATTCTCAGGGTCTAAACCCAAGCCTAAAAGCAGCTAAAGCTTAATCGCCTTAGCTGCTTTTTTATGGTCAAACACTATTCTAAAGGTCGAACCAAGAGTGGTTGATGGCAGGCTTCATGATCAGTTCGCAAAAGCCCGTTTAGCGCTGTGCTTTAGGATTAAGCTTTCAAGCAAAGCCTTCGCTATTTTCTTGTCTTCTTCATCAAACTGTTGCAAGGCTTCAAACTGAAGCTTGAGATCATCATCGGGCCCCCGCATATCGTCCCCAAATACCAACCAATCTAAAATCTACTTAGACAAGCAGTGCGCCAAGCAAAGCTGGCGATTAGATCAAGAGGTGTAAGTCCTCTGCTCGGTAAGATGTAGCGCATCGCCGAGGCCCTAAGTCTGGGTGGTAATGGGTAACCCTTATGGCTAAGCGTTGACAGGGGAAAGCATAGGCGCAGTATTGAGCTCCGAAATCATAGTTTGAGATCGCCGACCGCGTTGTCTGATCGGGAAGGCTATAAGGATAGTCACGTTAAGCGAGTGATTATGCTGATTTCCGGAGTCGATAGACCTGTTGCATGTGTGGATGTCTTTCGTCGGCTTGTTTGAGTAAGCCCGTGGGCAAATCTCAAACGCGTTTTTTTAAACTACACATTAGGAAGATAGATAGGCTCACGCCATCTATAACAATAGCACTGAACACACTATCCGTTTGCCAGCGCCTCAGCCTTTACTACTCAGCGGGCTATGCGGGCAGGACGCCCGCGTGCAGCCTTCAGGGATGAACTGGTAGCGGCCCTGTGTCGTGAAGGCTGAGGCTGCGAGATAAATCTACGCAGTGCAAAATCGCCTCGCCCTTTAGCGTGTGCTTGGTGTGAGTGTCAATCAGTAAAAGTTTTGGCGTCGAGTATAAAGCGTTGCGCTATTTATACATAGCGGGCGAGTATGCGGCTGAGGAGTTCGCTTAAATGCCGTAAAAAAAGCGTGCCGCCATTGGGCAGGTAGCGCTCTTTGTCGGGGTGGCCTACAGCAATGAGCGCGATAGGGCGACTGCCGTGGTGCACGACACATAAAGCAGCCGAGCCAACATCTTCGGACTGCCTAAAAAGTGCGTTAATTTCGGGTTGGCTAATGCCGCTAAAGGCTGTTTTGCTGCCGTTTAAGCGTTTGTTAAGTGCGGGTTGAAATTCGGTGGTATGTAAAAATTGCGTTGTTGCTGAATTGAGTTTTTTATCGAGTACCCAAATCGCCGCGTGGGGAACTTTAAACTCTTGGTTTAAGCTGTAATTGAGTGCGTCAAAAATATCCCCAAGCTCGCTGCATTCGATTAAGGCGAGGGTTAGGCGTTGGCTAAGTTCAAATAACCTATCATTATCGCGTGCGTTACCGAGTAAGATATTTAAGCGTTCGCGAATATTACTGTTGCGCTCGCGAAAGGTGTGCACTTGTTTTTCGATCAGTGAAATTGCGCTGCCCGAAGGGTGAGGCAGGCGAACCTGGAGCAGTAAATCGAGGTGCTTTTCAAAGAACTCAGGGTGTTGCTGTAAATACAGGGCCACTTGTTTTTCGCTTACAGGAGAGGGCGCATTTGGGAGTTCGGCAGGCGTTGGGCTATTGGGGTTGTTGTGTGTGGATTGAGCGTTTGTTGGACTATGACTCATAGCTATTGGCCTGTGATTAAATGCGCATTTGCCCGTGAAAGACTGTGGCTGTTGGACCGGTCATAAGTACCGGAGTATTGGCGCCTTGCCATTCAATGGTTAGACTGCCGCCTGGTAAATTGACGGTGACGATATTATCAAGCAGCCCTTGCAATTGCCCTGCCACTACAGCAGCGCAGGCGCCGGTGCCGCAAGCGAGTGTTTCGCCTGCACCGCGCTCGTAAACGCGCAAATTTATCGTATTGCGATCGATAATACTCATAAAGCCAGCATTCACTTTATTAGGGAATTGACTATGGGCTTCTACAAGAGGGCCTATTGTGGCTACGGGGTATTGGTGTGTATCGTCAACGCAGGTTACCGCATGAGGGTTGCCCATCGATACGGTGCCGATCGTCAGGGAATTGGCGATATTATTGGGGGGTAACGGTAGGTTATAACTGGCTTGCTGGCTATTGACCTTAAAGGGGATGCGGGTCGGGTTGAGTTCGGGCACGCCCATATCTACTGTGACGTTGTATTTGTCAACCACGTTTAATACCAGTAGGCCCGCTGCGGTTTCGGCGCGAATCGTATGGTTGCCGGTAAGTTTACGCATGCGCACAAAAATGGCAAAGCAGCGTGCACCATTACCGCAGTTTTCGACCTCTGAACCATCGCTATTAAAAATACGGTATTTAAAATCGGCATCGGGCCGCGAAGGGGCTTCGACAATAAGAATCTGATCACAGCCTACACCAAAATTACGGTCGGCAAGTTTGCGCGCACGTTCAGGGGTAATATTAACCTGCTGGCTAATGGCATCGATCATGACAAAGTCATTGCCTAAGCCGTGCATTTTGGTGAAGCGGATTTTCATAGCAAGCCTTATTCAGCAGTCGTAGCGTTGGCGAGAGTTGACTCTAGAGCCATTAGGTCATCAAGGGTTTCGCGTTGGCGAACAATGAAAGTGCGTGCGCCATCCACCATAATTTCACAGGCGCGTGGGCGCGAGTTGTAGTTGGAACTCATGGTAAAACCGTAAGCGCCTGATGATTTAATGGCGAGTAAATCACCTTGCTCTAATGCCAGCTTGCGATCTTTGCCTAAAAAGTCACCGGTTTCGCAGACGGGACCTACAATATCCCACGTTAAAGGGGGCGTTTTGCGCGGGTTGACGGGCACAATGTCTTGCCACGCTTGATACAGTGCTGGGCGAATAAGATCGTTCATTGCAGCATCAACAATGGCAAAGTTTTTGTGCTCAGTGGGTTTGAGGTATTCAACTTTGGTGAGTAATATGCCGGCATTAGCGGCAATTGAGCGGCCAGGCTCAAACATTAAAGCAATATCGCGGTTGCCTAAGCGGGCCTTAATGGCATTAATATAATCGCTAATGGCAGGCGGGGTTTCATCGTTATAGGTGACACCCAAGCCGCCCCCTAAATCGAGATGGCGAATATCAATCCCTTCGCCAGCAAGGGTGTCAACCAGCTTAAGAACGCGCTCAAGCGCATCTAAAAAGGGCTGAGTCTCAGTAAGCTGCGAGCCAATATGGCAATCTACACCATTAATGCGCAAGCCCGGCAGGCTGGCGGCGTGTTTATAAACGCTGATGGCCTCGGTGATATCAATACCAAATTTATTTTCTTTAAGGCCGGTTGAAATATAAGGGTGTGTATTGGCATCTACATCGGGGTTGACCCGAATAGAAATAGGCGCAACGGTGTTTTGGGTGCTGGCGACTTGCGATAAGGTTTCGAGTTCGCTTTGTGACTCGACGTTAAAGCAGCCTACGCCTACATTCAGTGCGCGAGCTATTTCGCTGGCGCTTTTCCCTACGCCCGAAAAAACAATTTTTGCGGGGTCACCACCGGCGCGTAGCACCCGCTCAAGCTCACCACCCGACACAATATCAAACCCTGCACCTTGCTCGGCGAGTAAGCTTAATACACCTAAGTTAGAGTTGGCTTTTACGGCATAACAAATCGCACCCGGCCAGTCACCTAGCGCGCTCGCATAGGCTTGATAGGCATCGATGAGTGCTTTGCGGCTATACACAAAGCAGGGGGTGCCGTATTGGTTGGCAAGCGTGTTTAAATTGACTTGCTCAAAATGTAAGCTGTCGTTTTCTAAAGTGAGAGACATCAGGAAGCCTAGGTATTGTTAGGGAGCTTAAATGTACTTTGTGTCGCGCTATTATCGTGCGAATGCTGCGCTTTGGTGTCCACGGTATTGGGTTTAGGTGCCACTAATGGTCCCTTATGACCACAACCACTTAGCACCAGCGCAAGTACGCTAGCGGCTATGGACGTTGTAATGGTGGTTAAAGCCGCTTGTGTCATTTATCTATACAGCGTGACGCTGCCCCCCTTATTAATGAAGCACCAGAGTATACGGGCGGGAGCCAGTGTGAACAATACTATCGCTATGGGTGAATGAGATTTTAACGGGGCGATCACCTATTTTTAAAACTTTAAGGTTCATCTTTTTCTTGAAAGCAACGACAATAGGCCGTTATTTATTTAAGGTAATGAGGGCATTATGCATTTAGCACTGGGCAAGTACAGGCATTACAAAGGGAGCTTTTATCACGTGACAGGCATCGCTAATCACAGTGAGACGCAAGAGTTATTGGTGGTATACCGTTGCTTATATGGCGATTTTAGCTTGTGGGTGCGGCCACTGGTAATGTTTACCGAGCGGGTAACGGTAGACGGTAAAGACATGCCACGCTTTGAATTTGTTGGGGATATGTAGTGACACATGCCCCAAAGGCAGCGAATAAGGCCGCTACAGCACAGCAAGCGCGAAATGACACATTCTATATGCATTTGGCTTTGCAGCAAGCTCGTAAAGCGTATAGCAAAGGTGAGGTGCCCGTAGGTGCCGTGCTGGTTGCCGGTGATCAAGTGATAGGCAGTGGTTTTAATCAGCCTATTACCGCGACCGACCCAACGGCACATGCCGAGATGCAGGCTTTAAGAGCGGGCTCGCAAACGATACATAATTACCGTTTACCGGCCACTACGCTCTATGTCACAGTCGAACCCTGTACGATGTGTTTAGGGGCTTTGATTCATGCTCGTGTGCAGCGAGTAGTATTGGCTGCCTTGGAGCCCAAGGCGGGCCGAATCTGCAGCCATAGTTTATTAGATGATGCTTGTTTTAATCATCGATTAGAGGTGACGGTAGGGGTGTGCGCCCAAGCCGCAAGCGATTTGATGCAAGCTTTTTTTGCTGAGCGAAGGGCACTAAAAAAAAGCTTAAAGCAACGCGCTTTGTTAGCATCGCGTCATCAAGCATAAGACAATGTAATCAGTGCAACGCCCACTGATTACATTGCATTAATGTCTTCTAGCTCTTCTAGGGCACTGCTAATGATTGATTCGTAGCTGTGATCGGGCTGGGGCGATGACGTCTCATCGCTCATCGAGTCCTTGGTGTTGTCGGCTTGCTTCCAAGCAATAACATTATAAAAATTGCGAATGTTATTGACGTAGCTAACGGCCTCGTGGCCTCGGGCATAGCCGTAACGGGTTTTCTTGTAATATTGACGCTTGGTTAAAAGCGGCAATCGCTCGCGTACATCGCTCCATAAATTGGGGTTCCCGCCTTGATCTTGAGTGATTTTACGCGCATCTTGTAGATGCAAAAAACCGATATTATAAGCCGCTAATGCTAGCCATGTTCGGTCGGGCTCGGTGATATCATCACTTAAGCGGTCATACATTTTACGGAAATATTTAGCACCACCTTCAATGCTCTGGAGAGGGTCTAACCGGCTTTTGACCCCCATTTCTTTTGACGTGTTTAATGTGAGCATCATAAAGCCGCGTACCCCTGTACGCGATTTGGCTTTGGGGTTCCAGTGCGATTCTTGATAGCTTAATGCTGCGAGTAATTGCCAGTCGAGATCATATTTTTGAGCGGCGGCTTGCAAAGCAGCTTGCCATTTAGGGAGCCGCGTGCGTAGGCGCTTGGTAAAAATAAGCGCCCCACTGTAATCAATATGGCCAACATGACCGTAAAAGCTCTCGGTGATTTCGGCGAGTTTGCCACTGCTTTGCAGCGTTTTCAGGTAGTGATTAGCTGCATTGACTAGGCTGTTATCTTCCATTTTAGGCAGTGCCCAAGCAAGCGACTCGGGCTCGCTAATATCAAATGCCGCTAGGGCTCGAGGATAGGCGCTGCTATTCATCTCTAGTGCATTGGAGTCGACAATGGCATAAGTGACTTTTTGATTATGTACACTTTCCATAAGATCTAGCATTTCTATGTCGTACTGCTCTTGCCATACGAGATCGGGGTATTGTTTTTTGATGGCGCGTAGGCGCTCGGCATGGCTGCTGTTGCCAATCACTAAGATGTCTTTACCGATAATATCGCTGATGCCAGCGGGTTTGGGAGAGTTTGATCGGTAAATCAGTTGCTGAGTCACCTGCAAGTAAGGCTCGCTAAAATGAACGAGTTGCTGGCGCTTTGGGGTAACGGTTAGGCCCGCGGCTGCCATGTGTACAGTGCGTCGATTAATGGCTTTAAAAATGAGCCCTAAATCTTCGATTTCAATAACCTGTAGCGTTACACCTATTGACTCGGCAAAGCCGCGTAGTAGTTCATAATCAAAACCGGTATATCCTTCGTTATCTTGATAATAGGTGGTTGGACCATTGCGCGAGGCAACCGTTAAGGTGCCCGAGAGTTTAATGCGCTCGAGCAGTGTGGGCCAATGGCTCGCTTGCAGTGGATAACACAAAAGGCAGACACAGGTCACCATAATCACATGATTGGTTACTCTGTAGCTAATTTCGCGAATAATGTGTTGCCATTTATGCATAGGTCGGTGCGTCTATTTATTTTTAAGCTAAAATCGGGTGAGTAAAGGGCTTAACAGGGGTATCGCCACATGCGGTTTACCATAAGTTTTGGCTACAGCGCGGCGTTACGCCACTGCTGTGTTAAACCATTTTGAACTTAAAAGCTCCAGCCGGAATGCCATTAAAGTTGAGCCTTAAGGGTGATCTTAGAATTAACGTTTTGTTATATCTCCGGTCTCTTTTGGGTCCAAGTATCTTGCTTTTGCGGGCGTAATTGCGTTGATGTTACCGCGTATACGCAGCGGCGGGAAGCTTGTTACGTCATAATGGATGATTGGCGCGCCATATTGAGGTTGTTGCTAAGCGATAGAGATTGATAATAACCGACATCAAATTGACGCCTTTTGCTGCGACTCGAGAGGAAATCGAGTACAATGCGCGCTTTTTTCGATCACACGTTTAGCAGACTTTGAGACTGATTCCTCTATGTTGATTTTGCCCGGTGCGCCAGCGCTTTCTGAATTTCGAACCCAAAAACTTCTTTCTACTTTGCAGGCTACTGAGCCAAGTATCTTGGCGGTTTATGCCGAATATGTGCATTTTGCGGATTTAAGTGAAACGCTCAATGCTATTGATACTGAGGTCCTTGCTCGACTCCTGACCTACGGCCCAAAGGCCGATAAAAAAGCGTCTGCCGGTCAATTGTTACTATCTGTGCCGCGCCCGGGGACTATTTCGCCTTGGTCTTCTAAGGCGACTGATATCGCGCATAATGCAGGCCTGAGTCAAGTGAACCGCATTGAGCGAGGTGTCGTCTACCATTTAGAAGGGGATTTTGACTTAAATAGGGTCGCGCATTTACTGCATGATCGTATGACCGAAGTGACCTATGGCAGTCTTGATGAGGCCGAAGCGTTATTTGCTAAGCATGAGCCTAAGCCGCTATTTCATATTGACATTCTAGGGGGGGGTAAAATCGCTTTAGAGGCGGCCAATATTTCATTGGGCTTAGCATTAGCCGATGATGAAATCGATTATTTGGTGGCGAGCTTTACCGATTTAGCGCGTAACCCTACCGATGTTGAATTGATGATGTTTGCACAAGCAAACAGTGAGCACTGCCGCCATAAAATCTTCAACGCGAGCTGGACGATTGATGGCGAAGAAAAAGACTTATCGTTATTTAAAATGATTAAAAACACCTATGCATTAGGTGGTGAAGATGTACTGTCGGCCTATGCCGATAATGCCTCTGTGATTACGGGTACGGTTGCTGGGCGCTTTTACCCCAATCCAGACACCCACATCTACGGTTACAATCAAGAACCTGTTCATATCTTAATGAAGGTTGAAACCCATAACCATCCCACCGCCATTGCGCCTAACCCTGGCGCGGGAACCGGCTCTGGCGGTGAAATTCGTGACGAAGGCGCTGTGGGTAAAGGCTCTAAACCCAAAGTGGGCCTGAATGGTTTCACTGTTTCTAATTTGCAAATTCCCGGTTATAACCAGCCCTGGGAGCAAGATTACGGTAAGCCCGATCGCATTGTGAATGCACTCGATATTATGCTTGAAGGGCCCATTGGCGGCGCGGCGTTTAATAACGAATTTGGCCGCCCCAATATTTGTGGTTACTTCCGGACGTTTGAGCAAGATTTTGATGGTGAGCGCCGCGGTTACCATAAGCCTATTATGCTAGCGGGTGGTTATGGCAATATCAAAGAAGAGCATATTGCACAAGAAGAGTTTGCACCGGGTTGTCACCTCATTGCCTTGGGTGGCCCAGCTATGCTCATTGGTTTGGGTGGTGGCGCGGCTTCATCTATGGCATCGGGTACTTCCTCAGAAGATCTCGATTTTGCCTCTGTACAGCGGCAAAATCCCGAGATGGAGCGCCGCTGCCAAGAAGTTATCGATCAGTGTTGGCAGCTTGGCACGAATAACCCGATTGCATTTATTCACGATGTGGGTGCTGGCGGTTTATCAAACGCTTTTCCTGAGCTTGCCAAAGATGGCGGCTGTGGTGCTAACTTTGAATTGCGCGATGTACCTAATGATGAGCCAGGCATGTCACCGTTAGAAATTTGGTGTAACGAGTCGCAAGAGCGCTATGTGATGGCTGTTGCGCCAGAGTGCTTGGCGCGCTTTAAGGCAATTTGTGAGCGTGAGCGCTGTCCTTATGCTGTGGTAGGCGAAGCCATTAGCGAGCAAGTGCTACGTGTCAATGATCGCGATTTTGACGCAAAGCCTGTTGATTTACCGATGAATATCCTTTTTGGTAAAGCTCCTAAAATGCACCGCGAAGCCACCACCTACAATGCACCATTAACCCCTTTACGTATTGATTTAAGTGTCAGTGATGCCGCTGAGCGAGTGTTGCAACACCCTACGGTCGCGAGCAAGCAATTCTTAATTACTATTGGCGATCGCTCGGTGACCGGTATGGTGGTACGCGATCAAATGGTTGGGCCTTGGCAGGTCCCTGTGGCCGATTGCGCAGTGACTACGGCAACTTTTGATAGTTATGCTGGTGAAGTTATGAGTATGGGCGAGCGTACGCCTATCGCCTTGATTAATGCAGCGGCGTCGGGCCGTATGGCTGTGGCTGAGTCGATTACCAATATTGCTGCCACGCCGATTGCCCGCTTGCGTGATATTAAGCTGTCGGCGAATTGGATGTGTGCTGCTGGCCATAAAGGTGAAGATGCTAAGTTGTACGAAACGGTGACTGCTGTAGGTATGGATATTTGTCCGGCATTGGGCTTAACGATCCCAGTGGGTAAAGACTCGATGAGTATGCGTACGGCCTGGCAAGATGATGGTCAAGAAAAGGCGGTGACTTCGCCTTTGTCGGTCGTTATTTCGGCTTTTGCACCAGTGACGGATGTGCGAAAAACCTTAACGCCCGAAATCAATGCTGCCGAAGGTAATCAGTTGGTATTGATTGATTTAGCCGCTGGCAAGCAGCGTCTGGGTGGCTCTATTTTGGCGCAAAGTTGCAATCAAATGGGTGACGACTGTGCCGATGTTGAAGATGCGAGCGCACTCAAGGCATTTTTTGAAGGCATGCAGGCCTGCTTAGAGGCCGGCACGATTGGCGCTTACCATGATCGCAGCGATGGTGGTTTATTAGCGGCTGTCGCTGAAATGGCATTTGCTGGTCGCTGTGGTTTGGCCCTTGATGTGACTGCTTTGGGGAGTGACCCGATGGCAGCGCTCTTTAATGAAGAGTTGGGCGCTGTTATTCAGGTTACCGGTGAGCACCTTAATGTTGTACGAGATGCGTTTAGCGCCGCAGGGTTTACCGGTGAGTTAATTGTGCTCGGTCAAGCCACTAAAGATGAGGCCATTGTATTGCGTGCGGGCGAGCAAGTGCTTATTGATACAACGCGTGCTCACTGGCAGCAACTATGGAGCAAAACCAGTTTTCATATGCAATCTTTGCGCGACAATGTTGATTGTGCTGAGCAGGAGTTTGCCAGCATTGCAGCGCCAGACCCTGGGTTGAGCACGCAGTTAACGTATGATCCGAGCAATAATATAGCAGCGCCGTTTATTGCAACCGGTGTACGTCCTAAAGTGGCTATCTTGCGTGAGCAAGGTGTGAATAGCCAGCTAGAAATGGCGGCGGGTTTTGAGCGCGCCGGTTTTACAGCTGTTGATGTACATATGAGTGATGTGCTGAACGGTCGTGTACGCTTAGAGGATTTTAAAGGCTTAGCCGCTTGCGGTGGCTTTAGTTATGGCGATGTTTTAGGTGCTGGCGAAGGTTGGGCAAAAACCGTCTTATTTAACGGGATTGCACGCGATCAATTTGAGGCTTTTTTCCATCGTAATGATACTTTCAGTTTAGGCGTATGTAATGGTTGTCAAATGATGTCTAATCTTAAAGACTTGATTCCCGGTGCCGATTTGTGGCCGCATTTTGTACGCAATATGTCTGAGCAGTTTGAAGCGCGTGTAGCGCTTGTCAAAGTGGAAGAATCTAACTCGATTTTGTATCAAGGTATGGCTGGTTCGCATTTGCCAGTGGCGGTTGCACACGGTGAAGGCCGTGCCGAATTTGCCGATAAAGCTGCTTTTGAAGCCTGCAATACTAGTGGTCAAGTGGCAGTCAGATTTATTGATAACAACCTCAATGTCACTGAGGCGTATCCTGCCAACCCGAATGGTTCGCAAGCGGGTATTACCAGCTTAACCAGTACTGATGGTCGCGCGACTATTTTAATGCCTCACCCTGAGCGCGTATTCCGCACAGTGGCAAACTCTTGGAAGCCAAGTGATTGGAATGAAGATGGTGGTTGGTTGCGCATCTTCCGCAATGCCCGTGTTTTTGTGGGTTAAAGGTGGCGGTTTTAGTGAGGCCTATAATTAAAATCGATGCAAAGCTTGACCTGCAGCAATAAAACAAATACTGTATGCGCATACAGTTAATGATGAGGATACATTTATGGCAGTAATTGCTGTTTGGCAATGTGATCGGGATGGGGCTATGTTCAAAAACAAAAAAGATGCCGACGACCATGATAAAATGCTTGAGCTGGCTGAGAATATTACAGCCCTCATTGAGCAAAATATTAAAGGGATAGACGAAGCGCAAGCCGAAGCTGTGGGCTTATTGCTTGCTAAGCGTCGCGATATTTTGGCGCGCGCCTGTAAAGGTAAGCCAGAGCTTCTATTAGAAGAAGAGCCAGAAGAGCACAATGATGGCGACGTATTTGATGTTGAAGCCTAGTGTGTGATATGGAAGTTTAGCTACTCATTAAGTAGCCATAAAAAAACCCTCAAAGCTTAGCTTTGGGGGTTTTTTTATGGGCGTTAGTTTTTTGTTGTTTGATGCTTGAGGGGTATTAAAATACTGACAGGGTCGCCCTTGTCTGGTGTCTTGTAATTCTTTGTGCGATTATGCCGACTTTAAATTGTGCCTGCAGTTGCTGTGCTTGGCTATTTTGCGGGTAAAAACATAAGCCTATTTAGATAAGAGTGATATTTATGAGTCAAGTGGAAGTTGCCCTTAAAATAAAAGCAAGTTTAGGTGAGTGTCCGCGCTGGGATGAACAAGAGCAATTATTGTATTGGCTGGATATCAATGCAGGACAGCTACATTGCTTAGACCCGGCAACGGGCGAGGATCGCTTTTTACAATTTGATGAAGAAATTGGTTGTTTTGCTTTGCGAGAAAAGGGCGGTTTTGTGTTGGCGATGCGCACAGGGCTATATACTATTGATGGCTGGAATACACAGCGAACCTTTATTGCAGACCCTGAGCAAGGCATGGAGAAAAACCGCTTTAATGACGGGCGTTGTGATGATAAAGGCCGTTTATTTGCTGGCAGCGTATACCCGCCAAAAGATTATGGCGGTGCTAGTATTTATTCACTAAGTGCTGAAGGTGAAGTGAAGTGTTGGGTTAAAGATTTATTAACCGCGAACGGTATTGCTTTTAGCCCCGATAATAAAACGTTTTACTATGCCGACACTCCAAGCCATGCCATTACTCGCTGCGATTATGATTTAGACTCGGGCGAGGTGAGTAATTGTTCAGTTTTACACCAGTTTGAGCATGGCTGTGGTCGCCCTGATGGTGCCGCCGTTGACAGTGAAGGCTACTACTGGAGTGCGCTGTATGAGGGAGGACGCATAGTGCGTGTTAGTCCTCAAGGTGAGATTGTGCAAGAAATTGCTGTGCCAGCTAAATGCCCCACAATGGTTGCTTTTGGTGGTGAAGATCTTAAAACGATTTATATTACGACTGTGGGCGGGCGCCCTGATGAAGAGTTGTTAGCCTACCCTGATTCTGGCGCGGTCTTTAGTGTGCGTGTTGAGGTTGCTGGCCGAATCGAAAACCGCTTTGCTGGCTAGTGCTGGCTTGGCATGCGCTATAAAAGCGCTTGATATTTTTTTGTGACTATTCACTAGGCTGACAAACTTCACTGATTAGAGTGCTGATGGATTATTTTCTGGGCATTGAAGCGCAAGGAGCGCTTATAGTGCGCGATGGGTGGCTTGAAAGGCCCAGTCAATAGTTTATGAGTGCTCAATGTTGATATTTCTGAAAAGTGACTGCTTTTTAGCTACACCACTTTTTAGCTATATAGCATTGCTTTAAATATGCCATTTTATTTTAAAGAGTGAGGCGTTTTGCTCGTTCTTTTTGGGTGATTACTTGTAATATTGGTACTCGATAAACATACAGAGGTCACAGTGAATTCTACAGTTAAGAAGCTCTTTTCGGCGGGAATTTTTTCTTTATCGAGCGTTTTTTTGGCGTTTGGCTTAGCTTGGTCGCTGCTCTATCATATTGATTTTTCGTATGGCCGCTGGCATGACGTGGGTGGAATTGGTGCCGCTATTGAAAAGTATGCCCCGCAAAACTATTACCGTTCAGGCTTTGCCGATACAACTAAAGCGCAGCGTGAGTCTCTCTTTCAGCAAATTAATTATAGTGTTCACCATGATGCTGTCGGGCTAGAAAGCATTGTGTACTCAGTACCCGGTCACCCCACACAAACACTATTAACCGCCGATGAGGTTGGGCATTTGACTGACGTAGCTATTTTGGTTAATAAAGTAGAATGGTTGGTGATTCTAGGGGCATTGGGTTGGCTGGCCATGGCAATTCATTATTATCGGGCTCGTATACGCCCCCCTTCTGTGCTGAACCAGTGTTTGGCCTTATTGATTTTGATGGCGGTGTTCGTACTCGTTTTACTGGTGATTGGCCCAACTAAGGCATTTAGCCAAATGCACGAATGGGTTTTTCCACCAGGGCATCCGTGGTTTTTTTATTATCAGCAATCACTGATGTCGACAATGATGTGGGCGCCGGTGCTATTTGGCTGGATTGCTTTTGAATGGGCGGTGTTGACGCTGTTTTTTTTTGGTTTATTACAGTTTTCGGTGAGTCGCATTTTGCGTCGATGCGTGGCTGTTACACTCGCCGATATTGACCCTAATCCTAACCCTAGCCCTAATACTGATAAGGCTTAATTTGGGATAAAGTGCTAAAAGGCAGTGACCTATCGCTTGTGCTCAGTAGTCTCGATTTGCTTAGGCTATCGGCAGATTAGGGGCGTCTATCATATAGTGGGCACTGATCGTATTTTGTTCAAAAGTCAGTAATCTTGCCAACTTCGTCACTGAATGTGGCACTTGAATTTGCTATTATTAGCCAATAAATAAATATTAGCATGTTAATTTTTATCACAAGTTTACACTACTGTTTTGTGAATCTCTTTGAGGTTTGCCTATGAGGAATAATGATGAATAGACTTCTAACGATAGGGTTGATATCGGCCGCCCTAGCTGCCTGTGGTGGCGAGCCAGAACCAGATAAGGGGACGGATCCAGTGACACCGGTCTCTAGCGTTTCTGAGGCAACGACTCCAAGCTCTTCTAGCGCGCCGGTTGTTAGTTCGGTGAGCTCGGTAATGAGCAGTGTGGCTGTTTCCTCTGTTGCGTCGTCTATTCCTGCGTCGTCGTCGGTCTCTGCTCCGTCATCGGCTCCGGTTGCATCTTCAAGTGCGCCGTCGGGTTTTGATGGCGACGCAACTAATGGCTTGGCTTTGTTTTCATCAAAACTCTGCGTTGGTTGCCATTTAGACCTTGATGGTGATGGTTTCTTTAGCGATAAAGCCAACCATTTTGACCCTGATAGCTTTGGTAATGCCGGAGCGTTAGGCACTTATGATGCGAGTACGCCATCGGGTGTGGCGACATTTATTAAGGGCTTTATGTCGGCTTTTGCCGCTGGTGGCTGTGACGAGCAGTGCAGTAAAGATATCGCCGCTTATTTATGGTCACAAAAAAATGGCGTAGTAGGGCCTTTGGGCGAAGCCGTCTCTTGTGCGAACCCTGCCGCCGATGCTATTCATTATGGTCGTCGAGCGCTGCATGTGCTGACTTCTTATGAATATCACAATTCGCTTTCTAAGCTCTTTGGCGAAGCACTACCTGCTGATTACTCATCAGCCTCAAAGGTCAGTGTTGATACCGAGCTGGCTCGCTTACCTAACCATATTAGCGAAAATATTTCTGAAACACGTTTAAACGGCTACTATGATAATGCCGTTGAATTAGCTGATTGGGCGATTGCAACACCTGGTGCACTGGCGTTTGATTGCAGCGATGCCGATTCATGTGCAACCAATGTGATTAGCGAATTTGCCTATGAGGCTTACAGACGCTTGTTGACACCAGAGGAACGCACTGAATTTAGAGACATGATTGGCGGTGCGACTGACTTGAATACAGGTTTAAAGTGGGCAATTACGACCGTATTGAGCTCGCCGCATTTTCTTTATCGCTCTGAGTTAGGTCGTACTGTTGCTGATGCGTTAGTTGAAAAACCTATCGAGCCCGACCCTAATCAAATCGCTATTGCCAATCCTATTTTTATTGAATTTGGTGAAGTCACCTACGATGCAAAAGGTTTTGGTGGTTTTGGTGCGCATAAATACGTAGGTACAACTCCCAATTACAACTGGACGGGTAACGATGTTGTTAAGGTTACTGTAAGCGGAACAGGTAAGTTTGGTTTAAAAGTTGATAATAAAATTGTGACCGAAATGGAGCTGACCTCTAGTGCGCCTAAGACATTAACCTTTAAAGTCACTCATGCAATGGGTTCGGGCAAATATGTACAGGCCTATAATGCCAGTGGTAACCCTATTAAAGTGAGCAAGGTGACAATTGGCACAGTCGCTGTTGCTGAGCCACCGGCCCAAGAAGATAAAACTTTACTGGCAAAAGCAGATCCTGATGCCTATGTCTTGAACTCATTTGAATATGCGTCGGCCTTATCTTTTGCCTTGACCGGTAGTGCACCTTCTCGTCAATTGCTTGATGCCGCAAAGGCGGGCGAGCTCTTTGATGCGGCTAAACTAGATGGGCATATCGATGCGCTAATCGATTCTGACCTCGGTAAGGCGCACATTGAGCGTTTAGCGGGTAAGTGGTTCCGTACCGATAAGCTCCCTACGCGCACACGTAATGTAGCCGAGTTTACACCCGAAGTTCGCGACTCGATGATGCAAGAAATCCGCGAAATCTATAAGCATGTTTTTTATAATGGTGACTTCCCAAGCATGTACGCGGGTGACTTTACCTACTTAGATAGCACGCTTGCCAGTTTTTATGGCATGGCCGGTCAAGGGGGGGCGAGCAATGGTGACTTTAGTTGGGTCGATACCAGCGGCGAATTGCGCGGTGGCATTATTGCCTCTGGTGGCTTTATGGCCTACAACGCACATATGGATTACACCTCACCTATTCAGCGTGCCGCACACTTCCGTCAAGATGTTTTGTGCCAGGCGATTCCTCAGCCGACTAACTTGGAAGATTCTGATGAGCGCGATAAAGCGGGCTTACGTGCTGCCGAGCGAGCCAAAGCTGGCACAATTACGACTGCCGAGTACTATGATATTCAAACTAACGTTGAAGGCTCTTCATGCGCGGGTTGTCACAATGCCATTCTTAACCCTTTATTTGGTTTAGATGACTTTGATAACGTTGGTCGCTTACGCAAGCGTGTGAATGGCGACGTTGTGCAAGATGGTTTGATTATTGTCAATGGCGTTGCGGTACCGAAGGGTGAAGCCGATTTGGCCATTGATTTTGTGAATAAAGATGGCTACCTCTTTTCACCAAAAATTGTGGGTACTTTATCGACTAAGCAAGCAGACATCGATAAAGCTGCTGGCGAAGGCCTTAAATTTAGTGGCGCTAAAGACTTGGGCCAAAAAATTGTTGCCGAAGATGTACCGGGTATCTCTGCGTGTTTGATCGAGAAAACTACACGCTATGCCATGGGCTATACCCTGCGCAAGGACCTTCTGGAAGATGCAGAATTAAAAGGTGCGAGCTACTTAAATATTACTGATGCACAAGAAGCGGAGTTTGTGTGTGTACAAGATGAACTCAATGCAGCTTACAACGTGGCTAAAAGCCCTCGCGATGTTTTAAAAGCGCTGGTTAAGTCTTCTGCTTTCCGCTTCCGTAAATAAATAACCTAGGGGGGAGCTATGCTCCCTCTGTATGAAATGCATACACAGTAAAGGGTTGCAACTATGAATTTTTCAAAAAATGATAAGCCAAATGATAAGGCTGTAGAATCTCAGAAGCGGCATGTGCAAAAAGCGCGCCGTGGTTTTTTAGATATGGTGAGCAAAGCGGGTATCGCATCATCGACACTGCGCTACTCCAGTTTGTTAGGTGGCGTCATGACTGCGCGCTACGCACAGGCCGCTGATAGCCCAAAGCGTGTTGTCTTTTGTTATATACACAGTGGCGCGCCAGAAAATGATTTTCGCCCCACGTCGGCCACTAATATGGCTGGCGGTACTTACCATTACGGCCCCCAAGGGCATGATATTGCGGGTATTTGTAAGTTTCGCGGTGTTGATACAGGGGTGGCTGTACACGGTGGTACGCGTCAAGCGTTAGGTGGCGGGTACAATGGCAATACCATTGATGTCGACTTAGGTAATGTACTGGGTGCGACTAGCTATTACTCGACCATATTTTTAGGCTCGAATGCAACAGCAGCCGGTACTGGCCCCGGTATTATTGTGAGCTCTGGCGGCCAGCCTATCGAGCAGCCTACAGCGGCAGTCGAAAAGTTTTTTGGTGCATTGCCTGATCTAGGTAATGATGAAACCTATAAAAAGTCGTTTGCAGCGCAAAAAGCGGCGGTTGAAGCCGTGAAGAAAAAGCTAGGTACCGAAGAGCAGGCTCGCTTAAGTACACACTTTAAAGCACTTGAAAAGCTTGAGTCGCGCATTACTGAGTTAAGTAGTGCACAAGCCCCTGATTTAAATGCGTGTAAGCCGAATATTGCTAGTGACCCAGATGATGGCCAGAACGCCGGCATGGTGACACATGCTAAATTACAAGCCGATGTGATTACAGCGGCATTTGCTTGTGATATTACGCGCGTTGCGGTAATGCAAATTGGTAACCATCAAGGTGGCGGTTGGAACTATAAAGGTTTTGATGGTCACAGTGCCGGGCATTCTGGTGGCGCTTCTGTTTGGAATGCCATGATGACTGAAAAGTTTGAGGTGCCGGCATACTTGATTAAAAAGCTGAGCGAAACTAATGACTCTAATGGCCAGCCATTAATTAATAGCACGGCATTTTGCCAAGTGAGCTGCGCAGGTAATGGTTTATCGCACAGCTCTGCGGATTCACCGTTTATGTTAGCGACTAAGCTCCCCGAATTTGGTGGCGGCTCGTTCTCTTCTAAAGGCACAGCAGCGAGCGCTAAAAATTTCTTATCTGAAGTAACTAAAGGCTTGGGCGTTGACCCCAGTGCGACGATTGTTGGCGCTAGCGGCGGTGATGTTGATCTACTCAGCTAAAAGCTGCACGATACTTTAGTTGTTATTTGCCCTAAAAGCCCTACTTTTTGCAGTAGGGCTTTTTTTTTTTGGCTTTTCGTTATTCAAATGTTGGAGTTGCTTTGTGACACAAAAATGTGAATTTAATTTTCCTGCTGATTTATTGATTTGCCCCATCTGCGCGACTGAACTTACCCATACACACTGTGATGGCTGTCAGAATGAGTATTTTATACTTGCCGATATCCCTTGTGTATTCCCATCGGGGCTGCAGCAAAAAGTGTTATGGGAGCATCAGATGGCTATGATGGCCGCGCAAGGTGGCGAGGCTTTGGCTAGCCTAGACAACATGCTGCAAGGTTATGATGTATCGGCGTTAACGCGTGACCGCCTAGAAATTGCATATGCCGCTATGGCGCAAAGTTTAAAAAGTATTATGACGTTGTTAGAAGAGGGTGGGTTACGGGCTAAACGCGATGCGCGTTTTGATCAGGCTGAAATAGATAACCCTACGGAATATTATCACCATATTTTGCGTGATTGGGCGTGGGACAACGAGAAAAGCCAGTATTTTGAAACACATGCCAATGATGCCAATTTGCAGCGCGTTTTGGCCGTGTGGCAAAATCCTAAGCCAGGAAAAATGTTGGTTTTAGGTGCTGGGGCGGGGCGATTAAGTTGGGATTTGCATACTCACCTTGATGCACCCTTAACCCTTGCCTCGGATATCAACCCCTTTTTGTTGGCCAGTGCACAGCGCTTAATTCAAGAGCGTCGAGCGATCTCTTTACCCGAGTTATATACCTATCCGCAAATAGGTTATTCTTTTGCAAAGTCATGGAACATGGTGCCACCGACAGATGAGCATGCTGCGCGTAAGCGTTGGTTTGCGCTGGGCTCGGATGTTTGGAATATGCCACTCAAAGAAGCCAGTATGGATACTATTGTGACCTCTTGGTTACTTGATGTCACAGGTGGTGATGTTAAGGATTTAATTAGCGTTATTGCTTACTTGTTGAAGCCTGGTGGGCGCTGGATTAATACTGGGCCGCTTTTATATTCACGCAACTTATCTTTCGATAAAAAATATTCAGCAGAGGAAATCATTGATTTTGCCTGTATGGCAGGCTTTGATGTGCAGATGCAATCGGTTGATGAAATTGCACATATGGTGTCGCCGCTTAATGCACGATTTCATCATGAGCAAATATTCTCGTTTAATGCCTATAAACAGCCAGAGCCTCAAGCCTTACCTAAACCCTCGAATACTCCACAATGGTTAACCCCTGGCTGGCTCGTTATGCATCACTTACCAATCCCTCAAATAACCTTTGAATGCGAGCGAGGGCATGAGTTTATTACACGCGTATTAGAGCTTGTCGATGGGCAGCGTAGCCTTTATTTAATCAGTCAGCTGGTGCAATCTTCTTTGCCTGAGGGGGTCGACGCAAAAGAGGCTGTAGTGGCTGTATTTGGTCAAATACTTGAAGGTATGGCCCGCTCGGCACCGTAACTCGATATTGTATTTATCATTACTCAGCGATCGTGCAGTGCTGTCGTTAATGGTATTGACCGGAGTACACAGGTGAATAGAGTAATCTATTGTGGATATCGCTGTGTTTTTGAGTGTCGTAGTTTTTTACATTGGCTGTGCGGTATGATGCTAAATTACAATGTGATAAAAAATTCGACACTCGATTTTTTAACGTGTTATCGGATTGTTTGAAGTGCCCGCAGTGCTATTTTTTAACGTACAATGTAGGGATATTTTTTAGGAGAGCTACAGTGTCTGAATCTAATTTTATTATTGCCCCCTCTATTTTGTCAGCAGACTTTGCACGTTTAGGTGAAGAGGCCCAAGCTGTGATTGACGCAGGTGCTGATATGATTCATTTTGATGTTATGGATAATCATTATGTGCCTAATTTAACGTTTGGGCCAATGGTGTGTAAAGCGTTGCGCCAGTATGGCATTACAGCACCTATTGATGTACATCTAATGGTCGAGCCTGTTGATGATTTAATTACTCAATTTATTGATGCGGGAGCCAGCTATATTACCTTTCACCCTGAGGCTACCAAGCATTTAGACCGCTCTCTTAAATTGGTTCAATCAGCGGGTCTTAAGTGCGGATTAGTATTAAATCCAGCTACATCGGTTTCATCAGTTGCGCATTTATTGGATCAATTGGATATGTTACTACTTATGTCAGTGAATCCAGGTTTTGGGGGGCAATCATTTATCCCCTATGTACTAGATAAAGTCCGAGAGGCTCGGCAGTTGATAGATTCGCGGGGGTTGAATGTACGTCTTGAAATTGATGGCGGCGTTAAAGTTGATAATATTGCAAAAATTGCTGCTGCAGGAGCCGATACTTTTGTTGCTGGTTCAGCTATTTTTGGCGCAGAGGATTACCGTGATGTGATTACTCAGATGAGGCAGGCGTTAACACAGCAATAGCATGGCAGTATGACAAATATGTGAATGCTTGAAGGTGGTGCATCGGCTTTTTTATGGTGCACTCGTAATAACATCATTTTTAAGTAACTTATCACATTAAATTTATTTATAGCATTAATTTTAATTATTTTTCTGGGTATCGGCTTATTTATTTTTAGACTTCTGCTACTCTAGTTATAAAATCAACACTGTCTTAATATATTCTGCGTTTTTGTGTGTTATGGAATATGAGATTCTTACTAAAGCCTGAGCTTTTAAAGCTTAATCAGAGGTTTTTATGTCACCCTTTCAAATTTGCTCTATTGCCCTTGGACTGACTGCTGTTATTGCGGTTACCGGGTGCGGCGCCACTCAAGAATCTAGATCATCGCAAGCTAATAATGTCTCCTCTTCGTTGAATGATTCAAACTCTAGTCGTTCGCAAATAAATGAGGCATCCTCGAGTGCCATGAGTTCGGCTTCGGTAAGTTCAAATACGGGCTCAACGACGAGTTCAATGCCTAGCCTAGGCAGTGCTATTGATATTCTTCAAGGCTACTGTACTAGCTGTCATTTTGATACTCACATGCAATGGGAAAACTACACAACCGATGCACTGTGGCTCAATGCGCAAAATGCAAAAGGCGAAAGTTATATTAATGAGCTTGATCCCGAAAATTCGCTGTTGTTAAAGCGCATGACTTTTTATCGTATGGGCGCAAAAGATATGCCCATGGATAATGCCAATCAAACTGAACCGTTTACGCGTGCGCATTATCAAAAAGTACATGACTGGGTGGTTGCGCTGGCAGGCCGAACCGTTGAGCCAGTTGGAGATGATTCGGTGAAGGTGAGCCAAGTATTTGATGAAAATGGTCTTAAGCTAGCGCTCGAATGCAGTGCAGTCAGTGCTCAGCCGCTTGAGGTGCTAATTTCAGATCCAGAGCGTTTTAATGCGTCAACGATTGCCGGATATGAGGGCATTAAAGTGCGTGCAGAGGGTGAAAGCTCTGTCGGGATACAGGCATTAACAGATGTGGCCGCTGATGATAGTTTTTGGTTAACCGGAGAGGGTTTAGATATTTGGGAGTCGAAAATCTATTTTAATGCACTCTCTACGGCAATTACACATAATGGCGATATCAATATGACACTTGATGTTCATCAGGTTGAAGGTTTGTCGCATGAATTTGCAAAAGTAGGTTTATTGGTGTCGAGTAGTGATGATTTAACCGGTGAACTCGTTTTTGTACACTGGGCTGGCCAGCATGGTTTAGCCGAAGATAGTGGTGAGGCTAAACTCGATACTTATAGGCAAATTGAAAAAAATATCGACACCAGTGTAGCAACTACCCTACCGGTACGTTTAAAAGTGGTGTATGAAAACGAAACGTTAAAAGTGGGTGGGTGTTATCACTGTGATAGCCCAGCAGTAGGGTTACCGAAAAAATTCAATTTTAAACCTAAGCGTATTTATATTGTGGCGTCCTCGCATGCACCGACACCACTCAAAGCGCGCTTAAGTCTTATTGATGGTCAAGCCAGTAAAGACTCATTTAAAACAGTGCATACCGCCACCGCCGATTGTACCAGTGGTGCAGCACGCTTAAGTATTCCATCGGCTGCATTAGCTAATCTTGAGCGATTACGGATTGAAGTGCGGCGCGGTGAGACTTTAGTGGCTGGAGCCTCACCAATTAAGTCGTATTCGGCAAACGCCAGTTGTGCTGCGCAAGGTGCTTTATTGGAGCCAAAGCTGCGGCGTTTATCTGAATTACAAATCAAAAATTCAGTGGTCGATATTTTTGGTAATATTTTTAATGACAATGTGTGGCCCAAGTTAGAAGATGGTGCCAAGTTAATCGGCATGAATAGTAATGCTGATAAGTTGAATATTAATAATATTAATTTTGAACGCATGCTGGACTTCTCAAAAGCGATGACTGAAACCCTATTGGCTCAGCATCCTGTTATTACAGCTTGTGCGCGCGAAACCGATGAGGTGTGCGTTACTACTGTTTTGACTACTTATGGGAAGCGGCTGTGGCGTAGGCCTTTGTCCACCGATGAGCTTGCCGCATTTACATCGGCCTTAAATAATATCACCGGCAACGCTGAAAAATTAGCATTTACATTGCATGCATTAGTTCTAAGCTCTAATTTTTTGTTTAGAAGTGAAATTGGAGTGCCGCTAGACGGTACAGCGCAGTATGAGTTAACTAATTTTGAGGTGGTTGCTGTCCTGTCATATGCACTATTGAATAGTACTCCAGATGATGAATTACTGGAGCTGGCGAGCCAAACCGCGGCCATTAGTCGTTCTCAGCTAGAGGAACAGGTGACTCGTCTCTTTCAGTCGCCTAACGCGAGCGCTTCAATGATGGAGGTATACAAAGATTACCTTAAACTAGATTTGGTACGCTCTAGGCCAAAAGATGAAAGCTTGGGTTTTTCGGATGATATTAGACGTGATTTACTTGATAGTGCAGAATTGATGCTGATCGATAATATTGAAAAAAATCGCTCTTTTACAAATGTATTTTCCGGTAGCCGATATGTAGTGAATGATAAAACAGCTGATATATTTGGTGTTGATTATCGCGATAGCCAGCAAGGCTGGGTGGATATAGACAGTGCGCAGCGCTCGGGCCTTTTTAATCACCCCGCTTTTTTAGCGGTGCATTCTACACTGGCAAAATCAGGTATTGTTAAACGAGGTGTTTTCACATTAGAGCAGCTGTTATGCCAAGAGCTGCCCGATGCGCCGGGTGATGTTATGCCTGTCCCTTTACCTGAAGGCATCGATCCATCGATAACATCCGAAAGAGAACTATTACAGCTTACCCATAGTGCGCAAGCGGCTTGTATAGGCTGCCATCAGGTGATTGACCCCGCCGGTTTTGGTTTTGAAAACTTTGATACTATTGGGCGTTATCGCACCGTTGAAAAAGGCTCGGTCCCCATTGATGCGTCAGGGGTCATGGATAATATTGGGCGCTATGTTTTAAGTTACGGCACGAGTGCTGAATTCTCACGGGAGCTGATCGACTCCCCGCAATTAAAAGCATGTGTAGCGACGCGCTTTTTAGAGAATTTTTTAGGACAAGAATTAGCACCTAGCGATTGTGAAGCAACAAAATATAATGACCTGATTGATGCCAGTGGATCGGCGGTACAAGATTTACTGTTATCCTTAATTCAACTAGAAAGCTTTACGCGTAGAGAGCTTAAGTGATGGGTGTTTTTTATGACACAATTTAAGACGTTAAATCGCCGTAGTCTCATCAAGGCTTTAAGTGCCGCAGGCTTGCTAAGTGCATCAAGTGTTGAGCGAGCTTTGGCGGCCACTGAAGCGCCTCTGCGGGTACTAACAATAGTCCTGCAGCACGGTTGGGGGTTGTCGGGTACGAGTAATCGCTTTATGAGCGAAGATACCAATGGCTTTGTGTTTCCTGATGGTTTAGACCCATTTAATAGCATTAAAGAGCACTGCACGGTGATTGATGGTTTATTGGGTTTAGGTGAGTGGGGGAATAACCACGACTTATCTTATGCTGATATTCTGACGGCTGGCGTGCCCTTTGGTCAGCAAAGCTCTTCTTATGATCAGCATATGCCGTTATCGGTAACACCATCGATCGACTATTTATTGCAAGAGCACAGTGGTAAAGCGGCTTTTAGGTTTAGTGCGGCTTATCGCTCTTGGGGTGTGCAATACCACCCATTGAGCTTCGATCGCAATTCAAGCATTTTGCCGTTTTATACCAAAGCGAGCGATGCTTATAATAGTATCTATAAGGGTTTGCCGACTCTAGAAATGCCTGGCCTTGGTGGGAGTGATAGCACTGAAACGCGTCTACTGAATCAAGTTTTTGAATTTATTAAAAACCCCGCACAGCAACAGTATGATCTGATTCCGGTATCGGAGAAAGACAAACTCGATCGTTATTTGTTGGCAGTGAAGCATTTAGAAGATAAGTATTCGGTTACCGTAGGGTACAGTGGTACAGAGCGCCTGGCAGAGATCCCAAAACTTGGGCAAAGCTCACTGGATGATTTTAGTAGTTATCTCGATATGGTGAAGGTCGGCTTTGCCAATAATCTGACAACCTCGGCTGTTGTGGGTGTCGGTGATATTATCCCGTTAAGTGACTTCCATCATGTACATGCACATACCAATAGCAGTACTTACTGGAATACGCGCAGAACTTACGCCCAAGCCATTGTGAAAATGGTCATTGAAATGTCTAAGGTGGTCGATTTTGATGATAATAGCTTGCTTGATAATACGCTAATTGTATTGACTGGCGAAGTGGGTGATGGTCGTCATAATGTGGTTAAAAAAGGTCATATATTAATTGGCGGTGGCAATCATTTTGATGTAGGGCGCTTAATTCATGTTCCTGTTGTGACCGGAAGTGCTAAAGACGGCCTACGGCGTGAAGATATTAACGGTACCTTGCAGGGCAATGTGCGCTGGTCCCGCTCTGCTAGTGATAGAACAAATGCTGACTTATGGCGTGAAGTGGGCATTAAAGCTGGCCTTAGCCTGACTGAATTTGGTTTACCCTCTCAAAATAGAGGCGATATTCTATAAACATATGTCAATAAAACCGACAATACCCCTCGTTCGTTCGGTCAACAACTTTGTTGGCTGAATGTGTCATGCGTTAATATTGCTCCAGTACGCTTTTTACTCTCTTCTATACCCGAATTGTCACGATGAATTGACTATGATTGACCTGTATGGCATTGATGGCTTTTATTTTGGCGGTTAAGCCCTCTTGATGAGGCTACTGCTGGGTGTTTGGCTGCGTTATTTGTTTACTCTTCAATGTTTCGAGGTTAAAAGCGTCGATATCAAGTAGCCCCTTCACTATTGAATCGTTTTGGCTAGTCAATTGACATGTTTTTGGCGCATAATTTGCTGTAGGGTTGCAGGTGCTATAATAGGGGCATTGAATGCGTGAAGTTAATTGTATTTTTTGGGGAAAATAAGTGAAGTATTATACTAGTGCTATGATGAGCTTGATCTTGCTTGCCTTAACGGCTTGTTCGAGCTACCAAGAGGGCAAGCAGCCCATACCCAATATCGTTTATAATGCGGTGCCTGAATACTTTCTTGGTGTGGGTGATGAAATTTCTATTCAGGTTTGGAAATCCCCTGAATTATCCATTACCTTACCTGTAAGGCCAGATGGTAAAATATCAGCACCACTGGTTGGCGACATTATGGTGGCAGGCAAAAGCGCAAGCATGCTGACGGCTGATCTCACTCAAAAATTCTCAAATTATATTCGTAACCCTCAAGTCACGGTTTTGGTGATTGATCCTGTCAGCGCGACTTACCTACGTCGAGTGCGCTTAACGGGCGCTGTAGTACAGCCGGTCAGTCTTAACTACCACCAAGGTATGACGATATTAGATTTAGTACTGGAGGGCGGAGGCCTTTCGGATTTTGCTAATGCGAATAAGACTAAGCTTTATCGCACTGTTGGCGATAAAGTAGAAATTTACCCTATTAGGTTAAAAGATATACTCGATAAGGGCTTGCTTGAAACCAATTATCATTTAGCGCCCTCAGATATTCTTACTGTGCCCGAACGTATTTTTTAGGATTAGCTTTGGAAAATTTAAGCAAAAAGAGTTTGACTGCAATAAAGCGTTCCACCGGAACCTTAAGTTCTATGGCTGAGGTGAAGCCTTTTTCGGTGGCTGAGCTTCAGGCGCTAAAATTAATACATGCAGGTGTTGGTGAGTCTAAGGAAATTAAAGCTTTTAGAGATTTGCGAACTCGCTTGTTAGGTTTGAGTAAGGGCAAAAGTTTTTCATGTTTAGTCGTTCCTTTAGAATCTGGCGGCGGCTCACATGTCGCTATTAATTTGGCCGCCGCCTTTGCTTTAGATAAAACAAAAAGCTCGCTGGTTGTTGATTGTAATTTGTATAACCCTTCGGTCGAGCGCTACATGCCAGCCGGTGCTAATTATGGCCTGACAGACTATTTGGATGACGAGTCATTGCTGTGCCGGGATGTGGTTTACGGCTCGGGATTGGCGCGTGTTAGGTTAGTACCGGTTGGTAATAATTGTGAGGGCGGTACTGAGAAACTAGGCTCCAAGCGCATGAAGCAAATTATGGGTGAGCTAAATAGTCGTTACGACGATCGCTTTATTTTTGTGGATGCACCACCGTCATCACACTATGAATCTGAAATCTCTATTTTGGCTGAATTATGTGATTTTATTCTGGTTGTTATTCCCTATGGTAAAGTGATGGGTGGACAAGTTATGACTCAGATTGACAAACTTGATCCACAAAAATTGGCAGGTATAGTGTTTAATGAGTGTTAGTCGATTTACAGTTTGTAGTCTGCTTTAAACGCTTTATATTATTTTTTGTAACTATTCAGAGATACTGAAGCTTGGCGCTACTGAATTATTAGCTAGGCCGCTTAAGCCACCTGTGACTTTGTACTTTTGCAGTGTTTATTTTGCAAGCAATGTTGGAGTTGGACGTACTGCAAGTGCTCTGGTCATTATCGATTGGCGCTAAAGATAGCGCCTTGAATAGTTGCAGGTTTTTTCAATTGTTATTGTGATTAGGTTGGTTTGTGGACTCTATTCAGCTTTATAAAGAGCTAATTATTGCAGCGAAGCGCGAATTAGTTAAATTCCGTTTTTTAGCGGCTTTTATATCGACACTTTTATTTTTTGCTATTTATATTATTGCTCTTAATTGGCCACAAGTTTATCGCTCTACAGCGATTATTACTTTGGACCACACTAACGTTATTGAACCACTTTTGCGCGGCGCTGTAGGTGTCACTGACACTGAAGTTAATGAGCGAGTGGCTGATTTAATGCTTTCGAGGCGTATCATTGAAGCGGCTATCCGCAAGGGTGCTGATAAATTGGGCGTTGAATATTCGGCTGAGCAGCTAGAGCGGCGTGTTCGTTACTTTCGTCAAAATATTACTGTAGAAGCACAAGCTAGAAATCGTGCAATTACCCATGTGAGTTTTATGGCGGCAACACAAGATGATGCCTATGAAAGCTTGGAGGCTATAGTATCGGTGTTCTTAGCCGATCGAGCAGCAGAAAAGCAAAAAGATAGTTTTGAAGCATATAACTTTATTGACACGCAGGTCAGTAAATATAAAGCCCAGTTAGAAGAGGCTGAAAATAATCTAAAACACTTTAAAGAAAATAGTGCAGACGTGACAGAGGTGTCAGTAAAAAAACGTATTGCCGATTTATCTTCAGCAGTCAAAGATCTTGAAATGGGTATAGAAGAGTCTATCGAGGCTTTAAAAGCAACCAAAAAACAATTAGAAGAGGAGGGGCGCTTTTTAACTCTCAGAACCAAGGTTGTCGCTTTGGAGGAGCGCAAAGCTTTATTGATGGAGGAATTAGATCGACTGAGATTATCCTTTCAAGATGGCTATCCGGATATAGTCATGCTTAAATCTCAAGTGCTAGAAATAGAAAATGAAATTTCTTATGCAATGTCATCAGTAAAAGGGAGTACAGCGGGTGATATTTCTGAGCTGCCACTCTATGAAGAGTTACGAAAGCAGTATGCTGATATCGGTTTGAAACTTTCAACTCAAAAGCGCAGATTGACGAGCATGCAGAAACTATTAGAAGAGGAACGGTTATTAGCCGACGAGGTTGCGGGCAATCAAGCTGAGTTATCTGACTTGACACGGGATTACAATGTAACCAAAAAACATTATGAAGAGATGTTAGTCAGAAAAGAAAATGCCAAATTAACTATGGCGTTGAACAATGAAGGTCAAGGCGAAAATTATAAATTAGCGCAGCCGCCTGTTTACCCTTTAAAGGCGGAAGGGATTAATCCTGTCGCTATTTTATTGCTGGCCCCTTTTATTGCTGTTTTAGCGCCGATCGGCTTGGCCTTGGTGTATGTATTTATTGACCCCCGCATACGGCTGGCTAGTCGACTGCGTACTGTACTTCCCAGTCATGTTGCATTGCTCGCCGTGATCCCGCACCAAGGATCGCTACTAAGCACCCGCTTATTAAAAAAGGATATGGTTGTACTCCTTTTTTGGGCATTTTTATTGATTGCATTCTATTGTTATGCCGTATTGCAATTCTTACTCGACTACAATTGGAGTAGCTAAAGTGGCCGGTATAATACAATCTGATAACTGTGATAATAAGGTCGCCATTATTACTGTGACATATAATGCGAGTGGTTTTATTCGTGCCTATTTAGATTCCGTTGCTGCCTTGATTGCTTCAGATTCACGTTTTTCAGTTTTTATTGTCGACAACAACTCGCCTGATCATACTGCTGAAATCGTTACCGAATATATCAGTGAAAAAGGGTTGGATGGGGCAGTGAACTTTCATCTTGCGGCTGAAAATGCTGGCTTTGGTGCAGGCTGTAATCTTGGAGCCTCTTTAGCTGGCGATGCAGATTATTATTGGTTTTTGAATCCTGATACGGAGTTTTCGCTAGAGGCGGGTACACAGTTATTAAATGGCTTGATAAACCATAAACACATTGCAGCATTAGGGAGTGTATTGCAGAATATGGATGGTCGTATTGTTGTGGGCGCTTTTCGGTTCCCTTTTGCGATGACAACTTTTTTGAGTCATGCCTGCATTGGCGTATTTGATAAAATGTTTTCCAATAAAACATTACATTACAGTAATGATGGCGATAGTGCCGATTGGCTAACAGGTGCTTCTTTTATGATGAGGCGCGAGGCTTTTTGTGCGGTTGATGGTTTTGATGAAAGATTTTTTCTATACTTTGAAGAGGTGGATCTTTTCTATCGGCTAAAGCAGTTGGGTTATAGGTCACAAATTTCTGTAGGGAGTGTCGTGCATCATATTGCAGGTGCCTCTACTGGAGTGACTGAGCATACGACACAAAATCACCTGCCGCGTAAACCGGCTTACTGGTTTGAGTCGAGACGTTATTTTTATCTCAAAAATTTTGGCAGAACCTACCTTATTTTTATTGATGTAATTTTTGTATTTGCAAATTTATTACATAGATTAAAGAATCTGTTAACTGGGCGGCATGTAGCGCGGCCTGAGCGCTTATTGCGAGACATAATCGCTTTTAGTGGCTGGCGGTGAAGTTTAATTGTTAGTGCGCGTAATGATAGTAGGAGTGGCTGGGTAGACTGTAGAGTAAGGTGGAATATCTTGGTAAACAACAGTATTGGGCCCTATTACACAGTGGTCTCCGATTGTAATATCACCGACGATGACAGCTCCAGCACCTATTGATACGGAGTTACCAATGTGAGGTTTACCTTCGAGGTTATTTAAGTTTTTGATTCCCATTGTTGTATTTTGTCGAATGATAACGTCGTCACCGATCGTGTTGGCGCCTATAATCATTCCGCCAAAATGCTCAATTTTTACCCGGCGACCTAACTTGACGGTATAGTCAAGCTTTATACCGCAGGTTATTTGGATGAGTTTTTTGTGTGTATTGTAAAGTACTGTAAAAGGGATTCGAATGATTTTGTATTTTAATTTCATTCGCCAATTACCCAGCCGATGATTAAATACAGCCCAAAACCCTTGAGAAAAAAAATCGCATTCATGTGTTTTAAAATCTTCTTTTATCAATGCGTAAAAGCTGAGTGAAGAGGGATTGGTATTTGTTGAACCCTTAGCCGGTATTGGTGACATAAAGTATTACCTAATAAAATGCTATGAATAGAGATGATTATACTAATGAGTCAGTGCGTAGGTCGAGTATTTGATTTTGGAGAAAATAGCGGTGAATAAATTAAGCGGCCCCATTGGTGTTGTTATTATAGGGCGTAATGAAGGCGCACGACTGATACGCTGTCTAGAGTCTATTCCTCATGGCACACCTATTGTTTATGTTGATTCGGGATCGAGTGATAACAGTGTTGTCAACGCCGTGAGTCATGGCGCTATCGTTGTGGCGCTAGATACTCAATTGCCTTTTACCGCCGCAAGAGCAAGAAATTTAGGCTGGAAAAAGCTATTGTCTGCTTTTAATGACCTTGAGTATGTACAGTTTATCGATGGCGATTGTTATTTTGATGATCACTGGTTTGGTGCAGCCAAACAGTTTTTAGATGATCATAAAGAATATGCGGTATGTTGCGGTCGCCGACAAGAAATGTACCCCAACGCCTCTGTGTACAACGCATTGTGTGATATAGAGTGGAATACCCCTTGTGGTGATGCAAAAAGTTGTGGCGGCGATGCTTTAATTCGAGTGTCGGCGCTTATGCGTGTTAATGGTTATCTAGATCACTTAATTGCCGGTGAAGAGCCTGAAATGTGTATTCGTTTAAGGCGCGAAGGTTTTGCTATTCGACGTCTAGACTGTGCGATGACGTGGCATGATGCAGCCATTCATCACTTTTCACAGTGGTGGCAGCGCAGTGTGCGCTGCGGATTTGCTTATGCCAATGGAGTTGCACTGCATGGCTTTTCACCTGAAAAGCACTGGCTTAAAGAAACCGCGAGAGCTTTATTTTGGGGGGCATTATTGCCTTGTGTGATTGTTGCGCTAGCATTTTTAGATGTGCGCAGCTTGTGGCTAGTATTAGTTTATCCATTACAGATGCTAAAAGTATTTCTAGCGGCCGGCAGTATTAAAGAGATAAAACTGCAGTGGTCTTTTTTTATGGTTGTTTCAAAGTTTTCTGAATGCTATGGGATTTTAAAGTACCTCATAGGTAGGATGTTTAGACGTACTTCTCGGATTATCGAATATAAGTAATCCCAGTATTAGGTAGAGTTAATGTGAATATTTGTTATCTGATTAATCAGTATCCTAAGGTGAGCCATACTTTTATTCGGCGTGAAATACAAGCGCTTGAGCGCTTGGGAGCAAAGGTCTCCCGAGTAACGGTACGGGGTGTTGATGAAGGCATCGTGAGTGAAGAGGATAAAGCCGAGCTGGATAAAACGGTCTGTATTATTGGTTCAAGTACGCTTCAGTCTTTGATCTTTTTAATGATTGGCGTACTGCTGTGTATAACGCGTTTGCCTAAGGTTTTGCGTCTTTGGGTAAAGCTATCATCCGCGGCCAATGGAACCTATGTTAAGCATTTTATTTATGTGATGGAGGCGTGCTGGCTACTGCGTTTTTGCCGTAAAAATGATATTCATCATGTACATGCACACTTTGGAACTAACCCAGCGGCGGTGGCACTTTTTTGCCGTATACTCGGCGGGCCTGAATATAGCTTTACAGTACATGGTCCGGAAGAGTTTGATTCACCCGTGGCATTATCGTTACGCGAGAAAATACATTATTCAAAATTTACAGTCGCTATCACTGCCTATTGCACCAGCCAGCTGTATCGTTGGGCAGACTTCGATGACTGGTCTAAAGTTGTGGAAGTCCATTGTGCGGTAGATGAGGCATTGTTGCTAGAGGGTAGCCCCTTATTTGAGAACGCTTATCGGCTAGTATCCATTGGGCGTTTATGTGAGCAAAAAGGCCAGTGGCTTTTGCTGCAAGCGTTAGCCGAGCTTGTTCTTACGTATCCTCAAATTGAATTACACCTTATTGGTGATGGTGAATTAAAAGATGCTCTGCAAGCATATGTTGCGACGCATCGCCTAGAGAACAATGTAATTTTTTATGGCTGGCAAGGTGAGAGTGCCATAAAAGCGCAATTAGATGCCGCGAAAGCCATGATTTTGCCAAGTTTTGCTGAGGGTTTACCTGTTGTTATTATGGAAGCCTTTGCAAGAAAAAAACCGGTCGTATCTACCTTTATTGCGGGTATTCCTGAACTGGTTAATCAAGAGAATGGCTGGCTAATTCCTGCTGGATCTGTTGATCACCTGGTTGCAGCGATTGAGTCTGTATTGGTGATGCCTAATGAATGCTTGGCCCAAAAAGGAGAGCAGGGGTACAAAGCGATACAAGAGCGTCATAGCGCCGGTGCACAGGCGCATACGTTATATCAAAAGATGGGTGGTCTGTAATGGCCTATGTATTTATCTGGAGCTTTGCAATTTTACTCTTTCCCTTGCTGTTGTTTTGCCTAGAAGTGGTTGTGGGTTGTTTTAGGTATGCGATAGCTCGGCGAGCGACGGAATCTCTACGGATCGTGCCTGCGTTAGATCAAACGCTAAAGGGCGTTGTGTTAGTTCCGGCACATAATGAGCACAGTGTGATTGGCGCTACACTAGAGTCTTTACTCAGTGCCTGTAGTCAGAACATGCGTATTATTGTGATTGCCGATAATTGCTCAGATGATACAGCAGTTATAGCGCGACAGTATCACTGCGAGGTTATTGAACGTACTCACGCACAAGACAGAGGCAAAGGCTTTGCATTAGCCTTTGGGCTTGAGCATTGCCGCGCAGATAATCCCGATGTTGTTATGGTTGTGGATGCCGATTGCACTGTAAATGCTAACGCTTTAAGTGACTTAATGCGGTGTGCCGATCATTATCAAACGATTGTACAAGGCGCCTATACTTTAGTGGCTCCTGAGCATGCCAAGCCCGCCACTCGAATATCGGCATTTGCCGTGTTTATTAAAAATATTATTAGGCCTTTAGGTTTGGCCAAGCTTGGAGGGAGCGTGCCTATTACGGGGTCGGGCTTTGCTATTGCTGGCGCTTTAATTGATCACATTGATCTAGCCTCAGGTGAAATTGTTGAAGATATGAAATTGGGCTTGGATTTGGCGCTGCTAGGTCGAAAGGTCGAGTTTGTATTGCCGGCTAAAATTACTAGTGTACTCCCGACTGATAATCAAACCTCGCAGGTGCAACGCGCGCGATGGGAGCATGGCCATATTGGTATGATCACAAAATATGTGCCTAAATTGTTACTGTTTTCGCTGAAAGAACTACGTTGGGCGTCATTGATAACGGCATTAGATCTTTGCATATTACCTTTTATCGTATTGCTGACTTTAAGCGCAGGCCTGTCGATTATTTTAGGCAGTGCGATGTATCTTATTGGGTGGAGCGTGTTTGTATATTGGATTGTAGGGTTGAATATTATGCTGCTAGTGGCTTTAATAGTCGCGAATGCGTTGAGAGGCTCTGATCGATTACAGCTAAAAGATGTGTATGCTTTAAGTGAGTATGCTTTGAATAAAATCGGCTTATATCGAGCTTTAACGTCAGGCAAGCGCTCGCGCTGGCATAAAACTCAGCGTGAGTTACCCGCTCAACCGCCTAAAAAAAAGTAGTCGTCGTATGGTTTTTTTTAACGGGGTAATGTTAGGTGCCTAATTTACTCGCGTATTTAGCGCTGATTGCATGGCCCTTTTTAGCTAGAATCATTAAGCAAAAAATGCAATTAGTTGATGCCGCTATTCTTCTTTTTTTGCTACCTTACTTGCTGCTGCCGGTTAAAACAGCATTTGATTTTCCAGTGTTACCTGCCATCAATAAAGATTCGCTAGCGTCGATTATGGCGTTTTTGTTGTTGTATCGTGTTTCTTTAGATAATGCCAAAATTAAATTCGGTAGAGTTTATCGATTGTGTTTGGTGGGTTTTTTGTTTGGCCCAGTTATCACCATTTTTTTAAACTCTGAGCCATTGGAGTTTGCGGATAATTATTTGCCAGGCTTAAAAGCTTGGGATTTTATTGGTGTTTTTTTTATCAAAACAACCTCTATTGTTATCCCTTTTTGTGTGGGCTATTTAGTCTTAAATACTGCGTATGCGCATCGTCGTATTGTTTATTGGATTGCCTTTTGTGCGGTATTTTATACGCTACCAATGCTCTGGGAAATAAGAATGAGCCCGCAGCTACATGCGCAAATTTATGGTTTTTTTCCACATCAATTTGCCCAACAAGTTCGGGCCGGCGGTTTTAGGCCTGTTGTATTTTTAGGGCACGGTTTGCTCGTTGCCTTTTTTGCCTATACCGCTTGTATGTGTGCATTTGTTTTAATGAAAAATAAAGTCATTATTTGGAAAATACCCGCTCGCTATGTATTTATTGGGTTGTTTGTGGTGGTTTTTTTATGTAAAACCATGGGCGTTGTCTTGTATTTATTTTTGCTGCTAACCCTCTTATTGCTGTTTAAGCCTAAAAATCAGTTTTTAATGGCTACAATATTTGTTTTTTTTGTCACCTGTTATCCGGCTATTCGAGAAGCATCATCGCCCCAGCTACGTAGTTTTACTCAGTTGGTGAGTCAGTACAACGAGGACCGCGCCCAATCTTTTGCGTTTCGCTTAAATAATGAAGACGATCTATTGGCTAAAGCGAGTGAGCGTAAGTGGTTTGGCTGGGGCAGCTGGGGACGCAATTTGATTTATGACTACAGCGGTCAAAAACTCAGTGTTATCGATGGACAGTGGATTATTATATTTAGCTCGTGGGGATGGGTGGGGTATTTGAGTTTTTTTGGATTGTTTTTTGTTCCGCTGTATCGCTGGTTCTTAATATTAAAAGAAGCGGATAGGCATAAAGTACCTATAGAGTCTGCTGACTATTCGGCCGTAATAGGATTGATTTTAATGAGTAATATGATTGATTTTATTCCTAATTCATCGTTGTCGAGTGTGACACTGCTAATGGCTGGCGCGCTAGCAGGACGAGCAGTACTGCTAAAACGGGATGCGAAAGCATAAAGATACCCATATTATTTAAGCGAACTATTGCCCATTAATCAAAAATAGGATAACTCTTTAAGTGCTTCCTATTTAAGCGTTGCTAGCGCCGAAATGCCAAAAAATCATCCACAGACCTTTAGTGAGGTTTATCAGCTAATCTGATGTGTACCTTACGGTGAGCGATACTGAAGATTAGTTGGCGATAGCACAGGCCGCCCACCAGCACGGTATTTGTGTGTTGAATGTTTGAATAGCGTCCCATTTAGGCGAGGAAACCTGATCGACACGTTTAAGTGCGCCCCAGCTGCCCCACTTGGTGGGGGCGCCTATATCGACAAATAATACGTTTAACTCTCCGCCTAGCTGTTGCCATTTGGCTAAGTGATTGGTATAGATTGCAGTCATTTTAGGGTCTTCGTTAATCGCTTGATGAAATTGCGTGATAGCCGAATTATCCTGCAGTAAATGCCCATTGGCGGTAATGTGTTGCCCGCCTTCGTAGGCGACCAAAGCTAATTGATATTTTTGAGCAACGCTGCGCCAGTAAGCCATATTCTTCTCGAGTTGTTTCTCGATGCCTTGGTAGTCTTTAAAAGCGGGTAGATGCTGTAAGGGCTTTCCTGTTTGTAACTGAGTAAACGCTTGCTCAATGCCTTTGTCACCGCTAGAGGCCCATTGCTTTAATTGGTTTGAATATGCAGGGTTTTCTGACTTAACGGGACCGTTGAGTTTCCCATTAAAGTAGGTCGTTATCCCGATGTAATCAATGCCATGACTGTAACATGGTGCATTGCCTTCTTTTACCCACTCGGGGCATTCGAGCGCGGCAGTTTCTAAGCCGTGCCAGCCTGTTTGGGTGCCTAGCACGCACTTTATTGTGGGTTGCTTCGGTGTTGTAGCAGTAATACTTTGTGCGCTCTGTGAGTGCTTTGGTTCGGGACGTTTAAATATATCGCAAATTTGGGCGGTTCGCATACCATGCCATTGCATGTAGGCAGTCCCTATACCTTGCCAGCGTTGACGTCCTACTGTATTGGCATATTGCGCCTGTTTAAATTGCCAGTTCCATACCTCGTTACTGTGTTCTATGTAAACCTTGAGAGTATGCTTTAGCGTGCGCTTGACGACCTTGGCAAATTCCGTAATGTAGTGTTGATCAGCAAGGTGGGGAATGTTGAACCACGGATTGCTAGATGTGATATTGCTAAGCTCAATCATGACCTCTAAGGGTACGCCTGCAGATGCCCAGCTTCTGTGTGTTATTAAGGGGCGATTGCGCCACTGGCTTTGGGTTGAATGGTTGGTTTGCATCCAATCCATAAAGCGTAATGTGTTGAAGTTTTTAATGCGTTTTAGCCAATCGGGATTAAATATATGGCCAGCTAAATAGAGTTTAATGTGTTTTTCTGGAATAATTTTAATATTGCGTAAAAAATTAGTCGGGTGAGTTTTTGATATTTCTAATAAATTGTTGCCCGGTGAAACAGTAATCATGTCTCTGCCGGGACGCGATTCTTGGCGTATTTTTTTTGCGCCCCAGCGATAATTAATCACACCCTCGCCGTCATAAAGGACAACGTACCGCTGATAAATAACGGGTTCATTACGCGGGGAAACTAAAAAAACGGTGCCTGCCGTCTGCCCTTTTTTGAGGGTTTTAATCCAGTCGTTTTCATCGGTATCAAAACTCACTTCTTTATTGGCTTTTGCATTCCAGTCTTGCCATGCTCGAGCTTGCTTCATTAAATCTAAAAAAGGCATTTGGGTTGACCAATCGGCAATGCCATTAAGCCCCATGCCTAGCGATGAGCGCTTGAGATTTTTGGCATCAGCGCTTGCCGTCATACTGGCAAATAAACAGATGAAAAAAATAATGACTCTCATGCTGGGCCTATATCAAGTGAATAGTTAAATGATGTATCGCTTTGGGTTATTGAGTGTGCGTGGTCAACGATAATAGGTGTTAGGCGCGATAAATTACCAAGGCTTTTTGTAGAGTCCTAAACGTTGTTTGGTATAAAGCCAGAGAAAGGGTAAATCATCAATCAGGTAGCGCTTAGCCAAGCGCTTGGGTTCTTGGCACAGACGATAAAGCCATTCAAGCCCCATTTTGGTCATCCACTGTGGTGAGCGTTTGAGCGAGCCGCTTTGGAACTCGATGGTGGCGCCGATTGCAAAATGTATTTTAATATTTGTTAGCCGCTCTTTATGCTTAAAAATCCAGTTTTCTTGTTTGGGTGAGCCTACACCTACAGCGAGTACGGTGGCCTCAGACTGGCTAATTCGCTGTATAATTCTCTCGCTTTCAGCGTCTGATTGCTCAAAGCCAAAAGGAGGCGAGTAGTAATCACACACAATGTCGCGGCCATTACTCGCATTAATATTATGCGCGGCTGTTTTAACGGACTCTTCACTGCCGCCGAGTAGAAATATTTTGATGTCAGTATTTTTTTTATGGTAGTTACAAAAAGCAGGGAAGAGATCGGAGCCTGTAATTTGTGCTTTTAGATGCCGCTTGGGGTAAAACAGTTTACACAGCATAAAAATGATGCGGCTATCACAGACGCGGTAGTCGGCTTGCGTGTAAAGGCGGTGAAACTCCGGATCTTTTTGGAGTCTCATTAAATGATCGATGTTAGGTGTAACAACAACGCCTTGCGTCAGTTGCTCTAGTAGTTCTTGCTGACTTAAATTGTGTATTTGACAATTAAGAATGGCGATTTCATCTATAGGCATTGCAATGACTTTCTTTTTGGGTGAATGGTATTGTTGTTGAGTTTGTAGACATTGTAGGGCGATATGTATTTTGCACTAAAAACAAACCACTATATAAGCGGTTTGCCTTGCATGGTTAGGGGAATAGGAGCGCCTAAGCGTTGTAGTATGGTGGGGCCTACATCGAGGGCGTGTCCTTGCACCGAGAGGCCTACGGGTAGTTTACCACCTGCCGCCATAAAAAATCCGCTATGCCTATGGCTGCCAGCTCTAAAGTGAGGCGCAGGGCCAATCAGGCCGTAGCTCGGGTGGCGCACGCTGTCACTGGCGAACGTCTCTTGCCAGCCAATCACAAGATCGGCATCACTTAATTTGGGATTGGTATCCATAGGGTCTTTGCGTGTGCGCACTATTTTTTTAATCATGGGGGTTCCCGAGCGTGCGCAGACAAGCCCTTCTAATGCGGCACAAATCGCATCGAGCTCTTGATGGTACTGCTCGGGCTCAACAATGCCATGAGTTTCTCGCCCCTTAACGTTAATGCGAATGTAACCATCGGAGAAGCTCGGTAGGGCGTAGGCCCGCATGGTAGGCCAGAGGTTAGCGTACCACAGGGTGGGCTGATACCAGGGTTTGCCAGCATTCACTTTGGCCGAGGTGCGCGGGCTCATAGGATAGCCATCTACATCATCGCCGACTATCGGGGCAAGCAGGTTGTATAGCTTGCTGCGCAGTTTTTGTCGCGACCAGCGCGCGATAGCGCTGCCTACACTGAGTGACGACCAGATATGGCGCTCCCAGTCATTCCATTTTTGCGCGGTGAGGGGCTCTTTTGTGAGTTCTCCGTTGCCGTCTACACCATTACACAGTGCTGGGCGATTAAAATTGTACCGGTACAGAAATTCCGGTAAAAACAAACAAGAGGGGAGATCCATGGTGTTCATGCCCATGCCATGGGCGGAAAAGACAATGATCTCACTGTCTTTGGGGCTGTTTTCGATGATGCGCCCAATCTGCTGATCCATCGCCATGTAGGTATCTTTTAATGGATCTTTGGGTAAGAGGTTTTTGTTTGCTATATCCGCGTGGTACAACGGGTGCTCGGGTTGAAATTGCCAAAAATTATGCCCTGCGCCATGGGCTTCACCAAAAACGGTGATGAATAAATCCCAGTTTTCTTTTTTGAGCAGCTCGATGCAAGCATCGCCACGGTACTCAATACCCGTCATCAGCATGTTGTAAACTTGCAGAGTGCTTTTCATGTTTAAGGCATGAGCATAATCGCGGTGTAATCCTGGGTGCCAGCCAACGCTCGCTCGTATTTGTGCAAGCGCTTGTGGCGGCGAAGATTCTTGCTCAATTTGCGGTGAGTGAGCACCCCAGGCGTTAATCTGAATCCCTTTAAGTTCGGGTTGCAGCCGGACTTGAGGAATATCAAACGAGCACACGCGATAGTCATCACCTAGGGCATAAAAGGCCGGATATTCGTCATACTCATAAGCAGCGCGGGTTTCAATACGATAGTCGGGTGAGTATTTTAAGGGCGTCCAGTAGCCTGTATTTTCGGGGGTGGTACCCGTTGCAAAGGTGGTCCAAGGGAGTTCGGCGGCGAATAAATCGTAGTTGTCTAGTCTTCCGTAAACGCCACTGTTTTTCAGGTTTTGCATGTTGGGCAGTGAGCCGTCAGCCATCCATTGTTCTATGAGACGGGGTTCGGCAGAATCTAAACCAATAACGATGACAGGCATAATAGGCTTCCCATAATCATCACATCTGCTCGCGCAAGTGCGATGATGAATGTTTTAATGAATTCGAGCATTGTGTATTTAGCTGGCAGGCCCGCGGTACTCAGAGAATAATGACTAAGTTGGACGGTTGAGTCATGATGAAACCTTTTAACGAGCCACTTTGTATATAATAATTCGATACTTAAAATGTTAGTTTATTGAGCTCACACTGAGCGGATTATATTTCAATGGAAAAAATCTCGACAACTGAGCCTGACTGGTCTCGCGAGTACTGCACAACCTTTTGGCAGCCCAGTAAGCAGCTGTTGCGGGCCATACGAGGTTATCAGAGAGCCCAAGCCAGTACAGGCTTTATCGCCACATTACGCGCCAAATGGTGGGTTTTTTGCCATCGTTTTTGGTCTGTGATTTGTGCATGCGATATTCCCATTAATTGCCAAATAGGGGGCGGATTATTACTCATACACCCTGTGGGCGTGGTCATTCACCCTGATGCAATAATTGGTCCGAACTGCCTTATTTTGCAAAATACAACAATAGTCGGGGGTGTTGTGCTTGGTGGGCATGTTGATATTGGTGCGGGTGCAAAAATTATTGCACCGGTGGCCATTGGTGATGATGCGCGAATTGGTGCGAATGCTGTGGTAACCAAGCCGGTTGCTGCGGGTACCACAGTGGTAGGGATTCCGGCGCGGGTTATTTAGTCGCCGTTAGTGTGGAGGGCTTATAGCGAGGCAAGCGTGTTGATCTAAACGGCAGTTGCTGTGTGAAGTACGTGTTTTGCCCAAGCCGACCACGTGAGATTGTGCTGGTAAAAGCTAAAACTTCGCTCAGAGAGCCCCTTGTAGCGTTTGGCATCATTTATAAATGTGATTATTTTTTGGGCATAATCATCGCCTGTAGCGTCGCGCGGCAATAAAAACCCATTGTCATTATTACTGATAAGGCTGGGTATACCACCTACATCAGACGCGAGTGCTGGGCAGCTAAAAGCGTTAGCTTCAGCAATCACCATAGGAGTACAGTCTGCACGTGTTGGTAGTAATAAAAAGTGCGCCTGGCTCAACAAGTCATGGTATTGCGCTTGTTGAGCAGGTTTGTTTTTATCCAAAAAAGGAATAACAGTGCACAGTGCTGAGTCTAAAGTGATAGGCGGCGTGCAACCAATAATGGTGAGCTGGCAGGCAATGCCTTGCCGCTGCAAAGTTTGGGCAGCTTCAACAGCAATAATGCCGCCTTTCCTTTCCCACTCTTTTCCAATAAAAACCAGTTTCACAGGGCTTGGTGGGGCTTTTGGGGTTATGGTTTTGGGGGGGCTGTCTAAATTAAGACCAAATCTGACCACGTCTATTTTATCGTTGATATCGTGAATACTGCTAAATTCAGTCCGCGCTTTGGAGGCCATAAAGGCCGAGGAATACAGCGTTTTAAATGATTTTTGAATGCAGCGCATTTCTTTATCGTACATACCTTGGTTAGGCTGTTGCTGGTACTCTTGTGCAATGTATGCAGGAGTCGCATCGGTGACAAAAATTAATTTTTGATTATGCAGTGTGAGTGTGGCAACAACCCCAGAGTTAACCGGGGCTATCAGCAAGTCAAAGGTTGTGGTATCGATGACGTTTTGCACTGTTAAGCTGTAGCGTTTTTTAATAGAACTTAACACCTTTGCGTGTATGTTAGGTGCGATAGCCTTTAGCATTGATAGGCTCTTTCGACTGATTTTTTGTTGTAAAGCATTCACTTTTTTTGGATGCCCTATTGCTGTGATTAGCGTGTCAGGCTCTTCGGATAATGCTTGATACATATAAAACAGTGTGCCGCTAAAATTGCCGCGATCAAAAGGGGTTTCTACGCTAATAAAGCCTATTTTCATAATTGAATCTCTAGTCGGCATAGCGCTTTTATTATTAGTGTATGAGCGCTTGCGGGAAGTTAATTGTAATAGCGAGCCAGGCAATAATGATGACGCAAACAATATAGGCGATATCTGTCTTAATGAGCAGTATGTTGTGTTTTGACGCTAAAATAATCGCTAAAATGTAGGTCCCGGTAGAGGCAAAAATAGAGCCTGAAACCATCCCTATAATACCAGCAATATTGAAGCCAATAAAAACACTGATCACTTGTAAAAAAGCATTACTGGCGGTGATGTAAAAGCTTTCTTTACTGAGGCCCTTTGATAGTAAGGCATCGCTGTACATTGATGCAATAACCGCCATTAGGCCGCCAATCGCATAGAGTGTTAAATATTGATGAGAGACAAAATAGCGCTCATCATAAAGTAGGTTGATAATGTGCATCGATAATAAAGCGAGCAACCCGTAACCTATCAGTGCGGCCAGTAGAAGCTTAGAGGATAATTTTTGGAATACGGGTGTAAAAAGGGTGGGGGTTTCGCGCTGTATTCGACTGAGCTTCGGAAAGAGTACTTTGGAGCGTAAGGCACTGATGAGCTCGCGAATACTTAAAGCCATGGTGGTTGCAATTTGCAAAAACGCAACATCTTCTAAGGTGATAAAAGTCGCCTCTATGGCTTTAATGCCGTGCCCACCGACAAAAGTAAAGAGCGTACTGGCCATAATCCATCGGCCAAAGCTTTTCATTTCTTGCCAGCTTTGTGTATGCCAGAGTATTTTGTGTTTGTGCGGTGTTAAAAATAAATGGCTCAGCACGCAAGTGACAAAGGCGGTAATAATATTGCCGAGTACCAATGACCATACCGATTGCATGCTCAGTGCCAAACCAATGGTGATACACATGGTAAGCATTTGCGCGCTGAGCTCAATTAAAGTAACACGTTTGAGTGCCATGTCTCGCTCGGCGGTTGCCATCGCTATACTACAAAAGCCTTTAGCGATTGTAGTGGTTGCACAGGCGCAAATCATAGCGGTTAATACAGGTTGCTCATACAATATGGCAAGGGGCCAAGCAAGGCTGCAGGCGACTAAAAACAAAATAAAGCCACGAATAATCTGTACCGTCCAGGCGGTATTTAAAAAGGTATCCTCGTGGCCTCTGGGATGCTGAATAATCGCTGGTTTTAAGCCTATATCGCTTAGCATAGCAAGGCCAATTAACACTACATTTACAATAACCATTAAGCCAAAGGCTTCAGGAAATAAAATACGAGTGAGTATAATATTGGATACTAATTGAATAACTTTGCCTGAGCCAAAGCCGAGGATAGTCCAAAGTGCTGCTTTAATAGAGACCGAAGCTGTTTTGGCGCGAAGTTGATCAAGAATAGATGTTTTATAAGGAGGTATCATTGGGGTACTTTAGCGAGGCTATGAGTCATATTAGGTGCTTGGTGTAATTTAAAGCAAGAGTCTATCGGCTTTTTGGTACTTTGCTAGTTTTGTATGGCATATAGAATAAATCTATCGCATTTTGGCCATTATTCAGCAAGGCCTAGTTGGCGGCGCTGTAACAAAATCGGTAAAAAGACCAAGTGAGCAAGCGCCATTAAAAGACCCAGCGCGGATCCTATAAATCGTCTTTTGCTTTTTATAATGACAACATAAGGTGTGCAAGAAGCTATTTTTTGAACCCTGTAAAATAATTTTCAGTATGATCAACGTTAAGATCCCTGAGTAAACCGAGTTTTAATATGCCGATATCGCACGACATGAAAAGCAGAGCACTTAAAGGAATAAGCGGCGCAGGTCTCAAAACAGAAATACCACGTATTTTTGTCAGTATGTGGGTGTTGTTTGTCTTTACTTATTTATCTTTTGGAGCACTGCTTGAGCTCGCTCGACGCTGGAGTGACGAGCCGGAGTACGGTCACGGTTGGCTAGTGCCGTTTATAGTGGCTTATCTCTGTGCGCAATACCGTGAGCACGTGCACCGCCAGCCGCCCAGTGCAATGGCGGTAGTATTAATGATTGTAGCAAGTTTAATGACGTTTATAGGAATGGTAAGCGGCCTCTTTTTGTTGGTACAACTAGCGCTGGTGATTGTTATCATGGCCTTGGTGGCGCTGTGGTTGGGTGTTGCGGGTCTTCGTCTGTTGTTATGGCCATTGGGCTTTCTTATTTTTTGTATCCCTCTACCTTATGTTATCGAGGTGGCTTTTACTGCTAAATTGCAGCTGTTGTCATCACGTATTGCTGTTGATGTTATACGCATGATGGGCATTGTGGTGTATTTGTCGGGTAATGTTATTGATTTAGGGCCGGTCAAATTACAGGTTGTTGAGGCCTGTAGCGGCCTGCGTTATTTATACCCATTAATGAGCCTAGGGTATTTGGCCGCTTATTGTTATCAGGGGTCGCTATGGATTCGGGGAGTTATTTTTGTCGCGACTATTCCTATTACGGTCGTGCTTAACAGTTTGCGTATTGCGGTGATGGCTTGGTTGGTTGAGCATTTTGGCCTTGCTGTTGCTGAGGGTTTTTTTCATGATTTTGAAGGCTGGCTGATCTTTGCGCTGTGTATGGTGTTGCTGGCTTTATTATTGTGGGCCCTTAATGCTATTTTTACGCGACATTCAATATGGCAATACCTAGGTGTAACCTCGAGTGAGTCTGTAGCTTATACCGCGCGCTCAATCAGTCGTCCCCGATCGCGGGCCGCTTTGGGTGGTGTAGCGCTATTAAGCGCTTTAACATTAATTGCGGGTTATGCCGTCGCTCATCGTCAACTGGTTATTCCGCCTGCGGTTCATATGTCGAGCTTTCCGTTGGAGTGGGGTGATTGGCGCGGTGAGCATCGACCCTTATCGACAGGGGTGGCAGAGTCTTTAGGGATTGATGATTATCTGTTTATTAATTTCTCAGCGACAAAGGCGCAGGTACCTGTTAATTTTTATGTCGCGTATTATGCTAATCAACGAGCGGGTCAATCACCGCACTCACCTAAGGTATGTATTCCCGGTGGCGGTTGGCAAATAGAGACTATCACGAGAATAATGGTGCAAGGGCAAGCTGTTAATCGCGTGGTGATTGCACGTCAGGGTGTTAAGCAACTTGTGTATTATGGGTTTATGGAGCGTGGCCAGTGGGCGGCAGATGAATATTGGCGCAAGTGGCTTTTACTCAAAGATTTTTTAGTCTATGGGCGCTCTGATGGTGCTTTAATTCGGCTTACTACGCCATTGCATACTCAAGAGCGCATAGAGGATGCCGATGCGCGCCTAACCGATTTGTTTATACATTTACGTGTTGGTATTACAGCCTATTTACCAGCACCGCCGTAAGGGGCTTCAAAATGATAGGGCTTCACTTTAAGATTTTAGCCGTTGGATTAAATTATGTATAAATTAAAAGTATTAGGTATTGTCTGGGTGACTGTTATGGGCCTCAGCGTCGGAGGGTGTTTTAAGCGGGAAATGACAGCCCAGCAATACCTAGAAAGTGCAAAAGCTTTTTATGCCGAAGCTGACTATGCACGTGCGCGCGTGCAATTGCGCAACGCCTTGCGCAAAAAAGAAACCTTAGCACAAGCCTATTATTATTTAGCCCTAGTGGCCGAAAAAGATGACAATATTTTTATTGCATTCGCCGATATTAATCGTGCCCAAGAGCTAGCTCCTGAAGACACTGATATTGCAATAAAGGCCGCTGAATATTGGGTGCTGACAGTGCAATTTAAAAAAGCTGTGGCGGCCATGACAAGCTTACTTAAACAGCCTGATCGCCTATCGCAAGATCAATACGCCAAGGCTTACCCTGTCTTGATTGCTGGGCTTATTGGTTTGCAGCAGTACCCTCAGGCATTGCAATCAGTCGATGAGGGCTTACTGAAAGTGGACGCCCAAGATGATAATGCTCTACACGAATTACGCGCGTTAAAAATAGTCGCCTTAAAATTTTTGGCGCGTTTTGATGAGGCTTTAGAACTGGTAAATCGTTTACGCGCTGCGCGCCCTGATGATATTAATGCTGAGCTACTGCGTTTAGAAATTAATGAACTAAAGGGTGATACTAGTGGTGTTGAGGCAGCACTACAGCGGCTAATGGTGTTAGATCCGGAGCAAGCGCGCTACCCCTTGGCATTGGCGCAGCGCTTTTATCAGCGCCAGCGTGTTGATGAGGCTATTAACATACTCGAGCAATACAATCAGCAGCAACCTACAAATACCCTTGTTAAAAGAGCATTATTAGAGGTGCTCGAGCACCAAGAGCCCGGTCGTGCTTCGGCGCTGCTCAATACGTTCTTAGAACAGTTGCCAAACGATACCGGTCTTATCTTTTATCGTGCGGGGTTACTGCTGCGGGGTAATCAGTTGGCTGATGCAGGGGCTGCACTGCAGTCATTGGTGGCATCACCGCAGCTCGATATTCACACGCAGGCTAAAGCACAATTATTATTGGCTAGTGTATTACGCGCTGAAGGTAAACAATCCCAAGCGCTAACGTTATTAAATGATGCACTAAGCTCAAGCCCCTTAAATGCCGATTTATTAGCATTGCGCGCTCGTGTGGCGCTAGATTTGCAGCGCTATGATATCGCTTTAAAAGATGCCCAAAGCGTATTGAGTCAACAGGTTGATAATATTGAAGCGCTTGAATTAACTGGGCATATTTATGGTGTGCTCGGCGATAAAGTACGCGAAGCTAAAACCTATGAGCATATTTTGCAACTGGCACCAAACCACGCCAAAGCGCGTAGCATACATATTCGCGAGTTAATTAAAGCGCAAAAATTTTCTGCAGCGCAGCGTTACTTGTCGTCGGTTACGCCGGCTGATCGGCAAACGGCCGATTGGCAGCTGCGCCATCTCGAGTTGTTGATGGCCCAAAAACTATGGCCACAAGCCTCTGTGCAGTTAGATGCCCTAGAGCAAAGTACAGTACTGGATTGGCGGTTGGTTTTTTTGCGCGCAAAAATTGCACTAGGGCAAGGTGAGTTAGCGCACGCTAAAGCGTTGTTTCAGCAGGTGCTTCAAGAGCAGCCCGCTTATGTAGAAGCGTACAGCGGTTTGGCCAGCGTTGTTGAGAATAATAAGGGTGTTGAGAGCGTTGAGGTTATTCGTTGGTTGGCAAAATTAATTGAGCAGAATCCCACCGCGGTGCCTGCCTATGCACTCAAAGCCAAGCTTGAGCGCAGCGTGGGGCGTAATGCGGTAGCGACTTTCCGGCAAGGTGTATTGCACAACGTTAACTGGCTGCAAGGGTATAAATTATTAGCCGATGAGCAGTTGTTTAATGGCCGCCATCAAGCGGCTATCGATGTATACAATCAAGCATTAGAGCAACACCCACTCAATGGGTTTTTATTATTGTCGCAAGCGCTTTTGTATCAAAAAGTAAAACAATACTCGCGCGCGCAAGAAAATTACGAAACCTTACTCACGCAATCTAATAGTTTGGTGGTTCGAAATAACTATGCTTTATTGTTAGTCGATACCCCCGCATTACGCAATGAGCAGAGTATCCGAAAAGCGGTCCAAATAACCGCTGACTTTGTCGATACCGATCGCTATGAATTCCTCGATACTTATGGTTGGGTGCAGTTTTGGGCTGGTGATTTAAAAGCCGCCGAGCACACGTTAAGGGTGGCCCTTAAAAACACCGCCCACCTTGATGTGAAATACCACTTGGCGCGTGTTTATCAGGCGCAAAAAAACGACTCGGCATTAGAGCAATTATTGCACGAGTTACCGCTGGAGCAGTTACCTGAGCAACAGCAGGTTCGCTTTAAGGCGTTGATGTTAACTAAAACTGAATAATTGGTTGGTGAAGGTTAAATGACTACAATCCAAACTGACCGAACCGAAGGCTTTGCGATGGGCCATCTATGATGAGTGCTTGGCGATTCGTTTGTGCGTATGTGGTAGATAGGCACTGAGTCAACCAGCGTTTTATTTGATACATCTGTGCTAGCAATGCTTGATTGAGTCGGCACAAAAAAGCCTGCTGGTGCAGGCTTTTGAGCGATATGAGCTAGACGATTACATGTCAGCGCTAAACACTGTAATACTAAACACTGCAATGCGACATACTAAGCTCATACATAAAAGAATTTAAAGCGCGATCTGATTCATTATTGAGCTTGGAGCTTCTTTTTACGTAATCTACGGGCAAAAAGAACGCCAGCAAGGCCCATTAACATAAACTGAATAGAGGCAGGTAATGGCGCCTCTGAAGGTGGCGTAAAAGTATAGTTGTGTATTTGAGAGTCCTGAATAAACGACTTTGCCGCAATAGACCCATCAATAGTGCCAATACTTAACAAGTTGGCGCCCATAGCCAATACAGAGCCTTTTACTTTAAGATCTTGTAAGTCTAGGTTTTTAGCATCGTAAAAGTTCCACAAAATGTTGCTGGCAGTTTGCGTATTAAAGCCGTTACCAAAATTGATACCATTGGGTGCTAAAAAATCAAAACCCATTGACTGGCTCTGTGTCGAAATATTAAACACTACTGTTTCAGCATTGCCTGGGTCTAGTTGTAAAAACGAGTTCTGAAAGAAAATATCACTCGCATTAACGTCAAAGACAGCTGTGTTAGCGGTGCCTGTATAGTTAAATGTTGTGTTATTTCCATTCTTGTTGAGCTGACCATTGCTGGCGGTTTGTGCATATGTTTTAGATGTTTGCTTGAGCTCGTTGACAATACTGTTGCGTTCTTGCTTAAGGGCCTTACGGCCTACGTCGGTTGCGCTACCGCCACCGTTAAAGCTCACGTTGGCTTTGAGTTTGCCACCATAAACAATATCGCCTGCTTGAATATTAAAGGTGTTACCTTTAATGTTGCCAGCGACTGTCAATGTGGGTAATGAGCTATCGTTACCTAGACGGGTACCAAATTCGCCACCGTGAGTGGTCATGTTGCCGCCAATAAAGGTACGGCCCCATACGGCAGAGCTATGATGATAGTCTTTTTCAACAATAAGACTATATTCAGACAACGGCATAGCGTGGCTAGCAGCACTGAGTAGTAGTGATGCCGCTAAGCTGCCGCTCAGTAATAAACCTTTCATTATAAATCCTCTGGTGAGTGGCTTTGGCTGGACCACATAAAAGTGTGCGTAGTGACAGGTGCAGCCGATAGTGAGATAAATAGCATTATCCATGGGTCACATAAGCATGAAGCATGCCTATTTTATACAATAAAAGGTATCTCTTTGTTTTTAAATGGTGTTTTTATTTTTAATGGTAGTTTTAGAGAGCGCTGGAGGAGTATGCAAAAGATTATTGTGAGCGCCGCGCTGCGGTGTAAAGAGTATCGACAATCGACATCTTTGAGCGCTTTATGCTCCAATGATGGCCTTTTACGGTGTTTATGCACGCAATGTTAAGTGGTTTATTCCAAAAAAGAGTGGCGAATAGCCGTGAATAAACAAAAATCGATATCAAATCGAGAGGATTGAGGGTGATTAGCTATTGTTTTGCAGGGGGTGCGAGCCGTTTACAGCCTTTAAGCACCAAGTTTGTACTGCTTTGCGTGCTATTGATAAGTTTACCGCTCAGTGCACAAACAGGGAGTGGCTTTGAGCTTTTAGCCGGTGTGGCCTTTGAGGATGTGACCAATGCTAATCGCGAGGCTGAGCCGACACGAATGATTGATGAATATCAATGGCGACCATCGCTGACGGCTAATGGCGTATTGGTGGGTAGTCTTATGCGTCTAGAGATTGATGGCTCTTACGAAATGAGGCGATTTTCTGAGCAAAAAGTGCAAGATCATGAATTGTTTTTAGGCGATCTTACGTGGTTTTTAGGTTCGTCAACGAGCCGTTTTATGGCTGATATTAGTCACCGCTCGGCAGAGTTATTGATTGACCCCAGTCAAGGGGATGCGCCTGATAATTTAGATCGTCGCAATAGTACCAGTGCCACAGGCTGGCTGCGTTTAGGCTCGCCGCAATCTCAATGGCTACTTGACATTAATACGTCAAAAGTCGCATTTGATTTAGCCCAGGCAAGTAATTCGCACCGGCAAGGCGGCGGTATTCGCTACGACCGAGGCATAAGCCCGATAAGCCGCTTTGGCGTTGAGCTTTCTGGGTACCAGTTAAAATATGACAACACAACGGACCAGTTGATGGTACCTGTCGCTGAACAGATATCACAAGAGACTTTTAACTATTCACGCGCTGCCTTATCGTGGTCTACATCACTTGAGCGTTTGCAGTATTCTTTGAGTATAGGTCGCAACAAGACGGATGGTGGTTCTGGTTCTGCGCTGTATGATATTCAAATAGAGTATCTCGGTGATACGCACGAGCTTAGTACGGCTTTTAGGCAGTGGATTACCGATACATCACAAGGCGCCGGCGCACAGGCGCTGACAAGTGAAGGCGGGGAATTAGATGGTCGAGTGGGTGTACTTGATCAATACAAGCGTCGCGACGGCCATGTAGAATGGCTGTATCGTGCGCTGTGCTCGCGATGTGCACTGGCTGTTACACTCGGCGCTCAGCGTGAGGATTATCAGCAAGCCACACAATTTGATAGCACTGAGCTGTTTGGTCACTTGCAGTTAAATTATCGGCAGAGCCGTCATGGCTACCTGAACACAAGTTACCGTGTCATTGAGGTCGACTTTACACATACCCAAGGCGATTATGACGAAGCGCTATGGCGTGTTGAGGTTGGTCTTAATTCACTGGTGCGCCACGGCACACTCCGCTTTTATGCTCAGCACGCCGATCGACGAAATCATCATGACGGCGCGGCCAATAACTACAGTAGGGGCTTGATAGGTGTGGCATTTGATTATGTGTTATACCGCCGTTAAATGAATGGACTATGCCAAGAGTGCTTAAGCGTAGATGCGATGTTTTTTGTTGAAAGCACTAAAGTTTTGAGTGGATGCGCCGTTACATCGGGTTATGAAAGTTGTCGCTTAATAAAGAGTCTTAGCCCTTATGAATCATCAAACTGCTTTAAAATCATATGCCAAAGTACAGTACCGCAGCGATGTTGAAATTGCCTCGCCTCATCGTTTGATTGACATGCTTTATCAAGGCGCCATAGAGCGTATTGTGCAGGCAAAAGGGGCTATGCAGTTTGGCAATACCGAACTCAAAGGCAAAAAAATTAATAGCGCGGTGAGTATTGTGGGTGGCTTGCGTGAAAGCCTTAATACGCACGAAGGGGGGGATTTGGCGCACAATCTTGATAATCTGTATGTTTATATACAACGTGTTTTAGCTAATGCACACAGTAAAAACGACCCATTATTACTCGATGAAGCCGCTACGCTACTGGGCGACTTACAAAGTGCTTGGAAGCAAATAGGTTAGTTGAATGGCAACTATTAACCAAGCTGACACACCTCCTCTTCATAGGATGCTGATAATAATAGGGTGCTGATGATTATCTTCCTGGTATTTCAGCGCCCAACACCAGCATGGATGCGCGAGCGGTAGACTTTGCAGGCGCACAAAGCCTCAGATGACTTGCGTTTATGATGATTTTTTTGCAGGGTTTTCTATTCGTTAATCGCTTATCTTTACTATTGATGCTCAAATTTTTTGTATTAAAACAAGATATTAAAACAAGATATTAACATAAAGCATTAAAAAGCAGCATGTGCTTGTGCTTTATTGGGTAACCTGCATGTTTACCTTGATAAGGGGTGCTTTTAGCGAGCATTTCAACACAATAGACGGTGGTCAGATTCAGTGTGCATTAGGTGCTGCCTCGCCTCGTTTCTCTTCTTTTTTGGCTTAAGTTGCGGAGCAAGATTATTAGCGCTGGTTTTTCATAAACCTAACGCATGGCAAGTGCTAGAGTTTATGGCGGCTTGATGATGCTATTGATTGCTTTAGTCTTGGCGCTAGAGCATCGTGCTGCAAGGCGGTGTCATATAAGGCTGCGTCAAAAATAGCACGTGCACTGCTGACGGTTTAACGATGAGTGATGTCTCACGTGTTATGGGTGAGTGGCTTATTCAGGTTATATTAACTTAAGCGCTATATTCTTAGCTGGCTTAGTCATTAAATTTTTCTTTCAGGAATAGGTCTTATGATATCTCGTCTATTATCAGCGTGTTTATTTAACGTTCGCGTTTATTGTTTAGTCGTAGTCGCGATTGCTTCGGGTTGTGCCTCTCAAACCAGTTTTAAAACCATAGATGCGCCTACCGTTGCGTCATACAATACAGCTTATAGTGGTGCAAAAACGACGTTGGTTGTCGGCAATTTTGATAATCGCTCTGACTATGCTCGTGGTTTGTTCTCGACTGGTATAGACCCTTTAGCTGGTCAAGCGAAAACAGTACTCAAAACACACTTGCAGCAGACTAATCGCTTTCGATTGGTCGATCGTGACAGCGCGAATGAAGCGCAAGTTGAGGCTAAATATCTTGCCAAAACACAAAAAATTAAAGGCGCTAATTTTGTTGTAGCAGGGGCGGTGACTGAATTTGGCCGCAAGCAAGTCGGCGATCGTTTGCTATTTGGTATTTTGGGTGCCGGTAAGCAGCAAATTGCGTATGCCAAAGTACAGCTTAATGTGATTAATGTTTTAACTTCGGAAGTGATCTACAGCACGCAAGGTGCTGGCGAGTACGCGTTAAGCGAACGTGAGGTTTTAGGCTTTGGCTCAAAAGCTGGTTATGATGCGACCTTAAATGGCAAAGTATTAGATTTAGCGGTACGTGAAGCGGTGAATCGTTTAGTTGAAGGCCTAGAAACCGAGCGCTTTTCTATCACATCAAACTAATTCACAGTCAATAAATGCAGGTCAATATGGGTTTTCAATGGCTTAAAGGTCAGCAATGGGCGACGATGGTGATATCTTTCGCTATAGGCGGTGTGTTGTTAGGTGCCATGACTGGCTGTGTGACAACCACTAGCGGGTTGTACTATTGGGGGGAGTACGAAAATGTATTGCATACCCAGTTGACCAAACCGGACAAAATGACTGCGCGTAGACAAGTAGAGATTCTGGAGCGCGATATTACAAAGGCCACACAGCTTGGGCAAAAGGTTGCCCCAGGGGTTTATGCACAGCTAGGTTTAGCGCTGGCCGAGCTTGGTCAGCGCGATGGGGCTAAAGCGGCGTTTGATCGAGAGATAATCCTGTACCCTGAATCGGCTATTTTGCTTAAAGGCATGATGCAGCGCGGTGATGAAGCGATGAAGTTGCAAGGAGTTCGGCAATGAAGTTTTTTTTGAGCCTATTTGGGTGCTTGCTATTAGCAGGGTGCGCCAGTGCGCCTCACACGCCAAGAGCTGATATCGTGATGCCGCGTTCTATTTTGGTGTTGCCGCCAGTGAATGATTCGGTTGAAGTCGATGCCCCATCGATTTTTTTATCGACGGTATCAAAGCCTTTAGCTGAACGTGGTTACTATGTGTTTCCTGTTGATGTGGTGGCCCGCTTGATGCGTGATAACGGGATGCATACGGCTGTCCAAATGCATCAAGTACCGCTCGATTTATTAAAGCAGCATACAGGCGCAGAGGCTGTGTTGTACGTTAATATTCGGCAATGGGGGCAAAAGTATCAGGTTGTGAGCTCTCAAGCAGTAGTTAAAGCTGACATGAAATTAGTACTCAGTAGTACAGGCGCTACTATTTGGCGTGGTACGGCCAGAGCTAGTCATGACTCGGCAAGCAATCACAATAATCTTGCCGAGGCGCTTATTGGAGCAGTGGTGACGCAAATTAGCGGTACTTTATACGATCAAACCTATGAGTTATCGCGTGAAGCTATAGAGCGCTCGCTAGGCACATTACAAGAAGGCCCTTTGTTGCAAGAAGCGCAATACCTGAAAGGAAACCGATAGCCTGCAAGAGGTCTTTGAGTTATACCGCCTCAGCATTATGCGTCGCATGGTGCTGCCCAAAGCAGCCCGAATTCCCTTTGGGCTGTTTACAAAACGGGTAGTCGATAGTCGATAGTGATTGACTTATGACAAATACAGCATGTGTGGTAAATACAGGATACGGATTGCGCGCATTTTCCTAGTGGTGACGTATGCAAAATTTAATGCTGATAAAAGCCTTCAAGTTTTACATGCCATGGCCGTTATTGAAGGTTATGTAAATAAGCTGTGAGGATTGCCACCATGCGATTAGTCTGTTCTTCTTTAGTGGATGTTATTCGTACCCGTAAAGCCATGCAAACCGCCTTTGAATGCGGTAACTGGGAGGGTGTTAAAGCGTGCGATGAGCGCTTAGGGCGCATGTTAGATGCGGCGTTTTCAGATGATACGCGTGATAATGCATCGCTTGTTGCCGAGCTAGAAAAAGTATTAGCGCTTTATGCTCGGGTGGTGACCTATTTGCCTGAAGCGACCGCTTCGCGCTGGCTGAGTGCGGTCCCGACATAGCACTGAATATCGTTAATATACCGGCTTCTGACACCGATGATGCAGTCAATAAAATTTGGTCAGGGTTTAAATGTTAGCTGAGCTTGACTAACATTTAAACTCAATGAATAACAGGCAATGGATGTGCACAATGACACAACCCTACGCAGAATATAAAAGCCCCGATGGTGCGCCTAATGTACGCTTTATTTCCGCTAAAGTTAGGGAGCAAGCAGCTTTAGCGCAATACAGCCAAGCCTTGACACGCTTATTTAACCTGAGCGTTAAAATGCTTCTACTGTCTAAAAATACGGCGATTACACAGCAAGCCGATACCCAAATTGGTGTAGCCCTTAAAGAGACTCAGCAGGTGTGCGAGCAGTTATGTATTTGCTCGCAGGTAGCTAAGGGTGTGCATACCAGCGGTAATTTATTCCGTTATTTAACCTATCTGCTGACCAAAGCCGAAACAACACCTGCTATTGAGGTATTTTACGAAATTGCCTCACTCTCTGAAGTATTAGCAGAAGGTTTTAACGCTGCGCGGGTGAGTTAAGCCGTACATTGGGTATAATGCGCGCTTTATTAACAAGGGCGCGATAATGGAAAGTCTCTATTTACTCATTCCTATTGCGATTATTATCGTGGCGATAGCGGTGGCGGTGTTTTTTTGGGCTGTAAAATCTGGCCAATACGACGACCTTGATACTGAGGCAAGCCGTATTTTGTTTGACGAGCCCGATCAACCGCTACCTGACACGGCTTCATTAAACGATGCGCAAGCGTCGAAATCTTCGAGCCATCAGCATGATTGAGCTGGCCATTACTGCTGTATTATTGGGTTTGATGGGGGCTGGCCATTGCTTAGGTATGTGTGGTGGTTTTGCGGCTGCCTTGGCCTACGCAATTCCCTCAGAGCAAAAAATAAGCCGTTTAACGTTATTGCTCAGCTATAACCTTGGGCGCATGAGTAGCTATGCGGTACTCGGCGCCATTGTCGCGGCTGGGCAAAATGCAGGTTTTGACTCGGGTTATCCTTTAGCGCGTACATTGGCTGGGCTTTTACTGGTGGCAACGGGCCTTTATTTGGCCAATATCTGGCGCGGTATTACTTGGCTTGAGCGTGGTGGTCAAAAAGTTTGGCGCTTTATTCAGCCTATGAGTCAGCGCTTGTTACCCGTTTATACAGTACCTAAGGCTTTATTATTGGGTATGCTGTGGGGGTGGCTGCCTTGTGGCTTGGTATATTCGATGTTAGTGCTAGCGGCTACTCAGTCAAGCGCTGCCATGGGTGCATTGACAATGGCCGCTTTTGGTCTTGGCACTTTACCGGCAGTGTTAGCCGGTGGTTTAGCTGCACACTGGGTGCGCCAGTGGCTAGTTAAGCATTGGTTTCAACGTAGCCTGGCATTTGCCTTTATAGCTTTTGGTTTCTGGACTTTTGGTGTTGCTTGGTACCATCATTTTCACCATGCAAACCATGCAAACCATGCAAACCATGCAAACCATGCAAACCATGCAAACCATGCAAACCATGCAAACCATGCAAACTCTTCTTTACATCCTACTGCAACTGATCATTCAAATACGTCGTCTTTATCGACTCATGAGCATCATTAAGGAATCAATATGCGATTTTTACATACCATGTTACGTGTGGGCGATTTAGCCGCATCACTCAATTTTTATGTTGATATCTTGGGTATGCGCTTGTTGCGCCAACAAGACTTCCCTGATGGTCGTTTTACATTGGTCTTTTTAGGTTATACCGATGAGGCCAGTGGAACGGTATTGGAGTTGACCCACAACTGGGACACACAAGACTACGATCTTGGCAACGGCTATGGCCATATTGCCATTGGTGTTGAAGATGTTTATGCCGCCGCAAATAAAATTAAAGCGGCTGGTGGCAAAATTGTGCGAGAAGCGGGGCCCATGCTGCATGGTCAAACAGTACTGGCTTTTGTCGAAGACCCCGATGGCTATAAGATTGAATTATTAAGTATCGATGCTTAGTGCGATGAGTGTAAGTCAGTCGATCACAGCTTGGTCACATGGGGCGTATTGGCTGACTCAATAGAGACGCATTTTTAACGTATTGAAACGCGCTTATATAATGATGTGCGTTTAGTTTTATTTGGATGTAATTTGCATGATCAAACTCACTAGCGCAAGCTTGCAGCGTGGCCATAAAGTATTATTAGAACAAGCCTCTTTAACTGTGCATATTGGCGAAAAACTGGGCATTATTGGTGCCAACGGCAGTGGTAAATCCAGTGTATTTAAATTATTGATTGGCGAGCTAGCGGTTGATGCCGGTGACTTACATGTGCCGGCAGGTTGGCAAATATCGCACATGGCGCAAGAGGTGGGTGCGGGTGAGCGCACAGCGCTGGATTATGTACAAGATGGCGATAAAGAACTACGGGCTATTGAACAGCAAATTGCCACTATCGCCGACGACGGCGAAAAGCTAGCCAATTGCTATGCACAGTATGAGCATATTGATGGTTATACGGCGTCAGCGCGTGCAATGCAACTGTTGGCAGGCTTAGGGTTTGCCCCTACCGATGGTGAGCGACCAGTGTCCGACTTTTCGGGTGGGTGGCGTATACGTCTCAACTTAGCGCAAGCACTTATGTGCCGCTCCGACTTAATGTTACTTGATGAGCCTACCAACCATCTCGATCTTGATGCAACACTGTGGCTGGAGCAGCGCTTGCGACAATACGATGGTACCTTGTTAATTATTTCTCATGACCGAGATTTTTTAGATAACGTCGTCACAGGTATTGCCAATTTTGAGAATAAACAATTAATTAGCTATAGCGGTAATTACAGCGCTTATGAGCGCCAAAAAGCAGAGCGCTTAGCGCAGCAGCAAGTTGCCTATGAAAAACAGCAAGAGCGTATTGGTGAAATTGAAAGTTTTGTGCGTCGCTTTAGGGCTAAGGCCACAAAGGCCAAGCAGGCACAAAGCCGCTTAAAAGAGTTAGAGCGCATGGAGCAGTTATCGCCTGCGCATGTTGATTCTCCTTTTAGCTTCCGCTTTCCTGCCCCGGAGCGCGTACCCCAACAATTAATAACTCTGAGTGATGCTGATTTAGGCTATGGCGATAAGGTTCTGCTAAAAAAAGTGCAATTGAGCTTGCATGGGCATTCGCGTTTAGGGTTATTAGGGGCTAACGGCGCGGGCAAGTCCACCCTTATGAAAACGCTGGTTGACGGCACTAAAGGAACCTTGCTAGCCGGTGATCGTATAGAGGGTGCGCATTTACGTATTGGTTACTTTAATCAGCATCAATTAGAGGCGCTAGATATGGAAGCCTCTTGCGCCATGCATTTGCAGCGTTTAACTCCTAAGGCGAGCGAACAAGAAATTCGTAATTTTTTGGGAAGCTTTGATTTCCAAGGCGATAGAGCGTTTGAGCCTATTCGGCATTTTTCAGGGGGTGAAAAAGCGCGCCTCGCTTTAGCTATTGTGGCTTGGCAAAAACCCAACTTATTATTACTCGATGAGCCCACAAACCATCTCGACTTAGAGGTGCGCCACTCTTTAACGTTGGCATTGCAAAGTTTTGAAGGCGCAGTGGTTTTGGTCTCACACGATCGCCACCTATTGCGCAATAGCGTAGAGGAGTTTTTATTAGTTGATGAGGGTAAAGTAACATTATTTGATGGCGATCTACACGACTATGAACGGTGGTTAGCCACTAAAAATAATAGCACTGCACAGGCTCGCGGCGAGGCTCCAGCGCCGGTAGGTCATAAACCCGATAAAAAAACGGAGCGCCAAAATAGCGCAGCACTACGCGCCCAATTAAAACCATTAACGAATGCGATCAAAAATTTAGAAAAAAAAATAAACCAATTACAAAAGCAGCTAGATGAGGCTCAAAAGATACTGGCGGATCCTGATATTTATAGTCGAGGCGGTAATGATTTAGCCAATGCACTAAAAGCTGAGGCAGATGTTAATAAAAAATTAATGGAATACGAAGAGCAGTGGATGGAAAAAAGTGAAGAGTTAGAGGCTTTAACGCAAGACTAGCGTTGAATGTAATTATAGTGAGTATGCCAAAATAAAATTAAGGGTTTAAAATGGCCAATAGTGAGACTGTCGACAAGATTTTACATTCTGCGACACTTTTGTTTGCTGAGCGTGGGTTTGCTGAAACATCATTACGTACAATAACCAGTATGGCTGATGTTAATTTGGCAGCTGTTAATTATCATTTTGGCTCGAAAAAAGCATTGATTCAAGCTGTATTTACACGCTTTTTAGAACCTTTTTGCCAAGAGCTAAATAGTAATTTGAATGCATTATGTAAAAGCTTAAAGGGTGAAGCACCAACGGCACGTCAAATATTATTGGCTATGGGTGAAGCATTTATCTCAACACAAAAAATAGTGGGCGAACGTCCTGAGCGCTTTGCCTGCTTGATGATGATGGCCTATGCGCAATCACAAGAGCATTTGCGGGAGTATTGTGGCGAACGCTACGGTAGTACGCTGACCCGATTTATAGAGTTGTTACAAACAACCGCACCCGATGTCGATTTTATGAAATTCTATTGGCGAATGAACTTTATGCTGGGTGCTTCTTTATTTACTTTAACAAGCTTTGACTCGATCACCTCGATGTTAGGTAAAGATCCCAAAGAAGCATCAATTGATGAATTGCTAAAATATTTAGTTCCAGCCATGAGCGGTATGCTGCAAAGTGACTAAAGTAAAGAAGTGTAGGGCTTTTTTTGAGATGACTATTGATTCAATACGACGACAAATAGTTTAGGGTGGCTTGTGAAATACTCGCAGTTAGGGCATGTAATGCTGGATGTGCAGGGAACCTCTTTGAGCGCGCAAGAACGAGAGGTGATTGCGCATCCACAAGTAGGTGGTGTCATTTTATTTGCGCGCAATTACGAGAGCGTGCAGCAATTGATTGACCTAAATCGTCAGATACGCGCGTGTAAGCCTAATATTTTGATTGCTGTCGATCATGAAGGTGGCAGAGTTCAGCGCTTTAAGGAGGGGTTTACCCGTATTCCGTCGATGTATAAATTGGCCCAAGCGGCACCCACCTTACTCGGTCCTACAGCACAGCTCATGGCACTAGAGCTAATGGCGGTAGGTATTGATTTTACGTTTGCCCCGGTACTTGATCGGTTTAATCCTGAGAGCGGGGTGATTGGCGATCGCGCTTTTAGTGAGAGTCCTGCTAACATTATTGAGTATGCGGGCCAATTTATTGAGGGGTTAAATGCCGAGGGTATGGCAGCGGTGGGCAAGCACTTTCCTGGTCATGGCGGTGTCGACGGTGACACGCACCTAGAAGGTGCTGTTGATTCTCGTGATTTTCAGGACATTGAGCGAACAGACTTACAGCCGTTTAAACAACTTGCCGCTAAATTACAAGGGATTATGCCGGCGCATGTTATCTTTCCTTGTGTGAGTGAAAACCCTGTGGGTTTTAGTCGACAGTGGCTAGAGGGCATTTTAAGGCAGCAGCTTCATTTTACAGGGGCTATATTGAGCGATGATTTATCGATGGTTGCTGCACATATTGCCGGTGATCCGCTCGAGCGTGGCTTAGCAGCGATTAATGCGGGCTGCTCTATGGCTTTAATGTGTAATAATCCCGACGGTGCGATAGCTTTGATCGAAGGCCTAGAGAAGCAAGGCTTAGTAGCCAATGAGACACGCTTACACCCATTAAGTGCCCATAAGCGTCGCGCGCAACACGGTTTTAATTGGCATGCTTTACACAAAACAGCAACTTGGTTACAAACACACCGAGCCATTAATAACGTTAATGATATGTAGCATCTCAACCGGGCTGTTATGTATCAGTGGTTGATATGGCATAGACCAATCATCGAGTAATTACACTCATTATATCAAAGGGCAGTAAGTGGAAACTTTAAATACTTGGTTGCAAAGTTTTATCGACAAAGATTATTTATGGATTGTCGAAGTGTTTATTGTGGTAACGGCAACACTATGCATTGCGTTTATTGTTAATCGTTTTATTGCAAAAATTTTACTGCGCAGTCATGCAACGAAAAGTTTGTGGGATGACGCTCTTTTTGAAGCGCTGCATCGGCCAGCTAAATGGATGGTTTGGGTTTTAGGGTTATCGTACGCGGCCAGTATCGCAGCAAGGCAAACTGAGGTGAATCTGCTTACTATGATAGCACCCGCTCGCACGGTGCTATCCATTATGCTGATTGTGTGGTTTATTGTTGGTTTTATTAAGCGCGCTGAAAATAATCTGACTGACCCAGGGTATGCGCGTAAGCCAATGGATAAAACCACGGCCATGGCGATTGGTAAGTTGTTGCGTGTCTCCACAATTATCACTTCAGCGCTCGTCGTTTTACAATCGCTAGGTTACAGTATTTCAGGTGTATTGGCCTTTGGCGGTATTGGTGGTATTGCGGTAGGTTTTGCGGCCAAAGATTTACTGGCTAATTTTTTTGGTGGCCTGATGATTTATTTAGATCGTCCTTTTGCCGTTGGTGATTGGGTGCGCTCACCCGATAAAAATATTGAGGGTACGGTCGAAGATATTGGCTGGCGGCTCACGCGTATTCGAACCTTTGATAAGCGACCCTTATACGTACCCAATGCCACCTTTACGCAAATATCGGTAGAAAACCCTTCGCGTATGCTCAATCGCCGTATTAAGGAGACCATTGGTATTCGTTATGATGACGCAGGTAAAATGGCAGCGATTGTAAGCGATGTAAAGTCAATGCTGCAAAACCACCCAGCAATAGATCAAGACCAAACAATGATTGTTAATTTTGATGCTTTTAATAGCAGCAGCCTTGATTTCTTTATTTATACCTTTACTAAAACAACGGCTTGGATTGAGTATCATGAAATTAAGCAAGATGTGATGCTTAAAATTATTGATATTATTGAACAGCACAATGCCGAATGTGCGTTTCCAACAGCCACGGTGCATATTCCACACGGCGTTACATTACCTGACGGTGCGCATCAAGCGCCCGGTGTATAGGCGGGTATACCCATTATAATGCACATCGACGTGAATTTTTTAACCTGAGAAGATATTGTATGGCTGATCATATCCCGTGGCCTAGCGCGCACCAATTAATGACAGAGCAAGAAATAACGGATGCGATTGCCGCGCAGGCAATCACAATTAACCAACAGCTGGGTCATCAGCCTTTGTTGGTGCTGTGCGTAATGCAGGGTGGCTTGGTGTACACGGGGCACTTACTGCCTAAATTAAAAATGCCCATTGTGCTCGATACATTGCGTGTAACGCGTTACCGCAATACGACTCATGGTGGCGAACAAGTCGATTGGCTTACGCAGCCAGAAGCAAGTTTAAAAGGCCAACATGTTTTATTACTTGATGATATTTTTGACGAAGGTAAAACACTGGAATATCTACACGCTTGGGCTGTGGCTCAAGGGGCTGATCATGTGTACTCTGCGGTAATGGTCAATAAAATTCATACCCGAAAGCCAAAACAATATCGTACTGATTTTAGCGCAAAAGATGTTCCTGATCAGTATGTTTTTGGTATGGGTATGGACTATTGCGGCGCTTGGCGTAATGCTAGTGGAATTTGGGCGCTGACTAATGACCACTCATAAATCAGGTACAACAGAAGCTTGCGTTAGCGCAAACACTTTATGGCTAGGGAGACGCAGTAAAATAACATCCACAATAGAGGTTTTAAACGGCTGTATTAAGGCGCGTAATTTTTTTGCGCTCAGAGGCAGCATGACTGGCAGGTAATGCATGTCCGGGCTCTTGGGCTCGACGCCGGTAATTTCAAGCGTTATTGGCGCTATATTGGCTAAGCGATCAGTTAACTCCCCCTTTTCAAAGCGCTGAACACGAAAATAATAAGTTGTGTTACCTTGGCTTAAGCTATTTTTTATTTTATCTTCAATTAATAGTGGCAGTGCTAGGCTATGTTTTTTGGCATGGCTTTTAAAGGTAATGTCGTGCTCATTAATGTCACGCCCAAACTGATCACGCACACGAAAAATAACTTGGCTGTGAGCCTCGTACTGTGATTGCGGATTCCATTCATTTAAGCGTTGCTTAAGCTTGGCGGCACGATTTAATGTTTTCTCGGTAATTTTTTGCCACTTATCCATAAGGTGTTGTTGGGTGTTGGGTGTGTTATTGCAGGTCAAGGCTTCTTTGATGCGCGGCAGTACTTGTGTGCGGTTTCTGCGTCCTTCCATAATACCGATAGCGTCACCTATGTGGGCTGTTTCGTAGAGTAGTGCATAGGGCACTTGCGGCGCTTGATCGGCTTGATGTAGTACTGTGAGCTTGTAGAGCTGACTAGGCAGCGCTTGGTTAGCACAGCGCGCGCGAATGTGTTCTTGTAAAATTTGCGCGCTTAAACGACTGCCTTCGGGTGTATAAGTAATTTCGAAATAATTAAAGTTCGCATTTGCCGATGCTGTACGCAGTGTGCAATCCGAGGAGTCTTCTTTGACATAGCGATTGGGTATCATGCGTAATGCCGGTAGCGTTTGTGAGCCAACCATGCAATATTCATAAACGCCAAAGTCATCACGTAGGCTATGATGGGCTTGCAAAAAATATTGATGTAAATCGATTGTGACATTGGCACCAAATTCTAAGCTGCGCAGCGAGGGTAGGCCTGTTGATGTACCCTTAAAGATGATATGTGCCCAACGAGATAATTGCCCCATACCCATGTGTGCTAGCCCGCTACCAAAAAAAGCACCGGCTAAATAAATAACTTTATTGAGCGGGCTGGGTTTTGGGCTGTACTCTTTAAGCCAGTGTCGAATAACGAGCGCTCCCGTGCTGTGTACAATACAGCGAAAGCCTTGATCGAGTAAATGTTGATAGCTTGGTGACCTCAATGCACGCTCTAAAGCAAAGCTGACATCCTCTAAATGAATACCGTCGCTGAGCGATATCCAGCGGCTCAAATTAATACTGACAACTTTTTGGCCTAAGCTATGCGCAATCTGTTGAGGTAGCTCGCCGTATATATCGTGGATTGGTGTGTTGCGGCCTTCACTACCGTAGCCGTGAATAAAAACAATAGGTGTGTTGGTCGCTGTGGTCATGTGGGTGACTCGATAGTTATCGACAGTTGTTTAATTTGTTATATTTTGGTGTCGCTAGGCTAGCAGGAGTTGATGTTAAATGTAAGCGTTTGAAAATTAGCCCATTGTTTAATCTATACTCAGATTTTTGATATTGGGCTGCGATGTATATCGGCAGCCCAATAGTCGAGCTTGACCGGCACCTTATTGTGCGAGTGCATCACGCTGTAAAGCGATCAAGCTTTGAATACCTTGCTTGCCCAAGTTCAGCATGGCTTGGCATTCATCTTCGCTAAAGGGGGCTTTTTCAGCGGTCCCTTGAATTTCAATAATGCCGCCTTTTTCGGTCATAACTAAATTCATATCGGTATCGGCATTGGAGTCTTCAGAGTAGTCTAAATCGAGTACGGGCACGCCTTTGTAAATCCCTACGCTCACTGATGCAAGCATATGAAGCAGTGGGTCTGTTTTTAAAGTGCCACGGCGCTGTAGGTGATTAAGTGCATCAATAACAGCCACGCAGGCGCCGGTAATAGCGGCTGTACGAGTACCGCCGTCAGCTTGAATAACATCACAATCAACAACAAGGGTAAATTCACCCAAAGTATTTAAGTCGATAGCAGCACGGAGTGATCGGCCAATAAAGCGTTGTATTTCTACGGTGCGACCGTCTTGTTTACCTCTGGTGGCTTCGCGGTTCATGCGTGTACTAGTCGAGCGTGGTAGCATACCGTACTCGGCGGTTAGCCAGCCTTTGCCTTGCCCCTTCAAAAACCGCGGCACGCCTTTATTCACACTGGCTGTGCACAATACACGAGTGTCTCCAAATTCTATCAGTACCGAGCCCTCGGCATGTTTGGTGTAGTTGCGGGTGATGTTAATGGCTCGAAGCTGCTCTGGGGTGCGGCCGCTGGGTCGATGCATGAGGTATCCTAGGTTTAAATTGTACGATGATAAAAAGCGATATTATGACAGCCGGTGCGATATAGCCCAAGTAAAAGCGTGGTCTATCAATCACTTTAATGTTGACAGCTTGTTAAGATAACGGAGCATGTCCCAGTCTGTTACGCCTTGAACAACGCAGCTGAGTGAGTAGAAAATCTGTAGTATGGGATGCAGTATTACTGCCTCCGCTTAAACTTTTTTCGTAAGCGTTTGCACGTTAAACTCACGAGTTGCTAATGAAATACAGGTGGCAGGCTTATGTCGCCAAAAGTACTTAACATAAAACAATACGTCACTATTCAGAGGCACCATAATAGGGGTCAGAGGCACCGAAATTGGGGGCTAATGAATCATTGCTTGGGTCGCTCAAGCCACTCATCAGCACCCTATCAGGTAAAATTTTTCAGCTTGGCTGAATAGTTAAGACAAGCAATGCGTAGGAACAATATTAGGAACAATTATGACACACAGTATGACAGGCTTTGCGCGTACACAACGTGAATATGCGTGGGGGGTATTAAGCTGCGAAATTCGCAGTGTTAACCACCGTTATTTAGAGCCTTCTTTTCGTTTGCCCGACAGTTTGCGAGCAATAGAAGCCACTTTGCGTGACCAGCTTAAAAACCAGTTAGGTCGCGGCAAAGTTGAAATTACATTTTTTACACAACAAGCGCAAAGCGACAGCCATCGCGTTGATGAAGCCGCCTTGCAGGCTTTAGCACAGTTACTGGCAACAGCTGAGCATATACTACCAAACGTAGCGCCGGTTAACCCTCTCGAGGCGTTACGTTGGCCTGGAGTGCTCCAAGCCCAGGAGCTTGATGGCGAGCAGCTGGCCCATGCTGCGCAGCAAATGATGGGTGACACCTTGACTGTTTTGCAGGCGAGCCGTGCACGCGAAGGTGCAAGTTTGGCGCAGCATATTCAGGCACGTTTGCAATCGATGAGCACTCATGTAAAAGCATTGCGTGCTCAGATGCCAAATTTAGTCGCGGCACAACAAGCCAAGCTCAGCCAAAAAATTATGAATTTACAGGTCGAAGTCGATAATGATCGCTTAGCGCAAGAGTTAGTTATTATTGCGCAAAAAGCCGATGTTACAGAAGAGTTAGATCGGTTGGACACCCACATCGCCGAGGCGCAGCACACACTAAAACAGGCTGGCTCTATAGGGCGGCGGCTCGACTTTTTAATGCAAGAATTTAATCGCGAAGCTAACACCCTGAGTAGTAAAGCTATTACTGGCGGTGTTACGCAAGTGGCGGTTGAGTTGAAGGTGCTTATTGAGCAGATGCGTGAGCAGATCCAAAATATCGAATAGTTTTTTTCCCCATCCAAGAATGTTTTAGAAGCCCTGTTATTTGCTTGTAAATACAGGGCTTTTTTATTTTTCCCGTCCAAATCGGTTTGCAGATGTCCGTTACCAACTGCCTGTTTAGTGGTGGGCAGAATGGTGGGCAGTCCCCTCTTTTGGCTCAATAAGCATTTTGCGGTGAGCAAATTGGTGGGCAGTAAGTTACCCAATTTTCGCATTTAACTCGCCATCACAATAGGTTAGCTGCTGATTCAATAAGCAAATCGGTGGTGGGCAGCCATTATTGCCCCCTCCATTATTTCAGCAACTATGGAGTAAACATGGGAAAACTCACAGCAAAACAGGTTATTGCTTACAGCAAAGCCGACCCAAAAAAATATTCAGACGGTGAAGGCCTATACTTTTGCGTCCGCAAACAGGGCTCGCCGTATTGAATGATCCGCTACACCACAGCCAAAGGAAGACGAGAAGCCACCTTGGGGCAATTTCCTTTAATGTCGTTGGCAGACGCCAGAATTGCCGCCGCATACTTTCGAAAAGAAGTACGTGACGGTATAGATCCTCTTCTAGAAAAACAGAAAATCGAGTTACCTGACATTGAAACCGTAGATCAACTGTTCCATGACTGGTATCGAACCGATCTGAGTAGACGACTAAAGCATCCCAAGATTCCGTATCGGGTTTACACCAAAGACATAAGCCCAGTCATTGGCATTAAGTGTATTGCTGAGGTGACTGCACGTGACGTACGCGAAGTATTAGTCACTATTGAGCCATTGCTTTTCCTACCGATAGCTCGCTTACAAAATACCACACCCAGCTTTAAGCTAAATCAACCAACCCAATTACTTACTTTGATCAGCTGATGCAATCCCCCCCTGGGCGTCATTTGCTAATCCATGAGTTTCAACAGCCGCCACACACTTCCCCATGCCTTTACCCCCTTACGCCAAAACTGTGAATTCAATGTGTCAGTGCAACACACTATAATTTCTTTTATTTTGGAGTGTTGCAGCTATGGCCCAGCGTGGAAGACCGGGATTTAGTGATAATGAAAAGCATATGACGTGGAAGTTATGGCGGCAAGGCGCTTCATTTAGTGAGATAGCAAGATCACTCAATAAAGAGCCAGGTTCTGTTTATGGTGTCTTAAAACTCCATGGTGGGATAAGCCCTCGCATCAGAGCGGCATCTCAAGATCACCTTCAGTTTTCAGAGAGAGAAACTATCTCTCGCGGGCTGGCCGCAGGCCAGTCAATACGGTCAATTGCGCGAGAGCTCAATCGCTCCCCCTCGACTGTTAGCCGGGAAATCAATCGCAACGGTGGAGCTGAAGGTTACCGAGCACTTAAGGCCGAATCTCGATCTGAAACGCAGCGCAGACGCCCCAAGCAGCATAAGCTTGAGCGAAAGTCACTGAAGCAGTTAGTGACTGTAAAGTTAGAAAAAGATTGGTCTCCTCAGCAAATAGCGGGCTGGCTTCAAAGAAAGTACCCGCAGGATGAGCGTATGCGAATCTCTCACGAAACTATTTATAGGGCACTATTCATTCAATCTAAGGGCTTATTAAAGCGTGAATTGCTTGCTCAATTACGCTCAAAAAGAACGATGAGGCATGCACGCAATCATAGCAACAAGGGCCGAGAGTGGGGTGTTGTCGATGGCATATCAATTAGTCAGCGACCGGCCGACGTAGAGGACCGCGCCATTCCCGGTCACTGGGAGGGTGATCTCATATCGGGCTCGAACAACACGCATATTGCAACTCTTGTTGAGCGGAAATCACGCTATACGATAATGGTCAAGGTAGATGGGAAAGATACGCAAAGTGTCATAACAGGCATTTTAAGGGAGGTGGCTCAACTTCCGGCGCATTTATGGGAAAGTATTACTTGGGATCGAGGCGGAGAGATGGCAGATCACAAGCGGTTAACTCTTGAGAAAGATATTGATGTTTATATTTGTGATCCTCAAAGCCCATGGCAGCGTGGCACGAATGAAAATACAAACCGTTTGTTACGGCAATACCTTCCTAAGAAAACGGACCTTTCAGTGCATCGTCAAGCCGACCTCAATCGGATTGCAAAAAAATTAAATCAAAGGCCGAGAAAAACATTGGGGTATTCAACACCCGCCGATGTATTATCAAGCCTGTTGCGCTGACCCATTGAAACCACAAGTACTAGTATTAAAGAGTTAATCGGACGCAGTAGGCAGATAAATGCCTAGATCGTTCAGCTTTCTGAGGGTACAGGTAGCTAGCTGCCCCAGAATTTACATAATGCCCCAAGTCATAAATACCGAATGGGCAGGGTGAGTGTGTGCCTGAGTGGCGTGAACTAAGGCTTTGCCCAGACTGCCCCAAAAGCCCAAGGGATGAGTGCCAAAAGCTTTCTCAAAAAGGGAAAGTCTTGCTCAATTAAACGCCACAACACTTTTACGCGCATAAAAATGTAAAATATCACACTTTTCTGCGCGTAAAAGTGTAGACTGAGTTATACTACAGGCAGTTAACAGTCTTAATTGGCGGGAAATGACAATGCAGCGCAACTTACTCAACGCCCTAATAGCATGGAAAAGTCAACCTGTGCGCAAGCCATTATTGATCGATGGCGCAAGACAAACAGGTAAAACCTATCTACTGCAAGAGTTGTTTGGGAATACCTTTGCCAACATCCTTCGTATCGACTTCCTTGAAAACCCAGCTTACAAAGAAGCGTTCGATGGCTCGTTGTCACCTGACGAGCTAGTAATGAACATTGAGTTGTTAACCAACCAAGCGTTCAATCCAGACACCGACTTGCTGATATTAGATGAAATTGGCGAATGTGAACGAGCCGTAACTTCGCTGAAGTATTTTGCCGAAAAAGCACCGTCCTATTTTGTCGCAGCCAGCGGTTCGAACATTGGTTTGCTCAATACCTTCCCTGTAGGCAAGGTAGAACAATACAATTTACGACCACTGACCTTCCAAGAATTTATTTACGCATCCAACGAGCAAGCACTGATCAAAGCATTTGATAGTCAAGCAAGCACACCGGCGGTGCACACTAAATTGATGGATAAACTAACCGACTATTTTTTTACCGGTGGTATGCCGGAAGCCGTTTCTGCTTGGTATCAGTTTAAGGATTCAAGCATTCTAGAGCGTGTTGAAAAAGTCACAAAAATTCATGCCGATTTAGTTGAAGGTTATCGCCGCGATTTCGGTAAGTACGCGGGCAAGGTCGATGCCACACTGATTGAATCGGTGTTTAATAGCATTCCAGCCCAGCTATCACTTGTCAGCGATGAGTCGGTTAAACGCTTTAAATTTAAGCATGTGCATGAGCGTAAATCTCGTTATAGCGATTTTGAAACCGCGATCCATTGGCTTAACTGCTGCCGCTTAGCTTTGCCAAACTACCCTATTGAAGGATTACCGAAGTCTCCGTTGGCGGCCTATAAAAAAGACAATATGGTTAAACTATTTCTGTTTGATGTGGGCCTGCTCAATCATATGCTGGGCAGCAGTTATAAAGAGATTAAGCAACAAAACTATGAATACAAAGGCTATGTGGCTGAAAACTTTGTGCAACAAGAGCTCACAGCTATTGGCGTTGACCCAAGCTATTCATGGAATGACGCCCGCGCCGAAATCGAATTTATTTTGGCGACCGATGAAGGCGATATCATCCCTGTGGAAGTCAAAAGTGGTAAACGTACAAGAGCAAAATCGTTGGCATCCTACGTTGAAAAATGTACTCCAAATAAAACCTTTAAGTTAACGGGTACACAAGGCTCTTCAGCGTTAGAACAAACCAATATCGTGATGCCTTTGTATTTCACGCAGTATTTACCAGAGAGATGGTAAAGGCGCGTTGCCTAGGCCCGAAGGTCTACACAAAGTTACCTTAGGGATAACAATTTGTAGACCTGATGCTTACCATTCGACACTCAGTCTTATCTCTCTTGGATACCATAGTATCCATATTGAGCTTATTTCTATTAAAATGGACACCATAATGTCCATTTCAGGCTAAGTGAGCTTTCTGCTGACTCATTACTATCGTGTAGAACCAGTGAAAAAATGGCAAAGCTATGTTGACGGAAATCATGCTCGATAAAGCCCTTCAAAACTGCTATGTTTTAGCTCTAACAGCAGCATAAAAACGGCACTGTTTTTCCATTGCTAACCACTAAGATTTAGTAAAAGCCATAGGCAAGTGGTGGGCAGTTTGGTGGGCAAACAGGCATTTTTGAACGGTTTCTTTTCGTTAAATCATTGAGTTTGTTAGGATCTAGTCCGCTGCTCAATGAGCAGGTTCAAAATATCGAATAGTTTTTTTACCCATCCAAGAATGTTTTAGAAGCCCTGTTATTTGCTTGTAAATACAGGTTTTTTTTATTCTCCCCGTCCAAATCGGTTTGCAGATGTCCGTTACCAACTACGTGTTTAGTGGTGGGCAGAATGGTGGGCAGTAAGTTACCCAGTTTTCGCATTTAACTCGCCATCACAATAGGTTAGCTGCTGATTCAATAAGCAAATCGGTGGTGGGCAGCCATTATTGCCCCTCCATTATTTCAGCAACTATGGAGTAAACATGGGAAAACTCACAGTAAAACAGGTTATTGCTTACAGCAAAGCCGACCCAAAAAAATATTCAGACGGTGAAGGCCTATACTTTTGCGTCCGCAAACAGGGCTCGCCGTATTGGATGATCCGCTACACCACAGCCAAAGGAAGACGAGAAGCAACCTTGGGGCAATTTCCTTTAATGTCGTTGGCAGACGCCAAACAGGGGAATTAGCCCATTTACTGTTTGGCGTCTCGATTAAAATCCAACGCTGGTAGGCCTTGCCAGTACTGGCACAAAGTTAGGTTTGGCACTTTTTGTACCCTAAACCAACCTCGGCATCAAGGTACAAACCGTTTGTTTTTTCCAACCCAGAATGCAAACGATCGTTTGGCGTCTCGATTTTTTTGCACTAGCCAAATGTGTAGTGGTCAACCCATCTGATCACGAGTTTAGAGTTTTTTTATAAAGCTGTTTTTTAAAAGGTTGTAGTGTGGTGGCCTGATCCTACACATTGCATGAGCTAAAAAATATAACAAGCCAATCATTTTTTTGGGGCCAAAAAAAAGGCCTACATCCCTCACGGAACATAAACCTCTTTAGTTTAGCTAACGAGCTAGCTCAGCTTATTGACAAGCCTCGCAATCGGGCTCGTCTATTGAGCAGGCGAGTGGTACTGGTGCGGCTTGTGGCTCCGCTTGGGCGGTTGTGCTTTGGCTTTGATTTTCTGAGGATACCGCGTTGTGGCTGCCGCGCTCGACGGTAGATTTTTCGGTGCTTGAAGCTGCTAGAGCACGTAAATAGTAAGTGGTTTTAAGGCCGCTATACCATGCCATACGATAAGTAATATCGAGCTTTTTGCCGTTAGCGCCAGCAATATATAGGTTAAGGCTTTGTGCTTGGTCAATCCACTTTTGGCGACGTGATGCGGCCTCGACTAGCCAGCGTGGCTCTACCTCGAAGGCAGTGGCGTACATGGTTTTAAGATCCTCGGGTACGCGGTCAATTTTTTGCAGCGAACCTTCGTAATACTTAAGATCGTTAATCATGACATTGTCCCACAAGCCGCGGTCTTTAAGATCGCGCACTAAATAGGGGTTAACCACGGTAAACTCACCTGAAAGGTTTGATTTAACATACAAGTTTTGGTATGTCGGTTCGATACTTTGACTCACGCCAGTAATGTTGGCGATAGTGGCTGTGGGGGCGATGGCCATAACATTTGAGTTACGCATGCCTTGGGTTTTTACGGTTTCACGTAAAGTGGCCCAATCTAAGCGCTCGGTTTTGTCCATTTGAATGTACTTAGCACCACGGTTTTCTTCTAATAGCTTAATGGAGTCGATGGGTAAAATGCCCTTGCTCCATAGCGAGCCATCAAAGGTGCCATAGCTGCCACGCTCGGCGGCAAGCTGGCTAGAGGCGGCAATGGCGTGGTAGCTGACAAGCTCCATCGACTCATCGGCAAACTCGACGGCTTCTTTGCTGCTATAGGCAATGTTTTGCTTATATAGAGCGTCTTGAAAGCCCATAATACCCAAGCCCACAGGGCGGTGGCGCATGTTGCTGGTGCGTGCTGCTGGTACGCTGTAGTAATTAATATCAATGACATTATCGAGCATACGTACAGCCGTTTTGATGGTGGCGGCCATTTTTGCTGTGTCGAGCTTGCCATCGATAATATGCTGCGCCAAGTTAACCGAGCCTAGGTTACATACGGCAATCTCTTCGTTCGCTTTTGTATTGAGTGTAATTTCGGTACATAAGTTAGACGAATGAATAACGCCGGCATGCTGTTGCGGGCTACGCAAGTTACAAGCATCTTTAAAGGTAATCCAAGGGTGGCCTGTCTCAAATAACATACCGAGCATTTTACGCCATAAGTCGAGGGCGCGTACCTTTTTGCTGAGTTTTAGCTCGCCGTTGGCGGCCATTCTTTCGTACTCTTCGTAGCGCTCTTCAAACGCTTTACCAAAAAGGTCGTGCAGGTCGGGTGTTTCATGTGGCGAAAAGAGTGTCCAGTGCTCGTCTTCGAACATGCGCTTCATGAATAAGTCGGGCACCCAGTTGGCGGTGTTCATATCGTGGGTGCGGCGACGGTCATCACCGGTATTTTTGCGCAGCTCTAAGAACTCTTCGATATCTAGATGCCATGTTTCGAGATAGGCACACACAGCGCCTTTGCGTTTGCCGCCTTGGTTAACTGCAACGGCGGTATCGTTAGCCACTTTTAAGAAGGGGACGACGCCTTGTGAGCGACCGTTGGTGCCTTTGATGTAGGCGCCGAGTGAGCGCACAGGCGTCCAGTCATTGCCTAGGCCGCCGGCAAACTTGCTGAGCAAGGCGTTATCTTGCATGGCGCCGTAAATGCCGTGGAGGTCATCGGGAATGGTGGTTAAGTAGCACGACGATAACTGCGGGCGCAAAGTGCCGGCGTTAAAGAGTGTTGGTGTTGAGCTCATGTAATCGAATGAGCTTAATAGACGATAAAATTCGATAGCGCGCTCGTTCTTTTCTTCTTCGCGCTCAGCAAGGCCCATGGCAATACGCATAAAAAATATTTGCGGTAGCTCGATGCGTACGTCATCGCTATGAATAAAGTAGCGGTCGTATAAAGTTTGTAGGCCTAGATAGGTAAATTGTAAGTCGCGCTCGGCAATTAAGGCTTTGCCTAAAAGCTCGAGGTCAAAATCTTTGAGTTTAGGGTCGAGTAACTCGAGCGCTACACCCTGTTCGATATATGCCGGTAGCGCTTGCAAATAGTACTCGCTCATTTCGCTTTGAGTCGCTTTGTTGGCGATACCTAAAAAGCCAAGTGCTTCGCTGCGCAATTTGTCGAGTAATAAACGAGAAGTGGCGTAGGTATACTGCGGCTCACGCTCGACAAGTGTGCGTGCCGAAATAACCAGCGAGGTGTTTACGTCGTCATCGGTAACGCCGTCATAAAGATTGCGCAGCGCTTCGGTAAGAATCGCGCTCGGGTCGGTGTTTTTGAGCCCGGCGCAAGCTTCGGTGACTAAAGTGTTTAAACGTACAATATCAAGTGGCGTTAACGAGCCGTCTTCTTGTTTAACGTTAATATCGGGGTATTTGAATGCGGTGCGGCTGAGGTTTTTTTGAGCTTCACGGAGTTTAGCGCGCTCAGTGCGGTAAATCACGTAATCGCGGGCTACTTTGTGCTCGCCAGCGCGCATTAAAATTAGCTCAACTTGGTCTTGTATTTCTTCGATATGGATGGTTCCACCTGAGGGCATGCGGCGACGAAAGGTTGAGCTAATTTGGTTGGTGAGCTTTTCGACGGTCTCGTGAATACGGCTTGAGGCTGCTGCCACACCACCTTCAACAGCCAAGAAGGCCTTGGTCATGGCGATGCTGATCTGGTCATCGTTGTAAGGTACAACCGTACCGTTGCGCTTGATAACGCGTAGCTGCCCTGGTGTATGTGCGGCGGTATTACTGGGCGCGTTAGCGCCGGTGGCATTGCTGCTTGTGGCAGATACGGGTTGTGATGATGGCGCATCAGTTTGCATTCAATAGCTCTCCTAATTAAGTGCCGCTTGGGTGGCGCTTATAATTTAATATTCCAATACCAGCACGATGTAAAGGCGCTGCATATTTTTTGTATGCTTTTTGACTTATGGTCCTGCTACTTTGCGGCTCAAACATAGGCAGAGGCAAAGCGCCTACATCAGCGAAAAGCGGCAGGTTTAAGCAAAAAAGACAGCAATAAAAATCATGCAGTGCCAGTTAGTGTTTATGCGCGACAAACGTTCAGCTTTTGGTGTTAAATGACCGAGCTTGAGTGTTTGAACCACTGTGCGTGAGTTTTTAACCCCCTTAGACATGTGTGTACATTAAATGCACACTGACGATGCAAAAAGGCGTACACAGACTAAGGGTATAAACTGAGTGGGTTGTACAAAAACACCACATGTTGGGGTTGGGCTGAAAACGAGCTACAAGATAAAGTGATTTTGACAAAGTTGCAATAGTGAAAAGCAGGGGGCAAAGTGTGAGTAAATTGTGGACGCCATTGTGGATAAGTACCTGTAAACCAAGCGGTCTGCGGGGTGTAACCCGATGAGAATTTAGTGAACGCGCTAAAGATAGAATTGTTTTATTTTGATTGGTTTTATATGCCAAAAAAGCCTTAGCTTTTTACCGAAAAAGTCAAGACTTGTAATGTCGATGTTTGGATGACTTTAGTGCCTTTATTATGGAATTGGTGGTTGTAATGCGCGACTAAACTGTTGTAGAGGTGGTCACGCGGGCTGGTTGTTAGTGTGTGGTTTTTTAAAGCATGGCGATGAGATTTGTGTGTGACAGCGGCAGGAGATGTGTAATCATTGCTCGAGTTGTTGTTGTAATGAGCGGGCACTTAATGCCCTAACACCTGCGAGCATTAAGGTAATATCGTTGAGCAGGCTCCAAATATTTTGTTTACTGGCACCTTTAATAGCGCGATCGGCCAGTGCGCACTGGCGCAATAGTAGGCGTAGCTGCCCTGCTTTAAGGCGCCCAAGAGCTTGGCGCACCAATGGGAGGCGCTTATCAAAAATGCCATGCGTGCGCGCAATGCTGTTAAAGTTGCCGCCTTGTTGGTTGACAAAAAACAGCGCATTGAGCGCGCGAATTTCACGGGCTAGTGCCCATAAAATAATCGTTGCCTCGGTGCCTTCTTCGCGGAGTCCTTGCAGTGTGCGTACGGCTGCACGAGCATCGCCACTGGTGGCGCGGTCAACTAGGGTAAAAATATCATAGCGGGCGCTATCGACGACGGCATTAGCCAAGGTTTGGCCATCGATGATGCCGTCATTATTGAGTAGCTTGAGTTTTTGAATTTCTTGTACACAGGCGAGTAAGTTGCCTTCTACTTTGCTGGCTAAAATACCGATGGCATCGGCAGTAGCCTTAAGGCCCTCGCTTTTTAAGCGCAGCTCAACCCAGCGGTGAAAAGCTTTGGCCCCTACAGGCCAGATCTGTACATTGCCGGCTATTGCATCAATGGCTTTAAACCATTTGGTGTTTTGCGTGGCGCGCTCTATTTTAGGAAATACTAGTAGTAAGAGTGTGTCGGGGCTAGGGTTTTTGCTGTATTCGAGCAAGGCGTTTTTGCCAGCCTCATTGGGCTTGCTGTTATGGCTGCGCACTTCGATGATTTTGCGTTCGGCAAACAAGCTCATGCTGTTGGCGCTTTGTAGTAGTTGCTGCCAGTCGAGACTGCTGTCGGTATGGTAGAGTTCGCGCTCATTAAAGCCTTGGGCGCGCGCATGTTGGCGCAGAATATCACAGGCCTCTTGTACCAATAAGGGCTCGTCACCACTGATAATGTATACCGGTAGAAGCGTGCCGTGACAGTGGTTGGCGAGCTGATCGGCATTGATTTTAGGCATTATTGCGCTTCGCTCGTTGCCGCTGGTGTACCTAAGGTGTGCTCTTCGATCACGGGTAAGGGGTCTGCATAAGCACTTGATTCGATAGCTTGAGTAGGGCTTTGCGCTAAAATGCGATTAATAAGTTCTTGGCGCATTTCTTTGAGTAGCGTTTGCTCTTCTTCGGTTTTGGCTAGGTTGCTGCCTGGAGCAAAGTCAAAGACGCGCTGGGTAATCAAGGTGTTGGGTGTGAGTTGAGCGTTTTGGGTGTCGCTTTGCCGACTAAAACTAAAGGCGACTTTTAATTGCAGTTCATATTGAGCAGAAGCCCCAATACTGGTGACTGCGACGGTGCGCTTGCTAAGCACTTCTTTATCTAGCCATAGTTGTACTGCGGCGCTGGGATTAACGGTCACGCCGCGGCGCACGAGTGTTTGTTGCAGCTGGCGGGCAAGCGGTGCATAAGGGTCGTCAATTTTAAGTGCGAGTTGTGCAGGTAGCTTGCCTTGATTAAAACCGCGTAATTGCCAGCCGCAAGCGGCGGTGCTGAGCAATACTGTCATCACAAATAGCCGAAATAAAAAAGATAGGGCGTTGTTTTGCATAGGGCTCTCGTGGGGAGTTAGTGTGCGGAATTGGATGTGGCGTGTTAGGTTAAGGTACGTGTACTCACTCTCTTTAGTTGCTGTTATCAAGCTTTAGTTGCTGATATTAAGCGCAAGAGTGAGTGTTACGCGGTTCAGTCAATACCATACGGGCTAATGCTCGTTGATTATGGTATTGACTTGCCACAACGTGTGTTTATTTTAAGCTTGTCATCAAGCTTACGATAAGCCTAGCTGCGAGATTGTTAGCAGGCTCGCAGCCATTGTGTCGCGGTTTATTAAGTGGCTATTTTGACTAAGCATTAATATTTACTGAGCATCAATGCCTGCTTAGCCACTGTGCTTATTTGGCGACAATATTGACTAATTTGCCTGGCACCACAATCACTTTGCGCACAGTGTTTTCACCAATAAAGCGAATCGTATCTTCGTGGGCGAGGGCGGCGGCTTCGGCGTCTTCTTTGCTGACGTCGGCGGGTAGCTCAAGTTTACAGCGTACTTTACCGTTAACCTGCACAACCATTGTGATGCTGTCGCGCACTAAGGCGCTTTCATCTACTTTAGGCCAGGCGGTATCGAGAAGGTTTTTGCCGTGCCCTAAGCCTTGCCATAAAGCATGGCTTGCGTGCGGCACAATAGGTGCAAGCATTACAACGGCGGCTTCTAGCGCTTCGCGCTCTACGGCTAGGCCTAGTGGTGTGGCGCGATCGGCGTTGCGATTCACCTCGTTAAGAAGCTCCATGACGGCGGCAATAGCGGTGTTGAAGGTTTGGCGGCGACCAAAATCGTCAGTGACCTTTTTGATGGTTTCATGGGTTTTGCGACGCAAGTCGGTGTGTTGTTTGGTGAGGGTGTCGAGTGTTAGCGCCCCAGGCTCGCCGGCGGCCAAATGAGTGTGCACTGCGCGCCATAATTTTTTAAGAAAGCGGCTAGCGCCTTCTACGCCGGCATCGGTCCACTCTAGGCTTTGCTCCGGTGGGGCAGCAAACATGCTGAATAGGCGAATGGTATCGGCACCGTATTCACGGACAACGTGCTCAGGATCAACCCCATTGTTTTTGGATTTACTCATTTTAATCACGCCACCAAACTCGAGCGGTTGATTCGTTTCGACGCTAAAAGCGTTGAGCATTTTTCCTTTCTCGTCGCGCTCTACGCGCACATCGCTAGGGGCAAACCACTCGGTGCGACCGCCTTCTTTAGTAAAGAACGATTCGGCGTTAACCATGCCTTGGCACAGTAAGCGGTCAAAGGGTTCGTCACAGTCTACAAGGCCTTCATCGCGCATAAGTTTATGGAAGAAGCGCGCGTAAAGCAGGTGCATAATAGCGTGTTCAATACCGCCAATGTACTGATCAACCGGTAGCCAGTAGTTGGCTTTTTGAGGGTCTAGCATGGTGTCGGCATTAGGACTTGTATAGCGTGCGTAGTACCAGCTTGATTCCATAAAGGTGTCAAAGGTGTCGGTTTCGTGCTCACCTAATTGACCGTCTATATCGCCTTTGCACCATTCGAGGTCGGCTTTGATGGGCGACTGTACGCCATCCATAATCACATCTTCGGGTAAAAGAACTGGCAACTTGTGCGCGGGTACGGCAATTTCGCCGCCGTCGGCTAAGTTAAAGATAGGGATGGGGGTGCCCCAGTAACGCTGGCGCGATACGCCCCAGTCGCGTAAGCGGTAGTTGGTAGTGGCGCGACCTTTGCCTGCGGCCTCTAGGGTTTGCACAATGGCGGTGTAAGCGCCGTCAAAGTTAAGGCCATCAAACTCCCCTGAATTGATAAGTACGCCTTTGCGGGTAAAGGCGCCTTCATCTAAGTTGATGTCGTTATTGTCGCTGTTATTTTTGTCGCTATTGCTTGGAGCAACGACTTGATTAATGGCGATGTTGTACTTTTTGGCAAATTCGTAGTCGCGCTCGTCGTGGGCTGGTACAGCCATGACCGCACCCGAGCCATAATCCATGAGTACGTAGTTGGCTACCCATACATTGACCGGCTCGCCAGTGATGGGGTGAGCCGCTGTAATACCGGTGTTAAAGCCTAGTTTTTCCATGGTGGCCATATCGGCTTCGGCCACTGACTGGGTTTTGCACGTTTCTATAAAGGCGGCGAGCTCGGGGTTAGTTTTCGCCAGTTCAAGCGCGATGGGGTGCTGCGCGGCAAGGCTAACGTAGGTCACACCCATAATGGTATCTGGGCGAGTGGTGTACACCTCAAAGCCTGTGTGCTCAGCAACGGGGGTGCTAAGGTCAAAGCGCATATCGACGCCGCGGCTTTTGCCAATCCAGTTGCGCTGCATGGTTTTCACTTGCTCGGGCCAGTGGGGCAGCTTGTCGAGGTCGTCGAGAAGTTCTTCGGCGTAATCGGTAATGCGAATAAACCACTGTGGAATTTCTTTTTTCTCGACGGTAGTACCACAGCGCCAGCAGCAGCCCTCTTCAACTTGCTCGTTGGCCAGTACGGTTTCGTCTTCTGGGCACCAGTTTACGGTTGATACTTTTTTGTAGGCTAGGCCTTTTTCGTATAAACGTGTAAAAAACCATTGCTCCCATTTGTAGTAGTCGGGCTTGCAGGTGGTGACCTCGCGGCTCCAGTCAAAGCCAAAACCTAAGGCTGTGAGCTGGTCGCGCATGTACTCAGTATTAGAATATGTCCATTTAGCTGGGGCCGTGTTGTTTTTGATGGCGGCGTTTTCGGCTGGTAAACCAAAGGCATCCCAACCCATAGGGTGTAAGACGTTTTTGCCCAGCATACGCTGAAAGCGCGCAATAACATCGCTAATGGTGTAATTACGTACATGGCCCATATGGAGACGGCCACTGGGGTAGGGGAACATTGCCAGGCAGTAAAATTTTTCTTTGCTGGTGTCTTCGGTGACGGCAAAGCTGTTGTTTTCTTGCCAATAACGTTGAGCATCTTGCTCGATCTCGGACGGATTGTAATTCTCGTTCATCAGTTGTTTGATCTCTAACCCAGTGGCAAAGGCTTGGTGCCTTCGCAAAAGACAACGATTATAGGCTGTGCGGGCGGTAAATTAAATACGTAGGTGTCGATGGCAGGCGATTAGCTGCCTCAGTGGGCGCTTTGCTTGTGCATTTTAGAGAGGAAGGCCCTAAAAGGTGTGGCACAGCGGTTGCTTCTCGTGGTGTATCAGAAGGCTAAAGCGCCGCAAGATGGCGTAATGTTCGCTGTCTCTGCGTCAGATAAGCGCTGTTGGTTTATCGGCTGCACTAAAAAGAGACGTGCCGAGGCTGCCTATCATAAGCATTTAATGTATGCCAATGAGCATCAATACAGAGACTTTTCCATGACCGTTGTTTCAAAGTTTAATCCTGCATGCCCACTTGCCACCGATCTCAAGAGCCTGACTCATAACGCAGACCTCACGTTAACTATTTTTAGTAAGCGTTATACCGAGCAGCGTGATGCGATGGTGTTATTGCGCCAATTGCATCATCTGTCAAAAGCAGTACAGCGCCATCGCGGCATGAGTATGGCGTTATTAGCGGGCAATCGCGCCTTTGAAGAGGACTTTACTTTATTGCAGTGCGAAGTAGAGCGCCGTTTGGCAGCGCTGGAGGCATTTGCTGCAATGGCGGGTAGCTTGAGCGATCGCGATCGGCAAAACGTGCACAATGCTTGGTATACAATCAGTGCGCATTGGCAAGATGATGATGTGATTGATAATTTTGAGTTGCACTCGCATTTTATTGAGCAAATGCAAGGCATGAGTATTGCGTTGGCGCAAAAAATAGAGCGCCCAATAACCCGTGTGATGGCGCCTAATCGGGTGGCCAGTGCTAACAAGCCCATCGTTGCGATGAGGTCGGTAGAGTTGCTGCCCTTTATTGTGAGGCGCATCCCCGAGATGGTCGAGCAGTTAGCGCGCATGCGAGGATTGGCCACTTATGCGGCAGCAAAGGGGGAGTGCGAGTACCGTTTAGATCGTAAATTACGCTTTGCTGTGCAGTGTGTGCGTGCGCAGCATGAGGCGCTGCGCGTATATGCCCAGCGCATTTGTGGCGGCTTAGAGACTGAATTACCCAGCGTCAATTTGATGAAAACCTATGAGCTTAAGTTAATGTTTTTGCTCAATAAAGTAGAGGCAGATGTATTAGGTGGTAACCGTATTATGAGCGAGTCGGCGCAACTCTTTGCGTTAGCCACAGAGATTATTGATGTGTATTTAAATGTGGCACAAGAGGGCTTGAGTTTAGTGGCCAAATGGCATGATGAGGATTTAGAGGCTTGGTTAGCCTAATTTTTTGACTCGAGTGGGTGACCTGAAGTACCCTAAATTAATATGCAGTGGCATATTGTAATGACATAAATGTGTTGAATTTGGGGAATACTATGAAGCTTAAAAAAATGATGGGTGGCGTTGCTATTGCTGCTATTTTAATGAATACAGCCGGTTGCGGTACATTTTTACACCCTGAGCGCCAAGGGCAAACGGGCGGTAATATCGATATGAAAATTGTTGCATTAAATGGCATTGGATTGTTTTTTTATCTGGTACCTGGCTTAGTCGCATTTGCCATCGATTTTCATCAAGGCACCATTTATTTGCCTGGCGGTAGTTTGGGCACGCTTAATAGCGACAATGGCTTACGCGCGGTTAAGCTTGAGGGTGTTGTTAATAAAGAGACCATTGAAGCGACGATTTTTGAACAAACAGGATTAAACGTTGATTTGTCAGCGGATAACATTCAAGCAAAAAGTATTACCCCTGAACAGTTGCGTATGGTGTCGACCATTGCGCTACAGCATAATGCGCAATCAATAGTCACAATGTAAGTTTTCATTGATTAAAGCAGTAAAGAAGCGGTGGCTATGACTATTCATAATCCGTACTGTTGAAAAGTCACCGCTATTTAACTGTCTTATTAACCGCCTTATTGCTTAAGCGATGCCGACATTGAGTGCGAGTGATTCATCGATAGAGTCGCTTAAGCTAACTGCCACGGAGTGCTTTGCGATTTTATGCTTCTCGACGGTGTTATCCAGAAGCCTCTTCTGCATATTATGATGTAGCTAAAAAGCCTTACTCAGCTCTTTTGATTTAGCGTTCAATCTTTATTTGGCAAAACTGAACAATGATACGAGAAGACCCTCGCTGATTGACTTTTGGGTATTTAAGCGAGCTTGAGAGTGAAAATGAAAAGGGGGGCAGGTAAACAATCACTGCTAAAACAAGCACTGCTAAAACAATCACTCAAAAAGACTGAGGGTCTTATGAGTGATTGTATGAGGCTAATTATTGGGCGGCAATGTGCGTAATTAAATCAACCACTTTATTTGAGTAGCCAATTTCGTTGTCGTACCAACTAACCACTTTAACAAAGTTATCGTTAAGTGAAATGCCGGCGGTGGCATCAAAGATTGAGGTGCATGTTTCGCCGATAAAATCGTTAGAAACAACAGCATCTTCGGTGTAGCCTAAAATACCTTTTAGGTCGCCTTCAGAGGCTTCTTTCATAGCAGTGCAAATGGCTTCGTACGAGGCGCCTTTGTCTAAACGACAAGTTAAATCAACAACTGATACATCTGGGGTGGGTACACGAAAAGCCATGCCGGTTAGTTTACCGTTAAGCTCCGGGATGACTTTACCGACAGCTTTGGCAGCGCCAGTTGATGAAGGAATAATATTTTGACCAGCACCGCGGCCGCCGCGCCAGTCTTTGGCTGATGGCCCGTCAACGGTTTTTTGTGTAGCCGTTGTTGCGTGTACTGTTGTCATTAGGCCTTCGGTAATGCCAAATTTATCGTTTAACACTTTAGCAATAGGCGCTAAGCAGTTAGTGGTGCATGACGCGTTAGAGACAATATCTTGGCCGGCATAAGATGTATGGTTAACGCCCATAACAAACATGGGTGTCGTATCTTTAGAAGGTGCGGATAAAACGACTTTTTTTGCGCCGGCTGCAAGATGTTTGCGAGCGGTTTCGTCGGTTAAAAAGAAGCCTGTCGACTCGACAATATAATCTGCACCAATATCACCCCATTTAAGGTCTGCAGGATCGCGCTCTGCGGTAATACGAATAGTGTTGCCGTTAACGACCAGGCTGCCATCAACGACTTCTACATCCCCCTTAAAACGACCGTGGGTTGAGTCGTATTTCAACATATAAGCAAGGTATTCAACATCAATAAGATCGTTAATGCCAACAACTTGAACGTCAGAACGCTCGCAAGCGGCGCGAAATACAAAGCGACCAATGCGACCAAAACCGTTAATACCAATACGAATCATAGGGAGTCCTAATTAGTGAATGTGAATAATCTGAGTCTGCGGTGAACGGCAGGTGTATATGTTAACGCAAAGGCAAAATAACAGACAAAAATTGCTGAGTTATTGCCGTAAATAGCGTTAAATTCTATGGGAGTACGCAAGTTATTAGCCTTGGAACCCTTTGAAGTGTGGCGATTATCCGTAATCACAGTTGAAAAAGCAACCAATCAACCTCTACAATACAGCCGGCTTTACCAGTGCTCCCTCTGGTCTAAAAGTCCTTGAAACCTAGGCCACTCATAGCTTTGCGGGTGTTTTGGTTAATAGATTTCGGGCTTCGCAAATCAGTGTGTAAGTGTATTTGCGCGCAAATACACTGTGTTTGCCACAAGTTTTGCTACCTGAAGAAGGTGGTAAGTAAAATATTTTAGGGTCAAACTCCTCTTCAAATTACTGTAATTAAGGCAGGTATGTACCGGTATGAATACTGACATCTTACTCGTGGGTGGTGATGGCGATTTGGCGCTTCGCAAACTTTACCCTTCGTTATACTATTTGGCGCTCAATGGTTGCATGCCAGCTAATACCAAAATTTTTGGTATGGCCCGCTCGGCACGCGAACGTGATGCATTTGTTGCTTTAGTTAAAAAATGGCTCATTGAAAATACTGGCGCATTATATGATGAAGCGATTTGGAATGAATTTGCTCCGTGTTTACATTTCGTGCAGGGTGACTCAACTGATCCTGACAGTCTTAAACGCATTAAAGACACGTACTTTACACAAGATGCTAGTCTAATTGTCTATTTGGCGGTACCACCGAGTATTTTTGGCAAAATATGTACAGCGCTTGAAACCGCAGGCATGACGGGAGAAAAAACACGAGTTGTCGTTGAAAAACCACTTGGTAACAGTAAAGAAGCTTTTTTAGCGATTGATGCTGAATTTAGCCGCGTATTTAAAGAAAACCAAATCTTCCGTATTGATCATTATCTAGGTAAAGAGTCGGTTCAAAACCTATTGGCCTTGCGTTTTGCTAATGATATTTTTGAGCCATTATGGAACCACCGTCATATTGACCACATTCAAATTACTGTTAGTGAGATGGTGGGGTGTGGTAATCGCTGGGACTTTTATCAAGAAACCGGTGCCATTCGCGATATGGTGCAAAATCATTTGTTGCAAGTGCTGTGTTTGGTGTGCATGGAGCCACCGGCGAGCCTTGATGCCGATTACGTGCGTGCTGAAAAGCTTAAGATCCTTAAGTGTCTCAAGCCTATTAATACTACAAATGTTAAAGAGGCAACCGTGCGCGGCCAATATCAAGCGGGTACAATCGGTGGCGAGCAAGTGCCTGGTTATCTGCAAGAAGAAGAAAGCCAAGGCCGCCCCAGTGATGTTGAAACTTATGTGGCTATTAAAGCGGAAATAGAAAATTTTCGCTGGTCGGGCACGCCTATTTATTTGCGCACCGGCAAGCGCTTGGACAAGCGTCATGGCGAAATTGTTATCACGTTTAAACAAAACAATACCCGATTATTTCGCGATCAGTTAACCGATAACTCGGCTAACCAGTTAGTTATTCATTTGCAGCCAGACGAGGGCATTCGCATTAGAATGATGAACAAAAAAGCGGGCCTTGATGCACGTGTTCCGTTAATTGACCGCACTATGGATTTATCTTTTTGTGAAACAGCAAAAGAGAAAAGACATGATGCTTATTCGCGGTTGTTATTTGATGTGATTCGCAATGACCAAACTTTATTTGTTAGCCAACCAGAGGTGGAAGCGGCATGGGATTGGATTGACACAATACGTGCAGCTTGGGCGAGTGAAGATCATCGTACGGTTGGTTATGCGGCAGGGTCTGCAGGCCCACAAGCCTCCGATGATTTTATGGCGCAAGATAACCGTCATTGGCACAATGGTGCAACCGATTAGCAATGACATGTATCAGCGGATATAACTGTTATGGCGGTATTAAAAAGATCATTACTGGCCGAATAGAGGCCTGTGATTTTAACGCCAATGTACATTGTAGTGTAGGCGAATGCTGTAGCGTTTAATCCGTTTGTCACTTTTGTGCGGCACAGTAATCGACGTGCTACTACGCGGCACAAAAACGGCTTATTATTTTTTGTGCCTATTTAGGTATTAGGTTTTACATTCTCATAGAGGTGACAGCTAAAAAGCTGTCATAGAGGCTCAATTGAATAGAGGCTTTTGACTCGACTTGTGTGCTGATGTCATATTAGCTGATGTCATGTTACGAGCGCGTATTTGACGTGCTCAGTCTTTAAAGGTGCCTGAGTTTGGGCTTTACGAACAATAATATTATCTTTATGTTAAAGAGTGCATCGTTATTTAGCTAGTGGCCTCATCGGGCGCTAATAGGTGTTTTTTGGGGTGATGCTCGTAATCGATAGTTAACTCGGTAGTTAATAGTCATTGTAAGTGGTTTTTAACAAAAAATTTTAGTGTGAAGCTATGGTCTAGAATTTTTTATTAAACATCATTTTAAATTTATCAGTACCTAAGCAGCATTGTTGTTGCCGGTAACGGGAGTAGTAATTGTGAATCATGTCATTGCAGCGGTCACCGCACGTATTATTGAGCGTAGCGCTAAAACACGGCAATCTTATTTGGCCGCGATGAAGCGCACTATGAAAGATAATCCACCTAAAAAGCGTTTATCTTGCGGAAATTTAGCGCATGCCTACGCGGCATGTAGCGGTGAAGATAAAAATACGATTAAGCTTATGCAAAGCGCTAATTTGAGCATAACAACTGCGTTTAACGATATGCTGTCTGCACATCAGCCTTATGAAACATATCCCGACTTCATCAAAGAAGTTGCTCGTAGCATGGGCAGTACCGCGCAAGTCGCCGGTGGTGTGCCTGCAATGTGCGACGGTGTAACGCAAGGCTTACCTGGTATGGAGTTGAGCTTGTTCAGTCGCGAAGTGGTTGCCATGTCGGCGGCCGTTGGTCTGAGTCATAATATGTTTGATGGGAATTTATTTTTAGGTATTTGTGACAAAATTGTACCGGGCATGGTGATAGCCGCGGCCAGTTTTGGTCATATACCGGCTGTATTTGTACCCGCAGGGCCTATGCCATCAGGTATTGCCAACAAAGAAAAAGCCAAAGTGCGCCAGCAATTTGCCGCAGGTGAAGTGGGCGAAGAGCGCTTATTAGAGGTCGAGAGTAAGTCCTATCACAGTCCTGGCACGTGTACGTTTTATGGGACGGCTAACAGTAACCAAATGTTGGTTGAAATGCTGGGTATCCAATTGCCTGGCTCTTCTTTTATTGCCTTGGATGACCCATTGCGCCCAGCGTTAACTAAGGCAGCGGTTGAGCGTTGTATTTTAAACTCGCAGGCGGCAGGCACTTATATTCCTACGTACGAAGTCCTCACTGAAAAGTCGTTTGTGAATGCCGTAGTTGGCCTGCTAGCAACCGGTGGCTCGACCAACCATACGATGCATTTAGTGGCTATGGCGCGGGCAGCGGGTATTATTTTAACCTGGGAAGACATGGACGAGCTGTCGCGGGCAGTACCATTATTAGCGCGTATCTACCCGAATGGTGAAGCCGACGTTAATCACTTTCACCAAGCCGGTGGCATGGCCTACTTGGTGAAGGAGCTGCGTGCAGCGGGTTTGCTCAATGAAGATGTTAAAACCGTGATGGGCGAAGGCTTAGACAGTTATCAAAAATACCCAACCCTAGATGAAAAAGGTAACGCTGTTTGGATTCACGATGCCGGCGAGAGTTTGGATGATACTATTTTGCGGCCAGCAACTAACCCATTTAATAGTGAAGGTGGCTTGCGCCTGCTACAAGGCAATTTGGGGCAGGGGGTTATTAAAATATCGGCTGTTGATCCTAAATATCGTGCGCTAGAAGCGCCATGCATTGTTTTTGATGATCAAAACGATTTGATTGCTGCGTTTAAACGCGGTGAATTAAACCGTGACTTTATTGCTATCGTTCGCTTTCAGGGGCCGCGTGCTAACGGTATGCCAGAGCTGCATAAGATGACGCCACCATTGGGTTTGTTGCAAGACCGTGGTTTTAAAGTCGCACTAGTTACAGACGGGCGTATGTCTGGCGCATCGGGCAAAGTACCTTCGGCCATTCATATGTCGCCAGAGGCATTGTTTGGTGGTGTGATGGCAAAAGTGCAAACCGGCGATAGAGTACGTTTTGATGCAGATAACGGCATTGTTGAATTACTCGTGAGCGAAGAAGTATTAGCCGAGCGTGAGGTGGCCGCACAGCCTCAGCAAACACATGATTTGGGTCGCAATTTATTCGGTGGCTTTAGGTCGCTTGCCGATCGTTCGCAAAGTGGTGCCAGTGTGTTTAATGACGCTATCGACTTTGAATAACTAACGTCGAGTAAACCGGTTTTAACAAGGTTTTTACGGACCTTGTTAATCGTAAAACTTATTTAAAAAACACATAAAGAGGCTTGTTATGACAATTACAAAAGAATTTTTAGCACCGTTAGGCGTAATGCCCGTTATTGTGTTAGATGCTGTCGAAGATGCCGTACCTGTCGCGCAAGCGTTGCAAAAAGGCGGTATTACCTCGGTCGAAATCACTTTGCGTACACCAGTTGCAATTGATTGCATTAAAGCGGTTAAAGCGGCATGCCCAGATTTAATTGTAGGTTGTGGAACGGTTATTGGTGAAAAATATCTAGAGCGCGTTGCTGAAGCGGGTGTTGATTTTGCGGTATCACCGGGCATGACCGAAGCGTTGGTTAAAAAAGCACAGGCATTAAATGTTAAATTGTTGCCTGGCGTATCAACCTGCTCTGAAGTATTGCAAGGCATGGAGCTTGGCTTAACGTGCTTTAAATTATTCCCCGCAACGGCGGTGGGCGGTATACCTTTACTTAAGTCTATTAATGGTCCATTACCACAAGTGACTTTTTGTCCAACCGGCGGCTTAACGATGGATGGCTTTACCGACTTTTTGGCGCTACCTAACGTGGCGTGTGTAGGTGGCTCTTGGTTAGTGCCTAAAGCGGCAGTACAAGCCAAAGATTGGCAAAAAATCACCGATATTGCCGCTCAAACGGTTGCCAAAATCAAAGCAATGTCATGAGCGCTAACCATTAGTGCATTTGATCAGAAGGCCTCTTATTGAGGCCTTTTTTGTGTGTCATTGTTTTTAGCTAAAGGTTTTGTTCGGTAAGCAAACGCGCTGCGAGTGCTTTCTGGTAGAATTGCGCCTAATTTTTTAGCCTACTGGCCTATTGCGATAGCGAGGGTTGTTTATGTGTAGGTTTGGCAGTTTTAATAAGTGGTAACTCTATGACAAGTAAAAACGGTAAAGTGGGCTTTGTTTCGTTGGGCTGCCCTAAGGCGTTGGTTGACTCTGAACGCATTTTAACCCAGCTCAGTGTTGATGGGTATGACTTGGTCGATAGCTATCAAAACGCAGATGTAGTGGTAATTAATACCTGTGGCTTTATTGATAGCGCCAAGCAAGAATCTATGGACGCTATTAAAGAGGCCATGGCCGAAAACGGCAAAGTGATTGTGACAGGTTGCATGGGTAAGGGTGTAGATGCCGATGCGATTAAGCAGGCAAACCCCGATGTGCTTAGCGTGAGTGGTCCTGCCGATTATGATTCGGTAATGAATGCAGTGCACCAATTTATACCGCCTACTCCTGAGCAGCACAACCCTTTGGTTGATTTGGTGCCACCACAAGGTGTTAAGTTAACGCCTAAGCATTACGCTTATCTTAAAATATCAGAAGGCTGTAATCACCGTTGTAGTTTTTGCATAATCCCCGCGATGCGTGGCGATTTAGTGAGTCGTCCGTTAACTGATGTGGTGAGTGAGGCTAAAAAACTGGTTGCAAGCGGCGTGCAAGAGCTATTAGTTATTTCGCAAGATACCAGTGCTTACGGCATTGATGTGAAATTTAAGCTTGATTTAGTCGAGGGCTTAGAAACCCGTATGCAAGACTTAGCCATAGCTTTAGGCGAGCTAGGTGTTTGGGTGCGTATGCACTATGTGTATCCTTATCCGCATGTTGATAAAGTGATTCCGTTAATGGCTGAAGGCAAAATTTTGCCGTATTTGGATATTCCTTTTCAGCATGCCAGCCCGCGTATTTTAAAACTCATGAAGCGCCCTGCCCATAGCGAAAAAGTATTGCATCGCATTAAGCAGTGGCGAGAAATATGCCCTGAACTTGTTATTCGCTCGACATTTATTGTGGGCTTCCCCGGTGAAACTGAAGCGGAATTTCAAGAGCTATTAGACTTTTTAGAAGAGGCGCAATTAGATCGCGTAGGCTGCTTTAAGTATTCCCCGGTTGACGGTGCGAAGGCTAATGATTTACCCGACCATATCCCTGAAGATATCCAGCAAGAGCGCTGGGAGCGCTTTATGGCCAAGCAACAAGAAATATCAACCAGTCGTTTAGCCAAAAAAGTGGGTACTATTCAAGAAATGCTCGTCGATGGTATTGAAGATGGTGTAGCGTTTGGTCGCACCCAAGCCGATGCCCCCGAAATTGACGGTCAAATATCATTAGATGGCGACTACGGCTTACAGCCGGGCCATCGCTTAAATGTACGTATTACAGGCTCCGATGAATATGACCTTTGGGGTGTGCCGGCGGATATGGACGAAGAGTCGTTAACAGTGCCATGAGTTATGGTAGTTGAGGCACGCTGTGAACACTCTAATATTACAGTGTGCCTATCTACTTGTTATGATTTGATTACAAGGAAATAGCATGGATTATTTTTGGTTTTCAGTTTTTATTGCGTTACAGGCGTTGTTATTATTTGCCTTAGCCATGCGCGTTTCGTTATTGCGCATGAAGTTTAAAATATCAACCGGCGATGGTGGTAACGATATTTTATTTGCCGCTATTCGCGCTCAAGGCAACGCCATCGAGCAAGTGCCTATTTTTGCTTTTTTATTACTGGCATTAACGCTCAATCAATTACCTAATATGTACTTAAGCGCATTAGTCACCGCCTTCACACTCGCTCGCGTGGCTCATGCAATGGGTATGAACCACCAAGCCTTTATCGCAAGGCGCTTAGGTGCTGGACTAACGTATTTATTGCAGCTAGTGGCCGTGTTTATGTTGTGCTGGCAGATTTTTTATTAGAGTTAGTGCGCTATTTACTAAAAAGTGAGTTAGGTGAATTATTGGGTTTTGGCCCGCACGGTAAGGCGCTTTAAGAGTGCTGTATACCCTTCTGGGGGCTCCATTCGTAGGCCCCCTCCACGGGTAGCAGAAAAATAAAAGAGCATGCCATTACGCTCGAGTAAATAAAGGCTTGAACATAAAATGTAACTATTCCGAGGGGCCGAAATTGGGTACTGAATCATTGTCTGGGCCGCTCAAACCACCCATGGGCGCTATTTTTTTAAGCACTCTCGGCGCTTAAGCGCCCAAAAAATCATCCGTCAGTATACTGTAAAGTGAGGTTTGTCAGCGATGATGCTCATCAGAAAAAGTTGTGTAAAAGAGCCTTTAAATAATTTAAAGGCTCTTAGGTTATGCAGCAGTTTTTAGTGTAGTGTCTGTTTTATTGGTGTGTAAATATTTACATGAGTCACTGCGCTGCAAGCTCGAGTTGAGCATCTTTGACGGAATCAGCCTCAGGAAGTTTACCCTTAAAAACAAACAGTTTACGCTCTAAATGATAGCTGCTTTCGGGGTTATAAAAAATCTCACGCATTTTAGCGAGTTCTTCGCTGCGATAGTTTTCGAGAGGCTTAAGCGCTTCATCGGCGGCACGGCGTTGGCGCTTTTGCTCTAGCTCTGCTGTGAGGTCAAGTTGCGATGCTTGTTGCTGACAGAAGCTGCGTAAATGCTCATGGTATTGCTCCCAGTCCTCGGGTAACATTTGATCGGCAAAGCGGTATTGTAAGGCTTCGCTAGCTAAGAGCGGCTCACACTCGGTCGTCCATTTTTGTGCCAATTCATGGCCTATACGCTTGGGTAGTAAGTAAGTCCAGTACTCCGAACCATAGAGACCCATTTTGGCATAATGTGGGTTGAGTACGACGCCTTCACGAATAATGACCTTATCACAGGCCAAAGCCAAAATAGCACCACCAGCACCAGCGTTATTACGCAATGCCGCAATGGTTAATTGATTGGGTGTATGAATGATCTCAGCAACAACATCATCAATAGCATTAATATTCTGCCAAGACTCCAGCGCAGGATCAGCCGCTGCTTCAATACAATTTAAATGGATGCCGTTACTGAAGAAGTCCTCACCACCCATAAGAACAATGACTTTGGCATCACTGGCTTTAACGTGTGCTAAGCGCTGCTTAAGGCGTAAGCACTGCTGGGTGTTGGCAGCACCATTGTAAAAATCAAAATAGACATAAGCTACATCACCGATATGCTCAACGCGAATATCATCAATAACCGATGCATCGTACTCGGTAGCAAGGTTCAGGCTCTGATTGCCTGCTAATGCATTGATTACTCTAGCGGCTGGTAGCTTGATTGCTGGGAGCGCAGAATGCGTTTTGCACTTCATTTGCTTGATCCAAACGGCACCGTCGATGGTGGCTATACAGACTGCGCCATGGCGAATCGCTAAAATTTGCTTGGCTTCACCTTTAAGGTTGGGTTCTAGCTCTGGGCCAAATAAATGCACATCATGGCCTAAAAAGTGATCGAGTACGCCAGGGGTTGTATCGGCGGCATAAATTTTTTGCATGATGGTGCGTGTCGTATCGACAGACCAGTCAATGCGACGCAAAGGCTGGCGCAGTAACGGATTGCAAGTGCCTTCAACACCTGGGTTGTTGTAGTTGAGGGGTTTGGGTTGGTAGTTGGGATCTTTAAAATCGAGTAAGGCCTGCTTAATTAGTGCGACTGCCGTGGTACTCACTTCACGTTTGTAGGTGCTGGTTTTACCGGCGCGGCGCAAAGGAAAGTTTTGCGTACCCCAGATATCACCGGCATCCATTTCGCTATCGGCTTGCAATAATGTAACGCCCCAACGTGAGTCGTCATGTGTAATGGCGTAATCAATCGATGAGGGTCCGCGATCGCCTTCAATACCGGGATGTACGATTAAGCATTTATATTGCTGCCAAATGTCTTCGGGAATACGATGGGTTAAAAAGGGGCAAAGTATAAGATCGGGTTGAAAGCTAGCAATTTGCTCCCTCAGCACAGGCTCGTCCATACCATAATGCTGATCAATATCATGTCCGAGTAACACTAATTCCCTTAACACTCTTTGACATAAACCACTAAACGAAGACGCGAGAATTAAAACTTTCATGAGTACATCCTTACAATTGATTAAAAGTTAATTAATAATTTTTTACATTACTTCACAAGTGTGAATACTTTATTAACAGGTACATTACATTAAACTAAACGCTATGTTAAACAAAAGTTGTTAGATTATATTGAAATAAATTAACGTAATCATCAAATGCTATTTTTATTTTTGGTTCTAAAGTGGGGGTAAAAAAATTAAAAAAGAGAAGTGGTTAGCGTTTTGGGGTGAATAAAGTTCAGGTTAACTATTTTTTTAAAATAAAAATAAAAAAAATACTGCGACAATAGTATTGACGCAGTATTAAGAGTGTTATATGAATTTATTTTTCTAAAACCCAATGATTATTTGTTGGTACATTAGTATTAATTTTTGGCGGCTTCTTCTAGTTCATCTTCCTCATCGTCTTCGGCCTCTAGGGCTTCATACATTTTTTTATTTAATTGGCTTAAAGTAACAACTAGGCATAGCACCAGCATAATCATGGAAAAGCAAAAGATAAACAAACCCATAGTCAGTGGCTCAACACCTGACTCTGGCATAGCAAGATTTGGGTTGTGTGTCATAATCATGGCTTCCATTCCAACGTAATGCATACCGCATACCGCTATAGCCATAACAAAAGATGCGCCGATCATTTGCATGGTGCCTTCTAGGTTAAAGGCGAGCCAAAAAGCTGCGGTTGCCGCGGCAATACCAATCAAAACCGATACAATGACGAGTGTATTGTTGTAATCCATATCAGCTGCAGTAATCATCGCGGCCATACCGCTAAAATGCATGCTCGAAATACCTGAACCAGCAATAACGCCAGCAATTAACAGCATAGCAATTGAATTTGGACGCGTACTGAGCAAAAACAGTCCCAATCCCACAACGATTACAGCAATGGCCAGTGAGGCGGCAGTTAGCCATGGGTCATAGACAACGGGCATGCCCATGTCGTATGCAATCATGCCAATAAAGTGCATAGCCCACACCGCACCGCCGCCTAATGCAAAAGATGCCGATATGATCCATTTAGTGCGTTCGCCCTCTTCGGCATGGCGCATACCTTTAACCAGTTGTAGGCCTGTGTATGAGCCAAAAGTAGCAATGAAATAAGAAAGTGCAACAAGAAAAAAATTATAGCTGGGTTCGGCGTGCATCATGTTTTAGGGCTCCTAAAGTGTGTTAAATGTTGTATTAATAACATGGTTTCTATTTGTGTTGAGAGTTTTGAGCACATTAGTGATTTGTTTAGCGTGTTAACACTAGTAATGAACGTGTAATAGGTTAGAATACGCGCCAAATCGCATTTCAGGAAGTCTTAGCTGTCAAAGTATTTATTAAGGTGTCAATGTTGTTTGTTTTTTGACCGACTTCTGTGTGTATTACTGCACCGGGCGTAGTGTATTAATCATTGGGGTTTGTGTGGTTACGCTAACTTTGATTGCCCTGATAATTTGCTTAACCGAGGCTGATATGCCTCATTAGTGATGAGCTTATGCAACCAACACTCTCTCAAAAACCTATAGAGTCTCGTTTATTTACGGTAGGCATCATTGGTGCAACATCAAATGCTTTGGCCGCATTTAATCGAATATTTAGCGTGACGCATCATCGAACACGATCTTACCGAGCAGTTGCTGTGCCGGTGAGCGATGAGCCTAACCAATCTATTGATATTTATGTTTTGTGTGTTAATCATCCAGATGTCATTGCCCAGTGGCGAGGTCATGTCACACGCAAAAGCTTACAGCAGCCACTGATTCGCTTGGCTAAAGCAAATACTCAAGCATCCCCCCAAGAATACATTGTTTCGGTCCCTTTAAATCCGAGTAAATTCTTAAAAACGTTAGATGACTATACGATTAAAGAGCTCAGCTTTTTCCCTGAGTTTGAGATAGGCCTTGATGATAGTCGTGTCTCAGGGCACACATTAGCGGGTATTAGGCTGCTCAAAAACGGTGCTAATAAGCTCAAATTAAACGGTTTGAATAAGGCGCTCGTCATCGATGATAGTTTACCGGTGCGCAAACAAATAGAAATAGAGTTTAGTTTGCTCGACGTTAATGCTGATCTGGCTGCAACAGCCGAAGAAGGCATTGAGCAGCTTAAGACTCAGAACTACGATGTGATTTTTTTAGACGTTGTAATGCCCGGAATGGATGGGTATACAGCATGCAAGAGGATTAGATTGCTACCGCATTATAAAAATGTACCCATTGTATTGTTGACAAGCAAGTCCTCATCATTTGATCGTTTAAAAGGCGCTTTAGCTGGCTGCGATACTTACCTAGTAAAACCTATAAATCATAATGATTTTGAAGATGTTTTAAAACAGCACTTTAAACCCAAAGGAAATTAAAGATGACAACAAGTAAAATTTTATTGGTTGATGACTCACCTGTAGATTTGGCGCATTTAAGACGTATTGTTGAGGGGGCAGGTTATAGCGTTGTAACCGCATCAGATGGCGAAGAGGCTTATAATATTGCAAAATCAGCAAGACCTGATTTGATTTTAATGGATGTAGTTATGGAAGGTATTGACGGTTATGAGGCCTGCCGGCGCATAACGGGAGATCATGAAATTGGTAAAATCCCTATCTTTTTTGTAACAAGTAAAAATCAAAAGGCCGATGAAGTATGGGCTACCATTCAAGGCGGTGTCGCAGTGATTCCTAAGCCTATTAATGAAGAGCAGATATTAAAAGCGATTCGAGAAGCCTAACAAAGGTTGTGATTGCTATACGTGCGCAGTCGATAGAGAAAGCACAGCATGCTGGAGATGTTTGTGAGTGATAAAAAAATATTAAATGATGGCCAAGTTGAAGTTGCGCTTGATTTTTCGGCTCCTCTAAGTGATCGCTGGTCAAAACAGCGCGGTTATGGTGTAACCGTGGGTGAAGTTAATATTTTATTACCGGTTGGCACTTATAGCGAATTAACCTTTGACCCTGTTATTACTGCGCTACCTAATACGCCGCAGTACTTTGTGGGCTTATTGAATATGCGGGGCAACTTGATCCCAGTGTATGATTTGGCCCTATACCTGTATGCAGTCGAGCAAAGCCAACCTGTACTCATCGATTTACCTAAAAAAATAATCAAAAAGCCGCAAGTTGTTATATTAGGTAAAGGTGATGATAGCGTCGCATTATTATGCGATCACTTACCGCAGACATTGGAGTTGTCCATCGATGCGCTACGCAATGCGAATGATCAAGCACCTGCGCCGCTGCAACCGTTTGTATCGCGCAGCTTTTGGCTTAATCATGCATGGTGGTTTGAGTTAGATGTGGCGGCCATTTTTACGTTTCTCGCGCAAGAGTCCGTTTCATAATTTCTTGTCGAAATTTTTTAATGGCAAGCGCTTAAACAGACAAGGGAAATGGCAAAAATTTAAATTTAACTACGCACAACCGGAGTGACTCCATGAAGTTTTTAGTGAATATGCGTATATCCCAAAAGATTATGGCTTTAGTCGCCGGTCTGGTTGTGGGTTTTATTGCCATTGGTGCGGCATATTTTGTACAGGTTAATTTGCAAGCAGAGCAAAGTCGAAAAAATGCACAGTTGAGTGCGATGCAGAATACGCTGATGAACTTAGCGATGACCGGAGCAGGTTTAGCAGCACAAGATGCCAATTTGGAAAAAGCTAAAGATGATATTCAAGTATTGGTTGCGAGTCTTCAGTCAAAAGAGATTAAAGGTGTGCAAACTGATACGATTACACAAGTACTTGAAGAATATTTCTCTGCGCACTCAGAATACACAAGCTTGCAAGGGGCCTTAGCCGAGAAACAACAGTCGGTCATTGCGGCGTTTGCAGTATTGCACGAAAGCCTGCCTTCACAAGCACTCAACTTAGCATTGTTACAGGCCAGCGAAGCGAGTTACCTTGCTGAACCTGATGCGCAGCGCTACGCCAACGTACTCGACAGCCTGAATCGCTTAAAGGATGCTGCCCGTGCTGATGAACAAACAGCTAAGGGGGAAGCGGCTTTGAATGATTTAGAAAAATATTCCCGTGAATTTGAAGCTTTAGCCTACAGCATAAAAGATTTAGAGTCATTAGTGGCTCAAAAAAGCGAGCTGCACAATGCGCTAAATGCCGACGTAAGTGCTTTAGCGATGCAGGTCGAGAAAGATGTTAATGCCGCGCGGACCGAAGCTGAGCAGCAACATCAAACCATGACGGCTGTTTTTATTGTTATGGTATCGATTATTGTGACAGCGACAGCAGTAGGTGTTTACTTTCTCTATAAAGGGATTGTATTTCCTATGACGCATATGCAAAGTGTTATTCGCCGTATTAACCGCGGTAAATTGAAAGCACGCGTAAAAATGATTGGCAATGATGAAATGGGTGATCTGGGTAATGCATTTAACCAGCTGTTAGATGACCGCATTAAAAACTTAGAAGATCAAGCGTTAGAAAATGAACACCTTAACAACTCGATTATTTCATTGATTCGTGCTGTTGGTACGATTGCCCGAAAAGACTTAACTATTAAAGTACCTGTTTCTGCCGATATTACAGGTACAGTATCAGATGCGATTAACTTATTGACATCCGAAACGGCAAAAACCTTAGCTCAAGTAAGAGCGATTTCGGGGGATGTTGACCAAGTGGCTGATGTACTTCAAGAGCAGTCAGAGACAGTAGTGCGCGTTGCAGAAGATGAAAGAAAGCAGGTGATTGCGACAGCAAAAGCACTCGAGGTCTCGGCGCGCGCGATGAATGATATTGCGAGTAAAGCCGGTGATGCGAATAAGCTCGCTAAAGGCGCTATTGCAAATACTCAGCAAGCGCGTGAATCGGTGGAGCAAGCGGTAGAAAGTATTTTGACCATTCGTGAAACCATTTCTGAAACAGAAAAGCGTATTAAGCGTTTGGGTGATCGCTCGCAAGAGATTTCGGGTATTGTTAGTTTGATTAATACCATTGCAGAGCGAACTCATATTTTGGCGTTGAATGCGAGTATGCATGCTGCTTCGGCGGGTGAAGCAGGTAAAGGTTTTGCGGTGGTTGCCGATGAAGTTCAGCGCTTGGCGGAAAATGCCCGTGAAGCAACTGCCGATATTTCGTCAATGGTGAATAATATTCGAGTAGAAACGTCAGACACTGTGAATATTATGAATAAATTAATTGCTGAGGTTGCGCTAGGGACTAAAACGGCTGAAGTGGCGGGTCGGCGAATGAATGAGACAGACCAAGCGACCAATGAGCTTGTAGCACTGGTACAAGTGATGGCGCAAAGCGCTGTGCAACAAGCGGAAGTGACGAATCGCGTACGTGACCGAGCCATGATTATTCGAAACTTCACCGAAAAAACAGGCAGTCAATTAATTCAGCAAAAAACATATACCGATAGTTTAAAAGGCCAATCTGCTTTATTAGTTGAGCAAGTAAGTTTGTTTAAACTACCTGAAAATGTACTGGCGCAATATACCCCTACTAAACCTGAGCAAGTCGTTATTTCAAAGGCGATGTAAGTAGCGGAAGTTATTTTTTAGTGCTATTCAGAGGTACTGAATGGGGTAGTGATGAATCATTGTCTGGGCCGCTTAAGCCACCCATGGGCGCTATATAAGCGCTCTCGGCACTTAAATGCCCAGAAAATCATCCATCAGCATCCTGTCAGGTGAGTTTTTTCAACTTGGCTTAATAGTAACTTTTTATTTATTGGCGTTTAATCAAGTAGTGAGAGTCGCCTGTGGCATACGATAGTCTTTCTCCGCAGCAACAAGAGTTGCTCGATTTGTTACGCAATGAAGTTGCGGAGTATGTAGGTAATGAGCCAGATGATTTATGGCAACGTGTTGACCGCTGGCGTCATTACTTTGAGCATCTTAATAGCCAATTAGAGCACCTAGCGCGCGCAGCTCAAATGGTGGGCTTGCACGGGCTTGGGCTTAGCTGTAATCACTTGGTTAAAATTTTTGCCGGTATTGCCAGCGCACGCACAGCCCCAAGCCCTGAAGTACAAGCGTTAATGGCGCGTTGGGCGGTGGTGTTTTTAGGCTATTTACAACATATTTTTGCGAATGGCTTTAATGCTCAAGCGTGTAAAGATTTGTTGGCCTATTTGCAGGCAGATGAGTGGCCTGAACCCCTAACCCCTGAAGAAGTGACGCTGCTTGAAGAGGCTTTTGAGTGCTCTGAAGTTGTTATTGATGAGGATTCAGAGACGTTATACCCCGATGATATTACCCAAGAGCACGCCAGCTTGGCGATTCCTCACGATGTGCACCCTGAATTATTGGATGGCTTAATTACTGAGCTTCCTGTGCAAGCGGATTTTTTTTCGGCGGCGATTGACCACTATATCCATACCAGCGACGCATCGTATTTATTAACCGCACAGCGTGTTGCCCATACAGTTAAAGGTGCTGGCAATGTGGTGGGGATTCACGGTGTCGCCAATTTAATGCATTATTGTGAAGACCTTTTAGAGACCCACCAAAAAGGCATTGATATGGGGGACGCCGGATTTGCTGATTTACTTTTAGATGCGGCTGATTGCCTAGCAAATATCGCTGATTTTTTACAGGGTTTTGCGCCAGCGCCTGACAATATTCATGCATTGTTGATGTCTCTTGTGGGTGCGCTGACAAGAGAGACCATACAAGCAGAGGCTAGCGTAACGGCACCGCTTGAAGGCACTGTTGACACGGTCGCGTTTGCTGACGATGACATGGCCGCTGCTGACACCTTTATTACGAATGATACCGTGGTGACTGATGATGCATTAGTGATGCAGGACGAGTTACAGGATGCCGATGCGCTGGCGATGGACGCATTGCAGCCGGTTAACGATACAAAAGATAGCGCTTATGTCGCGCAGGAGTCTATGTTTGCAGGAGATCTCGACGCTGAATTCGAGTCCTTGGCGGCCGATTTTGATGATTTGTTTGGTAATGATACTCAACCTGCTACTAGCGATAAGCATCATTCCTCTGATGAGCACGTATTAGGTGATCATGCAGTACGGGGGCCCCTCGATTATCGAGCAGTGCCTCGCGTGCTAACAGAATCGTTTGAAAGTGAAGTGTTTACCGAAGGTGTATTGACGGATATTGATCGTTTAATTGGTGCAGAGCTACCTCAAGAGCTACCCCAAGAGGTATCACTGAATGCTCAATCATTGCCGAGCATAACGACTAAGACCGCTCAAGTGCCCGCTGGTGAAGCGCAAATACCGGCGACCGCTTTAGAGATTGACGCTGAGCCTACCGTGATACTCAGTCACGCAGGACACCGCGATCTCTTGCAGGGCGATGCGCTGCAAGAGAAATTATCGCAACAAGATGATCTGCAAGACAATGGGGTGCCAAGTAATCAACTACATACGGATGCGCTCAAAGCGAGTGCGCCGCGCATCAGCACAGCGGTGCCTAATGCGACCACATCGTTAGCGATGCTAGAGGCTAAGCCGCAATTTAATCTCACTTTATCGGATGAGAAGGCGACTGAGTTATTACGAGTGGCCGGCGAGGTGCAAATTTCTAATACTCAAATTCAATCGCGTGTTAATTCCACATTAAGTGTCGTTGAGGCTACGTTGCGTTTTCAGCAGCAGCTTTTAGATTTGGCGGGCGAGTTAGATAAAAGTTTGGCTCAGCAAAGTGCAGCGTTTATTGCCGCTAATGCTGGCGATGATACGCACATGGATCCATTAGAATTAGAGCGATACCATGAGCTGCATAGTTTTGCCAGCCGCTTACAAGAAGTTACGACTGATGCTCATGAGGCCGTGCAGGAGTCGAATCAATCTTTGATGGATTTGCAAACTATTATTGGCGAGCAGCGCCAGCTGGGTTTTGAAATGCAAAATCAGGTGTTGGGCATTCGGCTACTGCCGGCCTCTATTTTATCGTCTCGTTTTACTCGGGGTGTACGTCAAGCGGCGCGCTTAACCCACAAAGCCGCAACACTCGAGATTATTGGTGATGATGTACTAGTGGATTCACGCGTCTTAAATTCGATTGCCGATCCTGTATTGCATTTGTTGCGTAATGCGGTGGATCACGGGTTAGAGCAAAGTGCACTTGAGCGTGAGCAAAAAGGCAAAAGCGCCGAAGGTAAAATTACTCTGACGTTTGAACGTATTGGGGACACGATTAAAGTACGTGTGAGTGATGATGGCCAAGGTATTGATTATCGGCTCATTGAAAAAATAGCCATTGAGCGAGGCATTGTGAGCACTGAACAAAGCCATACGCACAGTGAGCTTGACCGTATTATTTTAATGCCTGGTTTTAGTACGCGTAGTGCGGTGACCCAAACATCGGGTCGCGGTATAGGCTTAGATGTTGTGAGTGATCAGGTGCGCCAGCTTAAAGGCTATTTGAGCGTACACAGCGAGGCCGATCAAGGCACAACGTTTGAATTGTCTATGCCGATGAGTGTGTTGTCGGCGCATATGTTGATGGTGAACTGCGCCGATCAGGTGCACGGTATTATTAGTCGAGGCTTGCAGCAAATTGCCCACCTACAAGCGGGTGATTTGCAGCAAGATGATCAAAAGCGATGGTTTTATGACTTCTATGGTAAATCTGTACCGGTCTTCTTTTTGAATCAGATGGTCGGTGTTGACGATGGTTTTAGTACCGATGCCACAATTTACCGATCATTATTAATAACACCCAAAGCGGATGGCGAGCTTTGTGGTGTTGCGGTAGAGCAAATAACCGCTAGTGAAGAGCATGTTATTAAGCCGTTGGGTCGTTTTAGCTATCATCCTGCCGGCGTTACTGGCGCGGCGATTTTAGGGAATGGCGCTATTGCACCCGTCTTAGATATTCATGACTTTCCGGTATTGCGCTTCACCGAAGAGGAGCGTAAACATTGGCAGGAGCGTACAGCTTTATTAGGTGTGCGTAAAAAACCTGTGGTAGCTACCAAGCCTATTGCTTTGATAGCTGATGACTCTCTGAGTGCTCGTCGTGCGCTGGCGCAATTTATGGCGGATTTTGGGTACGATGTTGTGACGGCGCGCGATGGTTTTGATGCCATTAATCAAATGGCGGAGCTTCCCGAAGGTCGCGCGCCAGTGATTGCCTTACTGGATTTGGAAATGCCACGTATGAACGGGCTTGAATTAACCGCTCATATGCGTTCGCAACCAGATTATCAGCGTATACCTATTGCCATGGTGACCTCACGAACTACTGCGAGGCACAAAGTGATGGCCAAAAGTGCAGGCGTGGGAGCTTATTTAAACAAGCCTTGGAGTGATGATGAGTTAACCCAAGTATTGACTGAGCTTTTGCCGCAAGACTTTCATGCTGTCAGCGCATAAGTCAGAGTGTACTGTGTTATAGGGTGTGTTATCGCAGGGTATGCTATCGCGGTGTTATTGCGTGTGCGGCTGTGGACTCGCATTATTATATGAGCTCATCTTGATTGTGCGCGAAGATCGAGCGTTGTTAGGGTGTATCGATGCGGAATAAAAAGCATTTCGATAGCTCTTTAAATAATAAGGTGCCAAATACTTTCTTTTGGCGTATAGGATGAGTTGAGGTTCTGCGAAATTTTGTTTTTATCATAAAATATATATGCGAGTTGGTTTTGCAGCATAAGCGGCTGCCAATCGCATGGCCGATTAGTGCGCTTATTGAGCTAATACAGGCCTGAATAAATCGAGCGTATTCACTGGATATTTACGTGTTGAGAGGGCTTTTATAACGCTTGGCTCTACGATCTACGGAAGTCACTACATAAAGTCATCAGATAAAGTCATTAGATAAAATCAAAGCCTAAGACCCCAGAGGGCAGGGTGAATGACTGATGATCGTGTGGGTACTTCTGAGTACTGCTCAATTTAAGTATCACCCGACAATAACCTCATAGCAACCACGTGGCGCATCATTATGATTGAAAAGAATTATTTAAAGAGTAAGCCTATTTGTAAAGTCAAATTCGTACTTCCTCGCCAACGCGCTGAAGGTGTGAAAACGGTACATCTAGTAGGAACATTTAATGATTGGAATGTTGATGCGCAAAAACTTCGCAAGCAAAAAAACGGCGCATATGCCGCAACGCTCTCACTGCCTGTAGGTGAGCAACATGAATTTCGCTACTTGTTAAATGGCGATACCTGGGAAAATGATGATAGTGCAGATCATTATGTGCCGAGTAATGTAAGCTTTGAAGAAAACTCAGTTGTTGTTTTGTAAGGCTTTTTGATGGCGTCTTAATACGACACAAAGTTCCGAGAGCTTAGCGAGCGCCTAGGGTGCGCAAAAAGTTTAGCGTTGTAATGAGCGGTAGGCCAATTAGTGCGCTGGGGTCATCACTGGTTACGCGCTTAAACAGCGATAATCCAAGGCCTTCAGATTTAAAGCTACCGGCACAATCAAAGGGTTGCTCTTGCTTAAGATAGTCTTCTATGTCGGCGCTGGTGAGCGGCCTAAATTCAACTTCTGTTGTCACTACATCGCTGAGTAAAGCTGGCCCTTTACGTACACACACGGCGGTATGAAAAAGGACCGTCTGCCCTGATTGTAATTGGAGTTGTTGAACGGCTTTTTCATAGTCTCCAGGCTTGCCTAGTGGCACGCCGTTGAGGCTCGCTACTTGATCGCTTCCTATAATCGTCACGTGAGGGGCATGCTGTGCAATATGGTGAGTCTTCGCGATAGCTAAGCGCAGTGCTTGCGCCTTGGGTTGTTCCTGATAGTGCGCGGCTTCGTCAATATCGGGTGCTATGCACCGAGCGTTAATGTTTACTTGCGCTAGTAATTGTTTGCGGTAGCGAGAAGATGAAGCAAGAATAATATCCATAGTGTTTATTGGGTCTTAATGTTTGGCGGCTACACTTTTGTGGTTGTGGTTGTGGTTGTGGTAAAACGACTGCCGGTTGCAAGTCGCTATAAAGTTTCGATTTACGCAAATCTATCTGTACGTATGGTCAGCTCTGGTGGGGTAATGATGTATTTATTCGCTACTGTTAGGGTTGATCGACAGTACCGCAGTAATCGTTAAAGGAGTGTTGTTGCGGTACACCTCCAGCTTAACCTCTTCGCCTGGGCGGGACTCTTTAACTTCTTGCATACTACGAAGGCTACCACTCAAGCCATTATTTACCTTCTGATCGTTCACTTTTATAATAATGTCGCCAGGCGTTAGACCGGCAATATGGGCCGGGCCATTCTTGTACACCCCAGTGACCAATAAACCATGTGGTGACGGAAGACGATAGCGGCTTGCCAGCTGCGGAGTAATGGGTTGAGCGGTCACTCCGAGCCAGCCGCGTACGACGCGTCCAAACTCAATAATATCGCTTAGACTTTGCAAAGCGGTTTCGGCGGGTATAGCAAGGCCTATTCCGTTCAGATTATTTTCACCAATACGATCCAACATGGCGGTGTTGATGCCTACAAGATTACCGTAAGCATCAATAAGTGCACCACCGCTATTACCTGGGTTAATAGCGGCATCGGTTTGAATGAAGTTCTCGAAAGTGTTAATGCCAAGCCCGTAACGCCCTACTGCCGAGATAATGCCTTGCGTTACGGTTTGGCCCATGCCAAAGGGGTTGCCTACCGCCAAGACAACATCGCCGACCATAAGTGGGCGCTCGTTGATGCTGATCGCTGTGAGCTGATCTAAAGCTATTTTGAGGACAGCGAGATCGTTTTCTTTATCGATACCGATAAGGTCAGCCTGAGCGTCGCGACCATCTTGGAGCTGCACAACAATTTCGTCAGCGCCTTGAATGACATGGTTGTTGGTTAGCAAGTATCCCGATTGAGTGACAATAACACCTGACCCCAAGGCTGACTGCATACGCTCTTGTCGAGAGCTGTCTGCATTATTAAAAAAGTGCCGAAAAAGGGGGTCATTAAACAACGGGCGGCGTTCGTTAGTGAATTTTTTGCGTGTATAGATGTTAACCACAGCGTGCGCGGCATGCTGTACGGCTTGCGCGTAAGATGCAGGCGCAGTGTTTTGGCTGGGTCGATGTACAAAGGTGGCGCGTCCGTCTTGCACGCTAATTTGTGGCGCAACCATCAGTACCACCAGTGCCGCAAGTAAGCCAAAAAGTAGCGGCCATCGAGTAAATAAGAATACCTTGTAGAGCACGTGCTTTAGCTGCTTTTAATGTCGTCGTGCGGGTCGTTGCCTGCGGTCTTGACTTCAATGCTACTCGTATCTTCCGGCTCTTCAGCCAAACCAAAATCTTCGCTCAGCACGCCTTGCTGGCCCGGTGTTTTGGGGGCCCAGTCCTGAGGCGGTTTAATGGTTGCTGGGTCTATATTTTCGAGAGCTTGTGGGGGTGGTGTAGGCTCTTCATCGCTTTGAGCTAAAATGGCGCGGCTGATATCAGGGCTGGTAAGATGAAGTGCACCGCTGACCAAGTGGTCGCGCAACTGCTGTTGACGTTGCTGGCTTTCTACAATAAGGCGGGAAGTATCAACAAAATGTTGTGCAACATTTTGTTGATACTGATTGTATTCATTTTGCAGCGTGTTGTGTTTGGCTTCTAAATCTTTTGGCTGGCCAGTGTTTTGGATGGTGCGCATAATCAATAAACCTATTGCGATACCGATCAATAGGCAGGCAAGGCTGGTGACAATAAGGACTGTAGTTGAAATCACGGTGTCTCCTCAAAAGTTAGCTAACGGGCGAATCATACAGTAAGCAGTGGAATACTGCATATATCTGTGTATTGAGTATGGCCTAAAAGTATCTGGCTGAGGGTATCAAGGTAAAAAAACAGCGCAATACGCATGAATTAAGTGAGTTCTGATGGCACGCTGTAGTTAGTATGTAATGGCTATAGTTTTTCATCGTGTGAGGCTTTTGAGTGTAACTTCGATAGATTGCTTAGGATTGCAGCGCTAGACTATTGAGTCGTCCAGCGTAAAATAGCGCATCGCCAAGGGGGCTAAGTCGATTTTGGGCTTATACAATAAAGGGGGAAAGTGTGAATACTTTAAAGCAATTGGAAGATGGCGCTTACCAAGGCGCCACACGGTTGGCACTAGCGCAAGAACTCACTGATTTTCCCGAAGCTATTTTTACCTTAGCCGACACATTAGAAATTTTAGATTTATCAAATAATTGCTTAACAAGCTTGCCCGATGATTTACATCGCTTGCACCGCTTAAAGGTTCTTTTTGTTTCAAATAATCACTTTACTGTTTTGCCAGCCGCGTTAGGGGCTTGCAAAAACTTGGAAATGATCGGCTTTAAAGCCAATCGTATTACTCATGTACCTGCCTGCGCACTGCCCGCTAAACTCCGGTGGTTGATTCTTACCGACAATGCCATCGAGTCACTACCAGAGGCGATTGGCGAGCGACCTTATTTACAAAAATTAATGCTGGCAGGTAATCGCTTAACCGCGCTGCCAGATACGCTAGCGCGGTGTCACAACTTACAGCTTCTCAGAATCTCTGCTAATCAATTGACCTCGTTCCCCCGTGTTTTGTGCAAACTGCCTCGTTTAGCGTGGCTAGCCTTTGCGGGTAACCCTTTTGAGCCGCCGGCGCCGCTAGATAGCGAATGGCAAGTGCCTAAAGTGCGTATGGATCACCTAAAATGTCATGACGTGTTAGGCCGTGGGGCGTCAGGAGTGATTTGGCGGGCCTCATGGCGAGTGAACGCCTATAAAATGCCTAAGCATGTCGCGGTTAAAGTATTTCATGGCTCTGTGACTAGTGATGGCTACCCTCGCGATGAATTAGCGATTGCTGTGCGTGTTGGTGCTCATGCCAATGTGGTGCGTACGGTGGGTTATGTTCAAAGCGATGAGGCATTGGCAGTAGTGATGAAGCTAATACCGAGCGATTATCGCAATTTAGGTTTACCACCGAGCCTGCACAGCTGTACGCGTGATACCTTTGCTCCAAATGAGCGTTTAAGTTTGGCTGATATCGCAATCTTGATGGTGCAAATGGAATCGGTATTAGCGCATTTGAGGGTGCGACAAATCAGCCATGGCGATGTTTATGCGCATAATGTTCTCGTTAATGACGAGATGCAGTTACTCTTTGGCGATTTTGGTGCCGCGTCGTATTACGGGTATTTATCCGAGCCAATCCAGCAAGCTATAGTAGCCATAGAGAAGCGCGCGTTAGGCTATTTTATTGAAGACTTGCTCAGCCTTTGCGTTGATGACCAGTCCCAGAGCGCACTTGCGCAGCTAGCCTATTGGCGCCAGCAAGCAAGTATGCTAATCGCCTCATAATGCATAATGATATGGCTCAGAGTCTCTATGGAATGTTTAATGTTGAAAAGCAAGCCACCGCAGCGCGCGGCCTTAAAATAGATTGACTGACAAAGCGTCACGCAAAAAAAAAGCCCAGTTTTACTGGGCTTTTTTTGAAATGGCGGTGAGGGAGGGATTCGAACCCTCGAGGCCTTGCGACCTACACACTTTCCAGGCGTGCTCCTTCGACCACTCGGACACCTCACCAAATTAGGCGCGCAACTCTATCGAAGCTTGACGCTAAAGGCAAATGATATCTGTTTATCAGTCTTTAAAAAGGCAAAATAATGGTGTTTGTTACCCATAAAGGCGATGTTGAACCATACTTTAGGGTAATGCGGCGATTATTTTGAGTTATATTCATGGAGTTTAAGGTCGTTACCTTGGTTGTTTTGATCGAGGCTTTTGTCTTTGCGTTATTAATCATTGCGGGTATGGTGGTGTACATTCGCAAGCTTAAGTCATTGCTGCTTCGCGCCCAAAAAAAGCTTATCAGCAAGCAAGCGGCACCAGCGCGCTCGGCCATCACGCCCAGCCCCTAGTTGTGCCTGAGTTTAGCGACTCATCAGCATACATTGCTTCTAAGGCCAGCACTCTTAAGGCTATCTCGGCGAACGCTATAGACCAGCCCCGCGCCTCGCTGAGCACCTATACGCATTATCTTGATAGGCATGTCTGTGGCATACGTGACTATCATGCGCAATTTAAGGCAGGCCGAGATATTGACCTTGATGTTGGCTCTAGCGTACCGATTGACAGGCGCGTCGCAGCCTTTAGGTATACCAGTAAAGCGCAGGCTGGTGAATATTTTCAGCACATACAAGATAAAATAGCATGCATTGTAGATGATGGAAATCAGAGTGAGTTGGTTGATTTGGTGGGCCAGTATCAGTGTAGTTATGATATCGTTGATGTGGCCACGCAAGAGCTGCGTGAATTACGCCAAATGACGAATGAGCAGCACCAGATGATCGATGATTTGAGGCTAACAATTAAAAGTGCTAGCGATGCTTGCGTTAAAATTGATCTGATTCGTGAGCTTGAGGACGAGCTTACACGGCATAAGCGCTTTTTAGAGGAGTCGGCATTGTGTATTCAATTAATGGCAGATGAGCTGGCGATGACGTACAAGGAGCTTCAAAGTCTGCGGTCAAAACTCAGTGCTCTGCCTGACTTAAAAGCTCATATTCAAGAGCTTGAAAGCGATATGTGTGCCACTGATACGGTGGCTCACTATTTAAAAGAAGAAGTTGTAGGCCTAAAAGCTGCGTTGGTGGCCCCAAAAGACAAGCATGCCCCAGGGGAACCTACCAGCCCAGAAACCCCCATCAATAATGCAGCTGTGTAGGAGGCGATGCTTTGACTTTGGATGCTGGCGGGGTTGCAAGGCGCTCTGTGAGTCACGAGGCGCTGTTAGGTATTACGGGTTCGAGTGAGGAGTATTTGAGTGCTGAACGTGTGAATATTGAGAGTGAGCATTTGCTAGTACACAAATATGAGGTACTGGTGTAAGAGCACAATCAATTAAAAAAACAATACAAGGGTTTAGATGAGCGCTATTTAGATTTAAAATTAGAAGGCCAGAGTCATTGAGTGCAATATGGACAATTGGTAATAAAAAGCGTTTAATGCCTGCCGTTAAGCGCACACGCGTGAGAATTGGAAGGGTATGGCTTAATCTAGGCGGCCTTGAATATCTTGCGAGTGTATGAGCAGGCAATGCCGGTATATGTGTAGTGAACATATTTGTATGTTGTGTATTCTTATAGAAGGTTCAAACGCTAAGGAGTTCACTGTTGGTGGAAAATGTCATTAATAGAATAATAATTGAGTGCGCATATGAGCGACAACTCAGCACAAAAAAAACATTCAGCTGGCGCTGAGGTATCCGTGCGTCAGCACGATATCCGAGCGCTTATTTGCTTTGCTGCAGCGGGTACGGCTATTACGCATGTTAATTGGCCTGATGCCGATTGGCTGTTGTTTTTTGCAGGTCTGTTAGTCGGTATTTACACTGTTGTTAGCTACTTTTTGATCAAGCGTAGGATGCTTAGCCAGCATAAAACGTTTGACCACTTTATGGTAGCTGATGCTGCATTAGTTGGTGTCATACTGAGTTTGTGCGACTTTAGTGTGTTGCCTACCATCATGTTTGTAACAATGGTGCAGTTTAATAGCCTTATTAACGGCGGCTTGCACAAGTGGAGTATTGATACTGCAGCATTAGTGGCAGGCATTGTGGTGAGCTTGGTTATACGGGTGCCTGAGTGGCAGTACTCTTCGCGTTTAGAAATTAATGCCGTTAGTTTAATTGGTATATTCATTTATTTTTGCGCGTATGCGCTTTATGCCTATAACCGTATGCGTAGGCTTTCTGAGCAGGTTAAAAAGCTCTCTAGTGAGCATACGCTGTACAAGCTCAAAACCTATAAGCTTGCTCGCTATTTACCGCCAACAGTTTGGCGAGCCATTAGCGAGGGTCGTGAGCAATCACTCACTACTGAGCGTAAGCGTGTGACGGTGTTTTTCTCTGATATCCAAGGTTTTAGCACCCTAGCCGAAGAGCTAGAGGCAGAAACCTTGACCGAGCTGCTGAATTCTTATTTAACAGAGATGGCAAGAATTGCCGCCAAGCACAAGGGCACCATCGATAAGTTTATGGGTGATGGGGTCATGGTGATTTTTGGTGATGCTCAAAGCGAAGGTATGAAGCTAGATGCGTTACGTTGCGTTTCTATGGCGATTGAAATGCGTAAAAAAATGCAAGAGCTACAAGCGCGCTGGTATAACCAAGGCATTAAAAAGCCGATGTTGATCCGTATGGGGATTAATACAGGGTATTGCACCGTGGGTTCCTTTGGGACAAGTCAATATATGGATTACACCGTGCTGGGTACTCACGCGAATATTGCTTCGCGCTTGGAGTCGGCTGCCGAGCCGGGTGAAATTTTAATCTCACATCAAACGTGGTCTTTAGTCAAAGATGTGGTGATGTGCCGTGATCAAGGTGAGATTAGTGTTAAAGGACTTACCCATCCGGTACGTATTTATCAAGTAGTTGACTTCCGTAAGGATTTGGGAAAAGGGCAGACATGGTTCGAAGAAAACATGACGGGGTTTTCTATGCATATGGATCTTGAAAAGATTCGTAACTACGATAAAAACCGTGTCATAGAAATGTTAAGTAGTGCTGCCGACCGCTTAAAAGATAAAAGTATTAAATAACCTCAACCTTGAAAGTGGTGGCCCTGCTGTTTTATGCTTGTGTATGACTCGAGTGTGCTACCAATAGGTCTATCTTTTTCACTTAAAGTCTTCTTTTGAGTGTGCCCGCGATACGCTGTTTTGTGCGGCGACGGGCTACTGTCTTTCTATTCTAATAATGTACTCGTTAATATCGGGGTGCATCCCCTTTTTAAACATAAAGCTTTTTTCTATTTTGGCGGCATTGATGGCGCAGGTTAATTCGTGAATACTGTAGTTCTTATGTTTTGTATTTATGCTGCTTCGAGCGGGGTAGTTGTCCTCTAGAAGGCTGATCTGGCAATTTTGAGGCTGTTCATCATCGCTGGGTGATACTGGCTTGTTGACGGCTTTAAAGTCGCAGCTTAGTTGAGTATTGGGCCCAGAGAGCTTGCCGACAAAATGCATTAAGTGCAGTAAGCTATTGGTGTGAATATGCGGCTTTAAGAGTTGGATGATTTTTGTGATTTGCTCGGGCTCATAGTTGCATAGTAAGTCCCAGCCTAAAACAACATCAAATTTTTGGTTGGGTCGTAAAGGTAATAGCGAGGGTAAGCTTTCAGTGTTATTCAGATTAATGTGTTGCATAAGGTGTGTGAGATTGACAAAAAAAGCATGGTGCCCTAAACGCTTAAAATAGGCTGAGTTATTGGTATTGTAGGCGCCTAGATCTAAGATATTTAATGGCGCATTACCGACTTTGTTGTGGTCGGTAGCGAGAGTGTCTAAAGTCTGATAAGTACGCCCAGAGAGTAATAATTGATCAAGTGCGTAGCTGACATGACCAAAGCGAATGCTCTTGGTGGGAGCGGGCTTTATTTTGGTTTTCACTGTATTGATCGATCGCATACCGATTGGTTGGGCGTTGCTTTTGTTGGGGTGCTGGGGGGTGCTGCGATTAAAAATAAAGACAGACTCTGTCATTGCAGGGTGCATGTCGGGAGCATCGATAAATTGATGTGTGAGTTTGAACAATGGCAGGTGAGCCTGCAATTGGGAAGCTGGTGCGAGTTTTTGAGCGTGCTTAAGCTCGCTACTTGCGTAGTTATTATTGACATATTCATGATCAAGTATTTTGAACTCGCAAGGCTTACTAGGATAGGCGCGGCCCCAATAGCGTACCATTTGTAGGAGTGTGTTCGGCTTACTGTTTTGTGCGAGTCGCCAGCAAAAGTATCGGATAGATTCGCGATCTAAATAACAAAATAGATCCCAGGTTAAGATAACGTCATATTCATCGTTTTTGTTGAGTGGCGATAAAAAGCTATCCATTTCAGTAATGAATGTCTTACTGTTCCATTGTTCCTTGTGGGGTGCGGCCTGCTCAAAAAAGTCATTTAAGCTTTCAAACCGTATGTGGCAGTTTTTGGCTCTAAAGAAATTAAAACTTGCTGCGCTAGGGGGGCCTAGATCTAATATTTTTGGCTTTTGCTTTTGCTGCAGGGTTTTGTGTATGAGCTCAATACTGGGGTGCTTGAAAGTGAGGTCTTTATTGTAGTTTGATGGCTTTTGTGATGACGGATTAAGCACGCTTTAGTCTCTTGGTAAATAGCGTCCTTGCTTATTTGGGGTGTTTTTTAATTGTGATATCGCTAGCTTACGACTTAGCTATCGGTATAGCTTAAGTTTTTGCTAAAGCCTTGTGGTTTGCTAGAAAGTGGTGTGTCAGTGTCCATATCGATAGAGCCGCGGAACTTCGCGCCGTCTTCAAGAGTTACTCTCTCGGCAACAATATTGCCTTTAACAACACTCGAAGCATTGATGGCGATATGATCTTCTGCAATTAAATCGCCTTCAACATTGCCATCGACGATAATGTTTTTGGCTGAAAGGTTAGCTTTTACTTTACCGAGCTTGCCGACGGTTAACTGGTTACCCTTCAAAGAGACTGTGCCCTCTACAATCCCTTGAATGAGTAAGTCTTCATCACCGCTCAATTCGCCTTTAAAAGTAATTTTAGAGCCGATCACTGCGCTGGGGCGGTTTTCATCTTGTGCTACACCGCTGGGCCCATTGTTACTGGCAGGCGTGCTTGGCGTGCTTGGCGTGAAGGAGGTGCTGGTTTGGGCTTTCATATCTTGTATTCCTATTGTGGATGATGAAGTGTTTTTTACAGGGGTGCTGTATTGCTTTGTCGGCGTAGTTGCTGTACCAGACGCATTTGTTGCCATGGAGGCGGTTGATGGTTTAGGCTCAAAGGCTTTAGTGGCTGCTGTATCAGGAGTTGCAACAGAATAAGAGTCCGCGATGTTGGCGCTCTTAGTCTCAGAGCTCTCAGTACTAGCGCTTGAGCGTGTAGTGTTAGGGACTGCAGCTTTGGGTGCGATAGTGTTAGAGTCTATGCGCGTGTCTGTGCGGTCTGAATTATTGAGGCCGGTTTTTTTAGAGCCCATATTCTTAAAGTTAATGCTTTTAAGGTCGATATTATTAGGGTCTATCGCTTTAGGTTTCGTCGCTTCAGCGCTTGTAGTGTTGGTATCAGAGCTTGAGGTTGCGGTATTAGGAGCTGTCGCCGATCCCGTTGCTGTGCGGGTAGTCGGCACGGCGTCACCCTTTGGGTCGCTGGGCTGCTGGGCTATCGATGTTTTGGGGGTGGGGTTGCTAGATTCTTTTTTATCAAATAGCGAGCCCATACTAGAAAGTATGCCGTCCATAAAAGCCTCTGTTTAAAAGTCGATGTTGGTTTTTATTACCATGTTATATTTTGCAGTAATTTGTAAATGTCATCAAGGCAATTTTGGTGCCATTACCTGCTGAAGTCAATTGCATCTATTATAATATTTAACGATGACACTTTGGCGTTAAAGTTATCTTTTTGGTGTTTAGTAACTTGATCTCTATTGTCCTGTGCTTGGGTGGGGTAATTCAACTTAAATTTTACGATTAATCTCATTGCGTCAGTATTTTTGAATCTTAGATTCATTGCGGAGATGTGAATACCTCTTATTTCCTTCATTTGAATGTCTTTTTATAGGGTGTTCTATATTTACACAAGTGTAATATGTGCAAAAAATAACCGTAGTTGCCTAGCAATACCGAAGTTGGGCGCGCATGAGTTATAGATTGGCTTGCACAAACTATCTGTGCTCATATTTCCGTAAACTTTCATCGCGTATACCTCTAGATCGCTGCGTTGTTTGGCTCTTGCTTTCTCTCTAGGGTGATGCGCACTACAAGCTGGCGCGAAGTGCTTACAAAATCATCTATCAGCTGCGTGGTGAGCCACCTTTTTGGCTAAAGGGTGATCAGTGACCTTTGCGGGGTTAGGTGAAGGGTCGATATAAGGGGAAGGTAGGCGCGAGAGGTTATGAGCGACTATTATAAGGGTTACTAGTGAGTTGGAGGTGTATATGTGGTGTGGGCTATCGGCAGTCAAAGAGTATGCCGTGTAGATTTGGAGTGTGTAATTGTTGCGAGGCTGGGGTAGGTGAAACCAAACGAAATAGATTTTGCCACGGTGCTTGCTTCGAGCGTGCATGACATGAAAAACTCAGTCAGTATGCTGATTGCGTCATTGCAGAGTGTGCTGGTGGATATGCCGCTTGCGAATGCTAGGCAGGCAGAGCAAATCAATAGCCTGCATTACGAAGCCTCGCGCATTAATAACGAACTGGTGCAGCTGCTCTCGATCTATCGCATGCAGCAAGAGCGGCTCCCAATGAGCATTGATCAGCACTTTGTTATTGATATCCTAGAGGATCAGGTTGCTCGTAACTATCCGTTAATCGAAAGTCGCAAAGTGAGTGTGTGTGTGGATTGCGATTCGAATTTAGAGGCCTACTTTGATGCTGATTTGGTCGGGAGTGTGATTCAAAATGTTTTGGTGAATGGCTGTCGCTATACCAAGGGGCGGCTTTTATTGCGAGCGACCTTGGCTGATGGGGCTGTGTGTATTAGCGTGGCTGATGATGGCGATGGCTTCCCTCAGGGCATGCTTGATTACCCATTGCGCCATAGGCGCGGGCTAGGGCATAGCGATAGTACACAGTTAGGGCTGTACTTTGCCAGCGTGATTGCTCAAATGCATACTGAGGGTGAGCGGTCGGGCAGTATTGTATTGCGCAATGGTGAGCCTTTGGGTGGTGGCGTTTTTGAGTTTTATTTGCCCAATTAAAGGTTGGAAAATCGGTCTAGTTGTTTGAATTATATACGTTTTTCTGTATTTTAATAAAATTATTAAATAGTGTTTGACATGGCTTAGCTAAACTGTAGAATGCGCGCCATCACTCGGGTGGTTAGCTCAGTTGGTAGAGCGGCGCCCTTACAAGGCGTAGGTCACAGGTTCGACCCCTGTACCACCCACCAATACTTTTATTCAGTGAATCAAAATGTTGGCTCGAGAGATAGTGGACTGGTAGTTCAGTTGGTTAGAATACCGGCCTGTCACGCCGGGGGTCGCGGGTTCGAGTCCCGTCCAGTCCGCCACTATTTGATAACGCTGTATAGCTTAGAGCTTATACAGCGTTGCTTAAGCAGGTAAGTAATTCATTGCTTACCTGCTTAATTTTAAAATGTATTTTAGTGATTGACATAAGATATTCAATCTGTAAAATGCGCACCTCTTCTTGGGGTGGTTAGCTCAGTTGGTAGAGCGGCGCCCTTACAAGGCGTAGGTCACAGGTTCGACCCCTGTACCACCCACCATATTCTTTGTTTTAATAAACAAAGTAATGGAAAGAAGTTAGTGGACTGGTAGTTCAGTTGGTTAGAATACCGGCCTGTCACGCCGGGGGTCGCGGGTTCGAGTCCCGTCCAGTCCGCCACTATTCAAAAAAGCCGCGCATTTTATGTGTGGCTTTTTTATTGCTCGTCTTTTATTCTTGCGCCTTAATGCTCAGTATCCTTGCACCTTCTTTTATGATTGTCCTTAATTTGCGCTTTTATGAGACTTTGCTAAGCTTTTGCATGTTGGTGTGTAATTGCTGTCATGGTTGATGGCTCTTATTTTGTAACTATTCAGCCAAGTTGAAAAAATCACTCGATAGGGTATTGATAGATTATTTTCTGGGCATTTAAGCGCCGAGCCCAGCATGGGTACGTGGGGTAGAGTTTGCACCTGCATAAGGATATGCAAGATTACACTTTGCAGGAGCGTAATATCGAGGAGCAAGTCGAGGAGCGCAAAGTCGTAGATGGCTTGAGCGGTCCAGACAATGATTCATTAGTGCCCAATTTCGGTATCCCTGAATAGCTACCTTATTTTTATGATAAAAAGTGATAAATACTGAAGTTATTTTGTCATATCGTTGTCATAAAAACAGAAGACACTGACTAAGCTCTAAAAAACTACCGTTAATCATCATTAAGGAGATACCCATGCAAGACTACTTAGAAGAGTTACTCGATGCCCCAGAGCTGTTGTTGTGTGACGACGATGACGCTGTGGATGATTATTCAGACCTATAACCGGCCCTTTGCGACCGGTTCCTCTCTTGTTTAGCTATTGCTATTGTTGAGGGTTGTGCTTTTAGTCCCTTCGGAGTTTTTCGCTGATCGCAATAGGGTTGGGAAAGCAAAAAATCACGATGTAGCTGGAAACAATAAATGTCACAATAGCAGCACTTTGAATAATAATCTTTACACGCTCCCCAATAAGATCGTTACTAGAAGCGACTATAGCTAGCAGTAACGAAAACTCGCTGATTTGTCCTAATCTAAAGCCAATATCCCAAGCTAGCCCTTTGCGCCCGCTTTTGCGACAGAGTAGTGCGTAAAAGGTAATTGGTTTGGTCGTGAGTACGAATACCGAGACGGCGATGATAGGCAGGGCTAGCTCGGGCAGTAAAGCGATATTAAGTTGAGCACCTAATGCAAAAAAGAATAAAATCAAAAAAAAGTCGCGCAATGGTTTAAGGTTGAGGGCAATAAATTGTGAAATTGGACTGGTCGCGAGTGATATACCAGCAATAAATGCACCTATTTCAGCCGATAAATGTATCATTTGTGCAAGCTCTGCTAGCCCTAAGCACCAGCCAATGGCAATTAAAAAAATGTATTCATGGAAGCGATCAAAGCGGGCGATAAGTGCTAGCAGTACATATCTAACAAATGAAAAAGCAGCTATGCCAAGAGCGGGGAGGGCGATAAAGGCGAGACCTAGCTCGTTCACGTTAAATTCACCGGGTGCGCCTCTGGCTAAAATGAGCAGGCAAATGATCGCTAGGAAGTCTTGGAATAATAAAAGCCCCACCATGAGCTCGCCTGTTTGCTTGTGATGTAGAACTGTTGTTGGTAGCAACTTGATGCCAATGATCGTGCTTGAAAACATCATAGTCATGCCGAGCACTAACGCTTCGGTATGGGTAAAGGTAAATGCAAGGCCTGTTGTGTAGCCAAGGCTGGCAAATAGGAGTGAGCTAATAATGGCAGTGCTAGAGATTTCTTTAAATACCCGGTGTAACGCACTAGGCTGCATGTCTAGCCCGAGCAAAAACAACAAAAAAACAATCCCAATGTGAGAAATCTCACTGACAATATTGATATCAGGGACAATTTTAAGGCCGTAAGGGCCTAGAGCTACGCCTACGGCAATATACGCCACCAGTAGAGGTTGGCGAGTAAACAGTGCTAGTGATGCAACTATTGCTGAGCCAGTAAAAATAAGAAAAAATGCGTCAAAGAGGTGGCCTGTCATGGTGGGTGGCTTCCTGCGAATGCACGGGGTGGGCTAGGCTTTCATCATAGGGCAAAAAAAGGGGTGCTAATAGCACCCCTTTTGTTTTCTTGATGTATTTTGAAGACTCAAGGCAATCATCGACGCCTAAATAATGGTCTTGGCTCATCGCAAGCGGCTTGATAGCTATCACTGAAATCACCAAGGCTGACTAACATGGAGTCGGTATCTGCATCATCGGGCACAACAAAGGCATTAAAGCCACAGCGCTTTAGATAAAATAGCTGATCTTGCATAAAGCCGCCCGCGGCTTGTAGTTCACCGCTAAAATCGCAATCCTCACGTAAAATGTGGGCGAGAGAGAAGCCTCGACCATCCATAAAGGAGCCAAATTCAATAGCGATAGTCTCAAGGTTTTTAAGGGCCTTGGTGAGCTCTTCTGGTTGGGTGTCTATGGCTAGCCAGACACCCACATTGCGAGAGGGTGTCGGTGCGGCTAGCCAATCGTTCAGCGGAATTAGATATTGGCCGCTATTTAAATCGGTCGCACTAACCGCATCGCTATCGCGTAGAATTTGCCAGTGAAAAGCCTCGGTGGTGCCGTTTTTAATTAGCTTTGGCATATACGCGCTCCTTAAATGGGGCAAGGCCTAGGCGGTTATAAGCGTCAAGAAAGCTTTCATCACTTTGGCGTTGCTCGAGGTAAACATTAATGATTGTTTTGACTGCGTTGGTGACTTCGGCACGTGAAAAAGCTGGCCCGAGTACCTTTGCGAGTGCAGCGTTGTTTTTGGCGTTGCCCCCTAGCTGTATTTGATAAAACTCTTCGCCTTTTTTATCGACACCTAAAATGCCAATATGACCGACGTGATGATGACCGCAAGCGTTCATGCAGCCTGAGATATTTAAATCTAATGGCCCTAAATCATAAAGATAATCAAGGTTGTCAAACTCGCGCTGAATTGCCTCGGCCACGGGGATAGATTTTGCATTCGCTAGCGAGCAGAAATCACCTCCTGGGCAGCAAATCATATCGGTGAGTGTGCCGACATTGGCGGTGGCAAAGCCATGAGTACTAAGTGTTTGCCACAACTCATAGAGTTTGTGTGCAGGCACATCGCCAAGCACCATGTTTTGCAAGTGTGTTGTGCGCACTTCGCCAAAAGAGTATTCATCGGCTAGGTTAGCAATAGTCTCGAGTTGGCTGTCAGTAATATCGCCTGGGGCGACACCGGTCGGCTTGAGCGATAAAGTAATGGCGCGGTAACCGGCCATGCGATGCGGGTGTACGTTATGGGCTAACCAATGGGCAAAGGCGGTGTTTTCGCCGCGAAGGCGGTTGATTTCGGCCATTTCAGCGGTATCGTCAAAGCTTTGGTAGTCTGGCTCAGTAAAAAAGCTTTTTGTGCGTTTAATTTCCTTGTCGGTTAAGCGGGTTGGGCTGTCTTGCAGTTTTTGCCATGTTTGCTCAACGGCTTCACTAAAGGCCTCTATGCCCATGGCGTTAACTAAAATCTTGATGCGTGCTTTATATTTATTATCACGGCGCCCGCGAAGGTTATAAACTCGCAAAATGGCTTCAAGATAGGTGAGTAGGTCGTGCTCTGGTAAAAATTCACGAATGACTTTGCCAATCACTGGTGTGCGGCCTAGACCCCCGCCAACCATTACAGTGAAGCCAATTTCGCCTTCATTATTGGTGACTAACTGCAAGCCTATATCATGGAATCGAATGGCAGCTCGATCCTCATCCGAGCCTGATACGGCAATTTTAAATTTGCGGGGTAAGAACGCATACTCTGGATGAAAGGTAGACCACTGGCGAATAATTTCGCAGTAAGGGCGTGGATCAATGAGCTCGTCAGGCGCAACACCTGCAAAATGATCGGTGGTGGTATTGCGTATGCAATTACCACTTGTTTGCACGGCATGCATTTCAACGTCGGCAAGCTCCTCAAGAATATTGGGAACCTCTTCGAGTGCTGGCCAGTTAAATTGAATGTTTTGGCGTGTCGTGACGTGCACGTAACCTTTATCGTAGTGCCGACTAATATGTGCAAGTTTGCGCAGCTGCCTACTGTTAAGTAGGCCATAAGGTACGGCAATGCGTAGCATCGGCGCAAGGCGCTGTACGTATAAGCCGTTTTGTAGGCGTATAGGTAAGAATTGTTCGGCGGGCAGCGAGCCCTCTAAGTAGCGCTCTGTTTGGCGGCGAAATTGCGCCACGCGCTGGGCGATCAGTTGTCGATCATGTTCGTCGTAAACGTACATGGAGATGGTTACCTTTGAGGTCAATCGATAGAAAATACTTGCGCTGCCGGCTTTTTATTAAGCGGCACTTTGTTTGGCTTGCTCAGGTTGCAAAAGCGTAGGGTGTCGTGCAATTAAGCGAAGCGAAGCATACAGCAAAAAAGCGCCCGCCAAAAGCAATGCGCGCGCGTAGCGTGTTGGTTATTCGTAAAACCGAGGTGAATGTGCAATTGTTTTGGCGATATAATCTTCGATTGCGTCGGTATTTGTATCAATAGTTATGGATTGAGGGTTTAAGTCTTGCAGCGTGAATATTATAAGTCGAATAGTGCGGGTTAAATACTTGAGTTGGCGGTGATCCGAGTATTATGAGTAAACGCGCTGGCTATGCTAGGTAAAAAAGACCCGGCGCAAATAAGCGCCGGGCCAGGACCATTAGGAGTGAAACATTAAGGGTAAACCTTAATCAAGCCTCAACAAACTACGCACATTGTTTAAGCTCTACAGTGGCGCATAACACTTGGGGGAATGCGCGCCACCGATACTTATAAGTATCGTTCAAGTTGTTTAAAGTGCCAGTTGATTCGAAGTTTTTGTTAAACGTTTTTGCGTTAAGTCTAAAATTTTATGGCGACTATGGCTATATGTTGATTTTTGATGGGCATCGATAAAATGTTGATATGTGTGCTCGGTGTTGGTGTCAATTGCTCGGATCGGCGAGCTTGCGTACTTAAGTTGTCTTTCTAAGTGCTTGGTGCTAAGGCGTTGGTGACTTGCGGTAGTTGAAGTCGTAAGTTATTGATCGTTGTTGAGCGTATAGACCATGCATCTAACTGCTTGTGCATGTTTTGTAGTTTCAGTTGTACATTACGAGCGCCGGTAGAAATGGGCTCGTAGGTGAGATAGTGATCTTCGACACTGAGTTTAGCAAGCTCGCGTAGCTCCAGTGCAAAAATACTAATCACATCAAATAATGCATCTTTACGTTCAATATTAGCGCTTTCCCAGTAGGCATGGTCCAAAGTGGAGAGTAACTCTTCAAATCGATGAATCGCTTCTGCTATGGTCATTTGCATATGAGGTGCCTCGATATGTGGGTGAGCTATAGTTAAATGATGAGTCTTGAGTCGCTATTTAGGCGGTATATTGACTTAATTATAGACGTCTTAGGTGATGGTGCCGTTAGCCTACCCATATCAAAGCGTTTATATGACAAAAGGGCTTATATGACAAAAGGGCTTATATGACAAAAGGGCTTATATGACAAAAGGGCTTATATAATCAAAATAGCTCTAAAATCATTGACGTTAGTGCGGGTAGGTTGAGTCATGATTAAACGATTTAAGCATTCAAAAAAGCTGTAGCCATCGTTGTTGGCAAGATAATCTGCGCTATTGAGTGCCAATGCTTGCGCCTTGGTGTAATCGCTGGGGCTAAATAGTGCTCCGGCATTATCTTCTGTGCCGTCTATCCCGTCAGTGTCGCCAGCGAGCGCGTAAATACCGGTTTGTCCTTTGAGCTCGTGAAACAGCGATAATAAGAATTCGGCATTGCGGCCGCCGCGGCCATGCCCTTTGACTGTTACGGTGGTTTCCCCGCCCGACAAAATAACACAAGGCTTGGGTAGTGGCTGATTGTGCTTGGCAGTGAATTTGGCAATACCAGCAAATACTTTAGCGACCTCACAAGCTTCGCCCTCAATACTATCGCCCAGCACAAGTGGCGTAATGCCCTGTGCTAGGGCAAACTCAGCAGCGGCATTGAGGGCATCGATGGGGGTAGCAATAAGCTGATAGCTGGCGCTATGACTCAGAGTTTTTGGGGTTTCGCTATCGGGGTTGTGCAGCCAATTGGCAAGGTTATTGGGCAGCGCGATGGCGTATTTTTTTACAATATTCAGCGCTTGTTCGCGGGTACTTGGATCGGCAACGGTTGGGCCAGAGGCGATGATATCGGGACTGTCGTTAGGCACATCGGATATCGCAAACGTGGTAATTGGACGCGGGCTTGCCCGCAAGGCTAACTGGCCGCCTTTAATGGCTGATAAATGTTTGCGCACGCAGTTTATCTCATCAATGCTTGCACCACATTTGAGCAGTGCTTTGTTGATGGCTTGTTTTTGCGCCAAACTAATGCCTGTTGCCGGTAAGCTTAGCAATGATGAGCCACCGCCAGAGAGCAAGCAAAATATGTGTTCATCGGGCGCAGCGGAGTCGATTAAGGCGAGCGTGCGCTCGGCGGCGAGCGTACCTTGAGCGTCGGGTACGGGGTGGGCCGCCTCTATTACTTCAATATGACGGCAGTGTTCACCGTGCTCGTAGCGGGTGACAACAAGACCGCGAACAGGGCCTTGCCAGTGGGCTTCAAAGGTTTTTGCCATCGCCGCAGCTCCCTTACCTGCACCTATCACCAAGGCTTTGCCTGTGGTGTCTTTGGGTAAGTAGCGCGGCAGTGTTTGAGCGGGATGGCTGGCGGCAACGGCAAGGCTAAATAGATCTTTTAAAAAAGCCTCGGCGGTACTGGCAGTTAAGGGCTGGGCTAAGCATGGGACGGCGGTGTTGGCTGGCATAGGAACTCCCTATTTTATCTGAATGTAAACACGATTGAGTGTTGCGCTTTATCGACCTTTTTTTTGGCGCGGATGTTCTTATCGGTGGCTTCGTATTGAGGCCGTCGCTTGTTGATAGGCCCAGTTGTTTATCAATATTGGATGTGAATAACGTCATGCGAATAGAGTGCCATAGATCACTAAATACGGTATTTTTTGTCGTTTGCTAAACAGTTCCTTGTTATAGCGGTTTAGCTTTCATATATTTGGCGCCATCAAATAGCGGCTGCCTGCGTATTGAATGTGTGACAGGCGCTTGTTTTATATTGAAAGACACCACTCTAAAAATAGTTAACAACTGTGTGATTTCATCACCAAGAGGGCAACATATGCTTCATTCTTCATTACAACAGGCTATAGCACGTCACTGGCGTACTGCGCTTATGGCGACTGCGTCTGTCGGTTTATCGGCTTGTGGCGGCAGTTCGCAGCCAAGCAGCAGTACGACGCCAGTTTCTAGCGTTGACGCTTCAAGTTCTATCGTTTCGTCTGTAAGCTCCGTTGCCCCCTCTTCAAGCTCGGTGGCGCAATCGTCATCAAGTGTTGTTGTCTCGAGCTCCGAAGCCCCAAGCAGCTCAAGTGTTGTCGAGAGCTCTTCATCGGTCGTTAGCTCGTCTAGCATGGCGCCTCCGGCGACTGACTTACCGTATACCATCACTAAAATTGGTTGTAATGACCCCGATGATTACACCGGCCGTGCCGCAATATTGTTTGATGGCAGCGGTGCATTTAATGGTCAGTTTTTTAACAAAGAATTCAACTCAGCTGCTTACGCGAATTTAGCACGCCAAGGCGCGAACGATTACAGCTTGCAGCGCAACGGCGTTAACGACCCATCGTGTGATAACCGTAAAGTCCACGAAGGCACCTGGCTTAAAAAGTTAGTCGATACCGATGGTCAGCACTCCAATGGGTTTTCAACTCAGAGTGTTAGCGGCAAAATGGGTGATATCGATAGCGTTGTGCTTGAATTGCGCATTAATAGTGATTTGACCGATGTGCCGACTCAAGCTGATTTACTGAGCCAGTTTGAGTCAACCATTGGCGCTGATGGCGTAGCAAAAGTAGATAACGGCAAAATTAACTTTGCCATTACGCTAGGCGACCCAGATGCGAATAACAACAGCGTACGTGGCGAAGTGTTTATTGAGTTAGACCAAGATGTGTATGCTGACCAATGGGTGCGTATTAGTATCCCTAAAAATGGCTTTTACTTTTGGAGTGGCGCCAACTGGGAAAAAACAGCCGTTAGCCAGAGCAATGCCGATAACGCGAACTTCGGTCGCTTACACCTAAACCCAGAAACCTTAGGTAATGGCTCACCAGAAACCCACGGTTATGTAGTACGTAATGCCTATGGTTATAACGAATGGACAACTTTAGCAGACAAGCCTGAAGAAGACTTTAAAGAGATGAATATCTCTATTCGTACATTTGAGGTGCGTTATGAGCCTACGTCAGTCGACGGTGGCGGTACGCCTTCATCTGCACCTATGTCTTCAAGCTCTGCACCCGCTTCGAGTTCTGTTGCCATGAGCTCATCCAGTGCGCCAGCCGGTGTTTCTGAGCAAGAGCGTGCCGCGCGTGTTGCGGCTGGTAAGGCGCTGTATGAGGCCAGTACTTGTAGTGGTTGCCATGGTGCTGATGGTACCGGAGGGCCCTTTGGACCTATCGTTGTTGGTATTACAGCAGGTGGTAATAGTTGTGATTTGTGTAATAACGATGATTACGATGGCATCAAAAAAATTATTGAAGAGGGTAAAGGCCCTATGCCAGCGTGTACGCCAGCAGGCGATTGTGCCGCGCAATTGGCTGATTATGTGTGGAATGAGTTAAACGGTAAAGATCTTCCTGTTGTCAACGGTGGTACTCCACCGCCTGCGTCAAGCTCTGCGCCTATGAGCTCATCGAGCGCACCAGCAGAACCCGAAGGTGTTTCTGAGCAAGAGCGCGCCGAGCGTGTTGCGGCCGGTAAGGCGCTGTATGAGGCCAGTACTTGTAGTGGCTGTCATGGTGCTGATGGTACCGGAGGGCCTTTTGGACCTATCGTTGCTGATATTACAGCAGGTGGTAATAGTTGCGATTTGTGTAACAACGATGATTACGATGGCATCAAAAAAATTATCGAAGAGGGTAAAGGCCCTATGCCAGCGTGTACGCCAGCAGGCGATTGTGCCGCGCAAATAGCTGATTATGTGTGGAATGAGTTAAACGGTAAAGATCTTCCTGTAGTGGGTGGCAGCAGTACACCGCCTGCAACGGGTAACGGTAACTTGATTATTAATGATGACTTTGAAGGTCAAGATAATAATTCAGTACCCGCTGGTTGGAAAACATTTCTACAATACCAAATTGATATGCAAAATAATAACTCTAGCAACACGACTTTTGCCTTAATCGATTCAAGTAAGGCGCATTCTGGTTCTAATTCGGTCAGAATTAAAACCGGTGGTCAGTCGATTCAGCCATCGTTTATTTTCCAGGATTTACCCGATGGCAAAGATGCCTATTACACACGCTTTTGGATGAATATTCCGGTTGAATTAGGCGGTGGTGTTAAAGGTGCTGATGGTAACCATGTACACTTCATGTCTTACTCTACTGAAATGAGTGGCTCAAATAAAGAAGAGCTGCGCTTTGGTACTGTGCAAGATGCTATTCTTGGCGCCTTCTTACCCGTGAGTATTGATGCCGGTACAGAAAAGGTCGTACCTACTGAAACAATCCCTGCCAACCAATGGGTTTGTTTAGAGTTTGCTGTTGTTAAAGGCAATGCGATTGATAAAGTGTATGCTTGGATGGATGATCAACTCCTTTTTGAAGCGACTAAAGCGGCCGATTGGGCGCGAGACCCCGGTAAGTTCTTTAGTGGCAGCATGAGTGGAGTGAATAATCACGTCACACTGGGCTGGAGAGCGTTTGGTGATAATAAAGGTGTCGAAAATATTTGGTTTGACGATATCGCGGTATCGACGGAAGGCCGCATTGGTTGTAATTAACCCCTGAGCCACCTATTGAAAAACCCGAGCCATGATTAGCTCGGGTTTTTTTTGCGTTAAATTCAGCGGTTTACCCTGTCTATGGCATAATATCCCTTTTATTGATGTGGAAAATCCAATGAGGATAGATAGTAATTTATTAGCCCGCGCAAACCATCAGTGTGAATTGTGCGGCAGTGATGATAATAATCAGCCCTTTGAGCTGCCTCATTCAGAGGGTCAAGCGGATGCTACGATTTTAGCCTGTGAAAAGTGCTGCGCGCAGCTGCCTGAAGGTACCGCATTAGAGCCTAACCACTGGCGCTGTTTAAGCGATACCATGTGGAGCCCGACGCCGGCCGTGCAAGTGATGGCGTGGCGCTTATTAAACCGTTTAGAAAATGAAAGCTGGGCGCATGACTTAAAAGATATGCTGTATTTAGATGATGCGCTAAAAGCCTGGGCACAAGCAGGAATCGAAGAAGAAGACGAAGATGCCGTTGATTGCCGAGATAGTAATGGCGTGCGCTTAGCTGCCGGTGACAATATTGTTATTATTAAAGATCTGCCGGTTAAAGGCTCGAGCCTTGTGGCTAAACGTGGTACAGCTGTGCGCGGAATATCGCTAACGAGTAATCCGGAGCACATCGAAGGCCGTGTAGAAGGGCAGCGTATTGTGATTTTAAGCTGTTACGTGAAAAAATCATAACGGCATAACGATGTTGTTATAGACGGTATAGCCGCCCGCAAATGTTTAACACTTATGATGGAGACTCCTGATGTGGTTACAAAAAGAGATCCGGTTAAAGGCGCGGACAAGAGGTTTTCATTTAGTTACGCGTGAAGTGCTTGCCAGCTTGCCTGAATTGGCTGCCGTCAAGGTGGGGCTGCTGCATGTTCATATTCAGCATACCTCGGCGTCGTTAACGGTGAACGAAAATGCTGACCCTACGGTACGACAAGATTTCGAAAGCTATTTTAGTCGTGCGGTACCCGAGGATCAGCCTTATTATTTGCATAATGATGAGGGCAGTGATGATATGCCAGCGCATCTTAAAGCGAGTATTTTAGGTTCAAGCGTAACCGTGCCTATCAAAAACGGTGCTTTTAATGTAGGTGTTTGGCAGGGTATTTATCTGTGCGAGCACCGCAACAACGGTGGCGCTAGAACTCTCGTTTTAACTTTGAATGGTGAATAAAAAAGGAGGGCTTTATAGCCCTTTTTTAGTCTTCTTCTAGCCCTAGTTTTTGCATGCGATAGCGCAAAGACCTAAATGTCACACCAAGTTCTTTGGCGGCCATGGTTTTATTCCAGCGCAGTTTTTCAAGAGAGCCTAAAATAATATCTTTTTCAATATCGGCTAAATACTCGTCAATATTTTCAAATTGTAAGGCCCGCTCATAGTGATTGACAGCAGTATGCGTGGCGGGTAGATTTTCGGTGAGTATAGCGTTGTGCTTAAGCTGTAGGTCGTGGCTTTCAATGGTGTCTGTTTCGCATAGAGTAAAAGCGCGCTCTAGAATGTTTTCGAGTTCACGTACATTGCCCGGGAATTGATAGCGCTCTAGCTCGTTAAGTGCTTGAGGCGATATTTTGAGTGTGGCAGCACTCATATCTTTGGCGAGTTTATCTAATAAAAAATGAGTCAATAAGACAACATCTTCTTTGCGGTCGCGTAACGGGGGAACATTGAGTTGAATAACATTGAGGCGATAAAATAGATCCTGCCTAAAGCGCCCTTCGGCAACTTCGGCTTCTAAATCTTTGTGTGTGGCGCATAATATTCTGACATTAAAAGGTTCTTCTGCTGAGCCGCCAATGGCGCGCACGGCCTTTTCTTGAATGGCACGCAATAGCTTAACTTGCATATCTAAGGGTAAATCAGCGACCTCATCCAAAAACAAAGTGCCGCCTTCTGCAGCACGAAACAAGCCCTCTTTATCTTGATGAGCGCCAGTAAAAGACCCCTTCTTGTGGCCAAAAAACTCACTTTCCATGAGCTCACGCGGTATCGCGCCGCAGTTGACAGCTAAAAAAGGTGCATCGGCGCGAGGGCCACGTTCGTGCATGGAGCGTGCAACAAGCTCTTTACCGCTGCCCGACTCACCCGTGATATACACAGGGGCTTGTGAGCGCGCTAATTTACCAATATTTTTGCCTAGAGCGCGAATAATAGGTGAATCGCCAAGTAAACGAGATTTGATTTTAATCGTGGGCTCTGGCATTTGATTGGAGGCAATGGCATTTTGTACCAGTGTTCGCAAATTAGCTAAATTGACGGGCTTTGATAAAAAATCAAAAGCGCCTGCCTTTAAAGACTCAACGGCGACATCAACATTACCGTGCGCAGTAATAACCGCCACTGGCAGTGAAGGACAGTGGCCTTGAATAAAGCGCACAATATCTAAGCCGCTACCGTCAGGTAGGCGCATATCGGTTAAGCAAATATTAAAGTTCTTACGTTCGAGGAGCGTTTTAGCATTGACTACGTTGTTTGCTATAGCGCATTGGATATTCATGCGGCTAAGGGTCATATCTAGCAGTTCACAAATATCGGGTTCGTCATCAATAATTAGGGCACTTAAGGCGTGGTTCATAGTTACTTATCTGTGTTGTAGGTCTTATAAAAGAATGCAGGTCTTATAAAATAATGCGGTCAGCTTTTTAGCTTTAATTTTTGAGCCCTTGAGTGTCGGCGTTTTTAATTCATGCGTTGGTGGTGTGTAAAGTCGATGCGAAAGCAAGTGCGCCCTAGCGTACTGGGCTTATGGCTTAATACGGCTTGGTTTATTTCACACAGCTCTTTACAAATATAAAGCCCTAAACCTGTGCCCTCAGCATCGGTGGTAAAAAAGGGATTAAAAATATCTTCAAGCTCTTGCTCAGGAATCCCAGGGCCATTATCAATCACCTCGATAAAAGCTGCATCGCTATTAGGATTAAGGTTAGCACGCAAGATCACACACTGCTGACCAGTCGTTTTGGCGTTATAACGGGCGCCATTGTCGCATAAGTTTGTGAGTACTTGTGATAAGTGGGAGGCATCTACGCGAACTTGTAGATTGTTGTGTTCAATATGTAAATCAATGGTGGCTTGGCTGCCTTGCTCATAAGTACTTTTAAAAGTCGGTAGCCACTCATTGAGTGTTAGTGGTAGGGCTTGAATTTCTTGCCCCCGCGATATAGAGAGGGTGTTTTCTATGATTTGATTAACGCGTGCGCAGTGGCTCAGGATAATATCGAGCAGTCTTTTGTCGGCGTCATTGATTTGTGATGACTCATTAAGCAGTTGTGAAGCGTGACTAATGGCGCCGAGTGGGTTGCGAATTTCATGGGCAATACTGGCGGTTAAACGCCCCAGTGAGGCGAGTTTTAATTGCTGCGCTTGCTGTGCCAGTGCGCGATTATCTTCGATATACAATACTGTTCGCTGGTTGTTACCCAGTGTGAGTAATGCAGGGCTAACACGCACTTGTTGGCCCGAGTTGAGGGTATGAATTTGTGCGGGTTTGCTGACAGGATTGGCTCGCCACTGATCCACTAATTGCTTGAGCGATGATATCTCAGCGAGTTGTGTTTGACGGTAACTGCGCGATTGCGGAAGGTCCATCAGTTGCAGCGCCGAATCATTAATGAGTTCAATTTTGCCGGTGTTATCGATCACAATAATACCGGTACGCATACGAGTAATAATGGCTTGTGCCAATTTTTGCAAATGCTCGGCATGGGCGCTGTGGGTAGCAGCGGCCAAATCGCTAGTACGAATTTTTTCGGTTAAAAACTGAAACGTTAGCGCGGTTAAAAATAAAACGGCTCCTAATACACCCGACGAAAAAATATCTTTATCGACAGCTTTATTCACGATGGCCGCATAAACGCTATCACCAATAACAATCACTGTTGCTAGAGCGGCTAGCCCCAGTGCTAGACGCCCAGGAATAAAAATGGCCGCAATGGCGACAAAAATAATCAGTAAATAGCCTAAGCCACTGGCGACGCCGCCACTGGTATGTAATAAAACCAGCATGGTCGAAATATCAAATAACAATGAAGCGACTAAGCGATGATGAGAGTAGCGCAATTTGATGGGTGGCCACACCACAATAGTCAGTACTGATACGGCAATATAAATAGCTGTTGCCCAGATGTAGGTGTCTTGCTCTTCAGAGCCTAATACGCTGTGGGAATTGCTGGTTAACTGTAGTGTCAGCAGTAAAAGACCGATAATCACCCGAATATATTGGTACATCGCCAATAGGCGTATATTGTGAGAGGCTGGCTGCCCAGTTAACTTTAGCGGTACTGAGGTTAAGGTATGCTCTAGCACTGGCGAAATTCTCTATTGAATGGGGTGGGAGTCATTATCATGTTCGATAGTGTTGGTTATTATAAACGCTTTAGTACGGTTGAATACTCTGCTGAATTAACGCATTGCATATCCTCGAGGCTGAGGCGGTGTTTTCTCTGTTTTTGAGCGTCGAGAGCGCTGATATGGCGCCCACGGGTGGGGTGGCTTGGGCGACCCCTCCATGATTGGTGAGCGCTTAATTTCGATATCTCTGAATAATCACGATGAGATGTCGCAAGAGTAGAAATACAGAATTGACGGGCACACAGTCGAGGAGTGTAAGAGAAGAGTATCGAGATACATAAAAATATCGAGCCATTGAGCCGTTTATGAAATCGCGTGAGGGGGGAGTATTGCTCAGTGACGATACTTTTTTATTATTTATACTTTGCTTTCTGGGCGACTTCCACCAAAATAGCGCATTTTGATACCCTTGGACTATTTCATCATTGTGGGGGTATCAATGACAGTTTATTGCCGGCTCATTGCCGGAGCATACTCGAGGTGTAAGTATCAATGTCAATGTTTGTCACGGCGTTAGCGCAAATTAACCCATTAGTGGGTGATATCCCCGGTAATACGCAGCTAGTTGTACAAGCGGCCGAGCGGTCAAAAAATGAACTGGGTGCACAAGTTGTCGTATTTCCGGAGTTGACATTAACAGGGTACCCACCTGAAGATTTATTACTCCGCCCGAGCCTTGAAGCACGTATAAAGGCTGCTATCGAGGTACTGAAGGCGCATAGTCAGGGTATCGCTTTGGTGGTGGGTTACCCCAAACAAACGGCCGCAGGCTTAATGAATATGGCTGCTATTATTTATAATGGTCGTCTACTCATAGAATACGCCAAGCAGCATTTGCCCAATTACCAAGTGTTTGATGAAAAGCGCTATTTTATTGAGGGCCAAAATATTGCCTGCGCTGAAATTGAGGGCATCAAGGTTGCCTTGACCGTTTGTGAAGATATTTGGCACGATGGTCCTGCTCAGCAGGCGAAACAAGCCGGTGCCGATGTGATGTTTAATTTAAACGCCTCGCCTTTTCATATCAATAAGCAAAGTGAACGCGAGCAACTGCTTGCCAAGCGCGCTGTACAAGCAGGTATGCCGATTGTGTATGTTAATCAGGTGGGCGGGCAAGACGAGCTGGTTTTTGATGGCGGCTCTATGGTGGTAAACAGTTGTGGTACCTTGGTTCATCGAGCGCCTTTATTTGCAACCTCTTTAACGGCAGTGAGTGCGCAATTGGGCTCTAGAGGGTTATGGTTTAATGCCGCCGAGCTTGCTGACAACGCTGGCCACTTGCCCAGTGTTTATCAGGCGTTAGTGACAGGGGTGCGCGATTATGTGAATAAAAACCGCTTCAAAGGCGTGGTGCTGGGGTTGTCAGGCGGTATTGACTCGGCATTAACGCTGGCCATTGCAGTAGATGCTTTGGGGGCTGAGTGCGTAGAGGCCGTTATGATGCCGTTTAAGTATACCTCAATGCTGAGTCAAAACGATGCCGCAGAGCAGGCATCACGCATGGGGGTTAAGTATCGCTCGATCAGTATCGAGCCGATATTTCATGCTTTTAGTGCCGCGCTAGCCGAAGAATTTGAAGGTCTAGCCGCCGACACCACCGAAGAAAATTTACAAGCGCGTAGCCGAGGCGTCGTGCTGATGGCGATCTCAAATAAAAAGGGCGCACTGGTGTTAACCACTGGCAATAAAAGTGAGTTGGCGGTGGGGTATTGCACGTTATATGGCGATATGGCGGGCGGTTTTGATGTCTTAAAAGATGTGCCTAAAATGCTTGTATTCGAGTTATCAAAGTACCGCAATACGGTATCGCCAGTCATTCCAGAGTCAGTTATTTCACGCCCACCCTCGGCCGAATTGGCACCCGATCAGGTCGATGAAGATTCGTTGCCGCCGTACGAAGAGTTGGATGAAATTCTGCGCTTATATATTGAAGAAGACAGCAGTGCCGAAGCTGTGATTGCCGCCGGTTTTGATTCAGAGGCCGTACACCGCATATTGCGATTGGTCGACATCAATGAATACAAACGCCGGCAAGCGGCCATTGGCCCGCGCATTACACAGCGTGGTTTCGGTCGTGACCGTCGTTACCCCATGACTAATGGGTGGCAGCTAGGAAACTAACGCTAGCAGGTCGCCTGATTGTCTTGATGTCATCCTTCTTATTCTACTATTGAATACCCTTTCACAGTGAGAGGGTAGCACCACCTTCCTCTTATGCTGGCAGTCCACCTTATAGCTGATAAATGTTTTTGATACCGTAACTATTTAGCCAAGCTGAAAAGTTCACCTGATAGGGTGCTGATGGATATTTTCTGGCTATAGTCAGTACCCAGAGCACTTATATCGCGCCCATGAATGGCTTGAGCGGCCCAGACAATAATTCATCAGTGTCTAATGTTGGTATCTCTGAATAGTTACTTGACACCTAAGTGAGCGAAGCCCTGCATGCCAATTTGGCCTTATCGTGGGGTTTTCTTTACCGACCCATACCGTTGACGGTATTCGCTGGGCGACATACCTGTAATACGCTTAAAAAACCGCTGAAAAGCCGATTTACTATTAAACCCTGCCATAGACAAAATATGGGTGATGGGTGTATTGATATGCTCTGGGCTGATTAGCAGTGCTTTTGCATCGTTCACGCGATAAGTGTTGATAAACTCAAAAAAGTTTTGCTCAAAGTGTTGATTGAGCACAGCTGAGACTTCGCGAGTTGAACGCCCCAGTAAATGCGCAAATTGCTCGGCTGTGATACTGCTCTGTAAATGAGGTTTTTGCTGTACCATCAGGCTTTGAATGCGCTGCGCTAAATCACTGGGTGTTTTTTGCGCATGAGCGTGTGCATCAGGCGCATGAGGCGGGGTCGGTAATGTATGGCTTGGCTCGTCTGCGGGCAGTAGGTTTTTTTTGATCGCATTCAAAGCGCGAGCTAATTGCTGCTGCGCAACAGAAATGTTATAGCCAAAAAGTATGAGTAACAAAACGAAGGCTAAGTAGTTGTTAGCAATACCTAAGCTGTCAATGGATGGAATAACCTGCCAAACATTCACCAATACATGACCAAAGAGCTGACTAAAAAACACCCAGCCCCAGTATCCCGCATAACCCATACACAATACGCTTAACCAATTTGTACCTAAGGCATAATCGTTTGAATAGTAGTTTTGCATGATGATTGAGGCTGAAATAGCCACAGGAATACACGCTAAAGCATAAAGCGTAGGTATGCCTTTCATTAATAGGCATATATCATGAAGAAGCCTATGGTTGTCATTAAGCTCTAAGCCTTTTGCCTGATCCAGACTTATACCAAGTGCCAATATAAGGCCTACCATAAAAAAGGGCGGGACAAGGTGCAGAAGATACCACTTTTGGTGCTGAAAGTGGGTTTTGGTGAGTGCGCAAACATACAAAAATAGAGCGGGACCCTTAAGAAGATTGCTTAAAGTAAAGAGAATAAGTACCGATAGGCTAGCCGCCTGATTGGGTAGCTCGATTTGAGTATTCCATATAAGCAAGCTTGTAACGGAGTGTATAAATACACAAATGAAAAAAATTGTTAAATAACGCCGTGCAACAGGACTTTTTGCGGGAACAATCACTTGCGTAAAAAGCACAAATACTGTAGTGATTGCTGTGCTGACAACAATAAGATCGTGTAAATTAAAAAGTGGCGTTCTGAATAAGTCTTCCATTATGTATATGTCGTTGTTTTGTTTGAGGTTTTTGGGTCCCTATTATGTCTTAGTTAAACATGAGACATCTAGCCAAATCGGTGCTTTTGTGGGCGTGAACCCAATTTTAGGTAAAAGAGTAAACTGGCACGACCTCTTTATCGTTACCCATTACCCTAGCGGGCACAACAGATAAGCTAGGGTTAGATTGATGCAAACCATAAAGAGTACACCAGTAAAGTACGATGCGAGAAAGCTGAGCAATAGCGAGCAAGCCTTATTGAGGCAGATGGCTGTTGAGCGTGTATTGGCCGGCGAGCCCGTCACCGCAGTAACGCGTGCCTATGGTTTGGGCGATAAAACTCTGTACAAGTGGTTGCGTACTTACAAAAATAAAGGCCCTCAAGCGCTGGCGCAAACGGCTAAACAAGGTCGCCGCCGCCAGCTAACAGAAGAGCAGTTGCTACAAGTTATTGACTGGTTGATAGCTGCACCGGGTTACAATTGGTCCCGTGCGCAGCTATTGCAAAAGATAGGGGCTGAATTTGGTGTAACCTGTAGCGCAACGACGCTTGGGCGCTTAATGGCCTCTTGCGGTTTAAGAGCGCCACAATTTAGTGGACCTTATAGTTGCTATATCGCGGGCTGCTGGATCCAGCAAGACGATACACTCATGAAAAGCGTCGTGCGTCGTAAAAAAGCAGAGCGTGTCAGCTTGATACCTGTGGTACTCAACGAACCAAGCGGCCGCGAGCATTGGCAAGGTTGGGCTGCGTTTGGCGCGCGCGGAGGTGTTATGCTGTTCCCTCAAAGTAATTTTTTATCTGCTTTAGTGAGTTTGAATAATACGGGTAGCTCTTATGTGGTTTTGGCCGATAGTGTGCTACTGGGTACGGATGATTGGCTCTCACAAATAGCCAGTTTAAAAAATATTACACTCATGTTAGTCGCGCAGCCTGCACAAGCGCTTGAGGTCGCAGCACCTTCAGTGGAAGACGCGGTGCTCGAGGTTTTTGCTGAAGAAATTTAATAGCATGTTATCACATTAATGCGCCTTGTAAGGTAAAGCGGTATTTAAAGACCTTTCGATGACCCCTGTATCACAGCAATAGAGCCTGATAAGGTTGTGGGGTGAGTGTTACCTGATCGCCAAGCTTAATGTACCCGCCACTGATGACTTTACAACAGACCCCTGCGGTTAATGCCGGGGTCAGTAAAGCCTGTAATCCCTTGATGTGTTGATCCATTTTAACGCAAGGGTTGCATGGCTGGGTAATCTCTAAAACGCATGAGCCTATACGGAGGGTGCTGCCAATATCTGTGGTGTTAAAGATCCTATGACTGATCAACAGGTTTGCTCGGCGGTTTAGCCAGCTAAAGGCATAAGGCGGTAGTGTGGGTTGCAAGACTTTTAACTGGTGACATACCAGCAGCCAGCTTGCTTCACTCAGTATTGTCACTTGCCGCAAAGAAGGCTTGCCGCGCGCATCATGGGCTACACCTTTATCGACTGTGACGACGGCATGGGTGAGTGTTTGCATGGGGGCATGCTGATAAGCACGTACTGCAATACCCCGCAGGCAGGCTTGCATCACCGGATTGCCTGTATCGATAGCTTAGAGCGCCGCGCTCTAACTGTTCTATTTAACCGCATGATGCTTCGCGTGTAAAAACCAGCAACTGGTTGTTTGCTGGCATGGCATTATCTTCAATAAGTGTTAAGCCTACCTGTATGGCTAGCGCGCAAATATCTTCATGATGACGAATGCCTTGCTCGGCATTATTCGTGCGTAGATGCTCATCAAAGCGGGCGTTACTGGGGCTACTAAATTGACCATGGTAATTAAAGGGTCCGTATAAAACAAATAACCCTTTGTGCGCAAGTGAGCGGCTTACGCCATCAAACATTGCCTGCACCGCCTGCCAAGGCATAATGTGGGCAGTATTGGCGGTATAAATCGCATCTACGGGTTTGGGCCAGTCACTGGTAAGCACATCTAACTCAATGGGCCTTATCAGGTTAGCCTGAGGTTGTTCGTCAATCCATGCATTAATGCCCGCATGATTGATCTCCCGGTCCGACGTTTGCCAGCGAATATGTGCCAGCGCTTGAGTAAAAAACACTGCGTGCTGGCCTGTGCCGCTGCCAATTTCTAAAACGCTGTGCGTTTTTTTAAACAAGCGTTGTAGATGCGCCAATATGACGGCTTTATTATTTTCGCAGGCCTGCGAAAAAGGCTTAGTGTGCATAGGCTGCCTTACTCTACCTTACAGTTGCATTAAAAAATGGCAATAATGGGTTTAAGACTGTATATCCAGTGTGAGACCCCATTTTGAGTGCAAAGTGGTCATCACGTGACTGTTTAACTCGACCGAACAAGGGGCCTTGGTACCCTACTGATGATTGATCCTTTGGCATTAGGTATGGGGCCCTACTTTCCTTGTGGGACCCCAAAAAATTCCCCTTAAAAGACGGGTTTATAAAAATAATGGTAATTTAATGAGCAATCTCTCGCTTGCTGCTCACCTGATAAAACAATGCAAATAATACTGGTACCACAATTAAGGTTAATAGTGTAGCAAAGCCCAAGCCAAACATAATAGTGACAGCCATGGGTTGAAAGAATACATCACTCAATAGCGGAATCATACCCAGTATTGTCGTGAGTGCAGCCATCGATACTGGGCGTAAACGACTGAGTGAGGCCATTTGTATCGCTTGGAGCCAAGGTATTTGCTCTTCAGTATTTAGTCGCTTTATTTCTTCGACTAAAACGATGCCGTTTTTGATTTGCATGCCAATTAAACTCAAAACGGCCAGCAGGGCAATAAAGCTAAAAGGCGCTCCGGTCAGTAGTAAGCCATAAGCTACCCCCACAATCGCTAAAGGAACCGTTATCCAAACCACTAAAGTTTGGCGTAGAGAGTTAAACATAAAAATATTAATGACAATCATTACCACAATACCTAAGGGTAAAAAAGCAAAAACCGCAGTATTAGCTTCTTGTTGGTCTTCATATTCACCACCCCATTCTAAGGCGTAGCCAGGTGGCAACGTTAAGGTTTTAATGGCTTGATTTAATTCTGAGTGTAATGCAAAAGCATTACTGTTGATGTCGGGGTCTGCAAGGACTGACAGTGTACGTTTACGGTTGACCCGTTTAATAATAGGGTCTTCCCACTGCACCGAAACATCATTCATAAATTGTCCGATATTAATATATGATTGAGTCACAGGACTGTAAACTTGAATTTGCTTTAATTGATCCACTCCCTTGCGCTCTTCTTGAGGTGGACGCATGAGTATTGGCAAGACTTCTGACCCATCTCTAAAGACACCTACAGTTTGGCCGTTTAAATGTGTCTGCATGGCGGCATCTAAATGAGCTTGGTTAATACCTAAACGGCGCGCAGCAGCCGTATCGATAATAGGGTGCAAGACTTTCGTTCTCTCGCGCCAATCATGCCGTATATTAATAACATTTGTATTTTCTCTAAAAATTTCTATCACTTGATCGCCGAGTATTCTCAATGTATCGGGATCAGGCCCAATGATGCGCGCTTCTATTTTAGCCGCAGAACTAGGACCGATCGCTGGGCGTCTATACAAAGCAAAAGCTTGTGGGTACGAGTGAAGAATTAAATTTTTAGTTTTTTCGATGGCTTCAGTCACCTCATCAAAAGAGTCCATATGAACCAGTAACTGAGCATAGCTGGAGTAGGATTTTTCTGGTTCATACGTGAGCATAAAGCGATCAGCACCACGGCCAATGGTGGCGGTGACTTGACTAACGCCATCCATATTCAATATTTTTTGTTCAAGGCTTTTTATGTCGCTCTCTGTGACTTGAATGCTCGTTCCTTCGGGCAGCCAATAATCCACCATATAAAGAGGTAATGGGCTTTCTGGAAAAAAAGCTTGCTTGACTTTACCAAAGGCGACTAAGGCGGAGAGCAATAACCCAAACATAACGATTAAGGTTGCCCATCGATAGTGTAAACAAATGTTTAAAAATGTACTGTATAGCTGAAACAAGCGACCTTTATAGGGTGTGTCTTGATTGTTGGGTGCTGTTAAGGCTTGCTGTTGAGTACTATTGTTGCGCTCATCGCGCTTAAACATTAAAAAACAAAAAAATGGAGTAATGGTAATGGCCAGTATCCAACTTAAGAGTAATGAGATAAAAAGTACCCAAAATAAACTGCCTGTAAACTCGCCACTAGCATCCGGTGATAGGCCGATAGGCGCAAAAGCCACAATGGCAATAAAAGTGGCTCCGAGTAGTGGCCAGCGAGTATTTGACACAATGGTAACGGCAGATTGTACGCGTGATAACCCACGTTGTAGACTAATCATAATCCCCTCGGTAATGACAATTGCATTATCGACGAGCATGCCTAAAGCAATAATTAAGGCACCTAAAGAAATGCGATGCAATTCAATGTTGTACATGTTCATAACAATGAAAGTGCCTGCAATATTTAATAATAACGTCGCACTCATGATAATGCCTGGCCGCCAGCCCATCGCAAGCATTAATACAATAATGACAATCACAACCGCTTGGGCCAGACTTACCAAAAAGTCATTGACTGACCGCTCAACAAGCTTAGGTTGATTGTAAATAGTATTAATATCCATACCGATCGGGCGAGCATAGTTTAGTGCATTTAATCGTTGGTCAATTAACTCACCAATTTTAACAACATTGACATTTTCTGAAAAAGAAACACCTAGAGTGAGTGCTTGTTTACCGTTAAAGCGATACAGATGAGAGGCTGGATCTTCGTAGCCTTTGTAAATCGTTGCTATGTCACCTAAATAGATTAACTGTTCTTGGGTGCCGCTTAAAAGTAAGCCCGACAGTGTCTCTAGGCCTTGGCTGTCCATAGCAATACTACTGATACGCAAATACTCGCTACCCACAGTAATTTTGCCTGCATCGCTGACTAAGCTTTGGCCTTGTAGCAAGTGTTTAATAGCGTCAATGGATAATCCAGAAGCTGCGAGTTTAGATCGATCTATCTCGATAAAGACTTTTTCGGCGAGGCGCCCACCAGCAGTTACCTTGCCTACGCCATTGATTAATACCAATTCACGACGTAAAAAGTCGGTATAGTAGGCGAGCTCTTCATAGCTATACCCGTCTCCTGTAATGGCCAAAAATACACCATATACATCGCCAAAATCATCATTAATAATAGGTGGGTAGGCGCCTGGGGGTAGCTGTGATTGCATATCGCGAATTTTACGGCGCATTTCATCCCAGATTTGAGCGAGATCATCTTTGCGATAAGTGCTTTTCATTTCGACTTCGACCTGCGATAGGCCGGCAGATGATGTAGATGTTACTCGCTTAACATAGGGCAATTGTTGAATGGCATTTTCAATGGGAAGAGTAATCTCTTCTTCAACCTCTAAGGCAGAGGCACCAGGATATTGTGTAATAACAAGTGCTTGCTTGAGAGTGAAGGCTGGATCTTCTAGTCGGCCTAGGCTCAGAAAAGAAATAACCCCGCCAACGACCAGTAGCACTACTGCCATCCAAGATAGCGTTTTATGACTGATTGCGTTTTCGGCTAAGCTCATAGATTATAGGCCTCGTTCTTGTGTGAAAGGTGTCACTTGAGTGCCTTCTTGTAATCGACTGACTCCGGCGGCTATCACAGAGTCACCAGCTTGAATGCCTGAGTGAATGAATACTTCACTGTTGCTAAGCGTCCCAATTTCTACTTCTGTTTGCTCGATGATCATTTCTTTATTGACTTTCCATAACCATGTTTTGCCGTTTTTTTCAAATACTGCTTCGACAGGTACAAATGCTCCAGTCACTGAAGGTTGAATCAGTATATTACTTAAATCGAGGTGCACAGTAACGGCCATGCCGGGCAGTACTTGAAAAGCTTGTATTTGCGGCATCGTTAGGACGACGCTGTAAGAGCGTGTTTGTTGGTCGGGTACCGATTCAAATTCTTTAAAGCAAGCGGTGTAGTCGCTGGAGGGGTATGCATTAAAATGTACTTTGGCGCAAAACCCACTAGGATCTTCGATAGGTTTAATGCGACCCAATAGACTCTCTGGGATATTGAAACGGATATCTAAGCTATCGCTGTTATGGAATTGCATAATGACATCATTTGCGCGTACTGATTGAAAGTTCTCGACAGAAACATGAGCAACAAGACCATCAAAAGGGGCTTTGAGGTGGGTATATTTCAAGTTGTCGCGCGCTGAGGCAAGAGCTGCCTCAGCGCCTTTGAGGTTGGCGGCGGCTTCATCTAAATCAGATGGGCTGACATATTTTTGATTAAAAAGTGTTTTAATTTTTTCGTATTGAGACAGTGCAAAATCAAATTTTGCTTGTTTGTCATCGACTGCATTTTGATATTCAGCATCATCGAGTACACCCAATGTATCGCCTTGCTTAAAATGCATTCCTGATTTCGCCGTCAGTGATGTCAGTTGGCCGCTGACGCGGAAAGCTAAGTCAGATTTTTTTGATGCTTCAACGGTGCCAGGATAAATGCGCTGGGTAGCGGCATTAGCACTTTTAGCGGTCACAATTTTAGCCGGCCTGATGGGGGTATCATTGGAGGTGACGGCATTATCTTGGCTGCAACTTGCGATAAAAACCAAGCATAAACATAGGATGGCTATGCAGTAAGGTTGCGGCGTGGTTGGAGTGACAAAATGCGGGCTTAACTTTGTATGATTAAAAAGTCGGCTTATTTTTAGCATGTTATGTGTTGTCTCGCGTTGCGGTTGCAAATACTAGTTAATGGTTTGTATTAGATGCCGAGCCTAAGGATCATGGTATTATCACTGTAGAGCATTTTAAATAAGCATGAGTGTAATATCGCGTACGGCGGGGCGTTATGGGTTACATTGCTCATTATTGAAAAGCAATTAAATACATCTGCGGTACTAACAGATGTGAGGGGTTGTGTTTCATGCGGGGTGGGCTCCGGCAGAGCGCGATGTATATTATCTTTTATACGCAGCTCTGAATCTAATCATTGCGTAGCGCAATGCAATTTAATGTAGTTGGAGCGCGCGGTGAGTTTTATTATAGCTGTCATTATATCTGCGAACACAGATAAGTTTGTTAACTGATCGAATGCGCACTATAGGGTATTTTAATTTTAGCGGCAACGAGAAATACTGCTTGGTATTAAAATCAAAGCACAACTGCTTAGGGCCTGTTGCACAAGCGCTTCGCTCTTTTAAAATAATAAAACAGCGAAGCACAAAGTAGCGGTGCTAAGCTGCTTAATTAGCAGACTGCTGTTGAGCACCATCATAGCGTTATTTTTTGTACAATATTTTTCAGCTATGCATTAATCTTTTATTGTTTTAATCAGTACGACTCCGCCTTGCGCGCTTAATTGCTTTATTGGTATAGGAATTTCAGTGGGTTTATTGCTTGCTGGGGTGAGTGTACCAGCATCAATTAAATCGCCCCCGCTTAATGGGTTAAACCATTGCACACTAACCGTACCATTAAAATGACTTAAATCGAGTGTGGTTGTGGCTGTTTGAGCAGTAGCTGTTTGGGGAATAAAAGCGACCAGTAGTTTGCCAGGTTGTTCGGCGGCGAGCGCGCCCGTTGGGCTGAGTACTTTAGCGTGTGCCGGTGTCGTTGCCCACCAAGGAATATGCTGCGTGTAAAAAGTGTGCGCAATGCGCGTGTATTGCCATAAATCATGGCGTAGGCGTAGATTTTCGGCGGTGAGGTCATTTTCTTGTGTTTTTGCTCCAAAATACCATTCAATACCCGCCGCTCCAGCCAAGAGTGAACCCCAGAGCACATCTTTAATTAATGCAGGGTGTTGAGGGGTTTCTTGGTCGCTAGCGGCGCCGGTATACCACGGACCAATTTCATCCATAGTAATTAACCATGGGTGGCCTGCAGCTTGCGATTTTTGCTTCCATGCTTGAATAGTGTGGGCGGTTTTTGTGGGGTCAGCTTCTTGCAACGATAAACCATCTAAATGCTCATCCCCTAAAAGTGCTGTGAGTAAATCGGTACGGTTTAAATCTTCTGAATGAGTATGCAAAAGCACGGGATGCTTATAAGGATCATTACGTTTAATGAATTTGGCCATAGCTTTACGTTGTGCATCGTTTTGTGCGGGTGGTGACCATTCGGCTGGGCCATTTTCTTCACCCAAGTTCCATACTAAGCCTAAGTGATGACCAAAGCGTGCAATCATTTCGCGGTAATATAATTGGCGTAAAGGGCCTGTATCGCCATCATCTAATAGGCGCTCGTTTTCGGTTTCTTGAGTCACTAAGTGCAATAAAATACCCTTGGCCTGCATATGCTGAAATAGTTGCTCCCATTGTGCAAGGCGGCTTACATCGAAGCGCTCAAATTGTGTGGGCGCGGTGTAAGGCCATACATCGTTGCCGTCGCCATTAATGTTCATAGTTAAAAAATAACTGGCGTTCATGCCTTGCGCACTCAGGTAATTAAACAGGCCAACCAAGCCTTTACCTTGGCCGTCTTTCCAGACTAAATCACCGGTTTGCCAGTCTTGTATGTGTGGCGTGAACTGATGTAGTTGTGTATTGGCTTTAGCCTCGCCTTCGCGGTTACTCGCTTGTAGGCGGTAGGTGCCATCAAAGCCTTGATAGGCAAGTAAATTCTCGGGGCTATTGCTGCCCGCTTTTAGCCAATAGCGTTCGGTGGCCGCAAAATAAAACTGACTGTCTTTAATACCCAAACGCCCATAAGCGCGAAAATCCGGTGCCTCTTTATCACTGCGTGTCACATTAAATTGCCCTTGGGGGTGTTCAAGGGCAATTGCAGTACCTTGTACATCATCATTCGCTAAGGCAATATTATTACCGTGCTCTAAAGTGGCTTGATATTTCCATTGCCCCATGCTGGGAGGAGTGAATTTAACTTGCCAAATATTACCACTAGTGGCTGAGGTTTTTGCGGCTTTGCCGTCAGCAGCATAAAACCCGCGTATGCGAATATGAGTGTCACCATTGGTAAAATCAACACGCAAGCGGTAGTTTAAAAAGGGGTTGTCTTGAGCCTGCTCAGAGGTGTCAGGCCCGGTGAAATTTAGGGTATGGGTATGCCACTGTTGTATCGTCGGTGTTGGTGCCACTACGCGTGTGGCAGGGGGTTGCGTTGATGTGATTGCACTGTGAGGTTGTATAGGCGGCAGTGCTAAACGCTCGATACTGGTGAGCTCTGGGCCGCCGCCGCGCTTGCCTGCACCCGAGGCCATATAAGCATAACCATCAACAATTGCAACGCCGGTACCGTGGCGGCCTTGTTTAAGGTTGGCCCAGCGGGACCACGTTTGTGTGGCGGTGTTGTACGCTTGTGTTTCGGCAAAGGCGGGTTCTTGGGTGTCGCTTTCGCCACCTACAATGACCACATTATCACCCCAATTAAAAGCGGCATTGCCAGCGCGCAAAGTGGGCAGTTTAAGCGTGTTGGTGACAGGCTCCCAAGCCGCTTTAGCAAAATCATAGACATTACCGTGAGCAATGGTGAGTGCCATATCTTGTTCAGTCGCTTTGGAGGTGGTGCGCCCAGCCAGTGCATAAAGTTTATTGTTAGCCACAACGGCTTGGAAGTGGTCGCGTGCATTAGGGGCATCATCAAGGGTTTGCCACTGGCCAGTTGTAGGATCATACCTATCTAGCCAAGGCTTGTAGCCGTTCATGTGGCCGTTAACAATACCGCCCACAATATAAATTTTACCGTCATGCAAGACTGCACCTGCACCACCGCGACGCCTGTGCTCAGGAATAGTATGGGTAAATTGATATTCATCGCGTTTAGGGTAGTAAACCAGCACTTTATCGAGTGGGGTTTCATGCGGCCAGCTGCCAGTCATTGCCCCCACGATATAAATAGCATCACCCTTCACGACGGGTTGAAAGTGATGTATTTCTACAGGTGGCTTGGACTTTTGTGTCCAGCTGGCGGTGGCAATATCAAAAACGTCGGTCGGGTTTATACGTCTCCCACCCATTAAGTATAATTGCTGACCATAGGCTGCAAAGGCCGCTTCATGGCGGGCGGTGGGCTGGCCTGTTGCTGCGATATTTTGCCATTGCGAATGACCAGGCTTCAGTGGTGAGCAGGCCGTAAGAGTAAAAATAAAGCCTACTAGAGAAACTCTAATGGCTTTGTATATATTACGCATAGCGAAGTAACCTTGGGATAAAATGGACGTTGGGTCATGGGTGCTTAGCGTACGTCGCCTGCATTAAGGTGATATACGTTTGTACCAGTATACATCCTGCCATAGTTGTACCGCTAAAAGTGCGTGAGCTGTAGCAGTATTGGATTTTATCTGGATATTATCCAATACTGCATAAAAATAGAATACAGTGCGGATTTTTGTGAGTCATTGTTAATGAGTAACTATTCAGTCAGTCTGATCAGTCAGTCTGAAAAAATTCACCTGATAGGGCACTGATGAGTTATTTTCTGGGCATTTAAGCGCCGGGCCTTGCAGTGAAAGCAAGGCTAGACAGTACAGAGCAAACTGTCGAGCGTGCTTATATGGCGCCCATAAATGGCTTGAGCGGCTCAGGCAATGATTCATTAGTGTCCAATTTGGTGCCTCTGAATAGTGACGTTAATTATTAATGGAAGAGCACGCATGCGGTGATAAATAGTGACCCAATCACTGAATAACCACTAAAATGTTTGGCTGCTATTCACTCTGCCTGTTATGTGATTACTCTACTTGCTGGTGTGATGTCGCTGGAGCATAATACTGGCATTATGCTCCCCTTTGCTATTACTTGTAGTCGACTACTTCAACCTCAATATTATCGTTGGTCTTAAAGTAAAAGCGGCGCCCTGGCTCGTAATTGGCATGGTTAATGGGGGTGAGGCCTTCATCTTGCACGCGACGCTCGACATCATCTAGGTCGCTCACTATTAGGCATATATGGTTAAGGCCGTTTATTTGATAGTAGGTGTCAGTGATTGCATTGCTTTTTTTAGGGTTTTCGTAAAGCGCCAAATAACTCCCTTTACCACCGACATGAATTGTTCGCCCTCCGTGAATGGAGTCACCTTGCCAGCGAACCTTCCAGTCAAATAATCGACAAAAAAGTGCTGCACTTTGTTGTACCGAATGTACGGTAATATTGGCGTGCTCTAATATAGCTTCAGGCATAGTCTTTTCCTCGTTAGATGTTGCCATCAATAATAAAACCTCAAGTTAACTTGAGATCAAGCGTTTTTTTCATTAATGTAGCCTTATGAAAAAAGACACCTTAATGAGTATTGGACAAGTGGCTGAGCGTACTGGCGCTGCAGTTTCGGCTATTCGATTTTACGCTGATGAGCAATTATTGCCCGTCAACAGAACGACGGGCGGACGGCGATTATTTGAGCGCTCGGTGATTCGTCGAGTATCGTTTATTCTCATATCGCAGCAATTAGGTTACTCGCTATCCCATATTAAGCAGGTATTAGCTTCACTGCCCAATGAGCGAACACCCACCAAAGCCGATTGGGAGAAGCTAAGTCGTGGCTTTGCGAAAGATATCGATCAAAAAGTAGCGCAGTTACAAACGCTCAAAGCATCCCTGTCTACCTGTATCGGCTGCGGCTGCTTATCATTGCAAAAATGTAGACTGTATAACCCTGATGACAAAATCAATCAGCGAGGCTCAGGACCGCGATACTTGTTGGGCGATAGCGCCGTTGACCTTGAAGAAATGTAGCGTGGACTATAGTCCGTACTGAGAAATGAGTGACTATCATTAATCGTGAGGCGAGCTTGCTATATAGACTGTTACAGGTCCAATAATCGATATCAGCTCAGGATATCTATTATTTACTTGGCCTCCTATCAATAAATTTTCTGGTTGTCATACCCCATATGGGTCGTTTGGCGCTTAGGATTTTGACATAAAAGTGTCACATTAATGTCAAAAAACTTTTATATATGTACTGCACAATATTATCTTAATTATTGATTTCACATTTTTAGATAATATTAGGTTGAATATGAAAGTGATCAAAAAAGGTTTGTCGATCATGATTGCGAGCATAGTATCTCCGCTAGCCTTCTCAGCGGTGACACCAGAAGCTCAAAAAAATAATGATTGGTATAAAGAAGGGCAAGCCAAAATAGTTGAAAAATTACAGCAAGCCCGACCCACAAAAGCAAAAAATGTTATTTTATTTGTGGGTGATGGTATGGGCGTCTCTACATTAACCGCCGCGCGTATATTAAAAGGTCAGTTAGCTGGGAAATCGGGTGAAGAAGGCTATCTAAGTTTTGAGACATTTCCTTATTCAGCACTTGTGAAAACCTACAATGTGGATGCGCAGACCCCCGATTCAGCCGGTACTATGACAGCCATGATGAGCGGTCTAAAAACCGATGCCGGTGTGCTGGGTGTTAATGAAGATGTTGAGCGCGGTAAGTGTGCCTCGGTGAAGGGTAATGAGGTGATAACCGCGTTGGAATTGGCTGAAATCAAAGGCTTATCAACAGGCCTGTTATCGACGGCGCGTATTACCCACGCTACACCAGCGGCAGCTTATGCCAAATCGGCAGATCGTAACTGGGAAGATATCTCGGATATGAAAATTGACGATCATGCAGAGCGTGCCGACTGTGAAGATATTGCCTTGCAATTGGTTAATTTTGAAAAAAATCTTGAGCAGCGTTATGCCGGTGTTGATGTGGATGGTATTGATGTTGTGATGGGTGGCGGTCGTCGTCACTTTTTACCTAAGGATAAGGCTTTTAATAGTATCGATGCTGTGAGTGATATTGAGGGCGATCGTACCGATAGCCGCAATTTAGTTGCTGAGTGGAGCGCGCTCTATCCTAATGGCCAATATATTATGGACCAGACAGGCTTTGATGCGATTGATACCGAAAAAACCGAACGACTATTCGGCTTATTTAATGAGTCGCATATGCAGTACGAAGCCGACAGAACCAATGATGTTGCAGGTGAGCCCAGCCTGTCACAAATGACGACCACTGCGATTCAGATTCTTGATAACAACGAAAAGGGTTATTTTTTAACAGTTGAATCTGGTCGTATTGATCATGGTCATCATGCCGGTAGTGCTAGTACCGCATTACATGATGCGATTGAATTTTCGAATGCTGTACAGGCTGCGCTAGATGCAACCAATGATGAAGAAACCTTAATTATTGTAACTGCTGATCACAGCCATGTGTTTACTATTGCTGGCTATCCTAAACGTGGCAACCCTATTCTTGGAAAAGTGGTTGGCATTGGTGCCACAGAGCCTAGTAAAGCATTAGATGGTAACCCGTATACGACACTGGGTTATAGCAACGGCCTTGGTTTTAGAGATTTAGGTGCCGAAACGAACGCGGATGCTATTTATTCATTGGATGCTGTAGTCGGTAGGCAGGATATGACCGACATTGATACAACAGCGGCGGGTTATCACCAAGAGGCTACGGTGCCATTAGGTAGTGAAACACATGCTGGTGAAGATGTCGCTATTCACACCTCAGGCCCTGGGGCACACTTTATTCAAGGTACTGTTGAGCAAAGTGTTGTGTTCCATTTGATTGATCGCGCTCTTGGTTTAGTTGGTCAATAGGCCATAAGGATTTCATCATGAATAAATATATATTATCAGCAGTGAGTACTTCGTTAGTTCTTGGTTTATCGGCATGCGGTAGCGGTGGTGGTGGGGCGAATAAGCCGGCAACGCTGACCAATGAAATTGCACTAGCGGTGGGCAATGAAAATTGCATTAACGGTGGTATGCAAATTGATACCGGAGTCGATACCAATGGTGATGCAACCTTAAGTCAGTCAGAAGTCACTGCGACGAGTTATACATGCTTACCTGAGCCAACGGTCGACAAGGCTTTATTGGCAACCAGTACCAATAATACTTGGTTTAAAGCAGGCTCTGCCGAAATAAAGGCTGCCGAAGAAATTTGGGCAAAAATAGATAGTCAGCTCGCAGGTAACAGTAATGTTGCTATTGCTGAAGTGTCGACTGAGGCGCAATTAAATGCACTGAAAGGCGCTGCTAAAAATGTGATTTTATTTGTAGGCGATGGTATGGGTGTATCGACCGTTACCGCTGCGCGTATTTTAGATGGCCAAAATAAAGGTATGATGGGTGAAGAGAATCAACTCAGTTTTGATCAATTCCCATTTGCGGGCTTGGCAAAAACATATAATGTTGATGCGCAAACGCCCGACTCAGCCGGTACAATGACAGCAATGATGTCGGGAGTTAAAACTGATGCCGGTGTCTTGGGCGTCGATGAAAATGTTGTGCGTGGTCAATGTGCCAGTACTAAAGGCATTGAAATGATTACCGCATTAGAGCTTGCTGAAATTGCTGGTAAATCGACAGGTATTATTTCTACCGCACGTATTACTCATGCAACACCGGCAGCCGCTTATGCCAAGTCGGCAGATCGTAATTGGGAAGATATCTCGGATATGAAAATTGATGAGTTCCCAGAGCGTGCCGATTGCGAAGATATTGCTTTGCAATTAATTAACTTTGAAAAAAATCTAGAAACCCGCTATGCCGGCGTTAATGTAGATGGCATTGATGTGGTCATGGGTGGCGGCCGTCGCCACTTTTTACCTAAAGATGCTAGCTATAACAGTATTGATGCCAGCAGTGCTGTTGAAGGCGATCGTACTGATGGGCGCGACCTAACAGCTGAGTGGCAGGCTAAATATACAGAAGGGGCTTATGTGGTCGATCAATCCTCTTTTGAGGCTATTGATGCAGCGACAACATCAAAAGTTTTTGGTTTATTTAATGAGTCTCATATGCAATATGAGGCTGATCGCGCGAATGATATTGCGGGTGAACCAAGCCTTTCACAAATGACTGCAAAAGCGATCGATGTACTGGATAATAACGATAAAGGGTTTTTCTTAACGATTGAATCTGGCCGTATCGATCATGCGCATCATGCTGGTAATGCGTATAACGCATTAAATGATGCGATTGAGTTATCGAAAGCAGTACAGGTTGCTGTGGATGCAACTAATCAAGAGGACACCTTGATTATTGTGACTGCGGATCATAGTCATGTATTTACTATTGCCGGTTACCCCAAGCGCGGTAATCCTATACTGGGTAAAGTGGTTGGCATTGGTGCTACTGAGCCGAGTTTGGGTTTAGATGATATGCCTTATACTACGGTAGGTTATGCGAATGGCCTTGGCTTTAGAGATCTTGGTGATGAGACCAACGCCGATAAAGCCTATGAAGCGACAGCAGTCACAGGGCGTGTTGACTTAACGGATGTTGATACCTTGGCACCGGGATTTCATCAGGAATCGCTAGTGCCGCTGGGTAGTGAAACCCATGCTGGCGAGGATGTGGGTGTCTTTGCGATCGGTCCTGGCGCGCATTTAATTACCGGCACAAATGAGCAAAGTTTATTATTTCACGTGATGAATCACGCAGCTAACCTGTCTGCTCAATAATACGACACCTAAAATAATACTGCCCCTGCAATAATATGAGCGTTCACATTATTGCAGGTTTTTTTGACTATGCAGTTAGGATGAGGGGGCTAATGGATTATTTTGTGCATTTAAGCACCCAATTTTTAGTATTGCTGATCAGTGACAGTATTGCTCAATAGTGAATTTTTTAAGATGTGATTGTATGAAATATGTATGGGCGATGGCCACTTTATTACTATCCCTTTTGGCTTCGGCAAATGATAATTGCCCCTCAGACACTGTTATGGCAACTTATCGTATTGAGCAACATAATGCGTCGCCAGCTTCTAGTGTCAAAAATGAATTAATTTTATTGCGTTACAATAATAACGCTGTGCATATTAACGATAAAAAAATGGCCACACAGTGGACTCATTTATCGGGTAAGCATATGAAGAAAACGTCGTACTTTATGGATGATTTACGTGCTATTGAATATGACGTCACTCCCGTGTCATCTGAGCAGGCATGGCGTTATCATGCTCAGCTGTTACACCCGTCTTTTAAAGAGCGTGCAAGTTTGCTTACAACAAAGGGTTCAGGCTGTAACATGTTAGAGCACTACCAGCAAAAAACACAGGCAAAAACGATTGATGTGTGGTGGTACCCTCATAAGCAGCTTGTTAAACGTATTGAGAGTAAGCAGGCTAATCAAACCGTTACATGGTTGCTGTTAGATAGCGTGCATGATGATGCAATTGTCCAACAGTATTTTAGTGAGTTGTATGCCTACCAAACAACCGATTTTGCCGATATTGGTGATAATGAATCCGATCCTTTTTTTAGAAAGATGATTAACTTAGGTTTTGTAGAGCACGGCGCTACGGGTTTTTATGACACCAATGGTAATACCTTGCCGGCTGGTAATCATTCAGGGCACCAGCATTAAACTGGTTGGAAATGAAATCATCATGTATTAATGTTCAGTCTCACTATCCCTGAATAATCGCTATAAAGCCCAGTCTATTAAAATAGATCTGGGCTTTATGGTTTTTGGATTAGCCTGTAATGGGTAAGTGATTGTCGCGATTTAGACAAACTAAACAATTTTAGCCAAGTTGAAAAATTTCACCTGATAGGGTATTGATGGATTATTTTCTGGGTATTTAAGCGCCGGACCCTGCAGGGAAAGCAAGGGTTAGACACTGCATCTGCATGGGGGGATGTAAGATTAGACTTTGCAGGAGCACACAGCCGAGGATCACAAAGTCGCCGAGGGCTTGAACGGGCCATACAATGATTGATTAGTGCACAATGTCGATACCTCTGAATAGTTATAAGTAATTTAAAGTACTGAGCGACATCAAAGAGTAGCATCACTATTGCAGAGGCGTCGAAGGTCTATGGGCTGTGTATTGCGCTAGCGTGGCTGTAGGTGACCTAGCATGCGCCTTTCGAGTTGTTTAAATACCGCTAAAATACCAAAGGTTAAACACAAGTAGATAATGCCTGCAAAAATAAACCCATCAAAGGGCGCATAATAGCGAGCATAAATGAGTCGGCCAGCATTAAGTAAATCAGCAATAGTTACCGTGGATGCAATAGCGCTAGCATGCAGCATAAATATGACCTCGTTAGAATATGCCGGTATTGCGCGGCGAAAGGCGCTGGGCAAAATAATGCGCTGCATGCGCTTGCCCCAGTTCATGCCGTACGCTTTGGCAGCTTCTATTTCGCCTCTTGGTGTTGTTTCGATAGTGCCTCTAAATATCTCTGTGGTATAAGCGGCAGTATTTAAAGTGAAAGCAATTAAGCATGGGTAAAAGGCTTCTTTTAAAATGACCCACCAAAATGTTTGCTGTATGCCTTCTACTAATGCAACGCCATAATAAATCATGTATAGCTGCACCAATAAAGGGGTTCCGCGAAACAAATAAGTAAATGTCCAGATGGGGGTGTTAATCCATCGATTTTTGGATGTGCGTAAAATTGCCAGTGGTATAGCAATCACACCGCCAATGAGTAGCGATAAAAAAACCATTTGTATGGTGACAACAGTACCGTCCCAATAGGTCTGGTATGTGTCGGGGTTACTGAATATTTCGAGGGTAGATTCAAACATGTTTTATCCTTTTACGACGCCAGCACTGTAAACGCTTGTAAGCTTTTTGAAAAACAAATCCGAGATCGCCGCTAATCCTAAATATACAATAGCTACAGGGATAAAAAACTTGAAAGGCTCGCCCGTCGATTTTGCCGCTTCAGTGGCTAAACGCACCATATCGGCTAAGCCTATAATGCTCACTAACGCGGTTGTCTTTAACAAAACTTGCCAGTTATTAGCGATACCAGGAATGGCATGGCGCATCATTTGCGGAAACATAATACGTTTGAATATTTTTATGTTACTCATGCCATAGGCTTTACCTGCCTCTATTTGCCCAACATCTACAGCCATAAATGCACCACGAAATGTTTCGGTCATATAAGCGCCAAAAATAAACCCAATTGTGAGTACACCGGCAAGGAATTCGTTAAATGGAAAGAAAATATCAATTGACCCGTCGCTAAAGTTATACAGCCAATCAAAAAATGTATTGACTATAATTTGGCCGCCAAAAAATAATAACATCATCCAGACTAAATCGGGAACGCCGCGAATAATGGTGGTATAGGCTGTGGCCAACCCCTTGGCTAAAGTATTATTTGATAATTTCCCAACAGCACCTAGTAGCCCAAGTGTAAAAGCAATTATCAGTGATAAGGCTGCAAGCTCTATGGTGAGTAGGGCCCCTTGGAAAAGCCCCGGGCCATAACCTTCAAAATCAAACATCGATCAGTCTCTTTGAGTCTTAAAAAGTAAAAGGGGAGAAGACCCCTTTACGGCTTTAATGTGATGAGTTCAATCATTTAAATTTTGATGTCAAAATCGAAATAACGCTTCATGATATCGTCGTATTTACCATTTTTTTTGATGGTCTCTAATGCAGCAGAAACTTGTGCTTCAAGTTTGGCATCACGTTTACGAAAGGCCGCGCCAACGCCATTGCCAAAAATGCGCACAGGTTCTTTGACGAGTTCGCCGACTTGTACAATTTTAGAGCCTTCCTTAATAATACCCATGCCGACAGGTGCATCTACAAACATTGCATCCAGGCGACCGCTTTCAAGATCTAAAGCCATATCGTCAGCGGTGGTATAGCGCACCACTTCGGCGTCTGTTAAAAATTCAGTAATATAGGTGTCTTGGATGGTGGCGCGTTGTACGCCGATACGCTTGCCTTTTGAGGCAGTGGGGTCAAAGTTTGTAGCCGAAAAATAGGCTGAAGGTGTTGTGTAATAAGAGTTTGAAAATAATACGCGCTTTTTGCGTTCGTCATTAATGGACATGGAAGAAAAGATCATGTCATATTTCCGTGCAAGTAAACCCGGTATTAAACCGTCCCAAGCCTGCACCACCCATTCGCAATCTTTGCCGGTAATTTCTTTGCAAACTTCGTTGCCCAGTTCAATTTCGAAGCCCGTTAACGAGCCGTCGGGCGCTTTGTATTCGAAAGGTGGGTAAGGTGCATCAACACCTGCGCGAATAACGTCTTTGTTTTTAGCGTTGGCAGTATTGGCTAATACTAAAAGGCTAGCAGCCATGATGAGTAGTTTTTTCATGTTATATGCTCCACGTTGCAAAAATGAGGCGCTTGATAGCGCGGCTCATTAATATTGAATAATGACAGGGGGTAATAAGCGTATATTTATAGCGTTATTTTAAAAGATAAGCATTTCATATGTTTAATATTTGGGTGATAAAAATTGTTGCATTCTGTTTGAGCTAGGGTTCTCAAAAACATCCTTAGGTTTACCTTGCTCCTCGATGATACCTTCATGTAAATAAACAACATGATTTGAGACGTCTTTGGCAAAGGACATTTCGTGGGTCACGACAATCATTGTTCGGCCTTCCTCGGCTAAACCGCGCATCACTTTTAAAACTTCACCGACCAGTTCAGGGTCGAGAGCCGAGGTTGGCTCATCAAATAGCATGACTTCAGGATTCATAGCCAATGCTCGTGCAATCGCTGCACGTTGTTGTTGGCCGCCCGACATGTGTGCCGGATAATAGTCTTTACGGTTATATAAGCCCACGCGGTTTAAATGCTCTTTGGCTCGCTCGGTGGCCTCGGCTTTACTGATACCTAATACATTGACAGGTGCTTCAATAATGTTTTGCATAACTGTCATATGCGACCATAAATTAAAGCCTTGAAAGACCATCGACAAACGAGAGCGCATTTGCTCAACTTGGCGCATATTAGCAGGTCGTCTATTGCCGCGCTTATCTGTTTTGAAATCAATGGTTTCGCCATGTACTTCAATATCCCCAGATGTTGGAATTTCTAAGAGGTTCATGCAGCGCAAAAAAGTCGACTTGCCAGAACCCGATGAACCGATAAGCGAGATAACATCACCCTTACGCGCATTCATTGATATGCCTTTCAGTACTTTATGATCGCCAAATTGTTTGTGTATATCGTTAGCGACCAGTGCGGCGACATCTTCGGACATAGGGTTTTCCTCGTTTTCTTAGTCAGTGCTTAAAGAGCGAATCTGGACACTCTAAATGTAAATTGCTCTAAAATGTATAAATTGTCTGTATTGTACTGGGTGATGCCGTTTTATCGGGCTTGCCAATACTGGTGAGCCTCACGGTATAGTCTATAGAGGTATATCGCGATTGGGTTGCGCATTTTAGGCAGCCTAAGTTGTCAGTACCTAAGTTGTCAGTACCCACGTTGTCAATACCTAAGTTGTCAATACCCAAGTTGTCAATACATAGCATCGTGTGTGTGTTAGGTATTTTGATGCAAAGTCGTCTTTGCGCTGTTACGCCTGCTATGTGTATTGGCTTGTTGAGCAGGCACACGCGGTGGTTTTATCGATCGAGCCATTTAAGGGTCAGTATGATCGTGCCCCACTATGATCAAGGGTCGGTATGATCAAGGGTCAGTATGATCGAGGACACCCCAAACAAAAACAAGCGAAAACAACGAGTTAACAGCAAAGGCTCATCAATGACGGGCTATGCATTGCGGGTTTAAGCGCGGGTTACAGGCAATAGATTTGCAATAATGAGGGTATAGGGCCTGAGTTGGCAAGTATTAAGATAAGATAATGTCGTTCATATTGTCACAAGCACATTATTGAGGGCATTTTTGGTGCGCTCGATGGCTTGAGTGTCACTTTTTGTAGCGTTATCGTGCGTGTACCGGTGATATGTCATCTAGATATGATGTTTGGCATGAGCTTGTTGTGGCAGTGTGGCTTAATTGGCGGTGTGACTTAGGATGCACCCAATACCCATTGCCGATCAATTAACTTCTCAAAAGGTTGATATTCGCTTTTGTAGGTCATTTTTTGGCAGTTGCGGATCCAGTAACCTAAATACAGGTAGGGTAGGCCTAAGTTTTGCGCTTTTTGTATTTGATGCAAAATGGCGAAGCGACCTAGACTGCGCGTGGTTTGTGTGGGGCAAAAGTAAGTGTAGATGGCCGATAGCCCGTTACTGAGTCTATCACTGACTGCGCAACCTATAAGCTTGCCTTGTTTGCGCATTTCTATGTAATGCGTGCAGCCGAGTGGGTTATTTAAAAAGTCGATATATTGTTGACGGTTGGGCGGGTACATGTCGCCATCGCTATGACGCGCATGAATATAGCGCTCATAGAGCGCGTAATGCTCATCGATATTCGGGTGTGCTGTTGCGGTGATAGTGAGGTCGCTGTTGCGCTTAATGCAGCGTTTGTGGGTGCGAGTGAGGGCAAATGCTTGCACAGGTACGCGCACCGATATACACGCGGCACAATCGGCGCAGTGCGGTCTGTAAATATGCCCGCCACTGCGCCTAAAGCCCAGCTCGCTTAATGCAGAGTACACATTAACATCAAGGTTAGCGGCTGGGTCGATAAAAATCGTCGAGGCTTGCTGATCTTTTAAGTAGCTGCAAGGGTGCTCGGCAGTGGCATAGAGCTTAAGGTTGGCGAGTTCACTCATAAGCTGACGCCATTTGACATTTGTTGTGCGCACTCACGCTTTATATCACTCTTGTAAATACACTGCCCGCGCATTTGCTGCCAAAGCCTTTGAAAATGCTCAAATTCGCTGGCGCCGTGCTGGCTAATGGTGGTCTCTAATTGCTTGCGGCTAATCAGTTCGCCGCCGAGTGTGCTTAAGTGTGGGTTATCGACTTGGCAATCGATGAGTGCAAAGCCTTGGGTTTGAGCCCAATCCGAAAACTGCGTAATAGCCACTTTTGAGGCATTAGTGTGTAGGCTAAACATGCTTTCCCCAAAAAATATACCACCAATGCCCACGCCATAAAAACCGCCCATTAAAGTGCCTTGGGCATCGCGGGTTTCGACCGAATGCGCAATGCCGCAACGGTGTAACTCGATATAGGCCGCTTGCATTTCTTCGGTGATCCAGGTGCCGTCTTGGCCTGCACGCGGCTGCTGGCAGTGTTGAATGACTGCTTCAAAATCGCGATCAATAGTCACGCTCAAGGTGTGTTTGCGTAGATGCTTTTTCAGGCTTTTACTATGGTGTACTTGGCCGGGTTTAAAGACCATACGGGGTTCGGGCGTCCACCATAAGATCGGTTGGTCATCATCAAACCAAGGGAATATACCGCGTGAATAAGCCGCCATTAAGCGCTCTGGGCTTAAGTCACCACCCACCGCGAGCAAGCCATTGGGCTCTTGCAAGGCGAGTTCGGTGGGGGGGAACAGGTTAGGGTCTTCGTTGAGCCAAATAGGTTGATCCATAAGAGACAGTTTGGTCAGCGTAAAAGAGATAAGCCAGCCTGCCACAGGTTGCAGCAGGGCGGCTCATGGCTATTAAGCGGTCAGTTAAGGGCGCTTATTGATCCAAAAAACGCTCGGCATCAAGAGCTGCCATGCAGCCCGAGCCTGAAGAGGTAATGGCTTGACGGTAAATGTGATCAGCGACATCGCCAGCGGCAAACACGCCTTGTGTACTGGTTTGTGTGGCATTGCCTTCTAGGCCACTTTTGACTACTAGGTAGCCGCCGTTCATATCGAGCTGGCCTTCAAACATATCGGTATTGGGTTTGTGGCCAATGGCAATAAATACGCCGCTAATGTCCAAGTTTTTTGTAGCGCCATCTTGGGTACTTTTGAGTCGTACTCCAGTAACGCCAGAGTCGTCACCGAGCACTTCATCGAGCTGATGGTTCCACATAATGGTCACGTTGCCGTTTTTTTCTTTTTCGAATAAGCGATCTTGTAAGATTTTTTCTGATTTTAAGCTGTCGCGACGATGCACCAGAATCACTTCAGCGCAAATATTGGAGAGGTAAAGCGCCTCTTCTACAGCGGTATTACCGCCGCCTACTACAATCACTTTTTGGTCTCGGTAAAAGAAACCGTCACAAGTGGCGCAGGCGCTAACCCCTTTGCCTTGGAAGGCTTCCTCTGAGGGTAGGCCTAAGTACTGCGCCGAGGCACCCGTGCAAATAATGAGCGCATCACAAGTGTATTCGCTAGAGCCTTTAAGGGTGAAGGGGCGTTTGCTTAGGTCGACTTCATTGATGTGATCAAAGATCATTTCGGTATTAAAGCGCTCGGCATGCTGCTGCATTTCGACCATCAAGTCGGGGCCTTGTAAGTCGTGCTTACCGCCAGGCCAGTTTTCAACTTCGGTGGTGGTGGTTAACTGGCCACCTTGCTGCATACCTGTGATTAAACACGGATTAAGGTTGGCGCGCGCGGCATAAATAGCGGCAGTATAACCGGCGGGGCCGGAGCCCAAAATAATCAGGCGGCGGTGCTGCGAGTCAGTCATGGTGGTATCCTAAATTGTAGTGTTCGAATGTTTATTATGTGGTAGCGGCTACACGCTATTTAAAGGTGGCGATGCAAAATAAACATTTACCCTTGTTAAGCGTTCATTTTAGCGGGTTTTATGGCGACTATCTTAAGTGAAATACATCAACTTAGCTATGTTTGGCTTGCTGATATCATGGTCCATACTACGATGCGTAAAAGTGACGCCTGCAGTATTGAGGGATTGGTGGGCACGGCCAAGTGTTATGCGATTAGAGATAATCAGAAAGTTTGGTTTTTTTGTGCTTTTATTCCAGTAGAATATTTAAAAAAGTGCGTAAAGACGCTGGGGCCAATGTGAGCGATACCGATTTAGAGACTGATAGAGATATTGACAGCGATTTTGACGAGACCTTGATCGACAGTACCTCAATGGGTGATACCCGTGAGGCGGCGCCTGCTGGGCTGCCTGCGAGTGCGGCACCGGCCAAAAAGCCGCGCAAGCCCAGAGCCAGCAAGGCCAAAAAAGCCAATAGCCCTACCGTTGAGCAAATTGCGGCGGCTACACATAAAGCAGGTATGCTGGCGGTTATTATGCGAGAGGGCTTGTTAATTGCTATTGCTGCCGGCTGTGGCTTTTTTACTTTAGCGCTCGCAACATTTGACCCCTTTGACCCTGGCTGGTCCAACACCGGCACCAATACCGGCGTGGCAAATGCTGGTGGTCCGGCGGGTGCGTGGCTCGCGGATGTGGCGTTTTCGTTATTTGGTTATATGGCCTACCTGTTCCCGCTGATGCTCGGTTATCAAGCGTGGTGCGTCTTACGCGATCGCCGAGATAATGCGTTTGACCCGGTTATTTTAGGGTTGCGTTTTATTGGTTTTTGGCTGGTCATGGTATCGGCCACGGGCATGGCGGTGCATTCGCAGGGGCTAGAATCTACCCGCTTGCCCTCGTCTGTAGGCGGCGTATTGGGGTTATCGATTGCCAGTGCGGTTGATGGGGCCTTTGGTGTGATAGGTGGCTCATTAATGTTGCTGAGCTTGCTCTTATTTGGCTTGACCATCTTTATTGATATCTCGTGGTTTACGGTAATGGATGCAATTGGCAAAACGGTACTCACGTTTAGCCGCTCACTGGCCGAGCGCTGGCAGCATTACCTGTTGCGCAGACGAGAGCATAAAGCTGCGCAAATGTCGGTGCAGCGGCGCCATGTAGCTATCGAAAAAGAAATCAAGCATACCCAAGAGCGCAAAGCGCCCACCATTAATTTACCGCCAAAGGCGCCAGCGCTAAGCCCTAGGGTCGAAAAAGAAAAACAGCAAACGCTATTTGTCGATGAAGAGCCCATTGTGGGTGAGCTGCCGCCTATTAGTTTGCTCGAGCCTGTGCAAAAAAACGATAAAAAAGGCTTCTCCGAAGAGTCGCTCGAGGCCATGTCGCGCCTATTAGAGCTAAAACTCAAAGACTTTAATATTACTGTCGAGGTGGTTGAGGTCTTACCGGGCCCTGTGGTGACACGTTTTGAGTTGCAATTGGCCCCAGGTATTAAAGCCAGCCGTATTACCGGTTTAGCACAAGATATTGCACGCTCGCTGGCGGTTATTAGTGTACGTGTGGTTGAGGTGATTCAAGGTAAGTCGGTCATTGGGATCGAAATTCCTAACGAAGAGCGTGAGATGGTGCGCTTAAGCGAAGTCATTGCCTCGAGTGTTTACGAAAAATCACGTTCGCCGCTCACCTTTGCGCTGGGGCACGATATTTCGGGTCAGCCGATAATTGCCGATCTCGCTAAAATGCCGCATTTATTGGTGGCCGGTACTACAGGTTCGGGTAAGTCGGTGGGGGTGAACTCGATGTTAGTGAGTATTTTGTACAAGGCCTCGCCCGAGGAAGTCCGCTTACTGCTGGTTGACCCTAAAATGCTAGAGCTATCGGTGTACGAGGGTATTCCACATTTGCTGGCGCCGGTGATTACTGACATGAAAGACGCCGCAACCGGCTTGCGCTGGTGTGTGGGCGAAATGGAGCGCCGCTATAAACTCATGGCTGCACTGGGCGTGCGAAATTTAGCTGGCTATAACAAAAAGGTGAGCGATGCCATTAAAGCGGGTGAACCTATTGCCGATCCTGTATGGCAGCCCGACGAGGCGGGTATTGGTGTGCAAGAGGCACCGTTATTAGGGCGCTTACCGTTTATTGTGGTGGTGATCGACGAATTTGCTGACATGATGATGATTGTGGGCAAAAAAGTAGAGCAGCTCATTGCTCGAATTGCGCAAAAAGCGAGGGCAGCAGGCATTCATATGGTGCTCGCCACGCAGCGCCCCTCGGTCGATGTGATTACTGGCTTAATCAAAGCTAACGTACCTACGCGTATTGCGTTTCAGGTGTCATCAAAAATTGACTCGCGCACTATTTTGGATCAAGGCGGTGCCGAGCAGCTGCTCGGGCACGGCGATATGCTGTATTTGCCGCCAGGCACTAGTTTATCGGTGAGGGTGCATGGCGCTTTTGTCGATGACCATGAAGTGCATGCGGTGGTGGCCGACTGGAAGCGACGCGGCGAGCCCAACTACTTAGAAGACATTTTTAGCGAAGCCACCGATGCTGTGGTGGTACCGGGCTTTAGTGAAGACAGCGACAGTGGTGGGAGCGAATCCGACCCTTTGTATGATGAAGCGGTAGCGTTTATTACCGAAACGCGCAAAGCGAGTATTTCCTCGGTACAGCGCAAGCTGCGGGTAGGCTATAACCGCGCGGCACGCCTCATTGAACAAATGGAGGAATCTGGTGTTATTAGTGCGATGGGGCATAATGGCAGCCGCGATGTATTGGCGCCACCGCCACCGCCGCGATAGACACCACCTCATAGGTTCAGTGGTGGTAAAGTTTAAGCAGTAATAATAACTGCTTGTTTTTTGATGCTGGTATCAGCTAAGAGTACGTTATGTTTTTATCTAAATACTTAAAATCAGCGGTTTTAAGGTCAAATTTATTATTAGTGGGGTTAGTGGGGTTGAGTGTACCGGCTGTGGTATTCGCTCAAGCACCGGCTCCACACTCTGTGCAAGCGGCAAGCGATACCGCTGCCGAGCAATTGATGGGTATTTTACAAACTTATAAAAGCGTAGAAGGCCGTTTTACTCAAATACTCAACTCTAAAGCCGGCAAGCAGCTGCAAACTACCGAGGGCACCTTTAAGATCAAGCGTCCAGGTTTATATTTGTGGCAAAGTGCCGAGCCTTATCCGCAAACGATTGTAGGCAATGGCCAAACGATTTGGGTTTACGACCCCGACCTTGAGCAAGTGACTATTACGCCGCAAGCTCAAATGCCGTTTAACCCGGCTGTTCTATTAAGTGGGGGCATTCAAGATTTAAGTACGCGTTTTAGGGTTGAAAAAGTCGCGCCTCCAGCTCAAAAAGCATCACAAAACCTCTTTGATTTAACGCCGCTTAATAGTGCAGATGCTCCTTTTGCTGCGGTGCGTTTGATTTTTAATAATAACAATATTGCCCAAGCGATATTAACCGACCGCTTAGGCCAGCAAACCATTATGGATTTTGATGACCTAGTCGCTAACCGCGTGCTTGACGATGCCCTGTTTACTTTTGTGCCGCCCAAAGGTACGGATGTGTTGATGAATGAGTGATTTGTTTAGTGCCGAGGTGGCCGCTAAAGCAGCCAGCGCAGCCCCTTTGGCCGCCCGCATGCGCCCGCGTAACTTAGCTAGTTATGTTGGCCAAGATCATCTCCTCGAAAAAGGTAAACCCTTAGGCGAAGCTTTGCGCCATGGGGCTTTGCATTCGATGATTTTATGGGGCCCGCCGGGGGTGGGCAAAACAACCTTGGCTAGGCTGTTTGCTGACCTGGTTGACGGCCATTTTCAAGCTTTATCGGCTGTATTGGCAGGCGTTAAAGATATTCGTCAAGCCGCCGAGCAAGCGCAGCAACGTTTAGCCATGCACGGCAAAAAAACGGTATTGTTTGTCGATGAAGTCCACCGTTTTAATAAATCGCAACAAGATGCCTTTTTGCCCTATGTAGAAGAGGGCACCGTGGTATTTGTAGGCGCAACCACCGAGAACCCCTCGTTTGAGGTGAACAATGCCTTGCTCTCGCGCTGCCGCGTGTACGTGCTTAAATCACTGTCGCAAGATCACTTAAATTTACTGATTGATAATGCTTTACGCGATGATGCCGCAGGCTTGGGTCAGCAACAGCTTACAGTCAGTAAAGCGGCACGCGACAGCCTAATATTATGTGCCGATGGCGATGCTCGGCGTTTACTTAATTTATTAGAGCTAGCGGCTGATATGGTATCGGCTGGTGGCCAAATTAACTTAGAGGCCGTAGAGCAGGTCGCGGCACATGATGTGCGCCGGTTTGATAAAGGCGGCGACTTATTTTACGAGCAAATATCGGCGTTGCATAAATCGGTGCGTGGCTCTAACCCCGACGGTGCCTTGTATTGGATGGCGCGCATGTTTGATGGCGGTTGTGATCCGGTGTATGTGGCGCGGCGCGTGGTGCGTATGGCCAGCGAAGATATTGGCAATGCCGACCCGCGGGGTTTAGAGCTGGCTCTTAATGCCTGGGATGTACAAACGCGTTTAGGCAGCCCCGAAGGCGAACTGGCCATCGCGCAAGCCGTGGTGTATTTGGCGTGCGCACCTAAAAGCAATGCGGTGTATACCGCTTACAAAGCGGTAATGGCCGATGTCAAAGCGCAGCCAAGCTACGATGTGCCCAACCACCTACGTAATGCGCCTACCACATTAATGAAAAACCTCGATATGGGTAAAGATTACCGTTATGCCCACAGCGAAGAGGGCGCTTATGCTGCCGGCGAGCATTATTTTCCTGATGAAATGCCTGCTAGGCAGTATTACCAGCCAGTGCCGCGCGGCTTAGAGATTAAAATTGGCGAAAAACTCGCTCACCTAGCCGAGCTCGATGCCGCCGCCAAACAGAGCGAGTAATCAAGCCGTATGCAACTAGGCTGGGGTGTTATTGTGCGCTTTTATGGCGTAATAATAAGGTAATAAATAGAGGGCAAAAAATGCTAATGCAGTTTTTGGGGGTGGCTTTTGGTGGTGCATTAGGGGCATGCGTGCGCTTTGCTTTGGTATTGCTGTTTCCGCTAGTGCCTGGCCAATGGCCAATGGCCTCATTTATTGCTAATGTTAGCGGCTGTCTTATTATGGGTGCGCTTTTTTACTTAATTCAGCAATCACATATACCATTCAGCTTTAAACCGTTGCTTATGGCGGGTTTTTTAGGGGCAATGACCACCTTTTCGAGTTTTGCCCTTGAGGCTTGGCTGTTGCTTGAGCACAATGCGCACCTATTAGCGCTGGCTTATTTAGTGGCCAGTGTGATGGCGTGTGTTTTAGCGATTGCATTAGGTTATGCGCTAGCTGGCTGGGGTGCTAAAGCGCTGGTTTAAAGTGGCTGGCAAATACGAGTAGTTTAAAAGTGCCAGCGAGCAAGGCAGTATTAAAGGCAAGGGCAAGTATTAAATACAGGGCATACAGGTAAGCCCATCACTGCAATTATAAATAGTCATTGTTGAGCGCTTAATAGCGTACGCCGCGCTCAAATATGTATACCAATCAATTATTAGATAAGGCAACCGATACAGGGTAACTATGTTAGATCCTAAATTATTCCGCAATGAAATAGACCAACTTGCCGCAGTGCTTAAAGCCCGTGGTTACTCTTTAGATGTCGCCGCGATTACGGCCCTAGAAGACAAGCGTAAAACCTTGCAAGTTAGCTGCGAAGCCTTACAGCAAGAGCGTAATGCCAGCGCTAAAAATATTGGTAAAGCCAAGGCGCAAGGCCAAGATATTGCCCCACTATTGGCGGCTGTTGATGATATGAAAGCCAAATTGCAACAGGCCGAAGCCGAGCTAAGCCAGTTACAAAATGAGCTAGATGCTATTTTAGGTGGCGTACCCAATGTACCGCACAGCACCGTGCCTGCCGGCCTCAAAGAAGAGCATAACGTTGTGGTTAGTACCGTAGGCGAGGTCCCAAGCTTTGATTTCGAGCCCAAAGACCACGTCGATTTAGGCGAAGCTTTAGGCATGCTCGATTTTGAGACAGCCAGTAAAATTACAGGCTCACGTTTTGCCGTGATGAAAGGGCAGCTCGCCAGTTTACACCGCGCGTTGACACAGTTTATGCTCAATACCCATACCCAAGAGCACGGCTACGAAGAAGTTTACGTGCCTTATATTGTTAACCGCGAATCATTATACGGCACAGGCCAGCTACCTAAATTTGAAGAAGACCTCTTTAAATTAGACGACGACCGCGAGTTTTATTTGATCCCTACTGCCGAAGTGCCGGTCACTAACTTATTGCGTGGCGAAATTGTAGAAGAGGCACAATTACCGCTTCGCTATACTACGCACACACCCTGTTTTCGCTCAGAAGCAGGCAGCTACGGGCGCGATACGCGGGGCATGATCCGCCAGCATCAATTCGAAAAAGTCGAACTAGTGCAGTTTGTAAAACCCGAAGACTCAGAAGCCGCCCTCGAAACCTTAACCGGGCACGCCGAGGCCATTTTACAAAAATTAGGCTTGGCATACCGTAAAATGGCGTTGTGCGCTGGTGATATGGGCTTTTCGGCCGCTAAAACCTACGACTTAGATGTATGGCTACCTTCACAGCAGCAATACCGTGAAATTTCGTCTTGTAGTAATTTTCAAGACTTTCAAGCGCGCCGCATGAAAGCACGCTACCGCAATAGCGAAACTGGCAAGCCGGCGTTACTCCATACGTTAAATGGCTCGGGTTTGGCTGTTGGCCGTACCTTGTTAGCCGTGATTGAAAACTACCAGCAAGCCGATGGCTCGATTGTTGTACCGCCGGTATTACGCCCTTATATGGGTGGATTACAAGTGATTAGTGCTGCGGGCAAGTAGGGCGCGTGCGTTATTTTCCGTTTTTTCATGATTTACAAGGCAAAACCTGCTTATTAGTGGGCGGCGGTACTATTGCGTTGCGCAAGGCCCGTCTACTCACTAAGGCTGGCGCGCGCATTACGGTTGTGGCGCCAAACATTGGCGCTGAGCTTGCCAAGCTTATTGCTGCAACCGGTGGGCAATGTGTTTACCAACCCTATACTCAAGCGCATTTAAACGATGCGGTATTGGTGATTTCAGCCACCGATATTGATAGCGTTAACGCCCAAGTCGCCGAAGATTGTAATGCCCGTAAGTTGCCAGTCAATGTGGTCGATGACCCTAGCAAATGCACGATTATTACCCCGGCCATTGTCGATCGTAGCCCGCTGATTATTGGCATTACCAGCGGCGGCGAAGCGCCGGTGTTAGCGCGCATGGTGCGCTCACGCCTAGAGGCTTTATTGCCGAGTACTTATGGTTTGCTGGGGCAGCTAGCGAGCCGTTTTAGAGACGCGGTTAAAGCGCGCTTTAGCGATGGTGAGCAGCGCCGGCGGTTTTGGGAGCATACCTTGCAAGGCCCTGTGGCTGAGCAGGTATTTGCCAAAAACCTCGATCAAGCCGAGCAGCTTATGCGCCAAGCCCTTGATGGTGCAGACGATGCTATCGATCATATGCAAGGCGAAGTGTATTTGGTGGGGGCCGGCCCCGGTGACCCCGATTTACTAACCTTTAAAGCGCTGCGCTTAATGCAGCAAGCCGAGGTGGTACTTTATGATCGCTTGGTTAGTCCGCCTATTTTAGAGCTGGTACGCCGCGATGCCGAGCGTATTTACGTGGGTAAAAAGCGTGATAATCACGCCGTCCCCCAGCAGGATATTAATCAGTTGTTGGTGGATTTAGCCAAGCAAGGCAAGCGCGTATTACGTTTAAAAGGTGGCGACCCTTTTATTTTTGGCCGTGGTGGCGAAGAAATAGAACTCTTAGCCGAAAACAACGTGAGCTTTCAAGTGGTACCGGGTATTACAGCTGCCAGTGGTTGCGCGGCCTATTCGGGTATTCCACTCACGCATCGCGACCATGCACAATCGGTGCGGTTTGTGACGGGGCATTTAAAAGAAGGTTCTTGTGATTTACCGTTTACCGAAATGGCCAGCGCCAATCAAACTCTCGTTTTTTATATGGGGTTGGTCGCGTTGCCCGACATTTGCCAGCGCTTAATTGCCGCCGGCAAAGACCCCAAAACCCCTTGTGCGTTAATTGAACGCGGCACAACACCCGATCACCAAGTGCATACCGGCGATTTAATCACGCTGCCGCTGCTCATTAAAAATACCCCCGTTAAAGCCCCTACGTTATTAATTATTGGCTCGGTTGTCTCTTTGCAGAGTCAATTAAATTGGTATAAAGGTTCACGTTAGCGGCGCTTTTTGATACACGCTGTACAGCCTATTTTAAGTGCGATGTTTACTGACCCTTAGCGACACCCTGTCGCTAAGGATTTGATCTTATTTCAGTTGCAGCCCGAAAGTTTTGGTGTTTTTCAAAATTGTGTTCAGTGCTTTGCGGTGTTTAGAGGTTTTATCATGCCGCTTAATTATTTATGTTGGTGTAAAAGAGGATATGCTCGCTTGGGTGTGTGGTGCATTATGTTGTTCATGTTCATGTTCATGTTCATGTTCATGTTCATGTTCATGTTGGTTGTTCGGTTGGATCGGTGCGCCACCCTCGCTACCCATTCAAGGTACGCGGCAAGTACTTCCCTGTAGGCTCTAGTCGGCATCCTGCCTCCAAAGGCCCTGAATAGATGACGCGGGCGGCTTTTGGTGGATGGTTTGGTTTTTAGTTAACGGTTATTACAATGTGGTTAAGAATGTAGTCGGTTTTTATAAACTCGATTCCGAAGTTTTTAGTTATTGACAGGAAACGCTAGAGCATGACCTAGGCTGCCATTTTATATTTTAATGATTCGGTTGGCTCTTGCCGGCCTAAATCGCAGTCTGCCATATGTTTGCTGGATGGCCTATTGGGCAAGGCTTCTGGAAAAACTGGACACCCCAAACATTCTGACGAATGGCATGGAAAAACTGGACACCCCAAATGCAGAAAAACTGGACACCCCAAACATTCTGACGTGCAGAAAAACTGGACACCCCAAATGCAGAAACAGAAATGC
>NZ_LGAK01000090.1 GCF_001292705.1 Marinagarivorans algicola
AGTTAATATTTTACATTCTTTTTACATGTCTTTTCTTAATTTTCAGTAAAAGTGATAGAGACAGCTATACTCGATATGATTATTTAATTACCTGTTTTTGTATCTCTTGATTAATTTTAAGCATTGACTAATAGTTGTTGAAATTAATTTGTAGTTGAGAGATATATTAATGTGAATATTCATTTTGCTGGTTTCTTTTGAGGCTCTTTTTGATGTCATTTTCTAGATTGTATGCTGTATTTTTTTCATTATTTTTATATGCATATTCTTCGCAAGGGATGGCAGATCCCTTTACTGACTCATTTACAACAACACAAATAGAAAAATCTGAGGACAGTACATTTAAGGTGACGGATTTTCTAACGCCTGGGCAATCTTTTATTGATGGTGGTTTTATTCCTGATGTGGTTGGTGTCGATGTCGCCTATACCACCAGTATGACGCAAAGCGTTACTTTTGATTATGGCGCTATGGGGCTTACACCGACAACAGCTATTGTTACTATTTTAGGGTCTCAGAGGGCAGGTGACTCGAATAACAATGAAAATGCATTTTTGGGGGAAATAGTTGTTAACCTTGAAAGAAATCATCATGGGGGTCAGGTTGTTGTTTTAGTTTCTCCGGATGACCCTATTTTTAGTTGGTCCAATCAGACTTTGGGAGCCAAAGCAACGCAAAGCACTAAGATTGCAGGTGTGTATGATACCAATGTTTTTGATCTGACCGTGTCGGTTGCCGGTAATACAATACAAATTGTGCCAGAAGGCAGCATTACTGTACCTGATCAACTTGCTTACCATATAAAATATTTTGATGATAGTGACGACTCGATCAAGCAAAAAAATGTAGCCTCGCAAACACTTAAAGAAGGTGAGGGTATCAATGTAATATCGTTCCCGATCGCAGCACAAACAGATATTATTGATATTACGGTGAATGGGGGCGAAGGTGGTAATTCAAATGTTGAGTCAATGATTACAGCCAATATTATGTTGAACAAAGTGGGTGCTGTTTTTAAAGCCAGTGGTGTGGTGCATGTGGTTGATGGTGCGGGTGATAGCCATGTGACGACGTGGGCTTTCAAGGACTACACGGTACCCGGGGACTTAACGACTACTGATGGCGCAGCAGTAGCTGTATTTTTAGATGAAACTTTAACACCCACCGAAGGGGTTGTTGTTGGGGATATTGCGGGCACTCAAACCGTTACAGGTGGTGGTGCCAATGACGATATAGATGTAACGCGCCTAGGGCCTAAGTTGTATTTTAATGGTGCAGGGGAGTTAATCATTGAGCAGCGAGCGGAAGTACAAAGCGATTGGTCTACACAATGGGTTGTAGTTGAAAGCGAGCGCCAAGGTGCTATATCGCCCTTAATTAACGAGCGCAATACTACCGTCGTGGATGTTAGCGATACGGTTAATAACGATGTCTTGCTAGGCGCTGGTGCAAATAATAGTGAAAAAAAAGTAGATTCCGCGTTTATTCGCGTAGAAATTCCGTTGGGCTCTACTGTTGGTCATTTCAAAGTAGCCGATAGCAGTTTGCAATCGGGCGCCAACCAAAACCGTTATATGCTCGACTTTACTATTGACTTTTCACTCAATACAACATCTGGGAGTTCGGTTGGTCGTCGTAATGTGACACCCGATTTAGTCTCTTGGGCCGGAGTACCCTTTGGCACTACGTTAGTAACCGATACCGGTTTAGCCAGTGGGGTGACTGCAAATCATACCAATTTAACTGAATTTGCAGATGCCCATGTGGGTGGCATTACCATTGATATGGTTGCTAATCCTGATGGTGATGGTGTGAATTATTTAACCATAGCTATCGATGCACCAGGCAATCAATTATCAACTTACGACCTTAGTGGTGGCCTTGCAGTGTGGCAGCGTTTAGAGTCGGTAAGAATTAATAATGCCTCCGATATCGCATTATTTTTTGGTGGTTTAGTGGCCAATCAGCCCGATGGCAGTGTAGTTATTCCTGTGCTTGACCTATTTAAAGATGCCGTTGATTTTACTCCTTCAGATAACTTTAATGGCACTATTACGCTTGAGATTGAGCGGGCGAATGATCCGACTATAGCAGGTATGCTGGATATTGTTATTGTTGACAATAATAGTTCTGAATTTGACCCTAATAACGATGGTATTGATAAGGGTCCGGTTCCTGAAAATCTATTACTCAGTACTATTTATGAAAATAATAGCGATGCAAGCGGGGATACAGTAGCTAGCATTTTACAAACTTCACTACAAAGCGGAAGCGCTACAACAACCGTTGCCGTTCAAAACGCCATAGCAATTACCGGGTTCACACAAGATACTTGGTCACTTAATAACGGCGGTACAGGCAAATGGCAATATTCAATTAATAGTGGTGGTACTTGGGCTGATGTAGGCTCAGTCAGTGATACAGCTGCATTATTATTAGATAATGACGACATGCTGCGTTATGTGCCTGACGCGTCTATGACGCAAGCAAATGAACAAAGTGCAAATGCAACGATTTCTTTTGTAGCGTGGGACGGGAGTGGTGATAGCGATGCCGGCTTAGTTCCGATGATAGCGGCCAATAAAATTGATACCACAGATGTTATTACAAC
>NZ_LGAK01000091.1 GCF_001292705.1 Marinagarivorans algicola
CCTATTAAAAAAATTAATGATTGCTCAAGAAGAAAGTGGGCATGAATTAATCCTTAATGAGGAAATTGAAGAAATTAAAATTCTTTGGGATAAAGATAGGGATAATACTAACTATCGTGAAGACTGCAAAGATAATTTAAAAAATAGAATCATACAGACGAAGAAAATCTGCGCTGATGTTTGAGGCGTTAGTGCTTAGCTGAATAGGTTTTCTGGAGCGTTTTACTGAGACAGGCACTCGTTTTAAGTCATTCTGGTTATTAGCCTGATATTTTTATAACGGAAGTGTTTTTGGTGTGCCTGTCCTTGAGAGCACTCAACTGCCGCTGCACTTGATGTTAGAGCGAACAAGGGTTAGGAGTATAAATTGACATATGCATTAGTAGATAATTCAACTTTGACATCTGTCCAGCGTATTTCTGGAAATGTAATAACAAAATCTAGGGATTCTGTAGATACAGATATCGTAGCTTTAGAGAATTATTTACAAGCAATTCTATTTTATGATCGAATAGTAGCGGTTGACGATTATATTCCTGCTCATAGAAATTCTAGAATATCTTCGTTTCCAAATATTTATTTCTTAAATAAAGACGAATTTAATTTATCTGAAATTGAAGGTCAGGCTAAAGTTAAGGCTGATTCTTTACAGCCAAAAATTCAGGGTGGTTCGTTTGTAAATGAAGACTTCAGAAAATTAATTGAGTTGCTTCAAACTCATATAACTTGCACTTGGGACATTAGTTCAAGCGTATACCATCTTAATTTAAAAAGTTTATCCGATAACCCTAGTGAATTTAATAAATATGGCAATATTGCAGCAGCAATATTTTCGGAACTTGGTGATTCAGTTGAGTTAGGACAAAGAACTAGTGGAAATGTACAACTATTAGATCGCTTTGGGAAACCAATCAGGAAAGGCTATAAAGTTCCAGATGCAAAATGGGGCGATTGCTCAGGTGAGTCTAGTGGAGAAGCTTCAGGTGCAATTAAAGCGTTCGTAGCTTCACTTGTATGGTTAGCTAATAGGTCAATATTTTATTCATTATCTGCAAAATACCTAAAGGCAGACACCTTTTTATACCCTATACGACAAGCTTACCAACAACTCTACATGAGCCAAACTTGTAACTATGGATTTAACTATTCAAAAAATATTGTGGAGCACTTTTCAACAACAGCTTCTGAAGACTTAGTGAACATACATAGTGCAGGTTTGGTTGGTGCAACATCAACATCCTTACCTATGTTTTCAGCTTGGCTAGCTAAAGAAACAGGCGACCCTTCTAAGATTATTGAGTCAGCATATAATATTAGAAATAATCCTGAGTTTGTTGAATCAAGAGAACAGCTTCGTGAAATTAGGCGTTTGTTTGATGAAGCTGAGATCGCATCTGCAAATAAAGCAGTGTTAAAGGTCGTCACTGATTTTAATAAGTCGTCGAATAACCTTCGAGTGAAATACGGGTTGCAAACTCGGCAAGGGGTTCCTGTTACAAAACTTGTCCATGTTTATAATACATATGCAGCAGTTAATGGTTTACCAAAAGCACCCGCTTATAACTTTAAAATTAAACTCCCTGAGTTTTTATATAACTTACAAAAGCCTCGGGGATTTAATGCAGTTTATAGGAACCTAACAAATGATCTATCTACAGTTTGGTCAATGGGGGAGGCTAGGGATATATTAGCTAGTAAAGTTGTACTTGATAAGGAAGCAAGAGTATATGCTCCAAAACAAGAACAACCTAGATATAGCCATGCACACTCTCAATTCAAAAGTCCGATGTAATTCGCTCTAACAAGTCTTTTAAAAGAATCTATTTAGACAGGCATGCCAAAAATATTGGGAGGGGTAGTGTTTACGTCTTTAAAATTAGGCTGGTCAGAACCAGTATTAGTGTGACCTGATTTTCAGCTAATAAACTATTAACATTGTAAGTTAAGTGGGTTTGTATAAATGAGAATTTCAAGAAAATCCGAACCCAATATCTATTATAAAGCAGAAGGTTTTCATATTGCTGCTCAGATTTTAAATAAAGCTAATGAAATGCAACATAGGGGATCTCCATTTATTGTAAATGCCACCTTTGCAATTGAACTTTATCTAAAATGTTTTGATGGGAAAACTGTTTTTAATCGACCATTTGAGTACTGTGAGGGTGTTACCAGATATGAGAATGTAACTAGTGAAGCTAGCAACAGAGGACACGACCTTGGCAAACTATTTAGCCATTTAAATGATGCTAACCGCAAACAAATTAGTAGTGCATTTGAAAAGCGTATAAGTGGAATAACATCAGAAGAATTTTTTGAAAAATACCGTGACCATTTTGTTTTGTGGCGTTATAGTTTTGAGGGTAATGCTACTACTTATTCCCCATCAGAAATATTAGTAATGCTAGAAGTCTTAAAAGAAATCGCATCGCAATATATATAGCCGCTGCTTTGCTGGGACAGGAATCTACTTAGACAGGCATGCAAAAAAGAAAATGACACTAAGTTTTATCGACTATCGTATCGCCACGCCAAAACGCTTTACTGGGACAGGAAT
>NZ_LGAK01000092.1 GCF_001292705.1 Marinagarivorans algicola
TCCACCATCGAGAACGTCATCACCGTTACCACCGCTCAACGTATCGTTGGCGGCAGACCCTTGCAGTACATCATTGGCATTGGTCCCAGACACTGTGCCCCCAGTTTCAGGAGCATTTCTGGTAATCGCAATTAATTCAATCGCTGCAATATCTAATTCGATACCTTCATTATCTGTGAAGCTGGTGAGTCTGTACTCGGGCGCAACAAACCAATCGTTAATTACGAGAGTATTTCCAAGAGCATGGGTGGCAACGAGGTCAACACCCTCCCTTACCCAAGCTAAGTCATCGGGTGAAGTGCCTTCGAGGAGCACTAAAGTATCGACGTGGCTAGCGTTCTGGGCGTCAACAGTGTTGTGGTCATAGATGGTGTCATTACCAGCTTCTGCTCCCCAGTGGTAGGCATCATTACCAGGGCCGCCATAGAGATCGTCGTTATCGGCATCGCCCCATAGCAAGTCATTGCCCTCTCCTGCGTCAAGTGTGTCATTGCCATCACCACCATGTAACTCATCATCGCCTTCAAAGCCTTGTAGCACATCATCGCCCGCTAAGCCTAAGAAAATCTCATTTAATAATGAGCCGTCTAGCTGACCAATGTCTGCATCATCCGTTAGCGTAGTGATGCTCATCTCGAGCAAAGAAATATCCAGCTCTGAGCTTTCAGATGACACATAGATTTCAGAGAGGTTGTAGGCTTCCCCCTTAAACCAATTAACGATGGTCAGCGTTTCACCTGTGGCAAGCCACGTGAATACGAGGTCGTAATCGCGGTTGTCCCAAACCAATCCAGCTTCTGAAATGGAGGCATCAAACTCAAGTTTGTCGAAGCCTTGGGTATCAAAATTGTCGATTTGATCGTGCCCATAACCCTCGCCCCAAATGTAAGTATCATCACCCGCACCACCCGCAAGTACATCATCACCAGCGCCTCCATCAAGAGTATCGCTCCCTTGTAATCCAGAAAGTATTTCGGCAATTAAGCCACCCGTAAGCGAGCCTAAATCAAGATCATCAGGCAACAGCTCGATCACAGGTACGTTTAAATCAAGGTCAATGGCTATGCCATCGACAATAATTTGTTCAACTTTGTAATCGTCGCTTAAGTACCAGTCTTCGATGGTCAAGGTATTACCCGTTGACCCAATGGTAATCACCAAATCAAGGCCATGATAATTAAAACTCAAATCATCAACATCAATACCTTCAATGATTAATCGGTCTTGGTGGCTAGTATCTGCTGCATCCAACTCGCCATCATCCCAGATAACATCATTACCCTCGTTGGCAGACCAGTAGTAATCATCATTGCCTGCACCACCCAGCAATATGTCGTCATACAACCCACTAACAAGTTCATCATCGCCATCTTCAGCCGATAATGTATAACCCCGAGTAGATCCAGCAATTAACCTGTCACGCTGATCTGTTCCCACGGCTGCGTTACCTACCAGTTCTGTTAAGACACCGAGTTGTGAAATCAAATCACTGGATGTTAAAAACTGATCATCAAATTCAAAGTGATCGATTTGATAATAATAACTGTGATTAAACCAGCGCCAGAAAGTCACTGAATTACTTCCATCACCTAGACGAACAATTAAGTCGCCCCCTTGTTTTACTAAGGTGATATCGTCAATGGTAATACCCGGGCCAAAACGCAATGTATCGGTGTATGCACTTGCCCCACCTGAGTCACTATGCTCAATACGATCATGGCCACTGCCATAATCCAACCAGTAGACGTCATTACCGCTTTCACCCTTTAAGGTGTCATTGCCTGCGCCGCCATCGAGGAAGTCATCACCATCGCCGCCGAGCAACTCGTCGGAGCCGCCATAACCGTATAGCTCATCATTACCGCTGTTACCATTAAGTTCATCTGGCCCTTCAGCACCAAGGAAATAATCATTGCCGCCATAGCCCTCTAGGACACTACCCTCTGCATTTGCCTCTGAATATACCAATACTTCATCGAGTAAGGCAGTTTCAGTTATAAGCAGATCATCAAATTCAAAGTGATCGATTTGATAATAATAACTGTGATTAAACCAGCGCCAGAAAGTCACTGAATTACTTCCATCACCTAGACGAACAATTAAGTCGCCCCCTTGTTTTACTAAGGTGATATCGTCAATGGTAATACCCGGGCCAAAACGCAATGTATCGGTGTATGCACTTGCCCCAGCTGAGTCACTATGCTCAATACGATCATGGCCACTGCCATAATCCAACCAGTAGACGTCATTACCGCTTTCACCCTTTAAGGTGTCATCGCCCGCGCCGCCATCGAGGAAGTCATCACCATCGCCGCCGAGTAACTCGTCGGAGCCGCCATAACCGTATAGCTCATCATCCCCACCAACACCATTAAGTTCATCATCTCCTGCTGCACCGACTAAAATATCAATGCCATTAAATCCTGACAGCTCACTGCCAGATTCATTAGCAAGCGTTTTTGCAGGTACAGCTGCCATG
>NZ_LGAK01000093.1 GCF_001292705.1 Marinagarivorans algicola
GTGTTGTAATAAGCCATTATGATAGTTACCATCAAGATAACCATTTTGATGCGTTCAAAATAGACACTCTCCTCACCCTACACATCGCTAGCACCTCTAGGATTGTCGTGATATCTAAGTTACCTCGCTGGGTAGAATATAGCTCGTTTGTTCTTGCTTTGATTGCAGGGCTAATCGATAGTGAATACCTATTATCGGTAAAAACAGTTTACCACTCTAGCACTCGGTCTTATCTTTATTAGGATATTACTCTAAACAGCTGAAAGCTCTTTATTCAGAGCATCTACAATTTTTGCCGTAGAATCATCGCCATAACCAATACTCTGATAAATGATTTTTCCACTTTTACCCACTATAAACAAATGAGGTATATTCTTAACACCAAATTTTCGACTTAAGCTTCCTCGCTTATCTCGGGTTAGCGTTAACTTAAAAGCCTCTAACTGTTTTGTTATCGCCCTGTACTGCTTATTGTTATCCCTATAATTTACAGCAACCACCTTCACCTGATCCTCACCTAATTTATTTTGAATATTTTCTAAAATAGGTAACTCTTTTAAGCAAGGCGGGCACCATGATGCCCAAAAAGAAATGATTACTATTTTACCTTTATTTTCAGATAAATGTATTTCTACACCCTCGCTATCTTTACCAAGATAATTAGGTGGAACATCGCCAATCGCCAACTTTGTTGCAGCATTAACATTTGACACAAAAAAGGCCAATAACAATGAAATTAATATTTTTTGAATATACACACTAACCGACTCCATTCAAGCTATACCACAATAAACAGCGATAATACATAGCTATATTTTTAAAAATGAAAAGACATAATAAGTACTTACATCGATTTTAATTACTCTTTTGTGCCTACTGGCCAAATTATCCGCCAACACCGTAGCGAACACTAAAATATCGCCGCCCACAAATAGAGATTCTATTGATTTTACCCTACAAAGTAAACACTAATACTTTTTAACAATCTGATACAGTGTAACTATACCCGCGCAGTGCAAAAAATAGTGTTGCACTATAACTTATTTGACTGGTTTTTTTGAAGGATGATACTACCCTTAAAATTTGCCGACTTCTCGCAATCAAACTGTTCACAACGCACATTTTGAATCGCTTTAATTGCCGTATTGGCATCAATAATATATTGCTCTTTTATGATACCCAAGCCATCTTTACGAACATTTGTCACCTCTAGCGCAAAACGATAATCATCTTTTTTTACGGCTGAAATTACAGCCATATAGTTACCAATATCAAACGCAGCATCGGTACTAAACATCTCGCCTTTATTGTACAACGTAAAATACACTTTTTTAGTCGGTGAGAGATCTGTTGATGGCCCGAGATCGACCACCACCATATTTATTTTAACCTCTTCGGCAGTACCCAACTCCATAACCTTTTCCACGCTTGCAACATGCACCTGAGCGTGACTATCACTGCTCGAGACATACCTCTCGTGTAAAACAGACACAGAAGACTCAACTTTAGCTGGCACTTTAGCCGATACGCAGGCAGCAGCCTCTGCCCCATCATAGCCCAAAAAAACACAATTAATGTCATCAAAAAGCACTTACCATACAACATAACTTCTCACTTAAAAAACATAATAGAAAAAACATAATAACTAAATTAGTCATTATTATAATATGACGATAGGCCAACCGGTAAAGGTTGACGTCATTTAATTTTTGTCACGCCCGCCCCGGCCTATCATTGGAGCAATTTTGCATACTGAGGTGAGTCAATAACAATAAATTCCCAACGTTAAACCCCGAAGCCAAAAGTTATGGGGTTCAAAGCCGTAATACTTGTACGCCTTACACGGATTACAGCTGGTGACTCTACCTATAATCTCTACTTATTGTGAGCTCAATCCATTTTCTCAGCAATGATTACTCATTGGACACTATTTGGCCTCGAGCGCTTGTGGGTTACAAA
>NZ_LGAK01000094.1 GCF_001292705.1 Marinagarivorans algicola
GGTAAAGGCCCAAGCGCGCCGCCTAAATAACCACCCGCAATAAGCCCTTCCCGCATTACCCACCATCACTCCTGCTCAACTACATAACCCTACGTTATAAGGTTGGGTTCTTGATGCTTTTTATTGCATTAACACCTTGTTAGCGATTGTGTTGGCGTGGTGATACGAGAGTCGATAAAACTTAGTGTCATTTTCTTTTTGGCATGCCTGTCTAAGTAATTTTATAAGTGATTGTAAAACAATAAATATTTACTGTTTTATTGATTGATTACAATAGGGATGTGTAACCTGTACGTTGTCCGCACTTCCTACACCACCTTCTCTAACTCTTTGTATGTGATCATAAGATACTGATTTTTCGACATCTAAATAACCATTACATATCGGACAGGTAAGAGCATTATTTAGAGCAATACTGATAAATAATTTGCTTTTTTGTTCATCTGATATTTTAGAACTACCACTTTGTACATCACCAGAAATCAATTTACCATCTAGCTGAGAAAATACAATCAAGTCATTTTGTGTAATTTCTTTCCCATCGTTTAATTTATCAACAATTTTCTCTAGCAAATTTTTGAATATATTAGCCCTTTTATGACTAATATGTTTTTGTAAAATAGTAGCGACAAGCTCTTTATTACTAATTAGTATATTTTCTAATTCTGATCTTACATTTGTAAATCTAGTGAAAAATGATTTATTTTTTTGTATTAGCTTTTCACTAAAAAGAGTTACGACACCCAAAAACATTGCACTTGAATGGCGACCTGTTGGGCCATAGAAATATATAGCGGGATGAAGCCCAAGACTACCGCGATCATTCCCCGTGATTCTTGATGCTAAAGTGATAGTTTTCTTCAATACATTCAGAGTGCCTTCACCAGAAAGGTCTTCAGGATATTTATCTAACTCCATTACTCCGTTTTGCTGGCTAGCATTTGCAATTAAGATAAAATCAATCAGTATTTGAATGGCTGTTCTTATACCCTTGGAGCCGCTTAGCGGTAGATCTAAAGTTTTGATAGGCTTTTTGATCTCAGGGTCAAATAATAAGCGATGTAATTTCAGAGACTTATCTTCAATAATTTCTGTTTTTTCTTTTGCAAATAAAGACCAATAACGATGACCTTTACCAGCTCGAATTATTGCTCTTGCAGCAATTGGTACAGGTCTTTTCCTATTCCTTAATAGCAATTCTTCAAGAGAATCTAACGGAGTTCCTTTCATATTGATATTAAAGAATGATGTCTCTGCTTTATCTGCATCTCCTTTTACCCACTGTACTGGCAACCCACGAGCAGTTAATGTACTTAATTTTTTTCTTTGTTCTGGAGTTATATCATCATTATCATTATCATTATCATTATCATTATCTTTTAAAAGGCTTTGATAATAACTCCAAGCACCAATTTTTTCTTTAACCATTTTTCTTGTTTTTTCTGCTGCCTTTCTTTGCTCTGAAGATATGTCATGTCCAAATAGTTTATGAGATATTTGCCCATCACCATAATCATCTTCCATCCAGGCACGGATAACACTTAATCGGTGCCCCCCATCAATAACAAATAAAAATGAAGGTGACATCCATAGGATTACTGAAGGAATTAAGTCTCCATTGATATAGCAATCAAGCAAAGATACGACTTGGTCTGGTGTCCAATGATTTGTTTCCCTTTGAAAATCCGGCTTTCTTAGTAAGGCCACTATTGGGCTACCTGAAGCTAATTCACGAGCAGGAATACTATTGAATGTTTCAAAAGACGAATTTTCATCTTGCTTATGAGCAAAATCTGCTCTTTTGATCATTGCATCAAGGTTTACTAAGTTTGACTTAGCTGCCATGTTATTTCCTTTTTTTATTTGG
>NZ_LGAK01000095.1 GCF_001292705.1 Marinagarivorans algicola
AATCTATTCATTATTCCTCGAATATATTAACCTTTCCCCGGGGTTAGCACCAACCTTTCAGTAAAAATTTCACAATTCGCCTTCCTTCTCAGCAAAGGCAACCGATGTTAAATAGTTTAATGAACTATTTGGTCGCTCACGGTTGCAGTGGTGTCGCCATTGATCGATTTTATTCTAGCCTCTTCAATGCTTCGAAACCACTGTATGCCGAGCCCATACGTGGTGACGGAAGGCAATACCCCCGCAAGCGTCTAGTCGGCACGCTAAACATCATACATGGCGAGCGAGGCGATAGGCTTAAGCTAATGACATTGCTTAGTTTGCCCCTTGTGACCATCAAACACATTTATACGATATGCAAGTATAAGCATAGCCAGGCCTGCAATAATCATTGGCGCAGATAAAGTCATACCACGAGTAATCCAATCTGTACCATAAAGAAAACCATTTACTCCTAACTGGGCATCCGGCTGGCGAAAGAACTCCACAAACGTACGGAAGATACCGTATCCTGCGACAAACAAGCCCGAAGCAGCCATACGAGGACGAGGTTTTGAAATAAACCATTGAATAACAAAAAACATTACAACCCCTTCTAACAACATTTCATAAATGGTTGATGGATGCCTCTTAACCAATGCTCCCGCCGCGTTTTCAGGAAGCTCCATAAAATAAACACCTAATGGTGAATCGGTGACGCGGCCCCATAATTCACTATTGATAGTATTGCCTCCTCGAACGCATATAATCCCCGCAGGCACTACAGGCACCACCCAGTCTGCAACAGTAAACGCGTTAATTTTATATCTTTTCGCAAAAACGACATAGGCCATACAAACGCCTATAAAGCCTCCATGAAAGGATAAGCCCCCTTCATAAATTTTAAAGATATAAAAGAAGTCAAAGCCAGTTGACGAAACGATTTGCCCCACTGCGTTGGTCGTTTCGATTGTCGGTAACAATTGGTCAAGCCCATAAAATAGGACATAGCCCAAGCGTGCACCGAGAATGAGTCCAACAAAACAATAGAAACATAAATCTTCATTCATCTTACGGGTAAAACCCCACTCGGGGGCTTTAACACTTTGGCGGTTGGTGTACCAAAGCCCAAAGATCGCTGCCACAAAATAGGATAAGCCATACCAATTTATCGACAGCGGGGTTCCTGGAACTGAGAAAATTACAGCGTTCATGAAAGGCGTTTCAAACATAGGTGCATCGATCCTATTTTTAAAAATAACGAATGAGTGTAAGCCACGTCATAGAGATAGTACTAGCGAGGCATAAAACCAGCCAACCGCAAAATTCAGCCATATAACACAACACTATTAGTGGGTCAACCCCAAAAGCTTTCGTCGTTTGACGAAAGCTTAAAGCGATTCTCAATACAGCTAATATTCCTCAACAGCGCTACCCTCCATAGATTCTCTTAATTCAAAAACCGTTTGGCACTCCATCAACTGTTTTGGAGAAATAGTTACACCTCGCCTTTGGGCGATATTAATCATCCTTAAACTAAGGAGAGAATCTCCACCAAGAGAAAAAAAGCTGTCGTGAATACCAACCTGGTCAACTTGCAATAAATCTTCCCAGAGATTACATAGTATTTCCTCTGTTTCATTCCTTGGAGCAACATATTCCGCTTGTTGTATTTCACCGCCCTCAAGCTCGATAAGTGCTTTTCGATCAAGCTTTCCGTTGAAAGTCAATGGTATTTCTTCTAAGCAAACTATCGCACTAGGCATCATATAGTCTGGCAAATGTTGCTGAGCACTAGCACGCATATTCTCGGAAACTATCTGTTTTTCAGTATCAGAGGCTTCGGGGGATTTGGGCAAAGTAATACAA
>NZ_LGAK01000096.1 GCF_001292705.1 Marinagarivorans algicola
GGGGGAACGGTGAGTAAGGTAACGGGAGGGAAGTTTGCAAATGGCGCTCAAACGGCATCTTTGGCTTTTTTAGTGAATCAGTTGGCAAGTGCTGGTGCTGAAGCTGCACAAAAGGGATGCTCTGGGCAAATGTGTCGAGGGAGCGGGCAAAGCGCCGCTGATAAACACTTTTCCCGAAATGCCGAAAATGATGCGTTTTTTAAAGAGCAAGGTTTATACGGAAGAAATGACCTGACTACCGACGAAATTCAAAATGCAGGTGAATTTGGGCTCAAGAAAGTCTCTGAAGGTGAAACTGCTTTTCATAGAAATGGGCCAGGTAATGAAAATAATTTGAAATTTACAAGTCAAGTTTCAAGAAGAGAAAGCTGGTTTCAAAGAACATTTTCTAATCGCTATGGTCGTTATGAGCTAATTGTTAGGCCGAATGGAGACGGAACATTCACGCATGTGACTGAGTCCATAAATATGGGTACTTTAAATCGTGGAAATAATCCGATTACGCATTTTACCTGAGGTATGGTGATTTCTGGTGTATGACGAATTAACGAGGTGACGTATCTTGTTGGAAAGATCCTGGCAGATCAGTAACCAACGAAGAGTACGCCACATGACCGATGATAAAGTCATTCAATTACATGAGCCAGTAAAAGATGCACTGGCAGAGATATTAAAAACGGGAGCCCAAAGACTCTTAGCGCAAGCCGTCGAAGCTGAGCTGCAGGAATTATTGGACACCTACAGCTATCGGCAAACAGAAAACGGCCGCCAAGCGGTGGTCCGCAATGGATACCTCCCAGAGCGCAGCGTGCAGACTGGCCTGGGGGATATTGAAGTGAAAGTTCCCAAGGTGCGTGATCGTAGCGGTAGTGGCATAAAGTTTAATAGCAAGTTGGTGCCACCTTACTTGAAACGCGCTCAGTCCATCGAGGAATTGCTGCCGTGGCTTTACCTCAAGGGTGTGTCGACAGGCGATTTCCAGGAGGCTCTACAAAGCTTGCTCGGTGCCGAGGCAAGTGGATTGTCGGCCAATACCATCAGCCGTTTAAAAAGCACCTGGGAAGATGATTATCACAAATGGCGAAAAAGAGATTTGTCGAACAAGCGCTACATTTACATCTGGGCTGACGGTGTTTACTGCAATGTCCGCCAAGACGACAAATTGTGCCTGTTGGTCATTATGGGTTCCGATAGTAGCGGCCGTAAAGAGATTATAGGTCTCACCGATGGTTACAGAGAATCTGAAGCAAGCTGGACCGAGCTGCTACAGCAACTTGGCCAACAAGGCTTATCGATCGCACCAGAATTAGGGGTGGGCGACGGAGCATTAGGTTTTTGGAAAGCGTTAACAAAGTACTGGCCAGGCACGAAGCAGCAACGCTGCTGGGTACACAAGACGGCTAACGTGCTGAATAAACTACCCAAATCGATGCAGCCGAAAGTCAAAGAAGCCCTACAAGATATATGGATGGCCGAGACTAAAGCGCAAGCTAATACGGCCTTCGATGCTTGCCTGGAAAGGTTCGAGGCAAAATACCCTAAAGCGATGGAGTGTCTCAATAAGAGCCGCGAAGAAATGCTGGCGTTTTATGATTTTCCTGCGGAGCATTGGGGGCACATCAGGACGACCAACCCTATAGAGTCAGTATTTGCCTCGGTGCGCTTACGAACGAACAAAACAAAAAATTGTGGAAGCCGCGCCACAACATTAGCTATGGCATTTAAACTCATGCAGTCAGCCCAAAAACGCTGGCATCGCTTGAG
>NZ_LGAK01000097.1 GCF_001292705.1 Marinagarivorans algicola
CTGAGGCTCAGCACGTGCCAGCACCATTACCGCATCCCCAATCAACTCTGCCTCATCATCGCTAATCATTGGGCTAGATGAGCCTGTTGGGTTGACCTTATCCATCATCGCCGCAATAGGGTTAATACCGCGCGCACCATCACAGCGCGACCCTACCCGCACCCACTTACCCCATTGCACAATACGCAACTCGATTAACTTAGCATCTTCAGCATTTTTAATAATCTCTAACATCTACTTGGCCCCGTGTAATGAATTAGTTAACTCATAGCGCCATTTTAACCAATTAACAAAAATAATTCGCTAAAAAAACCAGTGTTAGATGAAATAAATTCACATTTTTAAAATGCCGGATTACAACCTAAAAAGCCGGACTAAAGCCGGACAACGAGATTCTGTAAGTTATTGATTTTTATGTAAAAGCCGGAAAGCCGGACAAGCCGTGCATAATATTACTCGTATGAGAATTTTTTTTACAAACCATAAGACATAAAAAAACGCGCTACGTAAAAAAACGCGCGCGTGCGAGAGAAATAGTATCCGGCGTGTCCGGCTTTCCGGCTTTTCGTTTAAAAACAGTAAGTTACAGAATTCAACAATCCGGCTTTAGTCCGGCTTTTTTACAAATTATCCGGCTTTTATAGGCTTATGCCGCTTCAGCCCCCATGCTGGGTCCATTTCTCATCAGTAATTCTTCCCACTTATTAACCCATGCACCAAGCCACTGCTTCTTACTTTTACCCTCTGGGCAAATTCCTACTATAAAAAAAGCTGCCTTAGCCTCATTACCCGAAAATTCGTAGCGCACATCAGACTGACGTCTCTCTTTGCTGCGAATAAATCCTGTAAATTTATTTTGCCCCATACAATGCTCATTACGATCTTTGCAGTATCGCTCGAAGGCTTTAAATAAATCACGCACTCTAACAGGTGAATAAGGATATTCAAGTTGATTAGAGCTCCACTCCTCATAAAATATTTGCCAGGCAGGCTTACCAAAGTCCATCAACCTTTGTTTTGCCTCGGTAGTGGGAGGCTCACTATAAATTGTAAAGCCATCTAAGGGCACAGCTAACAGTAATGCTAAAAATGCCTCCGCCCCACCATTATTTAGCTCTTCATCGACACCCAATTTCAAGGAATCTATTAACTTCTCCTCTGGCCATACAACCAAAAAACGTCGATCGCTAGGCTCAACAGGCAAGGGTTGAACTTCATTGCTTAAAAAAACGGCATTCATATGGTTTGCCTCTTCCCAACCACTCATGAATTTTTTCTCAACTCTAAAGTTCTTGCCAGTCACCATCTGCTTTATAGTGCCCGTATGGCTATATTTTTGGCCTCGACTCAAAACCTCTTCAAATACTCCAAATAAAATTTCACTCTGCCAATCATTATACTGGCTCTCTAATTGCGTTTGCCCTAATACACGGCAGTAATTACCGTAAATCAAACGCATGACCCCATCAAAGAAATAACTCTTACCGCTGCCATGCACATCACTATGCATTAATACGGCAGACTGCATCTTAGCACCAACATTCTGCAGCGGATAAGCCAGCCATCGTAGTATCCAGTGATACACTACGTCATCGTTATTGCATAATGCATATAATAAATTCAAAATATTTGAGCAAGCACTATCATCGCGCTTAGGCACCAAAGGCAACCCAGTGAAA
>NZ_LGAK01000098.1 GCF_001292705.1 Marinagarivorans algicola
TTTTACTGGGTTGCCGTTAAAGGCTAATGGTGAATACTCAAAATGCCAGGCTATTGCGCGTCTATTAGTTGTGCTTTGTAATGGGGACGAGGAAGTTTTAAATTGGCTGACCCGCTGGCTGGCTTTCCCGCTGCAAAATGTGGGCGCAAAGATGCAGTCGGCCGTGTTGATGCATAGTGATGTTCATGGTAGTGGTAAGAGTTATTTTTTTGATGGGGTTATGAGCTGTATTTATGGTGATTATGCAAATATATTTGGCCAGACACAGTTGGAGAGCCAGTATAACGACTGGATGAGTGAATGTTTGTTTGGTGTGTTTGAGGAGGTGTTGAGTCGCGGGCAAAAATATAGTCATACCGGAACCATCAAGCACATGGTTACAGGTAAAACCTTCTATGTGAATAAGAAATTTATGAGCGGTTGGAAGGAGTCCAACCATATGAATATGGTGTTTGTGAGTAATGAGGTGTTGCCTTTGCCGGTAGAGCCTAGCGACCGACGTTTTTTAGTTGTGTGGCCTGAGTCGAAGCTGATTGATGAGTTGAAGACGGAAGTTGACAGGGAGTTGATGAATGGCGGTGCTGAGGCATTTTATAATTTTTTGTTGAGTGTGGACCTTACTGATTTTACTGAGTATACCGAGCCGCCGATGACGGAGGCTAAGCGGCGTTTAATTGAATTTGGTTTACCTGCCTGGCAGGTTTTTTATAATGAGTGGAAGGGCGGTGAGTTGGAGTGCCCTTATTCGGCGGTGCGTGTTAGAGATTTGTATAAGGCGTTTGAGTATTACTGCAAGGATCGTAATGAGCACTGCATGGGTATGAATAAATTCACACAATTTATTCGCAGTAAAGAGACCAGGCAAAAAGATGTTCATTATAATTTCAAAAGCTATAAGGGTAAGAGTGCATTTTTTATGGTAGGTTGTTGCCCAGAAAATAAGACGCGACAAGAATGGCTAGGGGGCTGTGTGGGTGAGTGGGATGGATTTCTTAATAAAGGTCTGGTCAACCAATATGATGAGGCTTGTTAGTGATAAATGCCGTCGAATGTCTGAATTGCCGTTTTACATGCCGTCGAATGGGGTTTTGTAAGTTGTTGATTTTTATGTAAATGCCGTCGATGCCGTCGATGCCGTCGTTTTTTTACCCTTGCGCGCGCACGTTTTTACGTAGCGCGTTTTTTTTGTTTTTAAATATTTAAATTTTTTTATACGGGAGTGTGTATATACCCACGGCATTGACGGCATCGACGGCATTTCCTTATTTATCAATAACTTACAGAATTTTAAACAACGGCATGTAAAGCGGCATTTACGGCATTTTAAAAATGTGAATTTATTTCATCTAACACTGGTTTTTTTAGCGAATTATTTTTGTTAATTGGTTAAAATGGCGCTATGAGTTAACTAATTCATTACACGGGGGCAAGTAGATGTTAGAGATCATTAAAAATGCTGAAGATGCTAAGTTAATCGAGTTGCGTATTGTGCAATGGGGTAAGTGGGTGCGGGTAGGGTCGCGCTGTGATGGTGCGCGCGGTATTAACCCTATTGCGGCGATGATGGATAAGGTCAACCCAACAGGCTCATCTAGCCCAATGATTAGCGATGATGAGGCAGAGTTGATTGGGGATGCGGTAATGGTGCTGGCACGTGCTGAGCCTGAGC
>NZ_LGAK01000099.1 GCF_001292705.1 Marinagarivorans algicola
ACAGGCAGACCCGTATATTGATGGGGCTGGGAGTGTTGGAGGGTATAATCGGTATTCGTATCTTAAGAATAACCCGCTGAATGGAACGGATCCTACAGGGTATCTTAGTCTCAAAAAAGTATGGAATAAGGTTAGGCCATTTGTAGGGGTTATTGTTGGTGCAGCCGTAGCCTTCTTTTGCCAACTTTGCGGTGCAGGGATTATGAAGGCTGCTATAGTCGGCGCCTCTGCAGGTGCTGCAGGTGCTGCAGCAAACGGCGGTAATGTTTTACAGGCAGCCGTAATTGGTTTTATTTCTGGGGCTGCTTTTGGGGCTATTGGGGAGTACTTTAATGGAGCCGGTGCTGCAAACGCCACATTAACTAAGTCTAGGGCGTTCTTTACTAAGTTCGGCGGTAATTTATTAACGAAGGGGCAAATTGTGGCACAAGTATCATTGCATGCTGCTGCTGGCGGTATTTCTGCTGTACTACAAGGTGGGAAATTTGGTCATGGTTTTGCTTCAGCTGGTTTTACTAAAGGTGTGATGGGCGGGGCTGGATTTGACTATTCCAATACGGAAACCTCAGCTATTTTTGGACGGACGGCAATAGCGGCTATTGTAGGAGGTACTACATCGGCCGCTACGGGCGGCAAGTTTGAGAACGGCGCGAAGACGGCTGCTTTGGCGCACTTGTTGAATGCTGAGAGTAAGGGGCTTGCACAAAAGGGAGAGATACGCGCTGCTAGAAAGGCATTAAGGAAGGCTTTAAAAATGACCAAAGATAATGAGATTGGTGGGGCAATTTATAAGCATAAAGGAAAGTACGGTTATAGTCTGGCTCCTGAGGGGGTTGGAAGGGGAGTTTATCCGCAAGATGCTGTCATCCCTGATGGTGCAGAATCAGTTGCTTTTTTCCATACACACCCTGATGTTGGCGATGTGAATTTTAGTGATGAAATGCTATATGGTAGCCAACTTGATATGAGTACGGGTAAGATGGAAATGGTTGAGATGGGCCGCGCCGGTGATAAGCCTTTAGCTAGACAATATGGTGTTAGAATTTACCTAGGTGTGAGGCCGAGAGTCTTTAAGGTATTTGATCCCAATAGAGAAGGGGCAGGGGATGGCGTTACTGATTTGGGAAGGCTGTAACAAAGTGTATAAGACTTTGATATTAGTATTTATGATGTTATTTATGCTTTCAAGAGTATTATTTTCGTTTGCAGATGAAGCCAGCTCGTTTAAATATAGTGATGTTAAATATTTAGATGATGCCAAAGGAGTGAAGGTGATTACTGGAGATTATTTATCTGCCATGTCATCTGCATTTAATTATTTCAAGTCGAGCGGACGTATGCATTATGGTGAATCTTATTATTCAATATTAATATCTGAGTGCGTAGATTATTTTTTTATTCAAATTAATTTGCCTTCAATTAAAAGTGGTACTCGAGTCCCAGAGAGTTATCATGTTGAGAAAAGGAGTGGTAACGTTTCAATTGCGCCTTCAGGAGCTTGTAGTAATTAAGCAATCAAAACACTTGCAGAACTTGCAGGGACACTCACTCAAAATTTTGCATAAGG